>JACTTZ010000003.1 GCA_015660915.1 Methanomicrobia archaeon | reverse complement strand
GTAATACTAATAATCCGGTATGTCTGCAGAAACAGAAGCAGTAAAAACCGTTGCCGGACTTATGGCGCTGGCAGCACGGACCGCACCGAAAGCCGTAGGACTCGATTCAATCACTATTGAGACCGTCACGGGCAAAGACCAGGAGAAGATCGCCGAGAAGATGATCCAAATCGCTGCCGAAACCGACATGGACTTTTTTCGGATCAACGGTGAGCAGGTCAAAGTTAGTGATGCAACGTTCCTCATCGGAGTAAGCGGGGGGAGGCCACTTGGACTGAACTGTGGTGGATGCGGATACGTAAGCTGCAAGGATATGGAAATAGCCAGTGCAGCGGCAAAGGCCAATAAAACGGATTACAAAGGTCCGAACTGCGTGTTCAAGGTTACTGACCTTGGCATTGCTGTAGGGTCAGCGGTGAAAACGGCGAGCATCCATAATGTGGACAACCGTGTCATGTATACCGCCGGCGTTGCCGCTATGAAACTCGGGATGTTCAAAGGATGCAGTATGGTGTATGGGATTCCCCTGAAAGCCTCCGGGAAAAACATCTACTTTGCCGCTGCGATCGAGCATTAAACACGATCTCGTCCTCCCCCTTTAGGGTGTGCAAAAAAGTCTGGGCAGTGTTCAGCGGCTAGCATAATAGTGGATGAGGTAAGTGCTGCGGACTTTGAGCGTTATGATTGGCCGTTCGCGACTAACATCGATTAGCGAGGCTAGTTAAATAACAACAACTATCCCCTTTGTTCTTTCACTTTCAGCACTTTCCTGCAGTTGAGTAATCAACGAAAACATAAATTGGACAGGCGGCATCCAAACCTTAATATTCAGTCTTATGTTTCTAACTTTGCGAGTGAGCTTATGACTGGAGTTATGGAACGCTGTTCGCGTCAGGGTATGGAGAAGAGCTAGTCAAACCTGATGAATGAAAGGTCAGGGTTACGATCATAAGTGAGAGCGCGACCGGGCTTGACAACTCTGCGGACTCGTGATAGTCTGCCACACAGCAGTCGAGGCAGAAAGAGAAATATTGCTTAGGCATGGAAGGTGGTCAGACCCCTTGCAATTCTACATACCGGGCCGGGGGGTTACCAGGTCTTGACCAGAGATTCCCAAAGGAGAATAAGGTGCCAATCCCTCTGAATGGAATCGTCAGCCGCAACCAACTGCAGGACCGTTTTAGGCAGGCGATGAGCGACCCTCTTTGTCAGGCACAGCAAATAGGCGCAGCGGATATCGTTGTGGGGATTCCCTTCTACAATGAAGCGGACTCGATTGGTCACGTGTTGAGGACGGCCACCCAGGGACTGGATCAATACTATCCCGATGCGAAATCGGTGATCGTAGCCGCCGGGTCGCCGGCGGGCGGAAAAGCGCTCCAGGCCTTCAACTCCACGCGTCTGAGGAAGATTTCCCTTGTGGAGCGGATCGCCTTCAAATTCGATGACGACCTACTGGATGGGAAGGGATGGAGCATCCGGGCGATCATGGAGATCGCGGATCAACTGGGGGGCGATCTGGTCCTGCTGGAGGCCGATCTGACCAGCCGAAGAAGCAAAAAAGAAGTGGTGGGGATGGCCCCGGAGTGGATTCGGTCTTTGCTCGACCCCGTCAAGCGTGGTCAGATGGATCTGGTGGTCTCCCGGTTCAATCTGCATTATCCTGATGTCATCGCCCACGCCAATCTGACGTATCCACTGCTCAGTTCGGTGTACAACTCTCCGGTCTATTCCCTCGTGGGCGGCCTCCGGGGCATCGCCCACCGACTGCTTCGGGTTTATCGGGATGACGCGCGCCGCAACTGGAACACAACAACCGGCGGACATGGGATAGACGCTTGGATTGTCACCAACGCTATCGTAACCAACGCCCGGATCGGCGAAGCCAACCTCGGAGTGAAAATCGATAAAGAACCAGGAGGGAAGTGGGAACTGGTGTTCCGGCAGGTGACCCGATCGCTGTTCGATCAAATTCTCAAAGACCATGATTGGTGGCAATCGACTCAAAAAACTGAAGAGCCGCCCATTCTGAAACGATTACCGACCGTCGGCGTTCGGAACTCGCAACGGCCTGTGGCGGCAGAGATGGCTCAGGATGTGCTGATAGCCAAATACCAGGAGGGTTTCAACAGATTCCATTGGCTGTACGATAAGATATTCCCGGCTGAGATCTGCCGGCAACTGGAGAATATGGCTGACGTCCATGCGAGGGAGTTCAAGTTTTCAGCCGGCCTATGGACAACCATCTTGTATAATCTGCTTTTGGCATATGCCTTCAATCGAGACTTTACCCACGATGACCTGTTCGATTCCCTCATTCCCCTGTATGACGGGTTCACCGGCAGCAACTTGATCGAAATCGAAGCGCTTAGAACCGAACTGGGGTCGACCGCTCCCGTGAACGCCGACCATCTCATTTCCATCGAAGCCGAGGCGCGGATCGAAGAGCTGGTGAATGAGTTCCTCGTGCAGAGGCCGACATTCATGACGGCATGGCAGGAGCAGGCCGAAGCGCTCAAACCGCCGGTGCCCCAGGTGACCTATCGGGAGTTCATCCCCGGCGTGCCTCTGGTGGTTCCGTCGCAGATGCCTGCCCCCGATGGCGGGATCGTGACGGCGAACAGTATTTATTATTCGGTGTTTGCCAGACGCCGCCAAGAATTCGAGCATTTCGTCTATGAGCGGCTGGGAGTCCGGCGCGAAGCCAGTTCTCAGGAAACGTCTCTGGCTATCCAGCAATTCCTCCTCTCGGTGGAGAACCGCCTTTTCCCCGATATCGATCTCTCGACCATCGAAGGCACCCAAAAGGTGGTCGACGCCATTTTTGCCGACTTCCCCCATCAGGAGGCCTTCTCCCTTGTTCCCGAAAAGATCTCTGCGATATTGGCGCAGACGCCGCCGACGGTTCTGCCGATCAAACTCGGTTTTGATACTCTGGATGAACTCCTGCAAGAATACGATCCCCGGCACGTTCTGGCCCTGGTTAGCTGGGTTGAGGATCGACACTACGTCGAGGGTCTCTGGGGCATCATTCGGGAGACCATTCGTCCTGAACATTCTGGCCCCTGCGATATCAAGTCGCTCGTGGTTAATGGCGATGATTTCCCGTCGCTGGTGGAGATGAAGGATTCTTCCGCCCTGGATAAACTGGGCTCCGGCATTTTGGTGACCAGCCTTCATAAGGGGATGGGCGGTGAATTCCCCCGGCTACGATACCTGACGACCATTGTCAAGAATATCGTCGAGGCTGAAATGTTCGGTCAGGTGTGGCAGAGATTTGCTTCGGAGCGAACGGACTTTGGCCGGAAGGTCATCGAGTCGATTGAGGGCCACTGGGGAAGAAAACCTCTCTCGGCGTACAGTATATTCGAAGCCGCCATCCACCGATCAGTGGCCACGCGCCTGCGCCAGATGGCTGAGGCCATCGCCACGAAGAATCCGGGCAATAAGGATCGATTGACGCTAGCCGATGATCTCAGATCGGTAGCCGATTCCTATCATCTGGCATTGTCGCTCCCCGATGGCGGCTTTGTGACGTGCTCCGCATGGTCGTGGGCGAGCTACAGCTTCAAAGGGGGCAGGACTTCCCCACCACCCCTCTCAGCGCACGTTGAGACGGACTGGACATCCCGGGAGTTCCTCCTCGAATACTTCAAGGCTGTCGGAGGGGACATCGAAGACTTGGGAGAGAAGGTGACCGAGTTGATGGGGCAGGGAAGGGCACGGGAAGATTTGGCACAACTGGTGCTGGGAACAGAAAAGGAAGCCAGCGAAATTATGCCCAAAGCAACAGCAGGTCCCATCGAAGGGCAGCCTCCGGCCGGAATGCTGAAGCGGTATGCGCATAATCCGGCGCTCGAGTCCGTCAAAAACCACCCCTGGGAATCCAGATATGTGCTCAACGCGGGCGCTATCAAATTGGATGGCAAAGTCTATCTGGTGTACCGCGCAGTCGGCGAAGACAAAGTCTCGCGGCTAGGTCTCGCCGTCAGCGACGATGGATTCAGATTCAAACACCGCCTCGATCATCCCATCTTCGAGCCGGAGGGAAAAGCGGAAGCGCAAGGGTGCGAGGATCCTCGTCTGACGCGGATAGGGGATCGTATTTACATGACCTACACCGCCTACGATGGCATGATCGCCCAAATCGCCCTAGCGTCAATTCCGGTGGACGCTTTCCTGCATAGACGCTGGAAAGCCTGGCAGAGACACGGCACGGTTTTCCCGGGAATCAGTAACAAAGATGCCGCCTTGTTTCCCGAGCAGTTCAACGAGAAGTTCGCCATGCTTCATCGCGTGGATCCGCATATGTGGGTGACCTTCTCCCCCCACCTGAGCTGTCCCTGGCCCAGAAAGATGCATAAAATACTGGCGGGAGCCACCTCCGGGATGATGTGGGATGCGACCAAGATCGGTGGCGGCTCCCAGCCGATCAAAACCAGGTTCGGCTGGTTGCTCATCACCCACGGAGTCGACTATGCGCATATCTATCGGCTGGGGGTTATGCTACTGGACCTGGAAAATCCCGCCAAACTGCTCTTTCGTTCCCCCAACTTCATTCTGGAGCCGGAAGACGAATGGGAGCTGGGCAAGGATGAGCGGTCGTGGGTTCCCCGCGTCGTGTACACGTGTGGAGCTGTTCCAAGAGACGGGGAGAAGGGCATCCTCGATGCGGATGATGAAGTGATCGTCTACTATGGCGCTGCGGATTCGGTGATCTGTGCTGCCACTTCTTGCATTGGGGACCTGATACCGGAGAGGTTCCGCCGGACGATTGCTGCCGAACCCAGTCCTGTCTAGATCGAGGATGGGGTCTCTTGTCCGAGCTTATGTTATGACTTATTTTCAGCTGAAGAACGATATCTCCCGTCGCTCCCGCAAACACCCCTACCACGTTTTATTCTGCGTAAACCTTACCATTAAGCGACGGGGGGATTTTTTTCTTTTTCGCGCGGGGATAAGAAGCAAATATAATGCGCAATAAATTAATCCCTGTGTAAGCTTCGATGAATAAGTCCCGTTGTTCCTTGAAGTAGCGTCGATTGTATTTGTTCTCATCACGAGTGTGCGCGGCGCGGCCTCTCAATTTTGCGATGTTTTTGAAACATTTTATCATTTCATTGATTTGTGTTCTGTCGTCGATATGAAAGCATTTTTCAAGCCATTCAGCCAACAGTTCAACGCTTCCTTTGTTCTGCTCCTTGGGTCCTGAGCGCGTCTTGATAATCTTTATCTTTTCAACATCGTCCCTGAAGAACTTGATATTGATGTTGTCGCCGATTGCTTTGTTCAGCTCTAACGCGAACTTACAAAATTCTTTGCGCGTAGGCATTATCAAAAAACTAAGTTCCGTTGCCCTCGTGACGCGTAATTCATCATTGAACAACGGTGGACGTTTCATCAACTTACAAACTTGGTTAATTGCGATAATATCTAACGAAAGAGCATCAACCACAGAACAGCCTTCGGGCCATTCGCCTAAAATCATAGATCGATAATAGTCAGGATGTAGCTTATACTCGCCTCTCAGCAATTTTGCATTCCATATTTGTTGGTGCGCTGCGTTCAAACGGCGTAAGTAAATTAAAAAAACGGCGACAGCGCGGTAGTGTTCAGAATCATAAGAGTAGCCGAAAGACTTTAGAAAGACTCGATCAGACTGGTCTAACTCCTTGATAGTTTCATCATCTTTTATGTCTATACTTCCGTGAATATCGTTGTTGTAATAATCATAGCGTGGGTCATCTCTATAGTTAAGCAAAACACGCAAATCAAACGATTCGAAGTCAAGCTGCGGCGCTCCTAACGCGATTTTTAAAGTAAAAGGTTTGCCCTCAAAGGAATGCCGATCCACAACTTTATGTAAATGAGTAGGGGACGGATATACGCAAATCAATCCGTCTTCGCTGTCAAACCTGATAATCTGATTTTCACGGGACTCCTCAGCAAAGCGTTTAATATATGGATTAACATCCTGTTTTGAAGATACGATTGATATGTGGTTCTGTCCTAGAAGTTCTCGTAGCGCACGAAGAATGCTTTCACGTGACATTCGCATTTCTTTTTCAATCGTACCAACAGGGACTCCGTTGAAATCACGGGACCCTAGATAAAAATCCGTTACGAAATCAAGGACTTTAGTTCCAGTTGTCTTTTCTTTGTTATCTCTTCCTAAAGCCATGTGTAATCCTAATAAGTATAGGTAAAGACTTGTTAAAGTTTTGATTGAAGGCTACCGTACCTTGCGTTAAATTGAAAATATTTGAGCTATCCCACGGATTTTCGTCAGATTTTACTTGACATTGACTCCAAGACATTCTTCGTATACTCACATCTATATTGGCAAACGTATTTCAGATTCAGGACCATTATTAATCCTGAAAAGATGTCGAGGTGAAAATTTGAGTAAATCTGGTGAGACCGATAGCCTTGACGTTCAAGAACTCAAGCGTGTTCATGATGTGGGGAAACTAATCGCTATCTACCGAAATAAAAGAGATACACGCAGTGATGAAGCACGAGATTCACTCATTGAAATCGGTGAACCGGCAGCAGCAGCGATACAATCGTGGTTACTAGATAAGAGTGCAAGTGATCGACTTCAGGCGGCATACCTACTTGTGGACATATGTGGACCGAAAGCGATTGAACCACTCGCATCAGTCATGTTGGATAAAGAGGATGACATAATGGTGCGAGATTTTATGCCTTATATCTTGGGCAATTTGGGAGATATAAAAGCAGTCACGCCGCTTTCACAGCTGATATTGGACGAAGATGAGAGCGAGATGTTACGTGTCTTTGCCGGAGCACATCTTGAGACTTTGCTGCCGTGGGAAAAAATCGATCCGCGTGTTCGCGAAGTAATAACAGAAATCGGTCCAACGGAATTTAAGGCAATTGTTCCGGTTACAAATAGACAAGATTTGCAAAAGATGCTCGAGGATGGCACCTATAGATATCCACTCTATGCATTTTTGCTCTATACAGAAGTCGATAAGACCTTTGCTCGTTTTGTGAATACAAAGGGACGCTGGCTGCATGAGCTAAGTGGCGAGGAGTGCCTTATTGGTACGGTTGAAAATCCAAAAAAATGGGGTGGGGGTTGGCAAAATTATTGGAAAGAAAAACTGGGAACTGATTTCGATCTCAAGATGATGAAGTGGATGGAATTAACGCCTGTCGACAGAGATATAGCATTCGGATTAGCAGAGGAGCTGCACGTGGACAAGAACTTGCTGCCGTGCATTGTTTTTGTGGATCCTGACTCCATACACGAAGTGCTAAGTATTCCGGTGATAGCAGATACAGCAGAATATGCTGATTTTTTCAAGGATTTGTTTACTGCCGTCCAGAGAGCTTCAAAAGTGAAAGAAGGACAAAAGGTCCGAGATCTTAAAAAAGCGTGGTTGAAATATTGGCTAAAATGGTCTGCTCATCAAAAGGCGAAGCTCCTACAAGGAAAGATGAAAAAATGGGGCTCTATTCTGGTAGAATTCGACGAAACTACGAGTATACTTAGCATCCTAGCAAAATATTTACCGCTTATTGCAGCCTTACTTTCGATTAGGTAGTCGCACGTTATACGTTCTATCCTAACTTTCTCAGCTCGTTTAACTTACTTAACGCAAATGACAGCTAATGATCTGATTGGCCATGATCCTCGTAACCGGCAAAGCCCCAGCAGACGCTTCAAGTGTGTCCGGTTGTAAAAAGAACGATGAGCTCGGCCGGATTCGAACCGGCGACCTCCGCCGTGTGAAGACGGACGATTTTGGGTTTTCTGAGGCTTTTTCTTGAGGCGAAATGACCACGAGAAAGGCCAACGCCCCATCGTGAACGGTTTGATATATTCGGGTCGGTAGCCCTATAAGTCGGGAGAATGTGTGCGGCAGCCGTATTGCTGGATACGCGTAACCAGTTTTTGCGTGATGCACAGAAATTTTACTTCTATGGACTTCCAGCAGTATGTTTTTTGGCAATGCTCTTTGGTTGAAAAGGTCTGAGTAAAGTTCTGAAGCTAGCATAATAGCGTGCCAACAATACCAAACACTTTAATCGTTGTGATTAGCCGCGGGCGACTGAGTGAACAGTCTAGGCTTTAGTCACGATTTCCGACCCGCAACAAATGAAATATGAGGTGCTACCGTCAGCATCCCACATTTTAGACCAGTTATAGCGAGGGGGGTTAAGCTTTCCCCCAGTTAATATCGACGATGATGCGGGCTCGTGAAACACCCTTAAAGCCATTGACACGACACGGTCATATTCTGCGCTGACGGTTTCGCGAGAAACGGTGACTTCAGCAGATATACAGTTGCCGTCTTCGCAGCTCAAGGAATACCCGTATGCTTGCAACGCCTTAAGAAATGTCACTGCACTCTCCAACCGCGGAATGTCGACCTGAGAGGCGCGAGAACACAGAAACACGAAAACCTCAACAAAGAATGAGGGGTGATCGGCAGGAAGCGTGCGTGCACCGACGCTAATGCGATACTGCTTACCTTCGCCAAGTACGCGATAGGATTCGTTAAATCCTGAGTGCGCCGCTTGTTTTTCCAATTCGTGGATGTCGATCGTATTATTTTCTTTCATTCAACGTTCGTCCTATGCGTTCCCGTACTTTCTAAACAACACGATACCCGCCACGAGTGCGACGAGGCTGAAACCAGCAACTACGACGATATCCTGAAGAATCAGAGGGCTCGTCACGGGCGCTCCACGCAGCAACAGTGAGGTGAGTGCGTCGGTGACGTAGTAGCTTGGCACGAACTTCGCGGCCGCCTGCACGCCAGATGAAGTGGCGGCCACAAAGGTACCAAGGAACATTTGTGGGAGTATGAACAAAAATGTTATCCCTGTTGCACTTCCTGGGGACTTCGCAACGGTCGCGGTGATGAGGCCAAATCCCACGTTGCACAACGCGAAGACAGCGACAATGCCAAACGCCAGTACAAGGCCCGGGAGCGCCGCATTTGGACGGAAGCCGATCGCAAAGGCTACCGCGAAAACCAGCGCGACTTGCACGACCGCTATGACCATGTTGGCGACTGACTGACTTGTCATGAACTCGGCAGGTGTCGTAGGCGTTGTGTTGATTCTCCTCAGCAAGCCTTTTTCTCTGTCGACCGTAAATGACTGGGCAACTGTCATAGTGAGGAAGATAACCGCATAGGCGAATATCCCCGGTACCATATAATCAAAGGCGGACTGCTTCGTTGCTTGCACGAGCGAAGGCGACGCGATCTGGACAGGCAGAGCGACGGCAGTCGCGTGGGCTCCGGACAAGGTGGTCGCGAGCGCCTGCTGGAGCAGTGGAGGGATTGCCTGGGTGGCAAACATCGACCCACTGTCGCAATAAAGCGGGATGGTCGTCGCGATCCACCGATTTGCGTCTGAGGGGGCCGCAGCAAATGAATCACAGCTGATGCTGAAATTAGCTGGAATGACGATCAGCGCCTGGATTTTTCCTTGGGCTAAATCGGCGTGCGCGGCTGCGTTGTCTGCATAAGTGGTGACTTTGAGAATCTGCGATGCGCTTAGGTTTTCTACAAAGTGCTGCGACCAAGAGTGATTCGGCGACATATCCGCGTTAATGACACCAACCTGGTACGTTGTTGCCGGCGTGCCTCCGACCGCACCGAACGACAAGCCGAAAGCGAGCGTCAGAGCTATTGGGAACAGAAGAATTAAGAAGAGGGCCGCCGGTTCTCTGAGAAACTTCTTTTGTTCTTTCTTGATGAGCGATGAAACGCGCCGGAAGTTCATTTCGGCTCCTCCCGAATTCTCTTACCCGTAAGCTGAATGAATACGCCTTCAAGGGTCTCCTCGCAATACCGTGCTTTGAGTTGTGCTGGCGAGTCAAGAGCGATGAGCTCACCATGATCGATGATGCCAACCCGGTCACAAAGCTGCTCTGCTTCCTCCATGTAGTGTGTCGTGAGAATGATGGTCTTGCCTTGCCTGTTGAGGTCCCGGATGACATCCCAGACCGCGTGGCGGGATTGGGGGTCCATCGCGGCGGTCGGCTCATCGAGAAATACTATATCCGGATCGTGGACCAACGCCATCACAAGATTGATGCGACGCTGCATACCGCCGCTGTACTTGCTCACGCGCCTGTTTGCATCCTCAGTGAGTCCTATTTTCTCAAGTAGGGCGTCAGTATTTTTTCGCATGCGATCTTTCGGCACCGAATAGAGGCTGCCGAAGAGCTCCACATTTTCTCTGCCTGTCAGATACGAATAGAGCGCCGGCTCCTGAGGGCAGACTCCTATCAATTCTTTCACCTTTCTTGTGCCGTTCCCCACGTCAAAGCCGCATACGCGGACCGAACCGCTCGTCGGCTCCTGAAGGCCACAGAGAATGTTAATAGTGGTGGTTTTTCCCGCACCATTTGGCCCGAGAAGCCCAAAGAGCTCACCGGCGTTGATCTCAACGTTTAGATCAGCGAGCGCCGTGGCGTCGTCGAACGTTTTTGTGAGGTGGTCGATTACCACCGCTTTTGTTGCGATCATTTTAATCTCCCCCGTTACACCCGTTTTGTCGCTGAGCTATTTCTGTGCATGTTAGCCGGATTGGAGCAAAAACAGCAGAAATGACCTTAAAAACGTCGCTTCTTTCAACTAAGCGGATGAAAGAGTGCCCATTGGAACGCCTAACGCTCGTTCAGTCACGTTTGCGAGTCGAGCGCGTCGGAACCCCTCGCTCGAGGACAAGTGTATCGCGCCACGTGTCAAAGATATAACCGGTGTAGAGCACATTGGGCATGACAGAATCAAACACTTCTTCGCGCTCTAAACGTTCACGTATGTCGCGCAACTCCTTCATTGTGTTGGTCCATACCACACCCAATAAAAGTATAGGAAGGTTGCTAAAGGACCAATAAAAAATAAGGTTGAGCCCATATGCCGTTTTGAGAAGCTGGCCAATAGAACCCTTATCAGCAGATGTCGCGAGGTACAAATGCAAAGTCGTCATAATGTCGTTTGACGCATCAGGGTACCATTGTATTGACAGTTCAATAGAGCCGTCGCGCATCATTTTTTGCAGGCGCCGTTGCACTGTCTTGGCTGAAACGCCTATCTCTGCAGCGACTTCTGAAACGTGCTTCCTAGCGTCGGTGCGGAGTGCGTAAATGATCTGATAATCCAATGAGGAGAGCGCTGTTTCGCGGGGAAGAGATCCACGAGGCGGCACAGCAGGCGGCGCTTCAATGCCCACGGTGGCGTCAGGCATCGAAGCGTGTGTCCGGACGAAGGCAACAAACGGTTCGAGCTCCGCAATATTCCGCAGATACGCCCCGACGTACAGATAGTTACCCCCCGCAATAGCTACCCAATACGTAGCCTCATGGCTCCCGAGCTGCGTACGGACCTCGTCAAAGGAAGTGGCCTCAGACCTCCCAAACACAAGTACGTGCAGCGCGTGCAGCGCTACGAGACTGATCTTTGCGGTAAATACACGGATGATTTCCTCTTGTATCAACGCCCGAAGTCGTTTGTGCACCGCGTTGACGGACATGTTTAGCCTGTCGGCTAGTTCGCTATAGGGTAATCGAGAGTTGCCGAGGAGCGTCAGCGCCAACTGCAGGTCTAATCTGTCCATATCGTCTCAATTGTGTTTAGATCTGCTTGCATCTAGCTGTCTTGCTCCACCTTCTCTTTTATAAACTGATATAGCCCGTTTAGGTGAATAATCGCTTTGCTCCGGTTAGTAGGATCTTGTTCGAAGTCTTGAAGGAATACCACATCGTCGTTCTCTGTGATAGCAACCACGGGATTGAGGTTATTCTGGAACTTCGCAGCTCCTTTCATCTTAAGCCATTCAGTTAGGTCACCGATGACTTTCACCCCAGACTCATCGTATATGGTATTGTAATCGGAACCACGTAGCAGCTTCTTTAGCTCCCACATTCTAACCTTAAACCAATCTATTGATTCCGTCATAGCCGTATTACCACCCTTCGCGTTTTGAACCTCGTCGGTTTCAATCCTTGTTTTGATGGATGTTGCGCTGCAACCTCCAAAAAATACTCTTTTAGCGTAATAATCCTTGTCGTGTAGTGCTAACGTGCAGTTCTAATAACGGTACTCTCGATTGGCGGTTTTACTAGCATCCGCTGCCCTCTCTTCTAGAGACAGTGACTGAGGCTAGCGTTATACATCCTGAAGGAAGGGCAGGCAACCCCGGATAATCACCACTTGATTCACTGGCCGCTTGGTATAGTAAAAGAACCTCGTTGGCGTTTTGGTCTGCAGCGACTGCAGTAATATCATACCTTCCGATGCTCTCAAAAAATGCAGTTATCTCCCATTGGCCGTCTGAGGAGACAACAACGGGGCCATCTTGTGGGTAATGGCGGTTCGCGTTGTAATTATATAATACAAGCCATAGGTAGTATTGTTCTCCCTCAATGTTATCGGCCGTGCCTTTAACAAATTCAGAGTTTTCTACCCGCGTGTTATTAGTGGGGGTTGTAATGGTGGCTGCTGGAATTCCAGGCATAGACTCAGTTCGATGATCGATTGGCATAGGAAAAGGTTGCGGAGGGCTCTGACTTAAGTTTTTGTTTTTAGTACGATTACAGTGGGATCAGTCGAACAAAAACTACATTTTGACTCATAATGTGGCAGGTGTTGACTGGGACTACCGATACGTCTTAGGCGAGCTATCTGGTTTTAATCGAACAGCTTACGCATACAGTCCAGCATCTAAAGAAATCAAAGCGCTCTGGCAACGATTCGCCGAAAGAACACAGAAATAACGTCAAACCATTATTCTGACGAAATCAAAAAGTAATACACGTTGAGATCTGTCAGACACAAAAAGTTGCTGTAGGTTTTGATTTTAAGTATCAAAAACGCCTTTGAAGAGGTTAAGCCGGGGCCTTCGCACGATTTTTCGTTTGTAATGCCCGTTTATGCTCTTAGAGAAGTATTGAAGGTCTGTTTTTTCAAGGTTTAAGCCCAAAGAATCCATGAAGCCCTTGTAAACCTCCTCAGGCACCTCTGAATACTGAAAGATACTCGAATCACAAAACTCGATTTCCAGCGTTGATGTGTCCTTGTCGTACCCGACCGCTCTAACGCTTACGGAGACGACGATTTCACGATTCACGATCTTACTCTGATGATAAACTATTAAACTCTTTGCAATGTAAGAACATCTGTAAAAATGCAGTAACCGATTAAAGGCTTGTTAGGACTGCTTGAGTTTTATTACCGTGGTTTATCACTCAGCCGCTGGGATGAGCTCTACCACTTCACGTCTTATCTCTTTTAGGCGCGCCGAGCCGTCTTTTATCTGTGTATCAATTTTTTGCTGTTTTTTCCAGTCTGCAACGCCGTGTTCAACTTTTTTTATGTTCTCTTCTGGTATATATTGCCATTTTCCTCGGCATTTTGACGGCGCAAAATAACAGTAAGGGCCATGCAGTCGTCCTTTCCTGCACCTGCATTTCTTTTTGCCGCACTTGATCATTCGCTGGCGAAGTGAGCCAGGGAGAGGCTGTAGCTGCGCTCTTTCGGCTTTAAGGGCCTTAATTCGGTCAACGAGCTCGTTGCTTTCGTCCAGCAGCTTCTTTACCGTGTATAATTTGTCCTCGGCGTCTTCAAGCGCATCTTCCATTTTCATTTAGCCGATCCTTGTCCCTTACTGCAAGCATTCTGGCGACGCTTCTTCTCGCCTTTGAATTATCCTACATTATTGTATTTCTTTTGGATATATTACTTCTTAACCTGATAGCTGTATTAAGATACCTGATCTGGGTAAGACTTATATGGTCCGAGCGACACTCAGTTCGTGCTTAATAAGTTGATCGCATTGAAGTCTTCCCCATTAGGCAAGCTAGGAATCTGACGTATAAGAATTTCAAGTGCTCAAAAAATGGTATTCTATCCCGAGATGCCCCCATGCATAAGATTGCAACCCCGCTTTTAAGCATTGCAGTCACGTGTTTGCTAGTAAGCACACTCGCTGTTTCAGTTAACGGCGCCGCACTAAAAGTAGGCTCAGGGGGTCAATACAAATCAATCAACGAAGCGATAATCGCCGCCCAACCCGGCGACACGATCACCGTTAGTGCTGGCACCTATACCGAGAATGTAATCGTGACGAAGTCAGTAACCATTAAGGCCGCCAGTCCTGGATCTACAGTAGTCACCGCGGCAGATCCTAGCAAAGATGTGTTTCTCGTGCAAGCGAAGAACGTTCGCGTAGAAGGATTGACGATTACAGGCGGGGCGTCGGGCGTGCACATTCAAAACACGTCGAAGTGTGTAGTGACGAATGTCGTCGCACACGATAACGTGCGAGGCGTGTACCTCTCACAAAGCACGGAAAATGAGGTCAGTAACAGCAATCTTGCTGACAACGGCTACGGAGTGTATGGCGATGCCGCTTCAAGCAATACCATATCCTCTAACGTCGCAACTGGTGAAAGGGGGAGTAGTGCTGCGCTCGGGGACGGCATATTCTTGAACTACGGCGAAGCGAATGCTATCATGCACAACAATCTGAGTGCGAATCATGACTTCGGAATCTCCTTATACACCTCACCTCGAAACGTCATCTCTAACAACACCATCAGCGACAACGACCTGATTGGCATTCGTCTCGGTCCGGGATCCAACGATAACACGCTTACCTTTAACGCAATTGCGAGGAACGGTCAGACAGCTCAGACAGCGGCACAAACCTTCCCACCTTCCGGAATACTGATCGTCAGTGCAACAGGCAACCAGATCTATCTTAATAGCTTCGTCAGTCAATCAAGCGCCTTAATAGGCGCGTCGGCCGCGATTTTGGATTCTCCGGAAAAGATGGTGTATACCTACGGCGGCGTTGAGCGAACGGGGTATTTAAGCAACTATTACTCAGACTACAAAGGGACCGATGTGAACGGCACCGGGATCGGCAGCACCCTTTCTGCGTACGGCGACAATTACCCATTGGTCCAGCCTTTTGAGAAGTATACGAATATTGGTGCAGCCTCTGCTGCCACAATAGCTACCACTACGTCTACAGCATCCACGCAGCCATCTAACCTAACGAGTGCAGCAGCACAAACTTCAACGCCTGGATTTGGCGTAGAAGGTGCATTCCTTGCGCTCGCGTTGATAGCATCTGTCTTGGCGTACTCACGTGCTAGACGTCATAGAACAGACATTCGCGTAAATCGCCAGGCGAGGAAAATCCTTCATTCAGATGATGGGGACAAGTGATCGTCTCTCTTATCCTTCTTACGAGCAGCACTATTTTCAATCTCAGTCCATCCACTCTTCCGCTGAAAGCCGTCTCAGGCCATATTTTTTCAAATCAGCTCGCATTATGGAGAGCTGCTTCTCCTTCAGCTCAGGAGATGGCTCAAAGTGCACCACCACATGATTCTCGTATCCAACAAAGGCCCAATGGACGGCTCCAATACCTCAGACTGCAAAAAGAACGATGGGCTCGGCCGGATTCGAACCGGCGACCTCCGCCGTGTGAAGGCGACGTCATAACCACCTAGACCACGAGCCCTGATATTTAGAGATTTTAACAAACAGATAAGTTTATCGTTCGGTCTTTTCAATTCCCATTTTGTTATCGAAATTGCGAGAAAAAGCTGCTTAAGGTGCCTGAACGCTCGCTCAGCGCTCTATGTCCACGCAAAGAAGTCACAAATCGACGGTATTTTCTGATATTGATCTGAGTCGCTGGAAGGAATACGACGACGTCATCCTAGACTCCTTATGGCTCCTCGGACCACGCGATAAGACCGGCCCGCACGTGGGGGACTATTGGGGCAACTTCATCCCGCAGATTCCGTATCAGGTGCTGACTCGTTTCACGAAACGCGGAGACACCGTCGTTGACTTTTTTAGCGGCATGGGCACGACGCTCATCGAATGCAAGCGGCTGGGGAGGAACGGAATCGGCGTTGAGATTGACCCCGTCGTGGCAGATCGTTCGATCGAACGCATAGATAGCGCGGAAAACCCGTTCAACGTTCAAATCGCCGTTTTTGTGGGTGACTCCACAACGCAGCACACCGCTGACCGCGTAGCTGCCCAACTCAACGAATGGGGGGCCGCTTCGGCTGATTGCATCATCCTCCATCCGCCCTATCACGATATTATCCCTTTTAGCGAACGTGAAGGGGACTTATCTCGCGTGCCATCAGAGGACGTTTTTCTGGACAAAGTCAGCCTGGTTGCGCAACACGCCTTTGAATTGCTTAAGCCCGCCGGATTTATGGCGCTGGTGATCGGTGATAAATACGCGGATTCGCAACTCGTGCCGCTGGGATTTAGCTGCATGCAGCGCTGCACAGACGCCGGTTTTGTGCTCAAGGCAATCAACGTCAAGGAGATTCTCAACAACGAACGAGGTAAAGGAAAGAACAACAACCTTTGGAAATATCGCGCGCTCGTTGGGGGGTTTTATCTCTTCAAGCACGAATACGTCATGATCTTTCGCAAGCCCACGACGGGTCGAAACCCTAAAGGTGCCGCGCCATAAGCTTGTCGACGTCAATATCCTCTATCGGCGCACGGGCGAGGGTCTCCGCGTTTAAGGAACGGTACTCGTCATCGAACGTCGGTTTTTCCACCTCGTACAGCACCCCTATAGGTATTTTGTCTCCGACTTCCTGCGCCTTTTTAAGGGCGAGGTCGTAATCGAAGCGATCGTGCTCCGTTTCGTCGAGCGTATAGACGTGGTCGTTCCACCACTTCCACGTGTTAACGTGGTTAAACGTGACGCACGGTTGGCCGATGTCGACGAGCGAGAATCCCCTGTGCCGGATTGCCTTTACTATCAGTTCGCTGAGGTGCTTGTTCTCACCACTGAAACCGCGTCCGACGAACGTCGCTCCGGCGATAAGCGCAAGGGGTAAAGGCGGGACAGGGGCCGCAAAGACGCCTTCCGGGGCGACTTTCCACTTAGTGCCCTTGAAGCTCGTGGGCGACGGCTGGCCTGTCGTGAGGCCGTACACCTGGTTGTCGTGCACGAATACCGTGATGTCGATGTTTCGACGAGCCGCGTGTAAAAGGTGCCCGAGCCCCTCGCCGTACGTGTCGCCGTCCCCGGCATGCACGATGACCGTCAAGTCGCTGTTTGCGAGTTTCACTCCCTGGGCAACAGGAATCGACCTCCCGTGCAGGCTGTGAAGCACATACGTGTTGATCCAGTAGCTGAGGTTTCCCGAACACCCGATGCCGCACACAATCGCCGTCTTGTGGGGCGCAAGGTCCATGTTAGCGTACGCATTTTTCATTGCGTTCCAAATGCCGAAGTTCCCGCACCCAGGACACCACGTCGGCCACGTATCGGGCACGTCGTAGCGATGAATATCTCCCATCTCAGAGCACCTCCTTTATGCGTTCGTAGAGTTCATCGGCGTTGAACGCCCTTCCGTCGTACCGCAAAATGGTGTGATCGGGCCTGATCTGCGCGTGCTCTTTTATAAGGCTCCCCAGCTGCGCACCCCTATTGTTTTCGATCAGAACGACTCTTTTCCCTTCAAGGCGTTCTTTCACAAGTTGCGAGGGGAAGGGGCTCATAAAGAGCACCTGCAGGAACCCGAGCTCAACGCCGTCGCGTGCTCGCAGGAAATCCATCGCGTCAAGGATTGCTCCTTTCGTTGAGCCCCACCCTACCAGCACCGTGCCCGACGTGACATTGCCGTGATACTTGATCCCGTCGAGGAGCGCGGCGGCGGTGAAGTACTTCCGGCACCGCTTGTCGACCAACGTCGCAACGACCGGCGCGTCTTCAGAAAAGTGGCCGCGCTCGTCGTGTTCGTCGCTGTTTGCGTTGAAAATGCCGCCTTCTACTCCCGGGACGGTCCGCGCGGATACGCCGGTAGGGGTCGCTTCATATCGCTTAAAATCAGCGGGTACCTCTCCTTCTGCGAGCAGCAAGCCGCGATCGATAGCGAGCCCGTTCGTTTCAAAGGGTTCCGCCGCAAAAAACGTGGTTGCCAGATGCTTATCAGTGAGCACGAGCACCGGCGTTTGGAGGGCATCGGCAAGATTGAACGCCCTGAAGGTCTCAAAGAAACACTCTTCTGGGTCACCCGGCGCGAGCACCACCCTAAAAAAATCACCCTGAGAAGCGTGAAGGCAAAATCGCAGGTCGCCTTGCGCGGTGCGAGTTGCAAGTCCCGTGGAAGGACCAGGGCGCTGGCCGTCAACGACGACAAGCGGGTTCTCGGTCGCCCCTGCCAGTCCGAGACCCTCAACCATAAGCGAAAAGCCTCCCCCGGACGTTGCCACCATTGACCGGGCGCCGGCGAAGCTTGCCCCGACAGCCATGTTGATCCCGGCGATTTCGTCCTCAGGCTGCACCATCGCAACGCCATATTCTCGCGCGTGCGAGGCGATGTACGTCATAATAGTATGCGTTGGCGTCATTGGGTAGATGGCAATGAACTTCATCCCGGCTTTAAGCGCGCCCATACAGATCGCGTCGTTTCCGGTTAACGTCATCCTGCGCGGGCCCTGGATAGGGGCCAGTCCGCCCTTGTACGGTTCTGGATACGCACGCGTCACATAGTCGTATCCTGCTCGTGCCGCGCTGACGTTTTGCTCGACGATTTTTTCGCCTTTGCCTCCGAATGCGTCTTGAATGGCGGCATTCAGTAGCGTAAGCTCGTATCCAATCAAGCCGACGGAGGCCCCCATTGCGGCCACATTTACGGCCACTTTGGGTAACTGTAAGTCAGTTACGAGCTGTAGCAGAGGCACCTCGCACAAGATGATGTCTTCACGCGTCGGTGCAACGTTGGAGCTTTGCGCATCGTAGAGAAGCACACCTCCGGGGACTAGGTCGTTCAAATCCAGTTCTACCGTCTCTGCGTTTAGTGCGACGAGGATGTCCACCGGCTGGATCGGAGCTCTAATGCGTTGCGCGTCGATCCTGACCTGGAACGTATTGTGTCCGCCGCGGATTAATGAAGGGTATTCTGTGTGTGCAACAACGCAGTAACCGCCTTTGATAAATGCCTTTGAAAAGATCTCGCCGACGGTCATTATGCCGTATCCGGCCTCGCCTCCAATCTTCCAGTTGAGCCGACTGTTGCTCATCGTGCCTCCTATTGATCCCTAGCAGCTCTGCCCGTCAAAGTGACATACAAAACCATCCCGCGAGCGAGTTCGACGAACGGCTGAGCTGACACCTGCGAGCACCTGCGACTATCCTCAGGACTGCACCGCACTGAGTTTCTCTATAAGGATCTTGTAGACGCCGCCTGCCTTTCCGCTTGTAATTGCTCGTGCAGCGTCCTCATACGATCCCTCTATTAGATTGATGTTCTTCTCAATCGTCCTTAGCGAGTCTCTCAGTTCTGCAGGATCTGTAACGCGGCTGATCCAGCCTTCAATAATAACCGATCTCCAGTCTCTGAAGCCTTTTATATCGTGAATCTCAAAGCAAGCCCTCTGGTTCGCTTCAAGGTACTCCAGCGCACGTCCACGCGAACTCTGATACAGGAGCAGCGCGGTGTCGGTGTGCGTATAAGCGATCGGAATGCAGTACGGCTGGTTTCTGCCGCATAGTGCGAGGTTCCCATGCTTTTTCGCTTTGATAAACTCTATGGCTTCATCGTGGGGCAATTCGTGCATGGTAGCTACATAAAACGCGATGGGTAAAAATGTATTTGTGGGCGGACGTGAACGCGGCATCCCTCCGTTCGAGGGTCAAAGCACGAACTAATTTCCCGGCACGAGCTCACTTACGATCGCCCCTTGCGAGCGTACCGTGCTGACGGCGGTTCTTTGAAGCACTTAAATTCGCGCAGTTTCGTGGCAAGAGGCCAAAAAAAGCCTTAACGGAACTCTAACGTTTATTAATCTGAAGCGACATAAGCAACACATACCGAGTGATCGGAGGTTTCCAAAAAGGCATGAGCTCTGGAATGTGTACCGTTTGCGGACTCCCTAGTGAGTTATGCATCTGTGAAGAAGTAGCTAAGGAACAACAACGAATAGCAGTAAAAGTGAACAAAAGGCGCTACGGAAAGGAGGTTACCGTAATCGAGGGAATCGATCCCCACGAAATAGACCTCGAAGAGCTCTCGAGCTACCTCAAAGCAAGACTTGCCTGTGGAGGGACTGTGAAAGACGGTCTCATTGAATTGCAGGGGAATCACAAAGACAGAGTAAAAGAAATCCTTGCTAGCAAAGGATTCTCTGCTGCGCAGATCAAAGCGTAAGTTCGGCTGCGCTCACTAAAGCACTAGTATGGAACCGGGCTGATGTAAGCGAAAAAGGGCGGCTCGCGCCTCCAGCGCTCTTAATACTGTTTTGCAGGTGCTGGCTTTACTGATTCGTATCCGTCTCCGACCGCTTCGAAGTGATCGGATCTCACACGAGTGTCTCTCACTGTATATTACACGTTTAGCGTGTCGGTTACCAGCTGTACGCTAAGCAAGACAGTTTTTCTACAACGACAGACTGCGGGTCTTAGCACGTCGATCCGCGCATGATCCGTTTGCATTTGCCTCAAGCGGCTCATGTGTTTTAACAAAGCGAGCATAGTCTACCACGTATTGCTGGGTCTCTGCATAGCTAAATATTTCTAACATGGCTCACGTGTATACCTGATGCGATTCAGCGATGAGGCCGTGCTGAGCGTATTTCTCAGCGGTGCCTTTTTTTTGCAGGAGATGCGACTTTGAACGTTGACTATCGGGACCACCAAACGGCACTTACGCTCTCCAAAAAAATCGGTGAGCAAGTCCGCAAACACGGCAAGGAGATCAAGATAATGCACGTTTGCGGCACGCACGAGGCATCGATCACCCGTTTTGGCGTCCGATCCCTTTTGCCTGACAACTTGAAAGTAGTGATGGGCCCAGGCTGCCCTGTTTGCATTACTCCCCAAGGCGAAATCGACGCGGCCATAAAAATGGCCAAGGACGGAATAACGGTTGCGACGTACGGAGATCTGATGCGAGTGCCTGGGACCGACGGCTCGCTTGCAGATTCAGGTGGCGACGTGCACATCGTGGGCAGCGTTACGCACGCGATAGAGCTCGCAAACAAGACGAGCGGTGACGTGGTCTTTGTCGCCGTAGGCTTCGAAACCACAGCGCCAACGACGTCAGTTGCGCTCTTGCAGACGTTGCCGAGCAATTTCTCAATAATGTGTTCGCATCGACTTATTCCTCCGGCGCTCCGTTGGCTGTTGGAGCGCGTGAGCGAGTCCGGGGCCCAAATAGATGGCTTCTTGCTTCCAGGGCACGTCTGCACTATTATCGGATTGCGGCCGTTCGAAGAGTTTTCCGTCCCTCAAGTCGTTGCAGGGTTTGAACCTAATGACGTGCTCTACGGGTTATACCTTATTGTTAAGCAGATTGCAAATGGCGAGAACAAAGTCGAAAACGCCTATCCTCGCGTCGTGCACTACGAAGGAAACGTCAAAGCGCAGGCGCTCATGCGACGCACGTTCGACGTAGTCGATCTCGAGTGGCGCGGTTTTCCCGTTATCCCTCAGTCAGGCTACGCGATAAAGCACGCGTTTGCGTCCTACGATGCTCAACTTCGCTATTCTCTCGATTTTACGAGCAGAGAGGTGAAAACTGGGTGCATCTGTAATCTTGTTTTGCAGGGCCTTAGAGTGCCGACCGATTGTAAACTCTTTGCGAAGGTTTGCGCGCCGCACAAAGCGGTGGGGCCGTGCATGGTTTCTGGAGAGGGCGCTTGCAACATTTGGTACAAAAACCGCTGAGCACCCGCAATGTAACTCGCTGGACAAGCGTTCGTAGCCCTTAAGGAGTTTTATGGCACAAGAAAAAACGATTCTGATAACGAACGACGATGGAATTCGTTCCTATGGCTTAGTTGCGGTAGCCAACGCGCTCAAGGATCTTGGCAGAATCGTTATCGTCGCGCCCTCGGTCCAAAAAAGTGGCGTAGGCAGATCACTGTCGCTTTTCGAGCCAATACGGGTTTCAGGCGCTAGAGTTGAAGGATACGAAGCGTATGCGGTCGCTGGAACCCCTACAGATGCAGTGCTGATTGCTGAATATGCCATATTGAAACGAAAACCGGATTTGCTGGTATCGGGCATCAATGTCGGCGAGAACCTCAGCACAGAGTCTGTTATGACCTCTGGAACCGTAGGCGCCGCGCTCACTGGAGCAAGCCAGGACGTCCCAGCCTTGGCTATCTCATTGCAAGCGCATCGTGCCCATGTCTTTGAGTCACGCACGGAAGTAGATTTTGGCTTGGCAGCCGACGTTGCCAGGATTATAGCCTCCCACATCCTCGATTGTGGGATGCCGGAGGAGGTGGATGTGCTGAACGTGAACGTTCCGATGGATGTGAGTGACCCGCGATACAAAGTAACGAAGCTCCAAAGAAACGTTTTTGACATCAGGCTCATTGAACGACTCGATCCGCGCGGAAACGCGTATTTCTGGATCGGAAGCGACTTTAAGAAGAGCCAGCAGGCTGACAGCGATGTCTATGCGCTCAACAATGGGTTTGTCTCTATAACTCCACTCACGCTTGACAGCACCGCCGTTGTTGAAGAGGGCACACTTCAAAATTGGCTCAAGGCTCTTGACGCGGCTCGTGTCAGGTGACCTGCGCAGTCAACTCAATGAGCTTGAAACCGCCGACTTCGAGTCCGACGGAAAAACCACGAATGTTCGTATTCTCTCGTACTCCCTGATCGTACCAGTCGTCTATCTCGCTGTGGAACACCCTTATTCTATAGCGACCGGGCTTGACGTAGGTTTCGGTAATCTCGCTCACGCTGAAGGTGAACGAAGTCGAACTGGCAGCCATGTTGCCGACACAGATGACGACGTGGGTCGGCGTTGCGAGCGCGACAAGGTGAATCTCTTCAAGCTTCTCGTGAATAAACGCCGTAACGTCATCGTCGAGTTCAACGCGAGCGTTTTTCAAACTTGTGGTAAACGGATAGTTTGCGAATATGTTTAAACGCCCGTTGACCCAGCAGGCAAAGTAGGTGACTGTGCCATCGTGGTACGGCATGTTTGAGAGGCTCACCCATTTCCATCTGAGCGGAATGTTGGGATTGATGTGTAGCCCACGGTAGAGCCCAACGCCGCAGACCCCTTCCACGGCGGTCCACAAGTATTTCGGGGGAAACCACGGCGAGAGCTTCATGCCGTTGTTAACGAGTGACTCTCCGTGATACCACTCCGAGAACTGCCCTGGAACGGTGTTCTGGTTCGTCGGATCTAGCTCGTACTGGCGAAACGTACCGCGCATTATGTTTACCATCACGTCTGGTTGATGCGTCGAGCACGAATAGGCGAACATGAATGCGACGTCCGGCCACACCCCACCAGTCAAACCCCATCCTCGTTCGGGATGGTAGTTCAGAGCCGTCCGTGGCACTGTCCGCAGGCCTGCCGTCGTCAAGAAATCAGGACGATTAAGCCGGTCAATGATGAGGTGCGATGTCGCGGGCGTGGCTACGTCAAAGATCACCGGAAATATCAGATCGCACGTGACGTCAGGGTGTTCATTGCCGCTTGCATCGACGTTAAGATAGTAAAAACCGCTCTTGGGGTTTATCAAGTGCTCGTTGATAGCGTTCTTGAGCTTTTTGGCTTCAGCTCGAAAATAAGCCGCTCTCTCATCGCTTTCCATCAAGTCGGCCAGCAGCGCAGTCGCTCGCAAAGCTGCGAAGCATTCGGCATTGACTTCGGTAACCGCGCCGTTGATGGCGTAGTTTGGAATTATGTTGCGCCAGCCACAAATGCCATAAACGCCCACGCCATTCGATCGGCAAAATATGAGTCCACGTTCGTCTTTTTGAGAAATAATATAATCTGCAGCTTTTTCGACGGAAGGGTACATCTCTTCGAGAAAAGCACGATCATCGGTTATCTGGAACGTATGAACGACGGCAAGAATGTAGAGGGGCGTATCGTCGTTAACGTTAAGCATGTAGTCGTCCACGTCCCCCGTCACGCCGTTGTAGTATTCGGCGATGAGTCCGTCCGCCGACTGCAGTCGTTTGAAGACGCGTAAAGCCTGTTTGGAAAATTCGGGAGCTACGTAGTCACACCCGAAAGAGAACCACGCGGTGTCTCGCGCGACGATATTGCTCGACATACCTGGATCATTGGTAAACCCCCAACCTTGGGGGTACTGTGCCTTCACGCGAGCCATATTTGCCTTGGCCCACTGCACCCCCCTGTTAATGACCTGATCCGGCGTCATTACTACCGAATTGCTTGCTTCGTGCACGAAATGGCTGATGGTCAGTTCGTATGCCTTTTCATAATCTTCCAGCAGTTCAAATGTACGAATGGCGTCTGCGTCGCTAGTCGGCGAGAAGCCTATTATGAACGTGAACTGCTCTTCTCCATCCACCGGAACCTCGATATCTACTTGGATCCTGCCTATGATCGCACGATCTTCAGCGCTTTCTGCTGCAGAGTCTGCTGTCGATAGTTCGTTTGCTAACGGAACGTATTGTACCGAACAGCGCTCTGCCGAAAAATCGATCCCCACGTACTGCTCGCAGAAGGGGCGCAAACTCGGAGTGATGTTGAAGTTGTCGGTAACCGCTGAGATATCGGTCGTATAGGAGCAGATAGCGTTTTTGGCCGTCGTGCCAAAAAATCGCGTCCAGTGCTCATTGCTTCGATTGCTAGCTATAATGGCCTTATTCTCATAAGTATAACGCGCCTCCACATCGGCGGTTGTTGCGAGGTACGTTGGCCGCAGGTCCGAGTACGCGACGACGGAGATTCGCTGAATATGAGACGTTTTGTTCGCAATCTTCAGTCCCAAATAGGCGGCCGGACACGTGTCAAGATTGTCTTGCG
Source organism: Methanomicrobia archaeon (assembly GCA_015660915.1). Classification (GTDB taxonomy): domain Archaea; phylum Halobacteriota; class Bog-38; order Methanoflorentales; family Methanoflorentaceae; genus Methanoflorens. The sequence continues at coordinate 149,923 of JACTTZ010000003.1, read as the reverse complement.
GCGCGTTTGGCACATAGAATATCTCTGAAATACGGAGGCCGCGCGCGAGTCTGAACTTGTGCTTCTGGTAGGCTGGATGAATTACGAAATCTCCGGTGCCCGCCTGTTCGAGTAATACGCCAGATTCTGCGTCATAGTAGCGGACGAGCGTTGAGCCGATGACGTTCCGCCCCAGATCAGTCGAAAACAAGTTCTCAATTGCCCCAGTCGCCTTTGAATTTGCGAAGCATTTCTTGTTTCCGTAGCTACTGCCGGTCACCAGCTTGTCATCCGGGAGCACGTATGCCCACAGATTATTGATGCGTTCAATCTGAACGATGTTGGCAGCTTCTGCCTCACTTTGCCTCATGGGACAGGTATTAATAGCAGTGCTGCTAGTTTAATGTTTTTGTAAACGAAATCAACTGTGGAAAGCTGGAGAGCGGCCAACGTTTGCTGGGCCTCGTTTTTCGCAACGAAATAAAACAGTTATATAAGGGTGGAGCACTTCAAGGACTCCGAAGGAAGTGAGCGCCATTAGCGGATATAAAAGCTCGTGGACCATTTTGCATACGTACCTCGGCTTGAAACAAACCGAGACCGTGCTCATTGTCACAGACACGTTGCGGCTTAGAATTGCCAAGTCGTTGTACGACACCGCACGCGAAATGGACTGCGATGCGATAATGATGACGATGCCGCCCCGATCCCGCCCTGGAGAAGAGCCGCCCCGGGCAGTAGCAGAGGCGATGCGCAGCGTCGACGTCGTCATCGCCCCTACGACTATGTCGTTGACGCACACGAGTGCGCGAAAGCAGGCGAATGACGCGGGTGTGCGCACGGCCAGCATGCCCGGCGTTACGGAACAAATGATGATTGAAGGGGGGTTGACTGCCAATCCACAGGATGTGATGGATCACACCCGTCGTCTCGCAGAGACCTTCAAGGGCGCGTCGGAGATCCGAATCACATCAGAGCCCGGAACGGACATCTATTTTGATGTGAATGACTCGAAATGGAACCTCGATGTGGGGATTTGCAGAGAAAGGGGCTGCAGTACAAATTTGCCTGCAGGGGAAATCTACACAGCCCCGGAAAACTGTAAAGGCACCGTCGTGATCGATGGTTCTATGGCAGGGCTTCAGCTTTTGAAACACCCAATAAAGATTCGAGTCGAACAAGGCGTCGCCGTCGACGTCCAAGGCGATCGCGCGAACGAAGTCCTCAAGATTATCAACCCGCTTGGCGACGAAGCGAGGAATATCGCAGAGCTGGGAATTGGCACAAATCCGCGAGCGCGTATAATCGGCGTTGTTTTGGAAGATGAGAAGGTGAGGGGGACAGCTCACATTGCTTTAGGCGACAACAGCACGATTGGCGGACACGTTGTAGCAGGCGTGCACCTCGACGCGATAATTCGAAAACCGCGGGTTTTTGCTGATGGCCGCGAGATTGCTCTACTATAACTAGACGACTCTTTTAAGAAACGTTGATCCAGCGGTCTGCTTATAAGAGTTATCTCAAGCAGAATAAACACGTTAGTGTTCTAAACTGCATACACGCATGGTTTCACGCTCAAAGCTGTTGGTCACGCGTTGAGCGCTGCTGCTGGGGAACGCTCTTAGTGTGTGGTTATCTCTGCTCCTTTTTTCTGGCACGATTCGAGATCAGCTTTGGATGGCTTCCCCTTCACTTTAATCGGGGGCTCCAGAACGGTTGCTCCTTTTGAGCGAAAAAAATTCATCATCTGCTCTGTCGCTTCGCCGAGCTCTTCATATGAACCTAACGCGAAAGCTGTCTTGTTGCTGAAATCGAAATTATCGTAGTACTTCATGAAGTAACGCATACTTGAAGGGGGTTTTTGATGATAGGTCGGAGTGGCGATGACGATTGTATCTGCTCTTTTGACATCGAATGGTTTTATTTGTCTGATGTTCTTTATCGTCGTATTAGCCCCCGCTTCTCGTGCTCCGCGCTCTAACGCGTACGCCATCATCCGCGTGTTGCCGTGGTAGCTCTCATATCCGATGACAATGTTCATGGGTGTTACTGCTACCTAATCAACATAAAACTTTTAGCTCGAGAGGATGACAGTCGCGCCAGCATTCTTTAATCCTCGTCGTCGGCGGGGCTAGACTAAGGTGCACGGAACAATAGTGATATAGCCAGAGAACCTTACGGCAGAACGAGGACTAAAAAAATGGCTGAAAAGGAAATCGAAAAAGGACCAGAATTGCGTACACGGATCGGCGAGGCATTAGTTGGAGAAATGCCAGAGCTTGCACACATAGACGTTGCTATTGGTGAGAAGGGAGGAGCGTTCGAGACGGCCTTTCTCACGGCGCTCGCAACACCGCGAGTAGGGCATACAGCGCTGCTGGCAATATTAGCGCCAAACTACGCTGTCAAGCCCACGACGCTTATGGTAAACAAGGTGACCATCAAGGGCGCAGCACAAGCAGAGCTCATGTTCGGACCTGTACAAGCGGCGATCGCTAAAGCAGTGATCGACAGCGTGCAAGAACGAGTCATCCCGGCCGCCGCTGAAAATGAGCTGCTTATTATCGCTTCAGTCTATATTCACGGGAACGCTTCAGATAAAAACAAGCTATACGACTACAACTACGAAGCGACAAAACGCGCCATTGGTAACGCAATACGGGAATCCCCGACCATTGACGAGCTATTGTCGCAGAAGGATACCATTGTGCATCCTTTGAGGTAGGACAGCTCGCTCCTACGGGTAGAGAATTACCCCTTCTTCTATCAGTTCCCAATATCTTGGTTCGATCTCTTCCTCCCATTTTAGCACGACGTGCAGCTCCCGGTGAGGTTTAAGAGCCCTTATTAAATTATAGACTTCGGAATAGAACTGGGAATGATCGAAGTCGCTGGAAAAAAGCAACACGATGTCGATATCGTACTCTTCCGGAAAAGTGCATTTCGCAATTGAACCGTAGAGTATGATCGACTTCAAATTCGTCGGCGCCCAACTTTTCACAACTTTCACGAAATTCTCTATCAGATCTCGATCGGTCGCGGGCATCACTAAACTGTCAAAATCGCGCTCGTTCATCACACGTTCGTACCTTAGAAACTACGTGATCGTGCCACCGCTGACAAAGTGAACTAGGCACGTTTTGCTTTTCTCTCCCGTCTTTCTAGCGCCATGTCCTTAAGCAAAAACGCATCGTAGTTTTTTGTGTCGATGGTAAGAGTCTGGTCAAAACATTCAATAGCGGCTTCTAGCTCATCAAGGCCAAGGTAAAAACAGCCGAGGTTGTTCCAGGCCATTGTGTAGGAAGGATCAATATCGATAGCTTTCTTTAGATCTTGGATCCCTTGGGTATCGAGACCGAGGTTGAATTCAGATAAGGCCCGCGCGTTAAGCGCCTCCTTGTTGGTCGGAACAAGGCTTATTATTTCATCTAGAAGACTTTTGGCCCCGTTAAAGTCGCGTTTGCTGTTCAACGATATAGCCTTATTGAGCTTTACGTGCAGCGCACCTGGGCGGACCTCAAGGGCTCTATCATAACACTCGATCGATTTTTCGAATTTGTTAAGAGCGAACAATGCTAGCCCTTTGTTGTGCAGCGCTCTGAAGTTACGAGGTACCTGCTTAAGAACTGCATCGTACTGTTCGATCGCTTCGCTGAATTGTCCGTGTTTGAACTTGTTGTCAGCTCGGTCAATGACCTGGGCGACATCCCCTTCTTCGAGCATCTTGCTCTTTTTTGCTCGGCTTTTAAACATCGAACCCCACATCGCGCGTCATCGTGCTGGTCTGCGCGCTGCCGCTAAATCTCTTAGAGACCCCACACACGGAACGGGAGATCCGCACACTATAAATACTACACGATGTTTTAGAATATGTGTTTGCACGCCTGTTTGATTGCCATACGGCACAGCAACGAGCGAATACGTCTTCTTCATTCAATTAGAGGCATCGTTGACCGAGGTGAGCTATAAACGAATTTAGGGTGGTTTAGGGAGAAGCACGCAGAAAGGGCTGTGATGCTTTTTGCTGTGTTTGTCGTTGCTCTCTATCTGCGAGTCATACTGCCGTATGCCAGCTCGATACAAGGCGGCAGCATAATTATATCGGATTTTGATCCTTATTATCACCTTCGGATAGTCGAGTATACCATACAGCATTTTCCAAACGTGCTTGCCTTCGATCCCTATGTGGATTATCCTAACGGTTTTTGGATCGGATGGCCGCCACTTTACGATTTTTTAGCTTCGGCTTACGCGATGGTAGCAATGGCCCTGTTTCACGTTGACTACCAAGTGGCCGTGGCAACGTTCCCAGCAGTTTTAGGGGCTCTTGCGATCTTGCCCATATATTACATAACAAAGCTCGTCTTTGACTGGAAGGCGGGCATCGTCGCGGCCGCCCTTCTGACGATCATCCCGGCGAATCTCTTGCGTTCGATGGTGGGCAATCTCAATCACCACGTCGCTGTGGAAGTGCTTTTTCCGGCACTCTTGTTCCTGTTCTTGATGTTCGCGCTGAAGGGTGAGCTGACGTTTGCCAAGGTTCGGCGTTTGGCCTTGACGGGTGAAGACAAGCGTACCTTGCTCTTTGCAGCACTAGCCGGCGTTTTCGTAACTGCCATTTTGCTGACGTGGCTCGGCGGGTTCTTGTTCCTGGGCATTATCGGAGCGTTTGCCATTGTACAGTATAGCATATACCACGTGAAACGGCTGTCGTCTGATAATCTCACGATTGTCTCGATAGCGATGCTTTTCGTATCACTGATTACGCTCCTTCCTGTGAGCCTCATGAGCCATTTCGGGCGGGTAGTAGACACTGAACACCTTTCTCTGTTTCAGCCACTATTTTTGGTGGCGCTCATCGTCATTTTTGCGATATTTGGATTCCTCGCTTATTACATGAGAGGTATGCGGCGGGCAATTTACCCGCTGACGATCTGCGCGCTTGTGGCCGCTGCGAGTATTGGTTTCTATCTGTTGAAGCCGGACCTTGCCGTGACTATTTTCAGCGGCTATGGCTTCTTCACGCAAAGCGGTGTCTTACAGACCATAGCCGAAGCGCAACCGCTATTCGGCGGGGCAGGGGGCTTCCAGCTCAACTCAGTCGCTAGCTATTTCCAGATCCTGTTCTTCGTTGGTCTCGCTGGTCTCGCTGCGCTCGTATATCGCTTGTGGAAGAAACAGGACGAGGCTGCCCTGTTGCTGGCCGTTTGGAGCGTTTTTGCCTTTGCACTTGCCGCTATACAAACGCGTTTTACGTTTCTATTGTCTGCCAACGTTGCGATCTTATCCGGGTTCGTGATAGTATGGATAATGGACGCGTTAATTGGCAAAGCTTATAGTGAGGTGGCGGGCATACACGACGCTGGGGCGGTGCCCCAGCTCTTTGGGCGCGAAGTGAAATACACGCAACTCCTCGGGGTTTTTCTCGTCTTACTTATTCTGCTCTTGCCAAGCATTAATGTGACTGCGTCGTATGCAAAGAACGTCCCCGCTATTGACCCCGACTGGGCGGAATCGCTTCAGTGGATGAAGGCCAATACGCCAGCAACTTCGAATTATAATGCTACCACGGACCAACGACCGGAATACGGGGTACTTAGCTGGTGGGATTACGGAAACTGGATCATTTTTCTGGGCAATAGGCCAGCCGTCGCGAACAACTTCCAGACTGGCGTCAGCGACGCGGCGCAGTTTTTCACGAGCCAGAATGAGTCTGACACCTTAAGCATTGTCCAGAACCGCAACGTTAAGTACGTGATGACAGATTATCAAATGGCGGACTATCAGGGCAAGTTTCAGGCAATGGCGCTCCTCTCAGGGAACGGCGTTGATACGTATTTCACAACGCAGTCCTACCTCAACGAAAATGGATCTGTGCAGCAGCAGACTGTCCCAAACGAAGCGTACTACAATACGACGGTCGTTCGATTGCATTACATGGATGGCAACGGCTTCAGTCACTACCGCCTGATCCACGAATCTCCATCGTCCGTGGGCACGCTCGGCGGAACCGAGATCAAGGCTGTGAAGATCTTTGAATACGTCAACGGTGCAAAAATTGCAGTTAAGGGTAATGGAAATGCCACTCTGTCGCTAAACGTTACAACAAACCAAAACAGCACGTTCAACTACACGCAGAGCGCCGTCATAAACGGCACGTATACCTTTATCGTGCCATACTCGACAAATTGGACGTCCTATGGCATGCAAACAGCTAATGCCTACAACGTGACCGTCGGAAACTCCACGAAATCGATTGCCGTAAGCGAAAGTGACGTAATCAACGGAACAGAGCTTAACTTGAGTTTTTGAAACAAACCAAATCGCTCGAGCAGATCCGTCGGGATTGCTCGTCGCGCAAGCGTCTCTTTCGACAACTGTAATTCAGGACTTGGTCTCCCCTATTCAACGTATCGGATAGCCTCTGCGGGCGATGCTCGTGAAGCGTTTCTCGCCGGAAGTATCGTGCATACTACGGCGGCCAAATAGACGGCCGCAAAAACCAGGGCAAGCTGAGGGATCGGTATCGTAAATGGCGCTTTCATGGATTGACTCAAGCTGAGATAGATTGCGCCAGAGACGGCGAGCCCTGTTGACAGCCCGATGAGCACTGCCAGGGTGATTGCAAAGATCACTTCGAGTATCAGCGACTTTTCCACGCATCTTCGGCTAAAACCGACGGCTCGCATTATGCCGATTTCTTGGCGCCGTTCAATTGCTGATCGTGATGTGATTACGCCGACCGACGCCATTCCAAGGATCAGTCCGAGGCCGACACAGGCCGCTGTGAGCTGAAACAGAAACTGGGTCTGACTCATCATCTGCAGCAGCTCATCACGTATCAGAAATGCGTTAATACCCGCTATTTTATAGCCCTTTTTGAGGTCATAGCTCAGGTCAATAGGTTTCATGCCGTTCTCTGACTTGATGAGGAACAAAGTGTCGCCCTGAATCGCCGGAAAATACTGTAGCATCTGTTGCTTGCTCAGGAATATCCCGTGGAGGTAGACTTCATCCAGAACGCCCGCGACGATCATTCGCGCTGTCCCGTTAGCTGTTGCCACTGAAATGACGTCGCCTGCCTTCACTTGAGTATCATTGGCGCCGTAGAAGTAGCTCGAATCGACCACGGCATAATGCGGATTGTTCAGAGCGTTCCAAACGTCCTGAGACGAATTGAAGCCCGCCAAAGTGTCTTGGAAGCTATACTGTGAGTGCTTGGAGAAATTCGCGTCAACTCCGTAGATCGTGCCTTCCCCGGCTCCTTGGTAGATCGGTTGCTGATCATTGATCATCATCCCTGTCACGTTCGTCGTAAAAAGTCCGTCGTAGTAGTCGATTTCTGACTGGTTTAACAATGCAACCGGCGCCGTGCCCGACTGGCCTGGGGTGAGTGACTGCACCTGCAACATCGTCAAGTTTGTCAAAGGTGTCGTCGTCGTCACCCGAATGTCATATCCGCCTGTCTGCTTTTCGATATCTGGATTATACACAGCTGCTGTCACCGAAGCGAGAACAACTAGAAAGATGACAACGGACACTATGATGACGGTCATTCTGAACTGGTATTTTTTTTGCAGACTGTAGGCGATGGCTAGCTTTAGCGAAGATTGAACGCCCGTAAATCTTCCCAACAACTTAGCGAGTCCGTGCAGCCAGATGCTAGCGTTAGCCAGCACCACTAGAAGCGTCCCAATCAACAAAAGTACCCCTAGAGCAGCAAATACAAGCGTCGACGTAAAATCGCCAAAATGTGAGGGGTTAGCCACGGCATTGTAAGCCGCATAGGTTATGAGAATCATTCCCGACATCGTCAGTGCCAATCGACGAGTGACAGCCTGCTGAACGATCAAAGCGAGCCCAGCAATAGCCAAAATTGGGGCTATAACGCGGAAGACAATGAGATCCTTCGACGTCGCATACGCTGCCAAGCCACACGCCACCAGCGCAATCCCGACTAGAACGGTGCCGATGGTCCTGTGCGACTTGTTCACGGAGTGCTCGGTATTGTGAATCGCTCCTGCGATACTCAGCCGGCTGATTTTTAAAGCCGACAGCGTTATAGTTAATATAGCGATAAGCACGCCCACGAGAAAGGCAGTAACCAGATCCGAGAAGTCGTAGTGCAGTGCGAGGGACGTTCCTACGAGATTCTCTCCATTAAATGCCACGTTGAGTACGCTGAGTATACAAGCTCCGATGCCCACGCCCAGGACAGAGCCTAACGCCGCGGCCAACAACGCTGCAATCGTCCCCTCAAAGAGAAGCAGCAGCACAAGATGCCTTCGCTTCATGCCTATTGCGCGGGCCATTCCCAGCTCGCTTTTTCGTTCTTCGCCGAGCGTGACAAAGACGTTGACGATGAGGGTGCCGCTTGCGGCGACCGCGAGAACAGCAAGCACGGTTAACAAGTTTGAGTAAAGGGCCTCTTGTTGTTGAGTAGCGGCCAGCGTGTCCTGCTTGACGGCCTTAACGTCAAATTGCTGCGGCGAATCTGACAAAGCTTTGGCCACCAATGCTGAAACGTCGTTCGATTTTGCTAACCCCGATTCCGCGGTGCCTAGGTTTGAAATTCTTATCTCATTGATCTGGCCCTCGTTTTGAAAAACGACCTGGGCAGCGTCAAGCGTCACAAAGATATTCTTGTTTAATCCGTACAGGGCTTTTCCCTCGTCTTTTGCAACGTACTTCACCGCAAACGTGTAAGCCTTAAGGGAGGATCCATTTCCGCCGTAATAGATTGTCAGTTTGTCGCCTTCGTGCGCATTTAGATCCTGCGCGAGCTTATTGTTGATCAGGGCTTCCCCACCGCGTAGGTCGCTCGCATTAGTCTGCGTGTTGTTGAGTAGTGTGAACTCTCCAAATTGGGCATCGGTGCTGAAGTTCAACCCGACCAAGGTTACTTGTGTCGAGGTAATACCGCTGGTCACATCATCTACTGATGGCACCTGTCCATACAGGCTTGGAGATAAGCCCTCGGTGTTATTAGCAACAATGGGATCCGCCGCAAGCTTTTCGTAAACGGAAACGTTGAACGGTTGACCGTTCAACGTGACAATTTCGTCAACGTTGCCGAGAGCATCGTACGTGGCCCTTACTACCGCATAATTGAGGCTATTGCTTGCGACCAACGACCCTGAGATGATTGCGGTGCTCATGAGAATCGCGGTAACCACAATGGCCGCATGTTTCGGACGTCGCGCAAGGTTCCTCACGCCGAGCGTGAACATTGTCTTGTTCTTGACTGCCAGCAGCGTCACAAATAGTAGGAGCGCAGCGACCATACCGAGGAGAAGTGCTGAGTCCATCTACATTCCTCAATCTGTGCTCGGTCAGCTAGATCGAAGTCGCAGCGGATTCCGAGAGAATGGCTCCGTCTTTCATATTAATCAACCGGTCGGCAATCTTTGCGACGGACGGGTTATGAGTCACAATGACAAACGTCTGTCGATTCGTCTCATTGAGTCGTTTCAGAAGCGTTGTGATCTGATCGGCGCCTGTTGAATCTAAGTTTCCGGTCGGTTCATCAGCCCAAACGATTGCCGGCCGATTGATGAGCGCCCGTGCGATCGCTACTCGCTGTTGTTGACCGCCGCTTAGTTCGGATGGCTTATGGTTTGCCCACTCGCGGAGTTCGACGCTCGCTAGCATGTCCAATGCTTGGACATGTGCCTCCCTCTCACGAGTGCCGGCGATCAGGAGTGGCAACTCGACATTTTCAACGGCAGTGAGCACAGGGAGTAGATTAAACGCTTGAAATACGAATCCCATTCTCGTTGCACGGTATTCTGACAGCTCATTGTCGTTCATCTGGGCGAGCGGGATTCCTTCAATCTTTACGACGCCCGAGGTTGGGTCATCGAGTCCCGACAGGCAGTTGAGGAGGGTTGTCTTGCCGCAACCGCTGGGACCCATAATCGCTACCATGTCGCCTTTTTCGATTAGAAGGTTGATATCTCTGAGCGCGTGGACTCTTACCCCGTTCAATTCGTATATCTTGTGCACGCCTTGGGCTTCTGCCATTAGCATGTTGGACTCCGGTTGTTTCTGTCGCGCTGGTTTTTCAGCAGCGCCTCCGAATCGAACATAAGTGGGCACAATAGCGCTTTAGGGACGGGTCGCTGATTGCACACTCAATGCATAGGTAATTGATTGAATGCTTTATTTAGAGCTGCCGGCAAGCGCCTGTAACTTATAAATATTATCGAATTATACCCCGAAGTACCTCTCCGAAGAAACTACACAAGGTTACTGATGAAAAACGCAAAGAACCTCTACGTGCCGTTCAACGAGGAACGTTGGAGCAATTGGCTCGAGTGCGCAAAGCAAAGCGACTATAAGAATATGGACGAGACAGCGACTACAGTCTTCGTCGAGATGGAAGAAGACGTTGTAATTACGTGCTGTAAGCTCGTCAGAGGTTTTGAAATCGGCAAGCTCACGCGGGAAGAGTCTTTAGATGGCTTACACAATATCGAGGCAATAACGGAGAAAAAAACCAACACAGGCGATGTAGAGCTAGATGACCTAATCGGACTCATCCAGGCTTCTCTAGTCGGGGCTTTTGCATCATTTGAAAGCTACGTGAAGGAGTCTTTCGCTGACAAATCGCCAATGGATGAGTTGATCAGAGAAGCGCTCGATCAAGAAAAAAAAGGGCATTTTGACTTGGCACTTGCAATAGTCGGGAAAATCGGCGCGCGTGTGATCGCAGGCGAGGCGATTCACCAAGAAACCATTGCGGAGTTGGAAGACAGTTATGTTGCTGAGTGGCTTGACGGCGTTGACTCAATATCAGCTGCCATTTCGAGCTCGATAGAATACGACAGCGGTGAGGAAACGACTTAGTGGCACTTTAAAGCACGTTTTTAGGCCCGATTATTAGCTTTCTCCGCGAACTACTGATTTGAGCAATACTTCCGTTTTGCGTGCGACTGACTCCCATAGCCAGTATCGTTGGATGAGTTCAATACCTCGTGACTGCATTTTTGAGACGTCTCTTTTTGAAAGGTTCAAAAGCGCAGTCACGACTGACTTCATAGCGGTGCTGTCACCCGTATCGAAAAACTTTATGACATCCGAGCCGTGGTCGACAAACCTGTGGGCTCCGATATCGCTGGCAGCGACCAAACAGCCCGATGCGAGACCTTCGAGAAGCGTTATTCCGAATCCCTCGACTGATGACGCTGAAACGAGAACCCTTGCCCTTGCTAGCAGCTCCTTCTTGTCTGATTCTGAAACAGCACCCGTAAAACGTATATTCTTGCCGCCATACTCGTGCTCGATCTTCTTTCGCAGTTTTCCCTCGCCTACAATGCACGTGCTAATGTTCGAATTAAACAAGGCATCGCACACAAGATCAACGTTTTTGTATGGAACATCAAATCGAGCGATACAGACGACATCAATATCCTTGGGTCCGGCTCGATATTCGTCTAAGTATACCCCACATCCGGTGAGCCTGATTTTGTGTCGTGGGATCCAGTATTGCAGCGCGTCTGAGCTCGCCTTCGAGATCGTAATAACGATAGGGCAGCTTGAAGCGTAGTACAGGCATATCCTCTCTAGTAGACTTCCTTGGAGCCCTCTGGCGAAGCTGCCGTTCTGTAGATCCTGCCACGCTGCTACCCCACTAACGAAGGGTAAAGGTTGATAGACGTCGTAAACAAGCGGCACAACAGGCTTTTTGACTCGTCCTAGCCACGTCGACAACACCGGTATAAATGTCTGAGGAACGATGACGTCAAACGCCTCCGAAAGGCGCCTCAATCCTCTTGACAGCCGCACAGCAAATCTGAGGTTTTCGGGACGTTTTAAGACGGTTTTTCTGTTGTAAACGCTGTGCACGGCAAATGGGAAGAGCTCCTTAGGGTAGCTTGACTCCGGCATTTCCGACGTAAGCACGGCCACCTCGTTGTTATTCGAAAGCTCACGAGCCAATGCATAAGTGTTGATTTCGCCGCCGCCCTGTATTTGAAGTTCACCAGTTGCGTCGCAGAATGGAAAAAGCTCAGCGGTGAACAGAATCTTCAAGTTGTTGCCTCCACGGGTTCCTACAGCAAAGCTCTGGGCTCATAACACCTGTATGTGAAAGACAGCATAGCTTAATAAAGGTTATCGAGTGCGGGTAGTGCCTCAAAAATCGAAAGACCCGTAACAGGATCCGTGATTTATGTTATGTTAACGAGTTATAGACGGCGCACAGTCTCTTGCATAAGTCGTTCCAGTCAAAGTGCGCCGCACTCTCTTTTGCGGCGAAGGTCATTTTCTTTTTGTCAGCACGTAACAGCGCTTCCTTTATCGCCTCAGGGACGGGATCGACGATGAAGCCGTTAACGTCGTGATCGACTAGGTCTTGCGCGGCGTTGTTCGTTGCGGAGCTGGTGATGACGGGGGTTCCACACGCGAGCGCTTCAAGCGCAACAATACCGAAACCTTCGCGACTCGATGGTAAGACCAACACGTTTGCCGCTTTTATCACTCCAATGAGCTCCTCGTATCTGAGGCTAGATATGAACGTGGCGTTTACGTTGAGCTCGTGCGAAAGCGCCGTCAACCTCTTTTGCTCAGGACCGTCGCCAACAATGCCTAAAGTCATTCCCTCCGGCACTGCCTGCACGAGGATATCCGCGTTTTTCTCAGGGATAAGCCTACCCACGAACAAGACATCGAATGAGCGCTCCGAAGGAGCGACAGAATCGATCCACTTGATGTCTGCGCCGTTTGGCACCAGTGCCACCGCTTTTGCTAGACCAACGAGTCTTTCTTGAGTGCTTTTGGACACGGCGATTATCTGGTCGGCTAGTTTGACTGCAGCTTTTTCCGTCAACTCGCCGAATGCTCCCAGTCTGCCGAGGTATGTATACCAGTAGTCGCCCCAAAACTCGTGCCACGTAATGACAAAAGGCACACCCCGTAGTGTCGAAAAAGCTCGCGCAGGAAAACAATGTAGATATGGAAATTGGCTGCAGTCAACGACATCAAGATCGTAGGAGAGTATTGGTCGTAAACTGCTTGCAAATCGCAAAGCTTGCGCAATAGATCGCCGATCGCTCGTGTAAAGGCGCGACGGCTTGCAGATACCGTGCAAGGTCATTCCGTCCATTTCTATGTCTGTCGCGCCCTTCCACCATTTCATTCCAAAAACGTGTACCTCATGTTGGGCTGCCAAACGCCTTCCCATCTCAAAGATGCGTTTTTCTGCGCCGCCCTTGACGAAAGGGTATACTACGTCGGTTATGTATGCGATTTTCATGAGGTTTTGTTATCTTCGCCGCAAGTTGGTCAAGACTATATCTGCGAGCAAGCCAAAAAGCACTATTTGTAAGCCTGTTAATATGAGCAGAACGGAAAGAATAGCTCCTGCAAAACGCGTAACAACGCCAGTGTTGATATACTCGATGAAGATCCCTATGCCGTAACCAAAGCCAATGAGAAGCAGAACTAAACCGATCGGCAAAAAGATTACGATGGGATTGTAATCCCGTACCAGGCGAACGGTAGTGAACAGAATACTCAAAGCGTCTTTATATGGGTCCAGTTTTGCCTGGCCGACTCTGTTTCTGTATCTAATCGGAACTTCAACTATGGCCAGACCTTCTTTTTGTGCCTCAATGATCATTTCGGTTGCAAAAGGCATGTCAGGCGATTGCAGCTTCAGACGATCCAGTGCTGGGCGTCTAATTGCTCTCATTCCTGACTGAGAATCGGTTAGGGGGACATGATATAAGCTTCGTACCAGGGCGGTGATCATTCGGTTGCCGAGTGCATTTCTTCTGCTCATCGCTCCTTTGTCCATGAGAGCGAATCGGCTCCCGATAACAAGGTCAGCGCCGTCGTGAATAGGCTGCAGCAGAGCTGGAATGTCGTAGGGGTCGTACGTATAATCGCCGTCCAGAATGACGACTGTGTCTGTGTCTTTTGATATGTGCTTGAAACCTGTAATGTACGCGTCCCCATAGCCGGTTCCGGTTTGGTGGATGATCTTTGCTCCAAGCTCGGAAGCTTTTAACGCTGTTTCGTCTTGGGACTTATCCACAACGATTACTTCTACAGTCTGTTGTCTTAGCGCGTCGAAGACGTCGTGAAGGACACCTTCGATCGCCGGTTCGTCCATCGTCGGGATAACTACAGAAATGTTCATGTATTTCCGCTCACCAAAAGCCGGCTAGGTTGAGTTTAGTGTACTATTTAACGTTAAAAACATATCGTTATCTGTTGCTCTGCTGTCAGTCTTCCTAAGTCACAAAAGCTCTTAAGAGTGATTGCGAGCGAGCAGTGGTGGGCAGTTCGAGTTAAACGACGAAAGTTGCGCGTATGCTTCTGCATCGGGCACCCGACAACCTGTCTGAAGAGCAAGAGCAATGGCATCGATTTATCTGGAAACATACGGCTGTACGCTTAACCAAAGCGAAAGCGAAGAGATGATGAACCAGCTAGAAGGCCACAGCGTGGCCGAATCGGCGCACGATGCTCAAATCATCGTTCTAAATACTTGTATGGTTATTGAGAGGACTGAGAGAAAGATTCTGAAGCGGATCAGCGCCCTATACAAGCAGCTAGGAGATCGAAAGCTCATCATCAGTGGCTGTATGGTAGGGCCGCTCGGAGACAGGTTACAGGCCATTTACCCAGAGTTGGAGGTTGTGCCGAGCGACCTTGTGGTATCGTATATCGACGCTAATTTTGCACGTGAGCCTGCGGTGTCGCCAAGACTTAACTTAACGGCTAAAGTGAAGATCGCTCAAGGGTGTCGGGGAAGCTGCAGTTACTGCATCGTGAGGCTTATAAAAGGCCCTATTGTAAGTAGAAGCATCGAGGCTGTCACGCGGGACGTGGAACACAGGGTTCAGCACGGCGCAAAGCAAGTATTTTTGACAGCGCAAGACGTCGGAGCTTGCGGATTAGACAGCGGATTCAGGCTTCCTGATCTTATCGAAGCTCTCTGCGAACTTGAACACGAATTTAAACTCCGTGTTGGGATGATGAACGTCTCGTCAATCCACGATATCGTTGAAGATCTTGTCCGAGTGTTCAAACATCCGAAAGTGTATAAATTTCTGCACTTGCCGGTGCAATCGGGTTCGGACAGGGTTTTAAAACGAATGGAGCGGGGTTATACGGTATCCGACTTTAAACGTATCGTTGCAAGATTCCGTCGTGCGTATCGAGATATTACCTTATCGACTGACTTCATAGTCGGATTCCCGACTGAGACGGAAGAGGATTTTCGAGCGACGATGCAGCTGCTGCGAGCGGTCCGCCCCCTTAAAGTAAATATCACACGTTTTTCACAAAGAAAGGGAACCCCTGCATTCGTCTTGGAGCCTGTTACTGGCAGAGTAACCAAAGAACGGTCGCGAATGCTCACCGCCGAACACCACCGCATCGCTTACCGGCAAAACTGTAAGAGCCTTGGAAAAATTTACGGGGCGCTTGCGGTCGAACGAGGCAAGAACGGAAGCACCATCTTGTATACCGACAGTTATAGGCCTATAGTTGTGGCGCGTGAGCTAACGCTCGGGATTCGCTACGCGGTACTCGTGACAAGAACCACACCCACTTATTTGGTAGGCACGCTTAGCTGATTGTTTTTGAGAAAACAAGCCCGCTTCTAAGCTATTTTCGTAAAAAAGCAATAGGATTTTATATCATAACGGTTGTGTATGTGTAATATGCAACGGCCTCGTCAACTGCGAATCGACTGGATTACATTTATCTTAATATTTGTTGTTTCCCTGGTTTTGTACTTGATCCCTTACCTCAGAGAGCTCCTCATTGTAGTAGCTATAGCGGTGATCTTGTACACATTCGTCAAAAGTCTGTACTAGCTAAAGGCATTCTATGCGGCGAACACACTCCCACTATGTGCTTTTTTAGCTTAAAGACCACGCTGACTCTGGTGAAGGCAGAACTTGTCACGGTCGTAAGACCGCCGTGCAACCGTGATTTCAGAACCCAGGAGGGCTACGTGTGCAACTTCTGCTAATGCACGTTGATTACATTGAGTACCAGGTTACGAAGGCTAGCAAGCATGCTGAAGAAGTGGAAGAATCGCGCAAACACGCGCGAATGGAAGAGGCCCTAGTCGTGTTCGTGGCCGCAGAACGTGGCGACGAGACAAACATTGACGAGGTGGCAGCCGAAGCCGTAAATGCAATTTGCGACGTCGCGACCAAGGTAGCCACAAAGAGGATTATGCTCTATCCCTACGCTCATTTGAGTTCCGAATTGGCGTCGCCTGAAACTGCAGTTAGCATCTTGCAAGAGATTGAGTTTCTGCTTGCCGGCTATGATGTGCAGAGAGCGCCATTCGGATGGTACAAATCGTTCAGTCTGAAGTGTAAGGGGCACCCTCTAGCTGAGCTATCAAGATCTATTCACCCCGAGACAAAACTAGAGAAGAAGAAAGTCGAAAGAGAGTTTTACGTGCTCGATCCTCGTGGCACGTTAACTCCGGCGACTGCGTTCCGCTCATCGGACGCTGAATTCCAGGACATTATTAGTTACGAATTGGGACAACACGCTCTATACAGCACGGACGCGGAGCTGCCCCACATTAAGCTGATGAAAGAGAAGGAGCTTGTCGAATATGAGCCCTTGTCTGACGTGGGACACCTCAAGTGGCTGCCTAAGGGCAAGCTAATACGCGACCTCCTGATCGACTACACCTACCTTTTGTCGGTGAATTACGGTGCCATGCCGGTCGAGACGCCTGTTATGTATGACCTTTCGAGCAAGGCGGTTAGTGAACATGCGAGCAAGTTTGGGGAGCGACAATATCGATTAAAAGCTGGTACGCGTGACATGATGCTCAGATTCGCCGCGTGCTTTGGCATGTTTAGCATGATGAACCACATGCACTTGACTGCAAAAGACCTCCCGTTGAAACTGTATGAGCTTTCAACTTACTCCTTCCGCTATGAGCAGAGGGGCGAAGTGACCGGCCTCAAGCGCCAACGAGCGTTCACCATGCCCGACATGCATACGGCGTGCCGAGATATAAGCGAAGCGAAGCGGTTCTTTATAGAGCAGCTGAGACTCGGATTTAAATCGGGTTTAGATCTAGATGTCAAGTATGAAGCGATATTTCGCAGCACTAGAACATTTTATGAGGAGAACAAGAAGTGGATCGAGCAGATGGTGCGCGAGTTTCAGCGCCCGTTCCTGATCGAACTCTTGTCAGAGCGTGTTCATTACTGGGTTTGTAAGTGCGATCTCGCAGCGCTGGATACCTCGCGGAAACCAATCGAATGTCCTACTGTTCAGATTGACGTGGAGAGCGCGGAGCGGTTTGACATAAAGTATTACACTGAAACAGGCGAAGACTGGCCTATTATTTTGCACACTTCGCCGACGGGGGGGATAGAGCGAGTGCTTGGCGCGATCCTCGAAGCACAGTCGCTTAAAAGCGTGCCGTCATTGCCTGTGTGGCTCGCACCAACGCAGGTAAGGATTATTCCGATTTCCGAGAAATACCTTCAATATGCAGAAGTAATCTTAGGCAGAGTTCAGAACGCGAAGATTCGTGTCGACATCGATGACCGCGACGAGTCTGTCAGTAAAAAAGTAGCCTCTGCTGGAAAAGACTGGGTACCATACGTCGTTGTCATAGGCGAAAAAGAGCAGCAAGAAAAAAATCTCACTGTTACCACGCGCATTAAAGGTGCAAAGCAATCAATGTCTGTAGATGAGTTGATCGAAGAGGTGCGTCGAAACACCCATCAAATGCCGTATCGGCCGTTAACTTTGCCTCAGATGCTCTCCAAGCGACCAAAATTCGTTTGATGCACTTGGCTATCTCTGGTCTTTCAATGTTGCTTGCACCAAGATTCTCCCTTTCGTACTTCTCAAGGCTTCAGAACGAGTCGTCTTGTGCATAGCTCCTTCCTAACTTCAGTGCAATTTCTGCCTGTTTCAACTCACGTCCAAGATACCCTGCGTGAGGTCCGGTAGATACCAGTTCGAGCTCAAAAATAGCGTCGAGGATTCTCTCTGCAGAATCGCCTTGGATTGTTGTTCCTGTGTCGTGCCGCGCAAAGATCGCCCCGTCTTTGATACCGATCACGAAGTTGCCTTTAGGGTCAGGCGTCCATTTTGCAGGATCGAAGGTCTTTGCGTTAAAGACATGTCTGCTCGTGACTGCATACTCTGGTCTGCGTCTGCGTTCTTTCAGCATGAGAAGATCAATGCCCAGGTCCTTAGGCGCACCCTTTTTGAACTGCGTGAGCTGCATCATCTGAGCTGCGGTTTTAAGTTCTCGTACGCTACCTTTTGCTTTGTCGCTGTGTTCAGGGGTGAAGAGTATATTAACCCCGAGCTCCATAGCTAAGCCAGCGAGCAAAGCGTTAGCGCCGACCGAATCAGCTTCCATGAGTTCCACGATGTTGCCCACGCCGAGAAATAGTGGCACACGGCTGAGAGCTCGCACGCGGCGGTACTCCGCAAGTGAATCGACGGCTCCAACGCCAATCGGATACAGCACAGGATCAGCAATGATTTTTTTGATATGGTAACTGCGTGCGAGAGCCACGGAAGAGCACACGTCGCCGTTGTGGGGCAACACTACAGCGGCAATGTTTTTCTTTGCTATCAGAGCGCCAATCTCGCGGGCGTTGTCTGCCGTAAATGAGAGAACTAGTTCTGCTCCAGCGTCTATTCCAGCGCAGATAAGCGCTGGATCTAAGCTGTCGACGCTAGTTGCGACGTTGTGCGGACTAGTTACTTCGTTAACATCGGCAAAGGTCTGCCTCACCTCGTGCTCTGTGGTTCCAACGGGTATGCCGACATCGATGATATCAGCCCCGTTTCGGATATGTTGCTGAGCGATGCGTCTCGCGTCTACAAAGGGCGCATCTATTATCTCAGCGAGCACCTTCATCCGAGAATTACCGCCTATCTTGTGGTCACGAATCTTGAAATCGTAGGTGGCGGATCTTTCTAGTTCTTCTAGTAGCCTCAAAGCATCATTCTTGCGTTTTTCCAGAATAAGATGATCTGCCGGTTCACTAAGCGATAACGGAGACTCATCTAGGGAACTAAGCACCAAGCTGAGATCATATGCTTGCTTCGGGCCTAGGACAATGTTCACGTTGAGTTCATCGGCGAGAGCGCCAAAACCGGCTGCGTTAGAAGAACCAGGGATCAAGACCACATCATAAGTGCGCGCCAGCCGTCTCACGTGTTCGATGTACGCTTTCTGCAATAAGGAAGGGGTCATCAGCGTTGCAATGTCGATATCTAAAACAAGCACATCTGCAGCTTCGCCGACACTCTCCTTAACGACTTGTTCGGCGCAGCGACCGGTTGCCACTAGCACTCGTGCAATAGGTTCTCACCAGTAACTACATACCCTTAATATATTATATCACAATTACTGATAGCATGCGGCTTGACCTGCACATTCACTCGCAGTTTTCGCCTGACTCACACAGTTCGATCGAAGCGATACTCAAACGGGCTCAAGAGGTAGGTCTTGACGGTATAGCAATCACTGATCACAACTCTTTGCAATCTTTTTTTGCTGCATCAAAACTTGCTCAAGATCTTGGACTTGATTTGATCATAGTACCTGGTGCTGAGATCTCAACGAGCGAGGGCCATTTGATTGCACTGGGAATTCATGGTCCCATTCCTTCCGGGTTGTCTGCTGCTGAAACCATAGAGTGCGCTCACGATGACGGTGGAATCGCTGTCGCGCCACATCCATTCGCGGTCTTCAGACAGGGCATCCGAAATCTCCAAGTTAAACGATTAGACGCTGTGGAGGCGTTTAATTCGAAATATCTTTTTGGATATTCAAACTATGTTGCGACCCGTTCTGCTCGAAAGCTGAACCTTGGGGTGACGGGCGGAAGTGATTCACATAAAGTAGAGACAGTCGGTTTTGGATATACTGAAGTGAATATTGCGAACGGTGCCGATGTGGAGCAAATACTCTGTGCCATAAAGGATGGCAGATCGCAAGCTAAGGGCCGAGCATCGCCGCGCCTACGATTAGTAAGCCATTCACTCAAAGCACGACTCGGCAATTACAAAAATAGTAGGTAAGTCCGCGCAGCAAAAAAGGCCGATTGAGCATGCGAGCCGTGAAGAGCATATCAGAACATTGCCCAAAGCGCGTCTTTGAGCTCGGTCGGATCGTTAAGAACCGTGATTCCTGAGAGTTTTCTAAGCGTTTGTACGTTATTTTTATCAATTTCACGGACAACTAGGTTAACCGCCCCTCCCTGGATCGCATCATAGTCGCAAACATCCGTACACAACCCGCAACCGTTGCAACGAAGGTAATCGATTTGTTCGTTAATGGCGTCGTTCGGGCACGCTCGCGCACATTCGCGACACTCAGTGCAGAGGTCCCTATCTATAAAGTAGGGCACAGGACTTTTGATGCTGCCTGCAATGTCGACCGGAACAATGAAAACCGAAACACCGGCTTTCACTGCGTGTGCGGCTGCGTTAGTGACCAGTGAGTCGGCAATGCCGTGGGCTATCTTCGCAACTGTGTTAGAAGTCGTAGGGGATACGAATAGAGCGTCATAGATGCCGCGTGAGAAGCGACCGGTTTTAGGATAGCTCCATCCTTGCTCTGTTTCGAGTATGATCTCTTCCATGTACCCGCCGGGAGAGACTGCCGGCAGGTACTGAAAGAGCCCGTACACGCGTGCAACTTCTTCTGCTGCCCGCGAGACAAACGACGTAATGCTTACGCGATCACTATAATTTCGCTTGAGTTCAACGAATAAATCAACGGTATCTTTTAAGTAATGCCCGGCACCGGTCATGCCCCAAGCGATTTTCACACTCTCCTCCAAACGCTGTGATCTCGATTGAAATGCCATACTTGTCCTTATACAAAATATCCCTTGAGCAGCTGAAATGCTTCTAACTCCCGTTTTCCGCCGCACTTTCTAACAACGGTCTCGTAGTGGGCTGCGCGTTCGAGGTACTTTGGATCTTTTAGCGCCACATACCGTGTTGCATCAATCGTTGCCTCAAGTATAGCGCAAAATGCTCTGTTAATTGATACTATCGGTCTCTGTAGAACAACAGACCTCACCGGCAGAAGTTTTACAAGCGCGCTCTTTTGAGTCGGTTTTTCTAGAATCAGACACTTGAATTCAACCCACGCGTACGCTGCTTTGAGAACTGGCGCCGATTCATCTGAGCGAAAAAACGAAGAATCAAGATCCTCAAAGGCCGTCTGCACGTAAAGCAGCGGGTCTAAAACAAAGTTTGCAACCAACTCAAGATTCTTTTTGACGTTCAGAAAGGTGTGACTCTCTTTGTAAAGCAAAGTGTAGAGGAAGTCGCGATTTATAATGCCTACCGGAGCCGCATTGGGCTGATCATTGCGCGTGGTGGCTACGACCTCTGAAATCCCCTCGTGAAATTCGATCTCCATTAGTACCTGAATCCTCCTAAGAGCGTGACGAACAATGACCCAATCACGAGATCTGCTGTCGTGCCTGGATTGATGCGCCGCGAGATAAGCTCTTTGTCCAAATTCTCAATATTGCCGTGTTTCAACGCGTCTGTTGCCTTCGCTGAAACCTCATGAGCTACCTTAGAGCCAAATTTCTTAGCCACGAGGGTGTCAGGCGCCTCGCTCAGAAGGCGAAGGAACAAGTGCACGATCGACTCGTTTAGGTTTTGTCCCGATTCTTTGATCTGTTTGAACAGTTCAGCACCACGAAAGGTTCGCGGGAATCCCTCAATCCACTCCTTAGCGATCGTATCGCTTGAGCTAGAAATGTCCATAACATCGAAGAGCGTCAGTTGCTGCTTTTGAATAGTGTTTGTTGATTCGGGATCATTTACGTCAAGGTAATGCTGCTCTCGGACGCGGACGTTAACGCTCCGAAACGATTCATAAAACCGTACGGCGTCCGTGGTTGTGGTGCCTCTCACTACTTCTGTTACGTTTGTCCTAAGCTGATCTATCGTGCTGCTTCTGCTTGCCGCAGCACACAACGGAATCAACAGAAGAATAGCGCCAAAGTGGCAGTTTCCTGCTCTTTGCCATGTAGCGCTTGCCCGCACTGCGTTTAAAATCAGATCGCCAATGTGATGTCCCCCTGATGCCGCTTTTCTGAACGCAGGAAACATGCCCACAGACGACCCGAGGAAATGCTCGTAGGCTAGATCTTCAAAGTCGTGTGTTCTGTCTACATTGCCGGGCTTTGGCGTCGCGGAGACCTCGAGCAACATCGCAAGCTCCGCGGAACCGGCTATAAAGTCTGTTTCGTACATGTTGAAAAGGTATCTCACTCAAGATTTCGACAGCTGAGGAACGCTTCCGCGAGCTGTTTTTTGAGTTGCATATACTCAACGTCAGAAAAGCCTAGGTCCTGTAAACTGCTGTCCCTCCAAGGACACGGCCTCGTGATCTTGCAGCACCAAACCATGCTACCAAAGCATGTATCGGGCCCTGCCCCGAGCTTTGTTCCCTTAAAGCTCTCTTTGATACGGACATACTCTTCCTTCGTGATTCCTGCTCTTTTCAAAACGTAATGGAGCGGGCAATCCTTTACCGGCGTGCAGCAATACGTCAACCCTCGCAGGTCCCCACCGGCACAGATGTGTTTTGGTGCGTTATACCACCCAACTGTCTCTTGATATGATTGGACCTCAGCTAGTATCTCCTGTAGAGCTATGTCGCCGGCCATTGCAGCGCGAGCGACTGAAACGTAGTCTGCGCCCATCGAGAACATTTTGTGGGCGCTGCTATAGTCCACAATTGAATTGTTGGCGATGATTTTGAGGGTGGTAGCATTTCGTATCTTCTTGATTAACGTAGGTCCCGAATCCATTGTGTCGATATGAATCGCATCGGCACCTGCCCTGTCTATAGCCTTAGCGAGCTCGACATCGCCGACCACTCCTGCGCGAATTTTCACAGACAACGGCACGTCCGTCTGTTTGATCTCCTGGATCCATTCGCCTAGCTTGGTTAGATCTCGCGCTAGAAATTGACCAGCGCCTATAGCTTCCATTTCTGGCTGCCTGCAGTGCGCATTCAGTTCAAGAATTGCCCCTTCTTGATGAGTCAGTTCTGCGATTTCGAGCAGAGGTTCTAACGTGCTCGACCGTGCATTAACTCCAGCTATGATCTCGGTCGCGTTCATGACTCCAAGCTCGTTTTTAATAACTGGCATCGGGTCATCATACGCGAATTCGCTTCGCCCTTTCTTAACCAGCTCTTTTGCGGCCTTGATGGTTGCTTCATCGAGATTATACCCACCCAAAATTGCAAGCCCAGCGCTGCGCGTTATGGCAAATGAACTGTTCGTCAGTCCCGCAATCGAAGCGAGAACCAAAGGGTTCGGTATCTTGATGTCACCGATTGTTAAGTCAAAGTCTATTTGAGTCAAGGCAAAACCTCAATCGTCTTGCACGACGTTGGTCGGAGCGCTCAAGTAACTGAGCAGCAAACGTTGCGTTTCACTATTGTGGTTCGCTGTTATTTAATCTTACTTTGCTGAGGGGTCCAGATTTCGATTAACGACATCAGCAATGCTGACCAACTACTTGCAGGATTTCTGCTGCAAGTTCTTCGCTGTGCTGTCTGTCTAGCATGATAATACTCGCGCGCAGCACTTCGACATCGCCTGGCAAATCGCGACGTGAAATGTCGAAGTCCGTATTGTCAACGATTAGGACGTCCAAGAAGTCGGCGTAGAACTCGGCAACCCCGACAGAGCTAACGGGAAGTCTTGCAGCTTCCATAAATTTGCGCGCCGGTCCGCTCACGGGCTCAGTCTGAATGATCGGACTGACCGCGACGACAAATCGCTCTTTAAGAGCTTCTCTCATCCCATTTACGCGCAGAATTGGCCCGATGCTTGAGATCGGATTCGAAGGGCCGATGACAACAGCATCGTGCTCCCCTAAGGCGGCTTCTACTTCCCGTGTCATAGAGCCAGCCCCACAATTGACTTGGGAAACGGAGGGCCGCTGCTTGTGTTTTATGAGAAAATCTTGAATATGCATCTCGCCCTCGTCCGTTTTAAGCATCGTAGGGACAAAGTCGTTCGTCATTGGCAGGACTTTGGAAGACACGCCGAACGAAGCGCACAGAAGCAGCGTCGCGTCAGTCAACGTCGCTCCCTGTCGCACGATATCGGTGCGGAAAATGTGGGTCGCCCTATCAAGCTCGCCTATAACGAGTGCCTCTTCGTGTCCGCGGCTGACCAGCGCCTCGTGGGTCAAGAAAGTGTCATTCTTTATGCCCCACCACCGGTCGGTTGAAACTCCTGCGATCGTATAGATGACCGTGTCGACGTCGGGACAAACAAGATTGCCAGAGACCCATATATCATCTCCCGTATTCGCGATAACGGTCAGTTGTGTTTCAGGACAAAAGTGCAGCAGCCCGCGAAGTAACTTTGGACTGCCTGTTCCCCCAGATAGCAATAGCAACGCCTTCCTCCGCGTTTGTAGTAAGTTTTTCTTAGATAAATGCGTATGTTCATTCCAGCTAAAATTGTCGCCCAATTGCAAGCCTTCTATCACAAGTATTTTCGTGAAAGCTGCAACGGTTTGGTTCTAAAACATACCTTCTTTTCGATGCCGCAAGACCTCACACGCGGCGCCTGCCTTCTTTTTGCGTATCCCAGAAAAACTGAGCTGACTTTAAGGATTCTCGGTCGGCGCAGTGGTTAAGATTCACAACTCTGCCAGCACTGCTACAACTCGCAGGCTCGTCTGTTTCTGCGAAAAAAGCGCAAAACCCAAAAGCCTTTAGGCTGTCAGTAAAATAGAACTAGAGAAGGCTGCGTCGTGCTCATCACACGGCGTCGGCGATTCAACGACTTAAATGGCCAAAAAAGCACCCAACAAGGAGTAAGTGTTTGTTTCGTGATACCTTGGAGTTAACAAGAAGCGCAGGTTCAACAGATTTGGTGATCGGCGTGACTCATTTGGGTCAAGATTTGCTTGTGACGTTGGTGGGGGGCGAAGCGCATGTGGGCGCCGTCGCGTTGGGCGGATTTAGCAAGCGATCATACGCGTCAGTACTCACTGTGCCTGACCATCGGGATGATGTGATAGCCAAAGAAGCTGCTTCGCGAATTTCGAAAGAGCTGAATTGTAGCTGCGCCGTGATAGTCGGCATTCATGTCAGCAATGCGTCTGAGCAGCAAGTCAGCCAGATTGTTGACGCATCATTTGCGCTTGTGAACGAACTTATCGAGGCACTAAAATGACGATAACAGTCGCGATTACCGGCGCGAGCGGAGTACAATACGGCGTTCGGTTACTGGAAGCCCTACGGGATCTGCAGGTTGAAACGCAGCTCATTGTGACCAAGAGTGGCCAGGATCTTATGAGTATCGAGACTCAGTATAGTTTGAATTACGTTACCTCGCTGGCCTACCAGATTTACGAAGAAATGGATTTATCGGCGCCCATTGCCAGCGGATCTCACATTAGCAACGGCATGGTGATAATTCCGTGTAGTATGAAGACGCTTGGAAGCATCGCACACGGCATCTCTTCAAATCTTGTGACGCGTGCGGCCGATGTATGCTTGAAGGAAAGAAGAAAGCTAATATTAGTGGTGCGCGAGACGCCGCTTAGCGGGATTCATTTAAGCAACATGTTGAAATTGTCCCAATGTGGGGCCGTAATAGTTCCGGCAAGTCCCGGGTTTTACACACGTCCAGCGACGATTGGAGAGCTCATCGACACGCTAGTAGCGCGTGTGCTTGACCTGTTGCAACTAGATCATTCGCTTTCGCAGCGATGGGGTGACTGAATGAGACGCTTTGTTCAGCATCTAATGGACTCTGGACAACTTGAGGTTATAACGAAGGCGGTTTCACCGATCTTAGAGGCCCCGCGTCTAGCTCGCGGACGAGGACCAGTCCTATTCGAGCGTGTCGCCGGTTGTCGAGCTATCGTAAATCTCATCGGCTCACGCGCGCTGCTTGCCCGCGCACTTGGCGTTCAAGAACGAGGAATCATCCGCAAACTTCTAAGCACGGCACCGAACGGAAAAACGACGGTCCAAGAATTTGCCTGGGACGTGGAACACACTCCTCGTCTGAGTAAGTTGCCGATTATGAAGTTCTTCGAGCGAGAGGGTGGACCTTACATCACCGCAGGTGTTCTGGTGGCAAAATATGGTCAAAAAGTAAATGCGTCCGTTCATCGCATGATGGTCATCGACGACACTTCGCTCGCCGTAAGGCTTGTTCCTCCGCGTCACACATACTTGATGCATAAGGCCAGCGCGAAAAAAGCGGAGCCTCTAAACGTCGCTATTGCTATAGGCGTTGATCCTGTCACACTGTTTGCTACGACAACGAGAGTGCCGTGCGGTTTTGAATTCAATTACGCTGCGGCACTGAAGGGCGAGGTGCAACCCCTCATCGAATGCGAAAATGGAGTCCCAATCCCGCCGAGCGAAATAGTCTTGGAGGGGCAGATAAGCCCAACAAGAACGGCAGACGAAGGTCCGTTTGTCGATCTCACAGGCACTTATGACCTTGTGCGACAGGAACCAATCATAGAACTGACGAGACTAGCTTCAGTTAAAGATCCAATATACCATTCTATATTGCCAGCCGGCGTCGAGCATTCTCTTTTAATGGGCATTCCCTACGAGCCGCGAATATACAAAGCGTGTCAGGACGTCACGAAAGTCAAGAACGTGATATTGACTGCGGGGGGCCGTCACTATCTGCACGCTGTCATTCAGATAGAAAAACAGACTGAGGGGGATGCAAGAAATGTTATGATGGCAGCGTTCGCGGCTCACACGAGTTTGAAACACGTCGTAGTAGTCGACGATGACATTGATATCTACGACATGGCTGATGTTGAATTCGCAGTTGCCACCCGAGTTCGAGGGGATTCAGACATTATGATAGTGCCACACGTCCGGGGATCATCACTCGATCCGCGCGCGCGCAGCGACGGCACTACGACAAAGGTTGGTATCGATGCCACCGCCCCGCTGACTGAACGTTGGAAGTTTGAGAAGGTTAAATAACACGCGAATCACCGACCGGTGGCTCTGTTCTTGCGTGCGCAGTGTGCGCAATCGCTACGCAAATCACGGCGTATGACAAAACTTATGATTTACAAAACTTAGTCTTACGCGTGCGAACGATGCTCGTTGTTGAGGGCCAAACTGCTGTTTTGGTGCCACGATTGGATCTAAATGCGTCGTACCCCCCTTCCTCGGCGGCGGTCTTTTATAATCCGACAATGGAGTTTGGCCGAGACATAAACGTCGCTTGCATGCAGGCTCTCGCTGATAGTCAAAGCGGGAGGAGCACGATCACATATCTCGATGCGCTCGGCGCGAGCGGCATACGGGGACTCAGAGTCGCAAACGAAGCGCATTTGGCAGTCACGTTAAATGATCACGATGACGCCGCATACAAGCTCATTAGAAGGAACGCAAAACGGTTGCTGCTAAACGTTCACGTGAAGCACTCCGATGCAAACGCTTTAATGTCAGAAGAAAGGTTCGGTGTCGTCGATATCGATCCGTTTGGATCGCCGGCTCCTTTTGTTGATGCTGCGTGCAGATCCGCCAGCAAGATGCTCTGCGTGACGGCTACTGACACTGCCCCCCTAAGTGGCGCCCATTTCAACGCCGGCGTAAGGAGGTACTCCGCACTGCCTTTGAACACTGAGTATCATGCAGAGACAGGAATAAGGATACTCATCGGAAATATTGTTCGAGAATCTGTCAAATACGATAAATCTGCGGTTCCTGTTCTTGCGCATGCGACCGAGCACTATTATCGAGTTTATTTGCGGATCGAACGAGGCGCAAGACTCGCTGATGCGTGTCTAAGCTCACTCGGATTTGTCTTCCACTGCTTCAAATGCGGGCATCGCTACGTCACGCAAGGGCTTGCTCCTGTGCAGTGTTGTGAATGTGCGTTGTGTGCCGCGAAACCGGTTGTTGCTGGACCGCTTTGGCTTGGGCCGCTCTACGACCAACTTTTCTGCAAGAGAGTTCTTAACAGCCTTGAAAATGGCGTTTTTGGAACCAAAAAGCAAGCCTCTAAGACAGTTGAGTTGTGTCTTAATGAGCTTGATGTCGTAACGTTTTTTGATTACCATAAGCTATTGAAAGAGCTTAAATGCCCGCCGATCCCCATTGAAACGCTTTTAAGTAGCTTACGGAGTATCGGTTATCAGGCATCAAGAACCCATTTTTCAGGTACGTCAGTCAAAACAGACGCTGACGTGGCCACGTTGAAGGGTGTATTGCTCGATTTGTGTCGAGCAACCGACGAATAACAGTTCAGCGACAACTCGGAATTACACCGGCTTGGATCAGAAGCGCTCTTTAATGCAGAGGGTATTTTCTCACAAAAAGGCGAAAAGAACGTTTCTTTGGCCTGTTAGATGTGCCACGAACGATTACATTCCCAACGTTTTCCGAATAACTTGGGTGAAAACGAGCGAGCAAACGAGGTACCAAATGAGCCACACAGGAAATGACAAAATAACGCCTTGGGTATACGACAGGGTTCCGAAATAGGGCATGTTAATCGTCGTTGGCACGTACGAGGCCAGCGACGGGAAGTAATACATGACGTAGCTCAGCCAACCGAAAAGCGGAAGCGAGATGATGAGTATGTATGGCATCGGTCTCATGGTCTGCGCCTGAACATCCATGCTAAGTTCCATAACTTCGGCGCGTTCGTTCTCGAGCTTCTTGAGTTTGCCTTTATCTCCTGCGAGCTGGGCTTCACGATACACCTTCTGAAAGTCCCTCATCTTTGCTTGAGACTGCTTCACCTGGTCCTGATCGACGAATCGGTTAAGGAGAAGAGAAGAATAAGAGCCTGTGATAACTGATAGTATGAGGATCGTTATAAAAAGCGGCACGTGAAGGGTGGTCACTAAGCCTCCGAGGACGACATTCATCGCTGTACCAACGGGAATCCGCAAAAACGCATAGGCTACTGTCATAGCCAAATAAAGGAGCAAGAGCCTCGTCATTACGCCAGTCGTGCTTTTTTGTGCCATTTTCGCTCTTCCTTCGCGCGGGTACAAAAGAGTTGCCTACGTCAGGTCCAACGGATCAAAACTGTAATCACTAATGTTCGATACGTAATAAATAGTTTTACGTGGATTCGCGGGTGGTTTTGCCGTGCTTTTTACGCGACCGAGTCTTTCCGATCGAATTGCGTGGCTATCGGCCTTCAAGCCTCTCTCTTACCTGCGTAGCGCTTAGCGACGATATATATTTCAGCGCTCTGCTTTCTTGACGCTCGCGGA
Organism: Methanomicrobia archaeon; assembly: GCA_015660915.1. Lineage (GTDB taxonomy): Archaea > Halobacteriota > Bog-38 > Methanoflorentales > Methanoflorentaceae > Methanoflorens. Next base: position 120,694 of record JACTTZ010000003.1, on the reverse strand, counting down.
TTAAAAGCTTTAACAAAGCTAAAATGAGCGCCAACCTCGCGTGTGAACGGGTCAAAGAGATCTCCTTGGAAGACTTTTACTACAAAATTACCTCCCGTTTTGAGTACGCATGTAGCGATTTTTAAGGCGGAGCGCGAGATGTCGATTGACCGAGCGTGATCGAGGCTCCATACCCCGCTAAGATTAGGAGCGGCGTCTGATATGACGACATCGACCTGACCTTTAATCTCTTGGATTTTTTTAATGACAGTTTCTGGAGCAGTAATGTCGGCTCGAATGGAGGTTACTCCTTCTAACGGCTCGATTTGCTGGAGATCGACGGCTATGGCAGTTGCATTCAAATGGCGAATCACTTGGAGCCATCCGCCAGGAGCAGCGCCTAAGTCAACGACGATATCCCCCCTACGCACAACGCGGTAACGTTCTTGAATTTGCAGTAATTTGTAAGACGCTCGTGATCGATATCCTTCGAACTTAGCCTTTCGGTAATAGTAATCTTGTTGCTTTTTCACGATGTCCTTCATCCTCGATACAAGTTGGGCACAGAACTAAAAAGGCTTATGCAACTCTCCGACCCCTTATATATCATTCCATCAATAGACAAATGCGTCAATCTCAACGACTGAAACGCATAAAAAAATCGCAGCTAAGATGAATCGGCATATGTGGATAGAGCTTAACGGGTGGCAGGCAAAGCTCAGGTTCTCAGCGTGCCATTTTATTCCAGACCACCCAAAATGCGGACGCCTCCACGGGCACACATATGCAGTCAGCGTCAAGATCGTCGGTGCGCAGATTGACGATTTTGTAATAGACTTTGAAGAGGTCAAAAAATACGTCGGCGAGATCTGTGAGACACTTGATCACAAGACGCTGCTCGCGTCTCAAGATGCGGACGTACAAATAACAAACACGGAAACTGGAGATTTTGCAGTTACGGTAGGAACGAGTAAAAAGCGCTATTGCTTCCCGAAGGAGGACGTTGTCATACTCCCCATTGATTCCGTGAGCGCGGAAGATCTTTGTTCTTATCTGCTAGATGAGCTATGCAACAAGCTCGATCTTAGCACGATAGTAGAAGTAAGCGTGCGGCTTGACGAAGGTTTGGGGCAAGGCGCAGGCAGCGTTCGGCACTTTCCGCAGCAAAAAGGCGACTTGGGCCTTGGTTAGACGCGATTTCAGTTTGTTCGCCGTGCGTTCAGCTAGCGAATGAGGAACAGCAAGATATAAAGTAATGAGGACATATAAAGGGTGTTTGGACGGTCATAAGGGAGTAGGATTATGTTTAAAGCTGATATTCTTGGAGAGACGCTGAAAGACGGCATCGAAGCATTGACCATAATCGTGGACGAGGCGCGCGTGCACTTAGGCAAAGATGGCGTTTACGCCAGAAACGCAGACCCATCGTATGTAGCGATGGTGCAGTTTGAGTTGTCAGCCAAAGCCTTCGAGAATTACGAAACCGATGAAGAGGTTGTTACACTCGACTTGAAAAAAATGCAGGACATACTTGAGCTGGCTAATCGCACGGACGTAATTCAAATGGCGATTGACGACAACCGGATGGCCTTGTCATTTGGAGATCTGAAATACACAATAGCCCTCTTAAGTCCCTATTCGATAAAGAAAGAGCCGAAAGTGCCAAAGGTTGAATCTGCAGCACACGTCGTCATTACGGGGAAAGAGTTCAGGTGGGCGGTCAAAGCGGCGGGCAAGGTGAGCGATAATATCGCGCTTGGGTGTGCAAATACTGATTTTTTCATGGAAGCGCTAGGTGACGCAGACACAATGCGACTTGAACTGTCGAAAGACCAACTCGTAGACGTGTCGCGCACAGACGGCAAATCAGATGAAGTAAGATCACTATTTAGTTTAGAATTTTTGATTGAAATGTCAAAAGCAGTCGGAAAAGCCTCTGAAGTTTCCCTCGATATAGGCAAGAACATACCGCTTAAAGTTGGATTCGATTTTGCCGACGGGAACGGTTCTGTCTCTTACTTACTTGCGCCGCGGATAGAGCAAGAATGAGACAGTCGGGCGTCGTATTTGATCGACGCTAGAAGCATGGAGGAATATTTAGCTCTTTTTCCGTATACTTCTGCGGCAGCGCGCTACGTTGAAGCTTCTACAAGAACGTTTGAATCATTCTTGACAGTCGGCGAGTTTTCAAAGCTTATTCTCAATAGGAGCGTTGAAAGAGTTACACGCGCGATCAGCGGTGATACTCCTGCGTCGTTAATCGAGCGCGACGATTATGAGGTTGAGATCTTCTCTTACGTAATGGCAAGAGCACTGGTGTCGTGTATCAATGAAACGCTTCTGATTCAAAGATACGCAAATGCAGAGGCACAAGACGCTTTTGACAATTTGCGGCATGCTGACGAACCGTCTCGGGACGAGTATATAATGTCGTTGCTTGAAGACTTTCGGATGCCGGTATCTGTAGAGAACGACGCCTTCCGGCTACATTTCACGGACTTTGTCAAATATACAGGAAGGCTCAGAGGCCCTCAATGGCGGCTCGTTAATCTCTTGAACAGGGGTAGTGTGACTCTAGCTAAGGGAGAGATAATCCAGATCTTGGCAGAGGCGGTGCGGTTGAAAGTGCTGAGCGGGTTGCCGCTGAAACTCAGCGGCAAAATGTGTGAAGAACTCTCTCCTTACACATCGCCCTTGAAAGAAGCGTTCTCTCAAGTCTCGTCACATCTCGTAGACTCTGGACCCGTCGTCTTAGAAGCGTGCCCGCCCTGCATCAAAGCGTTGCTCTCGCAAGTGAAAGCTGGCAGGAATCTGTCGCATCCTGCTCGGTTTGCATTAACCTCATTTCTAGCGAATGTCGGCATGAAAGCCGACGAGATTGTGCGCATTTACGAGACATCTCCAGACTTCGACTACGACCTTACCCGCTATCAAGTCGAACATATTAGGGGGGCGTCTGGCAAAGACTACATCGCTCCAGGGTGTTCAACGATGGAGACGTATGGCAATTGCGTAGAGAGCGACGGCTTGTGCAAGCGCGTTATTCACCCGCTTTCTTATTATCGAGTGCGAAACAAACGTCACGAAGGCGTGCAACGAAATCCGCGGGAAGGACCAGTTTAGTAGCATTTTGTGATGATTCAGCCCCAAAAATTATACAAAGGGCTCCTTAATCTAGCGTAGCACAGAGATGGTGGAAGCACGTGAACGCAAAAACAAAAGCATTCCTCGAAAGCAAGTTCAAAGAGTATTACCATAACCCTGTTATCGGGCTCCCTCCGAGGTTCCGGAAACGAGAATGGGCGTTTGTTCTTTTTGATTCAGCTTACCCTCGGCTTGTGATGCGACGGCACAAAGCTTTTAGCTCGCAGAAGGACCTCCAAGCATATTTGGGGGCGGTAGCTCCCGCTCACGTGTACTACTCAACAGCGTATTACGCGTATCCTAGCGCCACACGTATGCAAGACAAGAAATGGGAGGGGGCAGACATAATCTTCGATCTGGATGCTGACAAGCTTTTGACGGATTCTGCGCCGTCGTATGCACTTATGCTGCAAGCAGTAAAAAACGAAACTGACAAGCTTTTGGATTTCCTCGTGAATGATTTCGGTTTTGACTATGCAGACTTCAGTATCGTTTTTTCCGGTGGTCGAGGTTATCACGTCCATTTGCGAGAGAAGCGACTTGTCACTCTAGGCAGTCACGAACGGCGAGAGGTTGTGAACTACTTGACCGGTACGGGTCTCGAGCCAGAATACCTCTTAAGACGAACAAATATTATTCCAGTGCCTGGCGACAACAGCTGTTGGGAGATCAGGATAAGAACGTGGATTGATAAGTATTTCAAGCGCTTGCGCGAGCTTGACGCAGAAATGGCAATCACAGAGCTTGCCGCTGTGAAAGCCATCGGAAAGCGGCGCGCAAAGGAGATTGTCGACGTAATGTCGCAAGATACAACGATCCAACCCCTCTTGCAATCGAGACTAATGCCGCTAACCGCGTGGAAGAGTCTAATCAGGGAAGCCATCTCGCAGATAAAGGTACGTATCGACGTGCCGGTAACAGCGGACACGAAGAGGTTGATCAGGTTACCCACGTCGCTTCACGGGGGGTCTGGGTTTCGCGTTACACCGCTGACGTTCGATGAATTCCGCAGTTTTAAGCCTCTGCACGACGCAGTCGTCTTTGCCGACCGATCTGTTTCAGTGAAAATTCTTAAGCCCGCAATAGCCGAAATCAAGGGTGAAACTATTAAGGTTCATCAAGGTACAACAGAGTTACCTGAACACACGGCCGTCTATCTTATGGCGCGAGGGCTTGCGGAATATGAATCTCGACGACTTAAAAGTGATCAGAAATGAAGAGCGCCGCTCACGACAATTGACCGAGTTGAAGAATGATTTCTACTCCGAGTTCAAAGAATACGTTGATTCGTTGAAAAACAGTGATGATCCTCAAAAAAAAGACGAACTTGAAAATGCTTTGCGAGTCGCAGACGCGATTTATGACAAACGTGCGGCGAAAATAATCAAGCTAGCGGCGCTCGCCGCAAAAGGACATAAAGAAGATGCATCGCTAGCTGACGCCGAGGCCCAGATTTACGACGCGGTTTATAGCGTATTTACTAATTATCGGGACTGCTTGCTTGCACAAAAGGAATCCATAGAAGCTGGTCATCCTCGATCACCCGCGGATCTCCAAGCGGACGAAAACCACAGAGTCGCTCGGCCACTCCTTGAAGAGGACTCTTTTCGAGCGAATCTTGACGATACAAGCGTTAAACAGCCTCGTGGGGGAAAGGGAAGTCATCGCTTGATCGACTTCAATGAAGACGCGCAAGAGAATACGGACGTAAACGAAGCTCACCACGACGAAAGGACTTTAATACGAGAACACGAGAATATGAGATACCTCCAAGTGCGAGTTTTGACAGACATTCCAACGTTTATAGGGCTCGACGGCGAAAACTACAAACTTGGTGAAGGCGAAACGGCTATCCTGCCGGAGGGCAACGCTCAAGCTTTGTCTGATCGCCACATAGCTATCATAGTCGGTGATAAACTTGAAGATGCCAAAGAAGGTCAAGTCGATATGTCCGGTGTGCAGGAAGCACACCATTCAAGAAGTTGAAAAAGTGCGTAAGGGGCGTGCATCGTCCTTGACGTGGATCACGCGCCAAAAAAAGCGGCGAAGCGGTATTGGTAATCTCGGCAAGTTTTCAAAGGTCCCGGGGGGGGATAAGCCCACCAAGCGAGTAAACCTCCGCTATCGCTGCACTGAGTGTAACAAAGCACACACGCGAAAAGGGTTTCGGGTATCGAAATTCGAGTTGGTGGAGGTGTAGAGCATGAGTAAATTCCTGCGCGTCCGATGTGCGGATTGTGAGAACATCCAAATCGTGTTTGGCAATGCCTCCTCAGTTGTGAACTGCATAGTCTGCGGGCGAACCCTCGCGGAGCCGCGTGGGGGAAGGGCGGAGATACGGACGCAAATACTTGAGGTGCTATGAGGAAAGCCTGGCCTGAGATCGGAGACTTGGTTGTTTGTACTGTGGTTAACGTAGTCGACTTTGGGGCCTTCGTCCAGCTCGATGAGTACGACAAGAAGGAGGGGCTCATTCACATCTCCGAAGTAGCCTCGGGGTGGGTGAAATACATCAGAGACCACGTAAGAGAAGGTCAAAAGATCGTTTGTAAAGTTCTGAACGTCGATCCTGGCCGAAGCCACATAGATCTTTCGTTCAAAGACGTGAATGAACATCAGCGCCGCGCTAAGATTCAAGAATGGAAGAGCGAACAAAAGGCGGAAAAGTGGCTCGAATTTGTGGCGGAGGCAACAGGGGCGAACAAAGAAGACCTTTACGATCAACTCGCTGACAAGTTTGGCGGTTTATACTACGTTTTTGAGGACGCTGCCACGCGGGGTCCAGAAGCTCTCACGGGACTTCAACCAGAGGTTGCCGCTCAGATTGCGCTTATTGCGAAAGAGAACGTAAAAATACCGTACGTCTACATAACAGGCTACGTGGATTTGGCCTGCCCCCAACCGAACGGGATAGACGTTATTAAGCGAGCTCTAAAAGCTGCCATGAAGTCTGAGAACGATGAAGTTCGCTTTGATGTAAGTTATATTGGTGCGCCTCGCTACCGGATAAGAACAGTTGCCTTGGATTATAAGACTGCAGAAAACGCGATGAAAAAAGCGGCGAACGCAGCGATAGCGGTCATCATCAAGGCTGGCGGCACTGGAAAGTTCCATAGGGAACTTCAATTATCTTAGTTGCTCACAGCGTAGCTGAACAGATTATGAAGCTTCGGAAATGCCACGAGTATACCTTTCAGGAAAAGTGCCCAACGTGTGGGCAACCAACTACGACGGCGCGTCCACCAAGATTTTCGCCAGAAGATCGATACGGGAGATACCGGAGAATTCTCAAGCGTGAGACAAGTGCGAGATCTAAGTAAGCCTTTTGATTTGAGTGGCATGGTTTCTCGGGAAGAAATGGGATTTAGATGAAGCGAATTGAAGTTAAGCAAATTAAGGACGTCGAATTAGAAAATCCTATTCTGGTTGAGGGATTACCTGGAATTGGACACGTCGGAAAACTAGTCGCCGAACACATGATAGACGAGCTTGGTGCGCAGAAAATCGCAGAGGTATACTCATCGCATTTTCCACCGCAGGTAATCGTGCTTGCTGATGGATTGGTGAGGATGGTCAGAAGCGAGTTTTACGCATTTAAGAGTGAGAAACAGGATCTGTTGATCCTTGTGGGGGACCATCAAAGCGCGACAAATGACGGTCACTACGAACTGACTGACGCGTATCTGGACATAGCGAAGAGAAACAAGGTACAAAGAATCTACACACTTGGCGGCTATGGTCTCGGGCAACTCGTCGAAAAACCTGCGGTCCTCGGGGCAGTGAACAACGCAGCGCTAGTCGAAGAAATGAAACAATATGGGGTGGTTTTTAAGGAAAATGAGCCCGGAGGGGGCATCGTAGGTGCTTCTGGATTGTTGTTAGGCCTCGGAGGCCTGGCAGGAATTGATGCAATCTGTTTGATGGGTGAGACGTCCGGTTACTTGGTCGATCCAAAAAGCGCTCAAGCGGTATTGCGAGTTTTATGCAAGGCCCTTAGCATAGACATTAGCATGCGAGCTTTGGAAGACCGTGCTAAAGACATGGAAAAAATCGTTGCACGGCTCAGGGAGATGGAACAAACGGGGATACACGAAGTGGCGAGCGAAGAGGATCTGCGCTACATACGCTAATAATTTCAGTTAAAAGATTGCTTCGATCTTGCTCTTAATAGAACCAACTCTTTGCTTTTTGACATACGTAGAAGGAGGTTAGCTGTGATTCAGGTCAATATTGAAAAATGTGGACATTGTGGCGCGTGTGTGTCAGTTTGTCCGACTAACTCGATAACGCTTATCGAGTCGTGTTTAGAAATTGCAGATACCTGTACGACTTGCGAGACGTGCGTAACAATCTGTCCAGTTGGAGCGCTAGTCGTTTCCTGAAGAAGGGGGCACGAGGTTGAAAGACGAATACGACGTCGTGGTAGTAGGCGCTGGTCCTGCGGGAGCTTATGCTGCCGCGACGGCTGCGAGCGAATGCGACGTTCTTTTAATCGAAAAGCGGCAGGAGATCGGCAATCCTGTACGCTGTGCTGAAGGCGTTTCAAAAGAAGGACTAGCGAGGTTTCTGCCACCTCAAAAGAGATGGATTGCAAATAATATAGCTAGTGCCCGCATATTTTCGCCTGATGGTACGGTCTTAGAGGTATCTGAAGAACTCGCTGGTCCCGAGGTGGGCTATGTGCTTGAACGTAAGATTTTTGATCGAGATCTTGCTAAGCGAGCAGCCCAGGCAGGGGCTGATGTAGCCGTTCGTACACGCGCTACTGGGGTCATTAGAGAAAATGGGTTCATATGCGGTGTCAAAGTCCGGCACCTTGGCGAATCGCTTGAAATGCGAGCGAAGGTGGTTATCGCGGCTGATGGCGTCGAGTCACAACTCGCCCGCTGGGCTGGTATCAATACTACCCTCAAACCCATCGATCTCGAAAGCTGCGCACAATACCTAATGACAAATGTCGATTTGCTCGATGACTGTTGCGATTTTTATCTTGGTTCAGAAGCCCCCGGAGGCTACGCCTGGGCGTTTCCGAAGGGACATCAAATAGGAAATATCGGGCTTGGAGCCCTCGCAAGCAAATTGCAGAGCAAGCACCCTATCGACTATCTGAACGCGTTTGCGGAAAGACACTTTCCTGACGGCCAACCAGTTGAATTGAATATAGGTGGGGTTCCGGTCAGCAATGCTGCCCGAAAAACCGTAGCAGATGGTCTGATGCTCGTCGGTGATGCAGCCCGTCACACCGACCCCATAACGGGCGGCGGCATAATCAACGCTTTGGAGGGGGGCAGGCTAGCTGGCGAGGTGGCAAAGCAGGCGGTTCGAGTGCAAGACCCCTCTTTAAAGGTATTGAAGCAATATGAAGCAGCGTGGCGCGCTTCTTTCGGAAAGAAACTTGAAAGAAACTATAAGATAAAAGATATATTTGTCAATCTTTCCGATGCCGAGCTGAACAAGCTTATTCGCTCGTTGGAAGGCTTGAGGCTAGAAGATATGAGTGTTGCTGGTATAATAAAACGTTTGATCTCCCGCAATCCGCGCCTGTTGGCGGGGGTGCGTCACTTGTTTTGAGCGGGATATGAAGATTGCTGGAGTGGATGAAGCCGGAAAAGGAGCTGTTCTGGGCTCTCTTTTCGTTGCAGCGGTCTCTATCGACTCTTCAGCGCTGAAGTATTTGGAGAGAATGGGGCTAAGAGACTCAAAAGCGTTAAGTCCAAAGCGCCGCGAATTTTTGTCGAAGCGAATCGAAAAAGTATGCGCTATCCAGTTGAAGGAGATTACGGCCCAACAAATAGACGAACTGAGAAAAGTCTTGACTATGAATGACATCCTTGTTAGGGGGCATGCTCAAAGCTTGCGCCATTTAAATCCCGATGCAGCCTTTGTCGACGCTGCCGACGTTGATGCTGCGCGATTCTCTGAGCGCGTTATGGAAGCGAGCGGCATACGCAGCGTAATCGCTGAACACCATGCGGACTCGAATCGTGTCATTGTATCGGCAGCGTCGATCATCGCGAAAGTTAGTCGTGATGCGAGCATCCAAGCGCTCGAATACTCACTCGGTGTGGAGATCGGCAGTGGTTATCCATCAGATACAAAGACGATTGCTTTTTTGAAAAAGTGGTTGGATGAGCGTGGCGAATTACCACCTCAAACCAGACATTCTTGGAAAACGGCTCAGGATTTGCTTGAGTTCGCTCAAAAAAGGGACCATAGCAGCTCGCAGTGAGAGGAAGGCTACCGCCGCACCCGTCCACACAGACGCGCTATCTTAGCTTCTCACGGACTTTCTCGAAAAAAGTCTTTTCACCGAGCACGAAAAGGGACTCCTCTTGATCCTTATAGAAATGGATCTCATCATCTTTATGAACGGTCTCACTGTATTGGCCATCAACCACGATCGCAGCGTCTTTTTCCCTTATTGTGACAGCAACTGTGCCCTCATCGTTGACCACCCACGGACGAATTGAAAGTTTATGCGGCGCAAGCGGGACGATGAGGAATGCGTTTACTCGCGGATCTACGATCGGACCGCCGGCGCTCATCGCGTATGCGGTCGAACCAGTCGGCGTCGCTACAATTACTCCGTCTGCACGCAAGACATCCACGACGTGATCATCTATCTCAATACTGTACTCAAGTATTTTTGCTGGTCGTGAGGTGATGATTACAGCTTCGTTAGTAGCGGACGGAAGGTGTCTGTCATTCACTGAGATCGCTAAACGTGAGTGTGCGGAAACGCGGAAACCTCCCAGTAGGTTCTCAACGACGCTGACAGCCCTTTCGGGACTAACATCTGCCAAGAAGCCGACTTTTCCGACGTTTATGCCAACTATTGGAATAGGGTGCCGAAGTTTTTGAAGAACGCGTAGAATCGTGCCGTCTCCCCCTACGGTCACTATCACGTCAACGTCGAAGGTTTCTAAGGGAATCCCTTTTTCTCCCAGCGCTTGAGCGGTTTCATCGTCATAGATCGTCTGAGCACGCCCGTTTAGGTGGCGACCCATTTCCGCAGCTAAGTCGGTTGCTTCTTCGCTGTCGCATCTGGAGACGATTCCTATCCGCATCTTTGCGTACTCGTCGGTTTCTTGAATAGCGTGCGCTGCCGGACGCTCGGGATTTAATCTAATGCGTATACATTTATATTTAATGCTCATCTATTACCCCGCATGAAGGAGCAAACGGAAATAAGAACGCTCAAAGTCGGCCGTTATATCATAATAGATGATGAACCTTCTACTATAGTCAGTTTAGCAACATCAAAGCCGGGCAAGCACGGATCAGCGAAAGCGCGCATAGACGCAATCGGAGTTTTCGACGGGCAGAAGAGATCAATTGTGCAACCCGTTAGCGCTAAGATCTACGTGCCTATTGTAGAAAGAAAAGGGGCGCAAGTCCTTTCTGTAATGGGAAACGTCGCGCAGCTCATGGATTTGAACGACTACTCAACGTTTGAGATTGAGATCCCTCCAGAACACGTAGACAAGCTGGAAGCGGGTAAGGACGTGACGTACTTAGAATCGATGGGAAAACGCAAATTAGACATCAAATCATAAGTCGAACCGGAACTGATTTTTGCCGCATGATATTTGCCGATTCGGGTTCCGATTACGCAAGCAGCAAGTATGTAATTCACGGCATCTTGTTTGACGGTACCTCTTCGTTTAGAACAGGCTCCCGATGGGCTCCTGAAGCTATACGGAAAGCTTCCCATAACTTCGAGCCGTATGACTTTGAATGCGATCGGGAACTTTCAGAGCAGCTAGTCCACGATATGGGCGATACCGAGTATGGTAACCTAGACGAGATGGTTACCGATCTCGAAGCAACAACTTCTCGCTTGGTGAAGGACGAGAAAGTGCCAATAACGTTGGGCGGTGAGCACTCAATCACCCTTCCTTGCATAAAGGCCTTAGCCAAAGAAACGGAGCTCGTGGCAGTTATTTTTGATGCGCATTTGGATTTCAAGGAGAATTATCTTGGTAATGAATTCGGCCACGCGTGCGTTGCGCGGAATATAGTCCGTCTTGGAGTACCGCTGATTCAAATCGGAATCCGCAGCGGGGCTCGCGATGAGTACGAGCGTGCGCTAGATACCAGCGTTATTTATACAATGGACCAGATTAGACGCGTGGGAATTAAAGAGATCTTGAGCGATATTGAACTTTCAGCCAAAAACAGAGCCATCTATCTTTCCATTGACGTGGACGCCATCGACCCTGCTTTTGCACCCGGTGTAGGAAATCCTGAGCCCTATGGGTTGACGCCATTGGAACTGCGAACGGCAATCCGAGCGTTGGCGCCTCGTGTGTCTGGTTTCGATATTGTCGAAATCACTCCTGATTACGACATGGGAATGTCGGCTCTTGTCGGGGCGAAACTAGTTCGGGATTTCTTATTCGTTCACTCAAGCTTTTTGTAACAAGCTATAATAAGGAGACTATTCGGTGAATCCGGTCAAACACGCTAAGGTCGAAAAAGGCATGACTGTAGCCGCCCTCATGCAGCAGTACGAAAACTGTGCTTTTGGAGCGGGACGCTTAGCCAAAGCAGTCAAAATTTACAAAGAAATGCAAGCTGAAGATGTTACGAGCTTTTTCGGCCTCGCTGGCGCTATGATCCCTGCTGGAATGCGACAGGTCGTTGTCGATATGATTAAGCGCCGTGATATTGATGTGCTGGTCACGACCGGAGCTAACTTGGTGCACGATTTGATCGAAGCGTTCGGCGGTGAGCATTGTCAAGGCCAATGTAGTGTGAACGACATCGAGCTCAAGAACTCCAAAATTGATAGGATATACGACGTCTATCTGGCTGATCAACATTTTACAACGTTTGAAACTAGGTTTGACGCGATCGTTACCGATATTCTTGATTCACAGCCACCAAAGCAGTTTACTATCTGTGAGTTCTTACAGGAGATCGGGTCGCGCATTTTGGACAAAAACTCCATTTTGCGAGCCGCTGTGGATAACGAAGTCCCTGTTTTTTGTCCTGCAGTTGCTGACTCTTCCATTGGCCTCCAGAGTTGGGTGTTCGGGTACAAACGTGATCTTCAAGTTGATACATTCAAGGACATTCGACAAATCACGGACATCTGCTACAAGGCGAGACGAACAGGAGCGCTTTTTATTGGTGGCGGCGTTCCAAAGAATTTCATCATGCAATCTATGCTTCTCATTCCCAAAGGGCTTGACTTTGCCATTCAACTCACAATGGACACGCCCGAGACAGGGGGCCTTTCCGGCGCTACTTTGGACGAAGCGAAATCGTGGGGGAAAATAGGTGAACACGCTGAGACGGTAACCGTGTATTCAGACGCGACTATCACGCTGCCAATCTTAGTTGCTTCCACGTTGCAAGACGCTAGTTTGTAACCCCATAAGTGCTAAAAGCGCCGACCTGAAACGCGATCTATATCAAAGCTCGCTGTTTTTGCGATCGCCATCACAGCAAAGGTTCCAGCCTGAACCGGATCAGTGACTACAAGGTCGGCCACTTCTGGTACGGAGCCTGCCATGTTAAGAGCAATGACCTTAAAGCCCTCATTTTGCAGCTTTGTGACTTCTTGAGCAATTTTTCCCCCCATGAGCGAACCGGCCAATACTAAAATACTTGCTCGATGCGTTCTGGATACCGCATTTACCGCTTTCGCGATGTTATTTTCGTCTACTATAGGCAAAGTGTCGATGCTAATCCGCTCTCCCCGAATATTATGTCTATCAGCTTCCGTAATTGCTCCGAGCGCTACTTGCGCAACCTGAGCGCCCCCGCCGATTATTATGATCCTGGAGCCCCAAATCTTTTCGAATGGTTGGTGAAAAGACACGCTCTCAACGTAAGCGATAGCTTTTAGCTTTTTAGCTAATTCACGTGCACTGGGCAAGTTCTCGATTTCCATGTAAATTGTAGCCAAGCCTTTGTGCTTCCCTTTCGCGAGAATAAACTGCTGCGTATACTGTATATTTCCCTCAAAATGCGCAACTGCAGCTGCAACATCCCTTAAAACGCCAGGTTTATCTTGGCATACCACATTTATCGCTGTTGACATATCTATCACTCTTTGGCTCTGATCAGCGGCTCGCGGCCCGATGTGGCCCATTTATGATTCCTTCTTCCGTAATTATTGCCGTGACCAGTTTTATCGGAGTCGCATCAAAGGCGGGGTTTTCAACGTGTACCGAGCGAGGGGCGATCTGTTTTCCGCGACAAAACCTAAGCTCATTCGCGTCGCGCTCTTCAATCTTGACAACTGTGTTTTCATAATCAAAGGTTGACAAAGGCGCGGCCACATAAAACGGTACGCCGTGAGTTTTTGCGCAAATCGCTAGCATGTACGTTCCCACTTTGTTGTAGACTGTAGTTTGTGTAATCCTATCCGCTCCGACTATGACGCTGTCGATTTTTCCTTGCTTCATTATCGAAGCAGCCATGTTGTCAGCGATCAAAGTAGTAGGGATATGGTCTTCTAGCAATTCAAACGCTGTGATGCGGCTTCCTTGGTTGAGCGGCCGAGTCTCGCACGCATATACCGCGATCCGCTTACCCTCTTGTATTGCAGAGCGTACGATTCCCAAGGCAGTTCCCCAACCGACCGTTGCGAGTCTTCCGGCGTTGCAGTACGTCATTACGACGTCGCCATCTTTCAGCAAAGATGCGCCAATGGCACCTAGGGCCTTATTTACTATCACGTCGTCTTCTGCCACGCGGAACGCTTCATTAAGCGCGACTTCTCTGACTTCTTCAACCGTGATGCAGGGCTCTATGGCTTTTAGAACTCGATCAACCCCGTAAAACAGATTGATGGCTGTTGGTCGTGTTTCTAGAATCGACCTTGCTGCGAGACGTAAGTGCGCTTTTAGTTTGACTGCGCTGTGGCCTTTCTTCTTGTGGGCAGCAAGAGCAACGCCGTATGCGCCGGCCGCTCCGAGGGCCGGCGCTCCGCGCACTTTCAGCGTCTTTATCGCATTGATGAGTTGACTTATCGTCGTTATTCTGACGAGCTCGTAAGTGACAGGGAGCTTAGTCTGATCGACTAGTACAATGTCGCCAGAGTCCCAGAAAATCGTCAGTTTTTCATCAAACTGCTGGTCCATATACTTAACTAGAAATTGAAGTTTACAAGCTTAACGGTAGTCCGGCATTCAAGAGCGCTGGTTTTTGGGGCGCTCGAGCGACTGGCGTCCTTCGCATTCGACTACCACTGATGGAGTCTCCAAACTCAATCCTTTCTCCGATAACCGGTTCATCGTTGAAAGCGCATTTACTTTTTTACATTTCCTTTTTTGTACAATTTATTGTCCTATAGTAACCATTAAATAATAAGTACCATAATTGTCCCAAGAAATCGCAAATGCTTGCAGATGATCTCATTCGGGCAACGTTTTCATCAGATGAGGAGCTAAAGAGCACACTTTTGCACGCAATCAAAGAGCTTGGATTTACGGTCACTAAGTTTGCTGAGATATCAGGGGTCTCCTCAAGCACGCTTTATAAAATCATTTCCGGAGAACGTGAACCAAACCTTAAGACACTCAGAGAGATCCTCAGAGCGGTCAGAAGGCTGGAAGGAGCCTCAAAGAATGGAGACCTCATTGCCGTCGTGGCGGCAAGACCTGTATTGGATAAGATAACAGAAAGGTCGATGTTAATAGAAGGAAACGAGATTATCATACGAGAATACCCTGCAACCTCAATTGAAGAAGCTTTGATTGCAGCTATCCACGCTGAACGAGACGGCGCGCTCGCGCTGGTTTGTGCTCCGATCGTTAGCCCAACAGTGGAGAAGATCTTACGCATCCCGGTCGCATCGATTATGCCGCAAAATAGCCTAGTTGAAGCGATTAAGCTTGCCGCACGGAAAATCAGTTGACGAAGGTGTGTGAAGAATGGTTTTGGGAGCGCGTTGCTGGGAGCAAACATAAACAAGTTCTCGTTGGTCAGTGCAGAAACGGTCCCTTTCGCGCTCAATTCTAAGGTCTCGTCGCTAAAAAATCGGTAGCAGCAAAAGAAAGCTCATTTGTGCTTTTCGGTCGGTTTTCTGTCATGACTGTGAAGAACCAGCAACGCATAGGCTTGCAGTGTGTCTGATCTTACTTAAATCAGGTATGCTGCGATATCGCTGTCGATGATGGTTTCGCAGTAATTGCACCGTAACATAAACGAATTAAGGACGCTGAACTTTGAATAAACCGGTTCTGTGCTGTTGGAAATACAGTTTAAGTTGGGGCACCGAACGACGTGGGTGATTACGTTCGGCAAAACAACTGAGTTTTTTTGCACAACTTCATAATCCCGTATGATGTTGATCGTCGCTTGAGGAGCTATCAAGGCAATCTTGTCAACTTCTGCTGGAATCAGCTCCCGGTCTTCTATCTTGACGATATCTTTTCGTCCGAATGGCAACCTCTTGCTTGGGACGTTCATAGCAACGCTAACGATTGCTTTCGTAGTGCCGGTTATATCGAGTATTTTGAGCACGTTCAAAGCATTTCCGGCCGTGATGTGGTCTATGACAGAGCCATTTCTGATCGATCGGACTCGTAGTTCTTCCTTGACTTTTTTCGGTATCATATCGAACCATTCATGAGAATCGCAAGCAATGCCATTCTAACGGGTATCCCGTAGAACGCTTGTTTGAAGTACCTCGCATGCTTGGTTTGATCTACTTCCGGCGCTATTTCGTCAACGCGCGGCAGTGGGTGCATGATAATTAGATTTTCGCGCACCCGCTCTAAGACGCGTAATGTTAACCGGTAACTTTTTGCAACTCGTAAATACTCGGTTGGATCAGGAAATCGTTCTTTTTGTATTCGCGTGACATAGAGAACGTCTACATCGCGAATGACTTCGTCCACGTCCTCGACTAACCTGACTGAATTCAAGGTATCTACTATATGCTTGGGCATTTGAAGTCCTTCTGGGGCGACCAGTGCGATGTTCGCATTGAACATGTTAAGGGCATAGGCCAATGAATGAGCGGTTCTTCCGTATTTGAGGTCTCCCAGTAAAGCTATGTCGAGATTATCTAGGTGACTCTCTTTTTTTATCGTATAAAGATCTAGGAGAGTTTGCGTGGGATGATGCCCTGCTCCATCCCCCCCATTTATGATGGGAATCCTCGATATTTCACTAGCCATGCGCGCTGCGCCCTCTTTTGGGTGCCTGAGGACTATCGCATCCGCATATCCTTCAACAACTTTTATCGTGTCGGCGAGAGTCTCCCCTTTCAATACTGAGCTTTCTTCTGAAGTCAAGCTTAGAGTCGAGCCGCCCAGCCGCTTCATCGCTGAGTCGAACGAGAGCTGCGTCCTTGTACTGGGTTCAAAAAAAAGTAGTGCCAATATCCGGTTTTCGAGCACCCGCACGCCAGCTTTTGCGTACGGCATCATTCTCTCGGCATAGTCTAAAATAAACTCAACATCGTCGCGCGTCAAATCCCGCATTGAAACGACGTGCTTTTTCTTGAACATCTCATGTATATTGATACAAGAAGCTTTTATAGTTTGTTGAGTATTGTTGCTATTCCTAACGATCACGTGTGCAGGCTTCGAATTCGGCACAAATATGCATTACAGCTGCTTAATGACCGCCTCTACTTCTTGTCTATACGCGTCCTGATCGTAGCCCGAAATGCAGGCTAAGGTCATTGCCCCGCCGGCCCCGACACCTTCTTTCACTTCCCCTTGTTCATATTTCTGGAGTGCACTAATCGAGCTTTTTGAGAAATCTGGATAAGCGCTAAATGCGTCTATTTCTAACGCTTCAACCAGCTCAATGAACCGCGCTGAAGCGTCGTCAAAAACATATTTGGTCGTCGCTAAAACAACATCATCGCTCAAGTTGAGCTCCTTTAAGATGGCAGCGACTGCGCCCATTTGGGTCCCGCCGGCTAGCAAAACCTCCTTTCCTGAGTTGAGGAAGCCTTCGGTCAGCCCAACCACACACGGCATCATCGGATCACCGAATAGCTTAACTGCCCGCATTGGATCGTCCCGTAAGCTTCCTGGACTAATCGACGCCCCATACATTGCCTCTCTCACGACTTTTTCCTTTAAGGCCGTAGGATTCGCGGCAAAGCTGCTGCTAACATTTGCGTTGTAGCCGAGTGCTCGCAGCACGCATAATGCCGTGGTGGTCCCTCCTGGTATCGTCTCTCCTATCACTGCCAGATCGCAGTCGCAACATCCTGCTAGCCTGCGAGAAGCGTCGCGGATTTCGGGGGCGTCAGGAACTCCAGGTCGAACACGGATGTCATAGCCGTGTTTTGCGCGAAGGTCGTAGTAGGGCACCCCCGGGACAATCTGCAAGCCTGAATTTATTAGGAAATGTGCGCATTGTGATAGATTAAGGCCTGCACGAGTCAGAACGGCCGGGGTAGCTGCCCCAGACGGAGCATCAGACATCACCCCTATTGTCTTCAGCTTTCCGTTGGAGACGATTTCTGCATCCGCAGCAGGCGTATATTGAATGTACTGCTCGAAGCTTCCTGCCCCTGATATGCCAGTAACAGTCGCGATCTCCGAGTTGGACAGAACCAGCAAAAAAAGAGGGTGCTCTATACTGCCGAATCTCTTTCTTACATTTGAAGATTTTCCTGAATAGTTGCGGCAGTTCGTTACCCACATGATTAGTGAAGTACTTCGCGCATTCTCGTCCTCTCACCGGTTGTGTCCTTTTGTCGGAGTCGAGGGAGAGTATGGGCCCCAAATGGCATCACTGCAATTCGGGCGTTTGGCCCGTACTTGCGCATAGCTGCTTGCAGGGCACTGTCTAAATCTCGGGAACAGAGTAAGAATGCTCGCTCGACGATTTCCTTTTGAAGCTCGGAGACGAGGTAGACGTCCGCTCTTTGAGTAAGCTTCGCCAAAATTCCGGCTTTGTGTCCACCAATTTCGAAGGCATAGTCGAGCCTGTCAACAAGCTCCTGCTTGTCGTGCGCTTCATTAATCCATCGTTCGAATACTTTTTCGCCTAGTCCTTCTGGACATTCAGCCGCTAGCAAGATGGCGCCTCCGACTTTGAGCGCGTATTTCGCGTTATCGAGCGCTTTTTGTGCTTGAAAAAGGTTTATGTCCTTCGGTGTGCCGCCGGCGGATACCAGCACAACGTCCGCGAGCTCTTGTATCGGTATTATGTACATGGAATCGACGACTTTCGCTCCTTCGCGGTGTGCCTGAATCGGATCACCTGCAACGGCTTTGACGATCTGTTTTTTTGCGTTAAGCACAACATTTACGATAAAGTCACATCCAATTAGTCGGCCCGCGTCCTCAAGATCCTCCCTTACGGGGCTGTCCAGCCTTCCCGCCTCAGCGTTTGGTTGCAGCATCAGTTTGTGATTCGATTCAATCGTCTCGCGCGCGCAAACGCCTGGGAGCAAGGATTTATATCCACCGCTGTATCCAGCAAAATAATGGAGCTCAACTGCGCCGAGGCAAACCCTCACATCGGAGTCGAGCACTACTTTGTTAGCGTAAACGCGTGTCCCTCGTGACGTTGTACTGACAAAAACACAGTTATTGCCGTCGTGGTTGATGCAACGGTAGTGATCAAAAACATCATCGCCTACGAGGCCTTTCATTTCCAGCTCGGAGAGAGGTCGATGAATTCCGAGAGCAAACACGATCGTGATCCGGCTGTCAGGAATCTCTGCTCTTTTTAATTCGTTTAAGACGTGCGGCAGCAACTTTTTGACTGGAGTGGGTCTAGTTACGTCGCTGACAATAATCACTACGCTCAACTTCTTTTTCGATATTTTCCGTTGCGCTACGATTTCGCGGAGCGTGAGCGTTCCTATTGGAGCATTCATGGCACGAATGATCTCGCTCTCCTCATCCAATACTTCGATTTCGTGTGGTTCGATAACCTGAATTAGGTTTTTCTCGTCGAGAGTGACTGAGGTCTCACCTTGCCCATATTTGAGAGTGACGTGCGATTTCCCCATCAGGGACTGTTACGTCTTTTTTAGTATATCAATATGCAATAGGCCGTAGAGCGCGGATCGGCGAACGAGACGGAACTAGTTTCATATAGAATTATTGCCATAACAAGAACTGGGAACGTTATATGAGTGATAATCGAGTGGAGGAGCGTTAAGTTGTACAGGTCATATGCTGAAATGGAGAAGATCAAGCTCCCGGGCGATGTAGACGTTAAGATAAGCGACAGCACCTTAAGAGACGGGTCACAAATGCCCGGAATCGTGCTTAAGAAAACACAGAAGTTTAGGATATTCGAGTTTTTGCACGAAATGGGAATAGAGAAGTTGGAGTGTTTCCTCTTCAACGAGCGAGATCGCACGTTGGCCCGCGAAATGATCGATTGCAACTACGATCATCCTGAGATTACCGGGTGGGCGCGTGCAAACGTGGCAGATATCGATATGAACCTCAGCATGGACGGCATAAACGAGGTAGGCATTCTGATGTCTATATCAGATACGCACATTTTTGACAAACTTGGATTGACAGATCGAGAACAGGCGCGCGACAAGTACACCGAAGCCCTCCAATATGCCGTGGATCACGGGTTGAAGGTCCGATGCCATCTCGAAGATATTACGCGCGCAGATATCCCAAACTTCGTTATCCCATTCGTGAAGGAATTACTCAGCATCGCCCCTGACGCGATTTTTAGAATCTGTGACACTTTGAACTACGGCATGCCGTTCGAAGAGACCCCGTTGCCGTTTAGCATACCTAAAATCGTGCGCTCCTTTAAAGAGATCGGAGCGGAGAATCTCGAAATGCACGTTCACGATGACTTCGGACTCGGCGTGGCCAACACTTTGGCAGGATACTGGTACGGAGCGAATTGGTCGAGCTTGACCTTTATGGGTATCGGAGAGCGGGCAGGAAATACCGAGCTTGAAAAGATTCTAACCTTCCTTTTTTGCCGCGTTAAAGGGTTCGAAAAGTATAATCCCGCGCCGGTTACGGAGCTTACACGCTACCTAGAACACGAGCTTGCTTTTAGACTCCCAAGAAACAAGGCCATTGTTGGTGAAAATATTTTCGCCCACGAGAGCGGCATACACACCGACGGCGTCTTGAAGAACCCTTTTACGTACGAGCCGTTTCCTCCTGAGGTCGTGGGGGGACAGCGAATACTGCTCATAGGGGACTCTTCAGGGAGGGAAGTGGTCCGCTACAAGATGGAACAAGTTTTGAACGAGCTTCTTGGTGTGGAAGTAAACTTGCGGAAAAACGACCGCCGGATCAAGATGATCTGCAACGATATTCACAAGCTCTACGACGAAGAGGCTCGTACTTCGAGCGTTTCAGATGATGAGTTGAAGGAGTACGCCATCAAGTACTTCCTCACGAGCGAAGAAGTGTTCCCGCCCTGGATTGCTCACACGCGTTACGAATAGCTAGCTCGCGGAGGCAGGAATTACGAAGGAGTGTCGCTACCGCAGGCGCGAAAACATCTCGCTGGGCTCTGGAAACCTCGGGTACCACTCCTGCTCCCTTGCCGGTGAGGGTATTATGGTTCACGAGGCACAGTGCGATGAGTGCGGAGTTGAGGAGCTTCAGAGGAGTTTTGACTGTCGTCATCTACGACCGAAAAAGCGGTTCCTAAGTGGAGGACATTCGCAGGAGTGTGTCAGCTGTGCTGCGAAGGGTATCGTATTAGATCAAAAGCGCAGCGCTTGCACGACCTGTTTGGAAAAAGAATAGACTTCGAGCCCTGTCTGGTCTTACCGGCTTTGCAGGTAGCTTTCGACCTTGTTGATAATGCAGTCAACGACTTGACTTGTTCGAAGACTGCCTCCGAGGTCGTACGTCGTCTTGCCTTCGGCAATTACCGCGTGTAGGGCGTCAAAGATCATGGCAGATTCGCGCGAGCTACCTAGGTAATCAAGCATCCACGCTCCGGCGAGCACAGTGGCAGTGGGATTTACTTTGTCAAGGTTCTGGTACTTTAGAGCTGATCCGTGAGCAGGTTCAAACATTGCGTAACTGTCGCCAAAATTAGCCGAATAGATCATGCCGATGCTTCCTACCAACGCCGCGCATTCTTCGCTTATTATATCCATAAAAAGATTGGTTGAGAGTAATATCGATTCGTTGAAAATCTGTGGATTTTTCACGAGTTGTTGTGCTATGTTGTCAACGTGATACTCCCACAGTTCAATGCTCGGGTCGTCGTTCTTTGCCTCTCGAACAGCTTGGAGAAAAGCGCCGTCAGTCTGTTTTAGTATATTGCTTTTGTGGATAGCAACAACAGTTTTCCATTTTCGCTTTTCTGCTTCTCGAAAAGCGAAGTTGGCTATTTTTCGGCTCGCCGATTTCGTGATTTTCCGCAGGGCGATAAACATGTCAGCGGAGAGTTGTATTTCGCTCCCTGAGTACATGCCTTCAGTGGCTTCACGTACACACACAAAGTCAACATCCCCGAAAGGGCGGGGGGTGTTGACAAACGTCCGTATTGGACGGACGTTTGCGTACAAATCCATCTCTTGTCTTATAGTGACCGCTACACTGCGGGGGGAACCAGGGCCTCCTGGCGTTGTGGTTGGCCCTTTGAAACAGGCTTGGGTTGAGTTAATCACGTCTCGGGTTTCATCGGGAACCAATGAGTTCCCTGCGTGAGATTCGTACCAGTCGCTTCCGGCTTGACATGGGATCATATTTACAGACGCTCCTGTAGCAGTCACGACTCGCATCATTGCCTTGACTAACTCAGGTCCAACCCCATCTCCCAGTATTACGGCTACTTCTTGCATTACCCTCACCTAACAGAGTTGTCGTTTAAAAGGTCGCCAAATTGATCAGTCCGTATATCCACCGCAGGCGTCTAAGTACGGCATTAGCCCGCCTCTTTCTAGCAATTCTTGCATAAACTGTGGGATCGGCTTGAAACGATATTCTTTGTTTCGATGCTCGCTTCGAATCATCCCAGCGTCAAAATCCACTTCTAGCCATTCTCCTTGGGTCACATCTTTTGAGATGTCCTCGCACTCGACTAGTGGAAGACCGATATTGAAGCCATTGCGATAGAATATCCGCGCGAAGGACTCAGCGATGATGCACGAGATGCCGCAAGCCTTGAGAACCTGTGGCGCCTGTTCTCTTGACGATCCGCACCCAAAGTTCGCCCCGGCAATCAGAATCGGATTTTTTAAGTCATGGCAATCCTCATAAAAGTGCGAATCGACTGATTCAAAGGTATGTTTGGCAAGCTTGTTTAAATCGAGCTCATCATACTTGTACTTCCCTGATATAATCTCGTCCGTATTGGTATCGCCAGGGAAAACTCTGACAACCTTCCCTTTAATATTCATAGTTCCACCTTTTTGTAATTGTGCTCTACTCTTTGGGATTTCGCGGATCTGTGATTCTACCTTCTATGGCGCTCGCTGCGGCGGTAGATGGACTCGACAGGTAAATAAATGACGAGTCGTTGCCCATCCTGCCTTTAAAGTTTCTATTTTGAGTAGATAAAGCGACCTCATTGTCTCCTAAAGCGACTGTCCTCCCAATGCAAAAACCACACCCAGGCGGACCAACAGCGGCGCCTGCCTTTAGGAACGTCTCCAAGATTCCTTCTTTCAACGCTTCTAGAAGGACTCCACGACTTGCTGGAAACACCACTAGTCGCACTTTGCTTCGATGGCCGTTCAGGATTCGTGCTGCCACTCTGAGGTCTTCAATCCGCCCGTTCGTGCAAGAGCCGATGCATACTTGATCTAGCTCCTCGCCTTCAAGCTCTGTAACTGGGACGACGCTATCGACCTTGTGCGGCTTAGCAATCATAGGAACGACAGTTTCAGCGCGTATGCGAACCTTTTTGGTATATACAGCGCCCTCATCAGGGTACAACGCTTTGAACTCATTACTTCGGCCGTAGCGCGTCAGATACGCTTTCACTTTCTCATCTGCTGCGCACACACCGACTTTAGCACCGGCTTCGATGGACATGTTAGAGAGCGTAGCGCGTGATTCGACGCTCATCGCCTCTACCCCTTCGCCGCAGAATTCAAGCGCTTTGTATGTGGCCCCGTCTGCCGTAATTTGTGAAAGTAGCTCTAAGAAAACGTCTTTTGAGTGAACATATTCAGGCATTTTTCCAGAGACCTCCACACTAACAGTCTCTGGGACTTTTAGCCATGTTTTTCCGTACGCCATAATAGCGGCCACGTCAGTCGAACCCATACCAGTCGCAAAAGCGCCGAGGGCACCGTGGGTGCACGTGTGGCTGTCACCGCCAACTATTACTTTGTAGGGCGAGGCGTGCCTCTCGAGGACAATTTGATGGCAAATTCCATCTCCATTTTCATAGAAATCCATGCCATGGTGGCGGGCAAACTGCCGCATAAGCGCTTGTACGTTTGACACTTTTTCAGAAGGTGAGGGCGAAGCATGATCACAAAAGGCCACCACCTTCTTGGGATCTTTTACTTTTTGGCCGCCTAGTTGCTGAATCGCGAGCGGTAGCGTACCGTCGTGGGCGAAAACTAAATCGACAGGCACGGCTACTATGTCCCCACTTTCAGCATCCACGCCACTCCGCTTTGATAGTATCTTCTCAGAAATTGTTTTCAACTACTCCCCCTTAGACAACAACACCATCTATCACCAAAATACGATCATTAAGTCGTGTAGAATCATTGCGCAGCGAGTTGCGCTCTCAATTACAATACGCGCAGTTGGCTATTATCTTTTCCGGTGAGCATCTCTAACGACCGCCTTCTTTCACGTGCACCGGCCGCTTGGCTCGTTTGGATCGAAGCACAAGCAACGGAATAACGGCTGCAAAGACGAGCAACACCGCCACCACAACGCTATAGTACTTAGAGGTAATGCTGTGCCAGTTGGTGCCTAGGTAGAACCCCGCGAAAGCCAGTGCGGCGTTCCACGGCAATGAGCCCAAAAAATTATAGCCAGCAAACTTCTTTAGATCCATTCTGCAGATTCCCGCTGGCATGGACGAGCAAGCCCGTACGCCCGGCACCATTCTGCTCACAAAAACGGAGACCTCCCCATATTTATCAAACCATTCATTTGCGAGGTACACTTCACGTTCAGTTATCCCGACATACTTGCTGTAGCGTTCAAACAAATAATTACCGCCGAAAAAAGCAATAAATACGTAACGAGCGAACCAGCGAGGCACGCGAAAGTGCCGGCGATGAACACTCCCCAAAAGTTAAAGCGCCTACAGCGAAACGTGCAAGAAATGCCTCGGGACTTACAGAATGTGGCCTTACACATTCAAATTATCATAAGTGGTGCGACCGCTTTAGGACGTAGAGTGCAATAGGTATACCGAGAACTGCCCCAAGACTTTGCGATATTGTCGTCGCATACGCAGCGCCAAGGGCGCCCATTGCTGGTATCAGGATCGAGTTCAAACCAACGTTTGTCGCTGTCAAATAGGTGGCATTTAGCACGTGCACCTTTTGATTGTTTGTTGCGTCAAGCAGTAGAGAAGTGGGGATGGTCAGTAGATTGATGGCAAATCCAATAACAAGGATGTTGATGAACACGATAGAATCAGCGAATTTGGGACCGAAGGCGAAAATCATAACTTGGCCTCCGAACGCATACGTTACTCCAACAAATACGAGTCCGGCTACGGCGAAATAGCCGAGGTACTTCGACAACTCTTTTTTGGAAATCCTCCTCTCGAGCACGGCTCTTGAAATTATGGGAAAAAATGCCCCCGTAAGTGCCAGGACGGCCATGTCGCCTATCCCTACGTAGTTGACAGCAGGTGTGTACAGTCCGACCTGCGTCATATTCGACAAAAGTGAAATCATGATAGTATCTACTCGTTGCCATATGAACCCAAGCATTCCTGCGAATCCGAACCACACAGCCGGCGTCAGTATTGCACGGTCGAATATCGGTTTAAAGTTCAGCTTGTAGTAGTGAATTTGCCGGCTATATATGAAATTCAGCATCAGGCTGACAAAAGCGGCGATAATGATCGCAAGTATGACGCCGGGGACGTCAAGTCCTGCAATCAGAAAGACGAACGCCAAAGTGGCGAAAGTAATTCGCTCGGCAATCTGAATGATCGAGATATACTTCATGTCTTGGTAAATATTGAACACCGCACTGAACATACTCCCGATGCCGCCCATTACGAGCGTGACCGACATTAAGACGATCAGCGCTTTGACCTCGAGTGAATACGGCGTGAAAAGAGCGAATACGATTACGGCAAACATCGTCGCAACGGACATGAGAAACTTAAGGCCCATCGAGCTAAAAATGAGCTTATGTGTATCTTCGGGCTTTTTAGCCCCTTCACGAATTATGACCGTGTTGATTCCAAAATCAGTAAAAATACCAAATAATGTGACGAATGAGATCACAGTGATATAGGAGCCGAAGTCTGAGATAGGTAGTAAGCGCGCGATATAGATAGTGATAAAAAACGAAATTACAGCCGAGATCGCATTTCCACCAAACAAAAGAACCGTGTTTTTAATACCGCGCGCAAGTGATCCACGTTTTAGCTTGGCTCTCTCTTCGCCATTGGTTAGTGTCATCTGAGCGGTGCTCACGTCCTTTGGCTATTTGAAGAAAAGTATACGAAAATAGATAGGCGCGGCTGGCGTAAATTAGCTGACGTCTGCAATGCTTTCATAAATCCCCTCAAGTCGGTCGACTACGGCGCTCCACGTGAACCCTTTGATGACTTTAGCCCTACCTCGGATACTCTTCTCGCGTTCTAGGTCTTCATTGTCGAGAATATCAATGATATTTCCAGCAAGAGCTCGGATATCTCCGTACTTAAATATTCTGCCGACGTCGCCGACCACGTCAGGAATTCCTCCGACGTCTGAAGCAACGATCGGGGTTCCGCAAGCCATCGCTTCAAGAAGGACAATGCCAAAAGCCTCCCACTCACTCGGCAGTACGAAAACGCTGGCAGCAGCATATCCTGACTTAAAGAGCTCAAAGCTCTCTATATGGCCTGTGAATACGAAATAGTCATCTAAATTATTCGCCCATATCTTCTTCTTGAGCCTTTTCAGCACCCCCCAATCTTCTCCAACGATGACGAACTTCGTTTTCGGGTGCTTTGCGACGACCTCGTAGGAAGCGTCAATGAGGTGCTCCAGTCCCTTGTTGTCTGCAAGTCTCCCAGTATAAAGGACGATCTTTTCATCGTTGCCTATCCTATATCTGCTTCGGAACGGCCGGCCGTCAGGAATTGGGGTCCAGTCCTCTATGTCTAGACCATTTGGAACGGTCACGCACTTCGTCAGAGGTGCGAATTTTTCAATGAACGGCCTCTCGCTATCCGTTACAACGAGAATCGCATCGACCATTCTGTAAATTCGGCGCGAAAAAAAGAGGTCATCGACGCCCATCAGGAATCGTGAGACCGCTGATTCCCGGTTTGAGGGTGGATGAAAGTGAGGTGTGACAACGAGTGGCATCTGGTATCGCCCGCGTCGGCGCCCGCGCTTTAGTTTTGCCGCTGCGCAGGCGAAGATCTGGTAGTACCTGTGCGAATGGGCGTGGACAACGTCGGCGTCGGTCTCGAAAATCCTCTTGATCAAGCCTGGGATTGTCGGGTACGGTGCATAAGGGAATGGGTATCGTTTCACAGGCAGCCGAAGCACTCTCACGCCGTTGACGTAACTGTCTGGGGCATAGTCTTGAAAGCATTGCCACGGCACCTGTGTTTTGAGGTTTGTCGTATAGACGGTGACGTCGTGACCACGTTGCACTAACCGCTCGGAGATTTTTTGTATGTGCGTCTCCACGCCGCCAGGAGCGAGATATCTAATGCAAACTTGGGCTATTTTCAATGTCATCACCCATTCTTCGCGACTGGAACTTGAATTAAGCGATTTTTGCAGCAGACAGTAACACGCTGCAAGCTGTATTTATTTGTAATAGGACGAACAGATGATTGCTCATCTGTTAGTTTGTGGTAATAATCCAGGCTAAGCGGGGCAAATGCACTCGCATAACGACCGAAACAAGCATCAATTTCTGCAAGATGCACGAATACCAGCAACTGACCGTAGCCCACTAAAACCTAAACTCAGAAGCGTTATAGCTGGAGATTGTAACGGCATTATTGGCTTATGAAAGTAACTGTTATCGCCCCTTTTCCCGAACACAAAGACGGGATACCGAGAGTTACCGAGGAACTGCTCAAAAGAATCGCCGACGCAAATCAAGTAGACTCTGTTTCGGTAGTAGTTCGCCGAGGCATGGATTTTATCAGCCCTTCTCTTCTCGCGAGTCAAAAAATCTCGCTTTTTACGATTGCGAGGTTCCTGACGCCTCAGACTTTGGTTAAACTCATCAGGCTGTATAAGTCAAGCGATGTGGTCCTATTCCTAGCTCCGCCTTGGGATGTGCTCGACCCGTTAGAGGCCCTGTATTTTTTCCTTCTTCTTATCAAATACGGCTTTTTGCCCCGATCGCGATGGGTTCAAGTGGTGCACGATTTCATCCCTTACATTTTTGCGGATGACGGAACGCAAGGCAGGCGGACGATAAAACTCCTAAACACGTTTCAGAAGCATTTCAGTGACGTCCCTGAACGATATATAGCAGTCTCGCAATCGACGAAGAAGGACGCGATACGTTTTTGGGGTTTGCGGGCAGACAGGGTTGTAGTTATTCACCACGGCCCGTTCGTCACTCCCAAGGCCCCTAGAGTCGAGTTCGGAAGCAAGAAGATCTTGATCGTGTCTGATATTTCTCCACGGAAAAACCATCTCCGGCTGATACAAGCGTTTTCACGCGTCCAAGAACGATCTCAAAGTCCTTTGGAGCTTGTCGTGGTCGGTTATATGAGAACGGCTATTCCTGAACTCGAGGATATGCTCAAAGACGTTGCTAGGCGACGCGAAAATGTCAACATTACATTTGCAGGCTATGTGCCTGACTCCGAGGTATTATCTCTCTACGCCCAAGCTGACGTTTTCGTTTATCCCTCGCTCTACGAGGGGTTTGGACTCCCCGTACTCGAAGCGATGGCGTCAGGGTGCCCCGTGATTACCTCGAACGTCTCCTCATTACCCGAAGTGGTCGGAGAAGCAGCCCTTCTCGTTGATCCATATGACGTTGAAGCGCTCGCACAGGCAATGCTCACCGTGCTCGAGGATGACGAATTAAAAAAAGAGATGAGTAAGAAAGGCATTGCACAAGCACAGAAGTTTTCGTGGGAGAAGGCCGGCGATGAATTGCTTGCGGTCTGTCGTGAGGTGGCGGATAAAGCTAGCACAGCCACAACTTGAAAGCAAGATATTCTGCGCTTCACTACGGTGCGGGTGCCAACAAACGAGTGAAGAAACGAGCTGCAGTAGGTGCAGAGAGGCTGGGCGTTTGTTGGCTAAATTTCGACGCCACAAGCTTCAAAGGCACGAGTCAGTATAGACACAATGCGCTGGCCTGAGTCGCCATCGCCGTACGGATTGCTCCAATTGCGTGGCGTGTTTAGCATCGCTTTTGCTCCAGTTACGATCCGATCAGGGTCGGTTCCGACTACTAAGTTGGAACGAACGGCTATAGTCTCTGGCCTTTCCGTGTTGTCTCTCACAGTAATGCAAGGCACTTTTAGAATGCACGCCTCTTCTTGCACGCCGCCTGAATCGGTGATAACGAGCTTGGCATTTGCTTCTAGCAGTAGGAACTCGAGAAATCCAATTGGGGAAATCGGTGTGACGCCATCTAAAGGAAGATTGAACTCGGCAACACGTTTCTTGGTTCGTGGATGCATTGGAAATATGATCGGCGCATCAAATTTATAATGCAGCTCAGTTAGTCCTTTCAATATGCCGGTCAGGCGCGCTTTGTTGTCAACGTTCTCTTGTCGATGTGCAGTTATCAGAAAGTAGTTCTTTTTTTCAATATTGAGCTCATTGAGAACGCTCACTCTCTTTTGCGCGAGTCGAAGGTTCTGGTGAACGGCGTCAACGATTGTGTTGCCTGTGATGGATATCTTGTTTGCAGAGATTCCTTCGGCTAACAGATTTTCCTCTGCGTTCGCAGTCGGAGCAAACAAGTAATCTGAGACGTGGTCAGTGAGGACGCGGTTAATTTCTTCTGGCATGAACCTGTCAAAGCTTCTCAAGCCAGCTTCTACGTGCCCCACTTCGATATGGAGCTTGGTTGCGGCAAATGCACCTGCAAAAACAGAATTTGTATCTCCTTCAACAAGCACAACGTCTGGTTGCTCCTTGGTCAAGGCGCTCTCGACGCCAACGAGTATCTTGCCAGTTTGTTCAGCGTCTGTGCCCGATCCCACGCCAAGCATATAGTCTGGGTCACGAAGCTCTAGCTCGTCAAAAAAAACTTTATCCATTTCGTACGTGTAGTGCTGCCCTGTGTGAATAATTAAGTCTGCTATTCCCCGCTTTTTGCATTCCCGGATTACGGGCGCCATCTTGATTATTTCGGGCCGAGTTCCGACAACAAATGCTAACATATTAAGGTTGTTTCTTCAAATGCTAACATATTAAGGTTGTTTCTTCAAATGCAGACCATATGGATTTTTGGGTGCTTGTTGCGAATTTCTTTAGACAAAGCTTTAAAATACGGCTCGGTATCAGGAAATGGGTCCAATAGGACAAGATCCACTCCGGAGTCTTGAATGTTGAACTCCTCAAACTCACCGTGATATAGCTCTATAATGGCGTGATCAGTAGTGGCGGTACAGAAAAGATTAGGAGCCCTGCTGGGCGCTTTTTTAGCCACTGGGGCTCGGCTTAATGTGCGGAGACCAAGTATCTCCCTATTTACTTGTAAGTTGAGATACGCGTTCTCTACAGCTGGCAGCCAGGCGTCGTTTAGAACAACTTTTTGAGCGCCCATCAGCACGCTCATCAGCCCGAGAGTTCCAGGTCCAGCGAGTGCGTCAAGCACAACGCGTCCCGCTATGGGAAGTGTTCCGAGTTTCGTCATTTTTACCGCGTTGTCGTGCTCAATATGAATCTTCGACTGGCTTTTGTACATTAGGATCTGTCCGTACGCTGAGGTGACTAAGTCGGCTCGCATGTCGCAGCCAGCCAAGACGCGGCAAGTGTGCGGAGCTGCATGGCGGTTAGCTAGGCCGATCACTCGTTTCATATCCCCGTAGATGACCCCTCTAACTTCGGGTATGTCCCTGAGAATCAGATTACTCGCATCAGCGATAATTTGTTGCTTGGTTAGGAGCAGCAGATTCTGGTACCCGATATGTGGCGGAGCATAGGTGGGGACGCCGGGCGACAACAACGGAGTACCTACCTGCCGAAGGGTCAGCTTTGGTCGGTTCTTATTAGGTTCAGCTGATACAGCGAGTATTTGCGCCATAACCGCATCCAACGGTTTTCTTCCGCAGTTCTTACATTTCAGGTCGTCAAAGCTGATGTCGGTCAAATCGATGCGGTTTGTCTTGTCGAGAACTAAATCATTGCACGATGGGCACTTAGCGTACAATGTGGGAGCTGCTTCAATGACGCGCTCTGCTGAGTTCACGCACGAACGGCTGCCGCAGCTCGGGCAACGAAGTCTCATCGCTCATCTATAAGTCTTTTCGCTATATAATGCTGCAGTTTAGAGCATTCACTGCCAGCGTTGCGTTTCCACTTCGGAGTTCGAGGTGAGCACAAATGGGGACCAAAGACAGCTGACGCGTGTGCGACTTTATAGGGGATGGTTGAGGAGTATTTGTGGATGCGGATGCTGGCGTCCAACGATGCGTCATATGGGTGAAGAATGAAGCTGCAGCTTAAATATGAAAGTGGACCGGTCGGGAATTGAACCCGAGGCCTCTACCATGCCAAGGTAGCGATCTACCCCTGATCTACCGGCCCAAGTCGGAGCTCATTTTTGCCTGTAGTATGTGCATCAAATGGAGGTAGCAGATTTTTAGGCCCAAGGCATATAAGCGTTGCTTCGACCGAAAGGTATGTCGCACGTCTCGTTCGGATTAGAATTGGCAGACAAGAATTGTTATATATCTCGTTCGCCTATAGGCATTGCGCTATCCGAAAGGGCCCGTAGCTTAGCCAGGTTTGATTCCGTCCTGTGTTTTTTCAGGACGGAGAATATGCGCACGGCTGATAACCGTGAGGCCAGGCGTTCAAATCGCCTCGGGCCCATCATTCTCAGTAAACGATGATTGTAGCTTATAAGCCAAACCCTCGCACACTGCAACGATGCGTTGATCGTCAGTCCGTACGATAATCTTGTATAAGGCGGTGGTTTTGCCTGAGCTCTCTTCGCTAGCTTCTGCAACGAGCCGCGTGCCAATACTGACTGGTTTACGGTAAGTAATATGAAAAGAAAGAGCGACCGCTGTTTGATTGAAAGAATTACATGCTGCTGCAAATGCCACGTCTGCCAGCGAAAAAATCAGGCCCCCGTGCGCGACTTGGTTAAAATTCAGCATATGCTCGGCAACTGTTAATACCGCTTGCGCATACCCGCGTTCAATCTTTGTTATTCGAGTCTCTAAAAAGCTCGCGTAGCGGTCGCTCTTTAGCTTTTTTAAGACTCGAGCCAGTTCGCCGTTCGCATCGTTTCTTGTAAGATCCATTACGAATCAACTACGTGCAGCATTTTCTTGTGTCTGCGAAGCTCCTCTGCAGCGTACTCAGCTACGTGCGCCACAACTTTTTCGTGGCTTATGTTAGAAGCTTAAGACCCAGCATGCATCCGCGTGTCTTGTTTTTGCAGAACTTCTATGTGCCATTTGAGCTCAGTTTGGGCTAGGTGCGCTAGTCGCAAAAATCTCGTCGATCTTAGCTGCTATTATGAAATCGTTTTCAGATAAACCACCAATATTGTGGGTAGTAAGGCTAATCTTTACGTAGTTGTAGGATACGAAGACATCGGGATGGTGGCCTTCTTCTTCTGCTAGCTTAGCAACTTTGTTGATAAAGCGCATTGATTCGACGAAGTCTTTAAATTTGAAACTTCGCACGATTTTTTTAACGTCTTCGTCTGGCTTCCACTTAGGCACCATCGGCAACAGGCCCTGAACGGTCTCAAGATCAAAAGGTTGTGCACCGACCTCGCACGGAACGCAGTGTTTTTCTGTCAAGCGGGAAGCATTTTTAGTGTCAGCGTTGCTCATTTTCAATACCCCTTTAGTTTTGCACGTCGTAGCGTTTAAGTCTGTTGGAGAAAGCAGTGGAGCGCTCCTCAGTCACAGACGAAAAACAATTCCCGGCTAAGATGGACTTCGTACAATTTGATATGCGGGGGGTGCGATTTGAACGCACGAACTCCTACGAGAATAGGCCCTGAACCTATCGCCTTTGACCTGGCTTGGCAACCCCCGCGCTATTCCCAGCCAACTGTGTGATTTGTGGCGTGATATATACGTATTTCTACCAGTCGCCTAAACTGCGCGGCAATTTCACATATAAGGCCAAGTTGCACAATCCAAATCGTGGCGATCACTTTTTTTGTGATGCAAAATTCGGTTCACGTTCACGTTCCGGCTTGACACGGCTATCTTTATGTACGATATACAATTTATTTAAGACTGCGTCCTCTGATTAGCAAAGCTCAGGATAAAGCATCACCATGGAAATCGTTGTTTTACGAGTGGGTCACAGAGTCGACCGCGATAGACGCGTTACAACGCACGTCGGTCTATGCTCGAGAGCGTTGGGGGCCCAAGGAATGCTTCTTGCAGCTTCTGACCGCTCCATTGTCTCTACAATCCGTGACGTCGTGCAACGCTGGGGTGGCAACTTCTGGATTCGCGACCAGGTAAACTGGAGGCAGGAGATCGCGAAATGGAAACATGACCGGGGGACCGTAGTGCACTTAACGATGTACGGACAGAACCTGCCAAACGTCATTAACCACTTTGAAACTGAGAGGCTTATGGTCGTTGTAGGGGCGGAAAAGGTGCCTCCAGACCTGTTCAGACTTGCAGACTATAACGTGGCGATTACTAACCAACCGCACTCAGAGATCGCAGCCTTAAGCATCTTCCTCGATCACGTGCAGCGTGGTCAAGAGCTCACAGCAGATTTTTCGGGCAGAACGAGGATTGTCGGCAATCTCAACGAAAAGGTAGGTGTTAAGCGTTCTGAGCCGATCAACTAGCACTTCGAGTCGAAGTGACGAACCTCTCCGAGTTCTGGTCGTCGGGTACAACACAAGGCACATCATGTGCTCTGCTAAACGAGCAGGGTTTTACGTCGAGTCAGTAAGCCATTATGCAGACAGTGACTTGATTAAATGCGGCGATGTCACGCGTTTCATTAGAGATGAATTTCCTGGAGTAATTACCGACGCGGATTATACCGGTGTGAAAGCGCTCGTGAAGGGCCTCGCCTACGATCACGCGATACTAGCCGCTGGGTTTGAGACGCTTGATATCCCACGAACAGCGGGGAATTCTCCATCACTTTCGAGCTTTGTCAATAACAAAGACCGTTTGAGGGACAAGCTTCAATCCTTAGGCTATCCTGTGCCTAAGCATTTTGACTTGGAAGACAACCTTTCTTATCCAGTCATTCTGAAGCCTACTCGGGGAGCAGGTGGATTTAAAAACGTTCTTATTAGAGACAAGCAACACTTGCAGAGGAGTATTGAGCAGTATCATGATAACGGCTGGGATGATTTTTTCCTCGAGGAATATGTCCGAGGTATTGATGCAAGCGCGTCGGTGTTGTCGACCGGAAAACAGGCACTCACGATAGCAATTAACGAACAGCTCATTGGTCTAAAGAATCTGGGCCCGATGCGACGATTTAGCTTTTGTGGCAGTTTGACTCCGCTAAGAACAAACTATGCAAAGGAAATCGAAGAAATCTCAAACTCAATAGCGACCGATCTTGGTTTAGTCGGGACTAATGGCATCGATTTCATTATTGGTGCAACCGGCCCAGTCGTAATCGAGATCAACCCGCGGTTTCAAGGAACACTCGATACGATAGAAGGCGCACTGGGCATCAACCTCGTTGAGGCGCATATTAGGAGCTGCCAGGGGGACCTGATTCCCCCCGCGAGATATAACACATTTGCGTGCCGCATGATCCATTTCGCGGAGCACGACTTGTGCGTGACGAAGACCTGCGACCACGCGAATTACATGGACGTTCCTCGAAAAGGGACCTTTATCGAACGCGCAAAACCAGTCATATCAGCGATCGGATATGGCAAATCGAGAGACTGTGCGTTCAATAACGCGTTGCATTACATAGAAACCGCAAAAAAAGTATACCGGAGCTGAGTTGCGCAATTCGGAGCTTTCTGCTCACGGATATCATCATTAGTTATAAGACCCTTTGACGATAAAAAATAGTATGATGGTTACGGATGTTGCAGTTCGGGGCTATTTGAAAAATCTCGTCGGAGAAGACGGCCTAGAAATGATTGAACGCGCGTCTATAAATGAGCTGACCGATGAAAAAATTGCGGAAGAGACAGACGCGAACCTAAACACGGTGAGGCGGACTCTCTATATACTATATGAAAATCGATTAGCAAACTACCGACGTGAAAGGGACAAGGACAGTGGGTGGCTCACATATCTCTGGAAAGTCGATCTAAGCGATATCGCGCGTAACATGGATGAAGAAGCGCAAAAGCTTATTCGAAGGCTTGACACACGCTTAGATTTTGAAGGGAAAAACGTTTGCTATACGTGCGAAAACGGCTGTGGTCGTTTTCTATTTGAGAACGCAAGCGACTATGATTTCATCTGTCCCGTATGTCAGGCCGGGCTTGATTATCAGGACAGTTCGATTTTGGTCGAAGCAATGAGACAAAAACTGGAAGAACTTAGAATTGCCTTCGAATAACCTCCCCTCCTACCAGGGAGCGTTACAGCTTCTCAAGGACAATGGCTGCAGCGAAAGACTCATAAGACACGTCAAAGCTGTTTCTCAATACGCTGTGGAAGTTGCCAAATTGAGAGGAGATGCTGACGTAGAGCTTGTCCGAATAGGGGGACTTTTGCACGATATCGGAAGGTGCAAGACGAACAGCATCAAACACGGCGTCGCTGGAGGAAAGCTTCTGCGCAGCTACGGAGTAGACGAACGCGTCGTCCAAATCGCTGAGAAACACGTTGGAGCCGGGATAACGGCGGAAGAAGCAACAACGTTGTGTTTCCCCCCAGGAGATTACATGCCGGAGACGGTCGAGCAGAAGATCGTAGCAGCTGTCGATAATCTCGTAGACGGTACGCGGAGAATCAGTGTTGAGAAGGCAGAAGCGGACTTCCGTGCTAAGCTCGATGGAACTCCGATAGCACGCCGAGTAAGAAGCCTTAACGACGAAGTTTTTGGCAGCGACAATCGGTCTTTGAGCCGACGTCTGGACAGCAACTGTCAATGAGAACACTTCACCTTATGCAGCTCGTTTGCGGACAAGCAAACAAGGTGAGCCGATCCTTTGAAGCGATACTGCATAATGATCTTAGTGGACTACGTGTCGCTCATTCGCTTCACGTCACGAAATGGATCTCGGTGACGGTTTCTGGGCCTGATGAGGAGCTTGCAGCTGGCCTGCTTACGAAGAAATACGGTAAGTTGCACGACGTTCAACGAGGTGATGTTGTCCTTGCTTGGCTGGCAGCGGTCAATGATGAGGGCGTTACCCTCGACCTGGGCTGCAAACTTGTTTTGGTGCCTCATAGCCGGCTCAAACCGTTGGGGCGGGGTACTGCTCCGCAAGTCGCCTCGAGATTTGGCCTAATTAAGTGTTTACCGCTTGAGGTGATACTCGTCGAAGCAAACGAGGCAGAGTTCACAAAAAACCAAATCGACACTCTTTGGCGGTGGAAAAAAGGGACCGACCGGATCAACGTTAATAACGCGACTCGCGCACAGATTCACTCGGCGCTCAAGCGGACCGGTCACGGTCGAGACGTCTATGCGATTGAGAGGCTTGGCATCTTGGAGCACTCTATCGTGTGTAAACAGGGAACTGACGCGCCAGGCATTATCCCGAGAATAGGCCCTTTCTTAGACTCGGAGCTCGGATGCGTTAGGGGCGCCCTCGGCGCGCGGTAGCCTATTCTTTGTGACGAGGCTCGTACGGCCGGACACTCAATCAAAAAATAGCAACGCCCTTCACACTTGTGAGTCGTAATAGTCTCTCAACAAGCGCGCCGGGAACGCGCGTATCGCAGATCAGCGTCAGTTTCGGGTCATCAACGAAGTAAGAATCGTCAGTCACAGCTTGCCTAACGCACACGCCGCATGCTGCGACAGTTTGTGCTACACCCTCTATAATGCCGATTTGTGAGGCGTCTCTTGGCGTTATGACTATAACGCCGAGTCCTAAAACGGGTGCGACGTCGCGGAGAAAAACAAACGTCTTTATGTTCGAAAAAAAGTCCTTGAGCATTTCGTCGCCCAAAATTGTGGCAGTCGTCTCGTCGACCGCTCGGCGATCGACTTTAGCCTCGCGTGCAATCTCTGTGTCAGGGATTCGAATGGAGCCTGAGACAACCGCCCCGGCGCTGTCCACTTGAAACCCGTGCTCAAGCAAAACCTCTGCGACCCGCTCTTGAGCGGGAAATTTGGCAAACCGAGCGAGTATTCCACTCCACATGTCAGGCGATTTTCTAAAGGTTTTTAGCTTGTACACTCATGGATGATACATACAAGAAGTTTGCGCACATATGCGGCTGGATACGTATCTCGTTCAGGAAAAGCTTATCGCATCTCGTTCTCGAGCGCAAAGAGCGATCAAGAGCGGGTTTGTTATAGTTGATGGCAGACCCATTTTAAAGCCCTCGTTTGAGGTAACGCGCCTCCAAATCGTAACTGTCGCTGCTACGGTCGACAAGCCAGCTGGTTATTCGAAATTGAAAGAAATCCAAGGGGCCTTTGAGCTTATAAAAACCGGAGACGTCGTGCTAGATATCGGCGCTAGCGCAGGCGGTTTCTTGTGGTACGCGGCGGAGCTTGCCGAAAGCGTTTATGCAGTCGAGTTCAGTTCATCCTTCAAGCGGTTCCTTGACGCTGTCGTAGGCTGTTATCCTAATAAGGTGCATATAATTTATGCTGACTCATTTTCTTTCGATTTTATGAGTCTCGGAGTGGACTTTGACGTCATTTTGAATGATGTTACCGCAGCACCGAATGCCTCACTTGAGCTTCTCGCAAAGTCTTCTACGGTACTCAAAATCGGGGGGCGCGTTTTGCAGGTTCTGAAAGGTAAAGCCACGGAAGGAGCCGTTGAGGATTTTAAGGAACGATTTGAGAAGCGCGGATTCAAAACGCTGAGCGTAATGACCGGTCAAAAAGACGAGCTTTACTTTATTGCTGAGAAGCGGGTGACTGAGACAAACGCCGAGGAAGGGATTTGAACCCCTGCGAGGCAAAAGCCTCACCAGCTGTCTGATTCCGAGACCTCCAGGCTGGCGCCGTAGTCCACTTGGCTACCTCGGCACGTTTAGATGCGCCAGCCGGGATTCGAACCCGGGTTTGAGGCTTGGCAAGCCTCAGTGATAACCACTACACTACCAGCGCAAAAATCGAGCATGCGATCATGCAAGCGTATCTATATAAAAGTTATTAACGCGACGATAGGGGCTTTCGCGGTGGTTTGGCGAAGGAGAGCGCGTCGTTGTCGCGGAATCAAACAAGCTGGTATAACTGATGTCTTCGAGTTTGAACTTCAACTTTTATACAATGGCCGCAATGTCGAAAATCAAGGTGAGCGCATCTTGCAGGCGAAGACCTCGTCGTGCTGCTGCTATTTATTTCTACGCGAGTTACTCATCGCTTATTTTGACAAAGCATTACTGAGCGCTTTTGCACTCGTCCACTTACTGAGGTCAGCAATCTTCAGCCATATTATCTTGAGGTACTCTATCCGCGCCAAAGAACCACGCTAATAAGAACCTTTGCTTAATTTGTGACATGGTGCACGGGCGGGCGCCTCTACGCGTTCCTGTGCTGATCCACTTTTTCGAGTTATGGCAGCAACTGTCGATCGCAAAGTATAAGCGGGGAACTCGTTGAGGGGGTGCTATGCAATATGAAATTTACTACAAGCCCACCTACAGCCTCGCAGAAGTCAGTCTCTCAGATGGCGAGAGCATTCAAGCCGAAAGGCGGTCGATGGCCTATATGAGCGCGAACTTCAAAGTGAGTACCGGAATCAAGGGTGGAGTTCTAAGGGGGCTCAAAAGAACGGTGCTCGGTGGCGAAGAACTTTTCCTTAACACCTTTGTAGCGCAAGGCAACGCGATCGTTGGTCTCGCTCCTCCCTACGTAGGAGACGTCGCATACAGAGAGATACAGGATGAAACGCTTCTGATTCAAGGTGACAGCTTTTTGGCCTGCTCTGAGAGTTTGGACCTGGATACTAGATGGGGGGGCGTCAAAGGGTTCTTGTCCGAGGCGGGGCTCTTTTTCGTCAAAGTTTCCCAGCCAGGGTACGTGTTCTTGTCAAGCTTTGGAGCGATTCAAGAACGACCTATCGACGGACGGTTTCGTGTCGATACCGGGCACATTGTTGGATTTACTGAAGGCCTCGACTGGAAAATCGGGACTTTTGGAGGCGTCAAATCAACGGTTCTTGGTGGCGAGGTGTTAGTCACAGAGTTTAACGGCCAGGGAACTGTCTTTATCCAAAGCCGGAGTGAAAAGATGTTCGTTGACTGGTTGGTGCCGTTGTTGCCGGAACAACAGAAAAAGTGAGGGCGCTTGCGAGCGCTGTTAGTTAGTAGAAATGCCCCAGCCCGGATTTGAACCGGGGACAACCAGATCTTCAGTCTGGCGCTCTCCCAGGCTGAGCTACTGGAGCGTTACTGCGAATGAGTCCCGCCTCCCCGATTTGAACGGGGGACATGTCGGTCTACAGCCGACCACTCTGCCAGACTGAGTTAAGGCGGGTAACGACATTATTGCTGTCGTTATTACTTATCCTTTACTGTGCGAAGCTAAAGACCGTAAAAGTGCAATACGCTTTTTATTTTTTAAGAGGGCGTGATGTTCGTTAACGTTTCGTGTGTATGGTCTAGAGTGATGGAGTTTTGGTCTTTCTTTTTTATAAAAAAGTGATAACGCAAGGTTAATAAAGCAGGAAGATGAATCAATGTCAGACATATAACTGACATGCGTCTGACAAATGGCAGCTTTTTGTGGCCTCATAAGCAGACAGATGTCAGCTTCTCGTCTGACGAAAAAAAACTCCCAGATTATTCTTATGGAACGAATCACCCTGAGATTACCAAAACAACAGCTTGAACTAATAGATAAACTGGTAGTAGCAGGAGAATTTCCCTCGAAGAGCGAAGCAATACGAGCAGCTGTTCGGGACTTAGTTGACACTCATTACGAGAAGATCCTCAACAGAAAGGAACGAAGTGCGGTTTTAATTTAGTAGAGGTGACGATAAATATGCAAAGTATTGTCGAAGAAGCTTTGCGGCGATGTGAGATGGAAAAGCAGCGACCCCAAATGCTTCAAGGTGACGATGAAGAGGAATTTGGAGCCCCTCGAATACTCATTGTAGGCTGCGGAGGGGCTGGCAACAACACAGTCAACCGACTCTATAATATGGGAGTCGAGGGAGCAGAAACGATCGCGCTTAATACTGACAAACAGCACCTAGACATGATTGAGTCGGACATCAAGGTGTTAGTCGGCAAATCGATTACCAAGGGTCTAGGCGCAGGCGGCGACCCAGAGGTCGGCCGATGTGCGACCGAGTTAGGTCGGAGAACACTTGAAACGCTCTTGAAAGACACCGATCTTGTGTTCGTCACTGCTGGGATGGGGGGCGGGACAGGCACTGGCGCTGCTCCGATTGTCGCACAGATCGCAAAGGCTCACGGCGCTATTGTCGTAGCTATGGTGTCAACCCCATTCAACGTGGAACGCGCGCGGTTGATCAAGGCTGAAGAAGGGCTTGAAGACTTGCGTAGAGATGCTGACACGGTGATTGTTCTTGATAATAATCGTCTTCTCGATTACGTGCCAAACTTGCCGATCGACCACGCTTTTTCGGTGATGGATCAGATCATAGCAGAGACTGTAAAGGGGATCTCTGAAACGATCACGCAACCTTCGCTAATAAACCTTGACTACGCAGACGTCAGAACCATAATGAACAGCGGTGGCGTCGCTGCTATGCTGGTCGGCGAGTCGGGAAGCCAAGACAAGGCACGAGACGTAGTCCGTGAGGCGTTCAACCATCCCTTGCTCGAAGTCGACTTTCGCGGTGCAAGGGGAGCGTTGATCCACATCACAGGCGGACCTGACTTAACGCTAAAGGAGGCCGAAGAGATCTCTAAGGCCCTCACCTCACAGTTGGACCCTAACGCAAACGTCATCTGGGGGGCACGTATTCAGAAAGGCTACGAGGGACGCGTGCGAGTTATGTCTATCGTCACGGGCGTCCAATCCGCCCAAGTCTTAGGGCCGACCCACGGAGAGCTTTTTAAGTTTCAAAGCGCGAAACACGGTGCGGGAAGCGTTAAAAAGGGAACGAGCACCAGAGACTATAGTCGTGAGCTTGAATACAGCGAAATTGATAGCATTTTGTAAGCAGAAGTAATTCGAGCGCTGGCACAGCAAGGTGCGGATCGGAGGCTCAAGTGGCCCTATCTTGACTAGTCGACCGCAACTTGTCGAGGACATTACAGCTCTGGCACAAAGTCCCCACCGCGGGTTCGCTGCATCGTGTACATTGACCGAGCTCAAACGGTAGCCGATTTGTCAACTGCAAAATCCTTTCTAGACCTTTAACGAGCGCGTACTTGGTACCTGGATGCTTAAGCTCCAGCTCGTTAAGCATGTCGCGCACCTCGGCTCTAAAAACTCCAGCGGAAAACCTGCACTCGTCGAGATTGATTGGAATGCCCTTAAGAATGGCATAGAGCGCTACCTCTTTTTCAGGGACGTATTTGAGCGGTTTCACGCGCCGCACGAGTCCTTCTTTAGCTGGATGATCAAGCCGGAGTAGCCGGTCGATGTCTCCGCGTAGGTAGTTCATTTGCACGGTCTGTGCTTCATCATCGAGATTATGTCCTGTGGCAAGCGTCGAAGCGCCGACCGCCTTTGCCAGGCGGTTGAGGAGGGATCGTCGAAGGATGCCGCAAACTGTGCATGGTCGTTCGTTCACATGATCGATTCTGATACCAAAATGCTGCTCAAACGATGCCACCTCCCATCTGACGCCGAGCTCTGCAACAAGGATTGCAGCCGACTCGAGTGCGTTCTCGCGATATCCAGTAATACCCTCATCGATGCTAATTGCTATTATATCAACGCCACGATGGGAAAAAAGGTCGTTCAGCACGCTCAGCGCGACGGCGCTGTCCTTCCCGCCGCTGAATGCAATTGCAAGCGTACCTTCGATTTTCTCCTTTCGCACTTCTCTTTTAATCTTCTTTTCGACGTCAGCGAAGAAGTGTGTCTTGCAAAGGTGAAGCCCTGAGTACTTCTGAAATAGAACCGCAGGCGCGCTACATTTATCGCACTTCATCTCGTACTTAGTCTCCGGATAAATACTATAAACTGTTCTATCGCGCGTGATGTAAAAATCCCGACGTAGAATAGCGAACTAAGAATATGCTGCAGGATATTGCACGCGAATTTAGGGACTTGGAGCGATACGATTTTAGGGTGTTGACCGCAGTTGAGACCGCCATGCGCTTTTTTGACTGGGTTCCCGTTGACGATTTACCCAGCTATGCCCGACTGCCACAAGAGGAGGTGGATTACCGCATCGGACGACTTTCGAAACATAAGCTCGTTCAGCGTAAAACGGCCCACTATGTCGGCTACAAACTTACTTTTACAGGGTATGATGTCCTTGGGATTGAAGCGCTCGTTCGGCGTAACGTGATAGAGTCCATCGGATCGAAAGTGGGTGTCGGGAAGGAGTCTGATATTTATGACGCAGAGCGCGAAAACGGTGAGATTGTGATTGTGAAATTCCACCGAGAGGGCACAACGTTTCGACACGTAAAAAGATCGCGCGGTTACTTTGGCCAGGCCGAACGATGTTCGTGGATGCTTGCTTCAAGGCTCGCGGCTGAACGAGAATATGAGGCCTTAACCAGCCTTTACGGGAGCGTTGTTGTCCCAAAGCCGATTGCCCACAATCGACACGTTATCGTGATGGGGTTCCTTAATGGGCGCGAGATGGGCAACACTGCGCTTGGGAATCCAGTCACCGTCCTTGCTAATGTCATGTTGCAGATTAAATCTGCATATGGTCGCGGCGTTGTGCACGCAGACTTGAGTGAGTACAACGTAATTGTATGCGCAGACGGAGAAGTTGCGTTGATTGATTGGCCGCAATGGGTACACATCTCGCATCCCAACGCAGATGAGCTGCTCTATAGAGACGTGACCAATCTACTATCCTATTTTGCCAGAAAATATCAAGTAACAA
Organism: Methanomicrobia archaeon; assembly: GCA_015660915.1. GTDB lineage: Archaea > Halobacteriota > Bog-38 > Methanoflorentales > Methanoflorentaceae > Methanoflorens. The sequence goes on along the minus strand of JACTTZ010000003.1, from coordinate 78,272 downwards.
AACGAACAGAAGATCTTGTGGCATACGTAAAACAACGCGACTAGGGCGCCACAAAGCAGCTAAAAGGTTAGCCAAGATCTGATTTGAGACGCGTTGGAGGTGCGGTGCAATTTCCAACACTCGGCAGAACAATGGACCTCGGTTCCCGACAAAGAGGACATACACAATCGTCGGCATAGATCCCGGAACAACCACTGCCTTTGCGGTTTTAGATTTGAAAGGCCAGGTCATTAGTATTGCGAGCTCACGATCTTGGGGTTTTTCTGAACTAGTCGGGTTGCTCATCGAGTCGGGGCACCCTATCATCATAGCTACGGACAAAAATCCTACCCCTGGAACGGTTGAGCGAATAAAGCGTGCATTCAACGCCATTCTGTACACGCCTGTTTCGTCACTTTCCGTCGAACAGAAGCTGCGCGATACGAAGCGCTATCCCTATGCAAATGAACACGAACGTGATGCGCTCGCTGCGGCAATCGACGCGGCCAGAAGCGTTAAAAATAAGCTCGAAAGCGTGGAGAAGAAAGCGCCTCTCGAGGTAGAACCCGACGAACTACAGATGCTCGTTTTGCGGGGACATACGGTTGAATCTGCCATCAATCTGCTCAAAAAGCCTTTAGCGACAGTCGATAATCGCGTGCAAGAGGAGATTCCTGCCCCAGAGAAAGATCTGCTTGGCCCCGATATCCTCTATCTTAAGGCTCTCATAAAACGGCAAGATGAGCAAATCAATCGGCTTTTGAGCTACGTCGTTGATCTGAAGCGATCTTTGCAGTCAAGTCAAGAGAAAGTCCTCAAACTGCAAAATAAGATTGAAGTCATCCGGTCTGAAAATGCTAAGAACGTCAAGCTAAACAGGGAAATTACGTTCAGGCAGAAGGAAATCGACCGCCTTTCAGCAGACCTTGCGCACAGTAAAAGGGTCAATAAGGGCTTACAAAAACGCGCTCGGAAGCTCAAGCAAATCGGGGAAGCTGAACGTACCAAGGCGCTTAAGGCCGTTAAAACCATCAAATCCTTTAACCGAGAAGCGATTCTAGCGACGGATGAGCAGTTTGGGCTTGCTGAAAGCATCGTTTTGTTAGAAGACGCAAGCGGCGGTGGTGTAGCGGCTGCAGAACTGTTGGTCAGCAAAGGAATACGCGCCGTCGTTGTGAAAAATGAGATGTCTGAAGTGGCCAGAAAAGCGTTTTTCACCGCCAACGTTCCAATATTCTCAATGCGAGAGCTCCCGATGGAGGTGTCTGGTAACCTCATAACGATTGATAAGAATGTGCTGGAGATCGCGATAGAAAAAGGTCACACGCAAATAGCTAACGCGAAACAACAGGAACAACTTGACCGGCTTGAAACCCTCGTTGACGCGTATAAACACGAGCGAATGAAAAGCAGCTAGAAAAACGACTGATAACGCTTCGTATCGTGGGCCTTTGCGATAAGGTGATTATTGAAGGAGTCTCTCGCGCGAGCTCTCCTTAATGGTTTCGTAGATACTCTCGCCGTAAGAGTCTATCGCTACTAAAAGTGGGCCAAAGTCTCGCACCTGCAGTTTCCAAACAGCTTCCGTAAAGCCGAGCTCGGTGTAGTACACGTCTAAGACCTTTTCTATCCTCTCTCGAGCTAATATCCCGCAACCTCCAGGGAAAGCGAGATAAAAGCACCGGCCAGTCATCGAGTGGGCGACTTCTGCCGACATGCCCCCTTTGCCGATTATTGCGGTCACGCCCTGCTTTATAATCGCGGGCGTCTGCCTATTCATTCGCGCACTGGTCGTCGGTCCGGCGGCTATTACGCGATATGTGAGCTCCTGTTTTACGACAAGCGGGCCGCTATGGTAGATGCACGCATTTTGCAAACTGAAGGGGCGTTTCGGATCAGACAGCATCTTGACATGTGCCTTGTCTCTGGACGTGTAGATTACGCCGCTGATATACACGACGTCGCCTACCTTAAACGAGCGCACGTCTTCGGGGCGTATGGGAGTATTCAGAACGGACGACATATACACCATTTCCAGAAGCTGCTTGCTACAATTTCATGCGGAAGCGAGCTTTTCTGTCTGCCCAACACTGGACAGCTACTGCGACAGGAAGCATTGCTGTGTGACAAGGAGCCTTTTCGACAAAAACGCGCAAAGCGGTAGTACGGCCTCCGAGGCCCATTGGTCCGATGCCGAGTTTGTTAATGTTCTCCAAAATTTCTACTTCAAATGCGCTCTCTTTTTCATTAAGGTATCGGAAAAGGGTTTTTTTGGCCAGCCGTGCACAGCCGTCAAATGTGCTGCCGATGCCAAGTCCGACGATAACTGGTGGGCATGGCTTGCCGCCGCTTTCCCATATCGTGTTGAGGACGAACGACATGACATCTTGCGTCGGCTCGAGCATGGCCAGGGCGCTTGCGTTTTCTGAACCCGCTCCTTTGATGAGCACCGCCACAGAAAGCTCGTCCCCGTCGCAAACATCATAGAGGATATCGAATAGCGGCGCGTCGGAGTTCGCTCGTGTTATTGGGTCAACCGCGTGTTTCCTTAGGGGAATTAAGTCGGTCGCGCGCTGAACGGCAGTCGCAAGCGCCTCTTTCAGGCTGAAGTCGATGCTTGATCTTCGTCCTATCTCCAAAAAGAAAACTGGAATGCCGGTATCCTGACACATGGGGAGGCTTGCAGCAGCTGCAAGCTCGGCATTTTCAAGAATCGCTTGTAGCTGTTCTTTTGCCCGCTTGTTTGTCTCAGCCTTGATTGCACTGGTGAGGGCACTCCTGACATCGCTGGGGAGTTGTGTCTCAGCTTCGAGCAGCGCGTCTATTGTGTGACTTATGAATGCTTCTCTCTGGACGGCATTGTTCATTCGAGATAGTCCATCTGGGAACGTTTCAGTTCTTGTCGTTTTCTTTCAAGGAAGCTGTAAACAGCAGCGTGTTTGGACCCCTCTGCGAGCATCTCGATCGCTTTTCTCACGGTCTGGATTTGATCAACGTACCCAATCGTGCTGACTGTCTTGCCATAGATTGACACGTTCGCGCCAGTTAGATTTTCGAGAGCTTCCCGAGTTCTACCCTCTTTTCCAATAATACGCCCCATGATGCGTTTAAGTTCCTTGGGCGTATCAGTAACCTTTGATAAGTCTATAATGTCGAGGGTTATTTGTTCATCTTCGAAAATCCTGAACGCCTTCTCCGGGCTAAAACCGCGAGCAATGGCATTGATGACCTCTGTCGCGTTTAAAATGCTGAGCGAATCGCTTTCGATTGAAACGGTCCCCTCGACGCTATCGATGTCAAGCATCACTTCGCCTTTTTCCTCAATCTGCGCTTTCGTGCTCCCGTGGGTGCCAATAATGACCCCTATGCGGTCTTTGGGAACCTTAAGATACTCTATCATTCAATGATCTCTCTTAAAACCGTGATTTCCGAAGCCGCAAATCCGTATTCGTTAAAGAACTTGATCACGTTGCTGACGTCGCGGCGTAGAAACTCCTGCGCTCGAGGATGATCGGTAAGCACCGACTGCCCCATATCAATAAACACGGGGTCGCCTTGTTCATCGATAAGTATATTGTACTCGCTGAGATCTGCGTGTACTAAGCGAGCATCACGGTAGAGCCTTTTCATAAACTCGATCGTCGTTTGGTATACCTGTTCGACGTTTTCTACGCTGTCTATCGCCTGCTTCAGAAGCGGAAAAGCAACGCCATCTTTTCCCATAAACTCCATGACAAGGACATTCTCTCTATATTTGAGCGGTTCGGGGACGCGAACGCGGGCTTTTGACGCACGCGTCAAGTTCCGGAACTCTTTTTTTGTCCACGCAAAAACCACGTCCTTTTTTGCTTTTTTGACGCGCGCGAATCTGTGATCGCCTAAAATATAATCTTGCATTGCCTTAAAGTCGCTCGTTTTGATTCGATATATTTTAATCGCAAGCTCTCGTTTGTCGGGCCCTAGCGCGTGGAAAACGTTTGCCTCTTTTCCCGTCGAAATAACCCCACCGAGCGCCTGGATCAACCCGCTGCTTGCGAGATGATAGAGAGCTTTGAGGGTAGGTTCGTCGAATACTTCCTCTTGCACCTTGAAATCGTCTGCTTCTTTGTCGCGGACACGAAGCTTGTCAACGTCTCGTTCGATGCGCTCAATTTTTTTTTCAATCAGGTCAAACACGTCTGTCATCAATTTTTTGATAGACCGGGGCGGCGCGCCACTCCTTGCGGTTACTATAAATACCCACTCTTCTTCAGCCACTCAACCTGCGTGCCTTGGTACCGCCATGCGATGTCTGCCTTGTCGTCGTCAAAAGTCCAAGGCACCATAACAATAACATCTCCGACACGCAGCCAAACTCGCTTTTTCATTTTACCTAGAATCCTTCCCATGCGAGTTTTGCCGTCCATCGACCTCACTTTCACCCTATTTGCGCCGAGCATGCTCTCCACTATCCCGAGGATCTCATCCTGCTCCACTCGAGGCAGTCTTACCTTCGTTTGTTGTTCGCCCAGCGAAACACCTCGTTCGTAATGCAGCTGCAGGTCCCTGTTTTCTCCCGGCAACGGATTAATCGCTATATAACACGCCGCGAATAGGACCGACGATTCGTTCGATATACGTTGCTGCACCGTTTTTGAGATCCAACGGGTGCAGTTTGCCGGCGGCGAAGTCTGTCTCGAGTTTGGCGAACTCTTCGTAACCGATCGGACCGCCATATTGTTTTGGTCGCTCAAGCTCGACTTGTTTAAATCGAGGGAAGATGAAATACCGGTATAATTGGAGGACGGGATTGTCTTGGATAGTTCGTGCCGGACAATAAGCAGAGTCAACTTTCTTTTTGATAGATTCGGGCGAGTCTTCGACGGCAATGAGGTTGTTCTTAGACGAGGACATTTTATTTCCGTCAAGGCCGAGGAGAATTGGCGTGTGTATGCAAACAGGGGATTGGAATCCCATCGAATGGAGCTCTTCACGTGCCAACATGTGAATCTTTCGCTGGTCGATCCCACCGACTGCGATGTCGATGTTCAAGTACCCTATATCTGCTGTCTGCATAATCGGATAGATCATTTGTGACACAACCGGGTCTTCTGCATTTCTTGACACCTCGTCCATACTGCGCCGAGCTCGGTTCAGCGTGGTGTGCCTCGCTAGTCTTAGAATTAGCTTCGTATAGTCAGGTTCGAGCTGGTAGTCGCTTCCGAGCATGAATCTTGTCTCTTCGGCAAGGCCTAGGGCGGTAAAGCACTCTTGATAGTGGCGCGCCCACTCGCGGATTTGGTCAATCGTACCCTTCTCGTTTAGGTATGCGTGCAGGTCTGCCAGCAGCACGATGATGTCGACGCCAGCCGATTGTAGGTCAATGAGCTTGTAGGCCGTGAGGAGGTGCCCAAGATGGAGTTGCCCGCTGGGTTCGTAACCAGCATAAGCAGTAATGTTTGTCTCAGTATCGAGGAGGGCAGCTAGCTCATCTTCGGTCACGGCCTCTTCCACATTGTTCATAACTTGTTCGAACTTCACATAGATCACGCTGCTCAGTTTAATGCGTTCGAAAACGCCGATCAAATATAACGGCGATCCAGTCGTGCCGTATGCCTTATGGCTAGTCTCATATTTATTTGGCTCGGTGTCGCTTGATTCGTACGAGCCAGAAAGCCATTCGCGGCGCAATAACGGGCGGCAGATCAATCTGCTTCGTTCAAGTCGGTTATTATCTCGAGCAAAAGCGAAATTGGCGCACGGCCGCAACCTGGCTGGCCACGTCGCCCATGTCGCGCGGCCACTAGTACTAAGGCCCTTTTATAGCCATAAAACCTTAGAGGTGGGCCTGACCGGATTTGAACCGGTGACCGCCCGGTTATGAGCCGGGCGCTCTGACCTGGCTAAGCTACAGGCCCTTCGACGCCGCCAACAGGGCTCGAACCTGTGACATCGTGGTTAACAGCCACGCACTCTACCAACTGAGTTATGGCGGCTTCACATCTCTCTCTAGTGTGTTTTTTTACTTAAGCTTTGAGGTCGTAGAACCATTTGCGCGACGAGTAACGCTCGTTATGGGCCTCTATTAAGCTTCAGTCTTTCGTAATCTTATAGTTTGCTTTGACTTCGGTTAGTTTCTTCAGAAACTGATCTAGAAGCTGCTCGTAGTTCTGAATAAACTCTGAAATCCTAGTGCTCGTAATTGCTCCGTAAGGTGATGGCTTGATCAAACCCTCTTGCTCCAATATTCGCAGCGAGTAGCGCACTTTGTACTTGGAATGTCCGGTCATTTCTGACAACTTCGAAATCCCAATGGGCTCTCCGACAACGACTGCGTTTAAAACTTCGAGGTGCCTCTCAAGCATTTCTATCTCGTTTTCCAGTCGATCTAACATTACTACCACACGTTTAAATAAATTGATTCTAATCATTCATATATTATGAACGTGAAGGTCTTGCAATCCACGATTCGCGGCAAGCTGGACGCCCCTCCGTCGAAAAGCTATACTCACCGTGCCATAGTCATGGCCAGCTTGGCGAAGACCTCACGCGTGATCAAACCTCTCGTCTCTGAAGATACGTGCGCGACGGTGAACGCGTGCGAGGCGATCGGTGCTACTATAAATCCTGTAGGTGATACGTTTGTTGTCGATGGGGTGCAAGGAGAGCCCCAACAGCCAGAGAACGTAATAGATTGCCAGAACTCGGGAACGACGTTGCGATTCATGATTGGGGTCTGCTCCCTGATTGACGGCACGACCGTTTTGACAGGGGACGCATCGCTAAGAACCCGACCGAGCTCTCAACTCATCGACGCCCTTAATGAGCTCGGGGCAAAAGTTGCAGCGACAAAGGCAAACGGTATGGCGCCGGTGATCGTACAAGGCGTGCTTTCAGGCGGGAGATCAGCTCTTACGAATCCGATGAGCTCGCAGTTCTTGTCTGCGCTTTTGATCGCGTGCCCTCTTTGTCAAGCGGACACGACGCTAAACGTGCACAACCTGCGGTCGCGGCCGTACGTCGACATGACGCTCGAACTGCTGAATCAGGCACAGATCAACTTAAGCACCGATTATCACGAGTTTATGGTGCCGTGTTGTCAGCAGTATGCAGACACAGATTTTCTGATTCCCGGCGATTTTTCGTCCGCCGCATTCCATCTAAGTGCGGCCGCCATTACCAACTCACGAGTAAGCGTGCATAATCTTTCTGAATCGAAACAAGGTGATGAGAGAATTGTGCCCATCCTCAAAGAGATGGGGGCTAACATCTCGTGGGAAGGTGATGTGGTTACCGCCGACGGTGCCGAGCTGCGCGGTGTCACTATAGACGCCGGCGATGTCCCAGATCTTGTTCCGATACTCGCCGTTCTAGGCGCGTACGCAAAAGGAACTACTGAAATCTCTAACGTCGCTCATTTGCGCTATAAAGAGACAGATAGACTTATCGCTATGATTACAGAACTGCGCAAAATGCAGGTGGACATCAAGAAGGTGGATGATACGTTGCGAATCCAGGGAGGGACACCCAAAGGAGCTTCTTTAAGCGGATATGGCGACCATCGCATCGTTATGGCGCTTGCTGTCGCAGCGTTAGGGGCGGATGGAGAAACCCAGATTGACACCGCAGAATCGGTTAAGGTATCTTATCCGGACTTCTTTGATGATATTTTTGCCCTAGGAGCAAATCTCGAGCCGACGAGTATTGAGACCTTCTGAAACTCATTGCGGGAGATTCGCGTTGTATGAACACTTGGGGACGCATCTTTAGGGTAACGACGTGGGGTGAGAGCCACGGTCCAGCTACGGGAGTAGTCATCGACGGGTGTCCTGCGGGGTTGCGAATAACCCAAGAGGATATTCAAAAGGACCTCAACCGCAGACGTCCGGGTCAGAGTGACGTTACCACGCCACGATCCGAAAAGGATACTGCGGAGATACTCTCAGGCATCTACGAAGACAAGACGCTTGGTACGCCCATCTCCATTGTCATACGAAACGAAGACGTCGACTCACACACATATGACGAGCTGCGTCACGTGCCGCGCCCTGGACACGCCGACTATACGTTTCACGCGAAGTACGGATGGCGAGATCACCGAGGCGGTGGGAGGGCGTCAGCACGTGAGACAGCGGCTCGCGTTGCTGCGGGAGCGGTCGCGAAGGAGCTGCTGGCGCATCACTCCGTCCGCGTGCTCGGGCACGTGGTCGAAATTCACGGGATACAATCGAAGTTCGTTTTTGAGAGCCCGGAAGATTTGTTGCTAGCTGAGCGGAGTATCGTGCGATGCTGCGACGCAGCTGCGTCGGATGAGATGGTTGCGTGCGTTGAACGCATGAAAAAGACAGGCGACAGCGTCGGGGGAATTGCAGAAATCGTCGCCTTTAACGTTCCGGCTGGAGTCGGTGAGCCTGTGTTTGGCAAGCTCGACGCAGAACTGGCCAAAGCGCTCATGAGCATTGGCGCTGTAAAAGCGGTTGAGATTGGCGTAGGGTTCCAGTCGGCAAGACTCACAGGAACAGAAATGAATGATCCGTTCACCGCAACGGGTGGGCGGATAAAAACCAAAACGAACAAGGCTGGTGGAATTCTGGGTGGCATTTCTACCGGAGCGCCAATTATCTGCAGAATTGCTGTGAAACCGACCCCGTCAGTCGGAGGGCGGCAAACCTCAGTCGATTTGGAAACGTTGGAGGAAGTCGATCTGTCTGTTTCAGGCAGACACGATCCATGCATTTTGCCGAGGATAGTGCCAGTCGCTGAGGCTATGGTTGCTCTCGTGCTTGCCGACTTAATGATACAGGGTGGCTTTATCCACCCGGTGCGTGTCTAACCATTGCGCAGTCAACAGGCGCCCTTCGGCAACGGTTTCTTATTCAGGGTTGGATCGCCTCCTCAAAGCATCGCCGCGCGTCAAACCCGTTCTCCGCGATTTCCAACAACTATTTATCGAGGTCTGCGATAAGAAGTGCTGGAACTCGCAAGCTCGCATATCCGGGAAACGGAACTTGCAGGAAGCAGCGTCAGGTATCGTCCAGCATGGCACGGTTTGTAATGGTCTGTGGGACCGCTTCGCACGTTGGCAAGAGCATCATAGCTGCTGCGCTGTGTAGGATTTTGGTGAATAGCGGATTCAAAGTGGCGCCTTTTAAGTCACAAAACATGAGCTTGAATTCGTGGGTGACGCAGGACGGCGATGAGATCGGAATTGCTCAGGCTGTACAAGCTTGGGCTGCTAAAGTTGAACCGTCAGCTGATATGAATCCGGTGTTGTTGAAGCCTAAAGGCGACCTGATCTCACAAGTCATTTTGCACGGAAAACCCCTTGGTGACAGGAAAGTAGGTGAGTACTACGATTCAGTAGACGCCATCTTTAAGGACGTTTGCGATTCGCTAGAAACGCTTGCTCGTTCACACGAGATTATCGTAATCGAAGGTGCTGGCAGTCCTGCCGAGATTAACCTCTATGAGCGCGATATCGCGAACCTGCGAGTCGCGCGCAGTGTCGACGCTCCCGTAATCCTGATAGGTGACATCGAGCGAGGCGGCGTCTTTGCGAGCCTATATGGGACAGTTCAACTGCTCCCTGACGACGATCGGCGTCGGATCAAAGGCTTCATCATTAACAAATTCAGAGGTGACGAAAAACTGCTTGAGCCAGGAATCAAGCAGCTCGAGAAGCTCACGGGCATCCCTGTTTTAGGCACCATTCCGTACGTAAACGTCCGGTTACCTTCTGAAGATTCCGTTTCTCTTGCGGACACGTTACCCCCCTCACACGGCGCACTAGACATTGCAGTGATAAAGCTTCCTCATATCTCCAATTTCACTGACTTTGAACCCCTCGAAGCCATTGCCCAAATCCGATATGTCTCGCTAGACGGCGATCTTGGTTCTCCAGACGCGTTGATTATTCCCGGCACAAAAAACACCATTGACGATTTGGCCGCAGTGCGCCGGTCGGGGATGGATAAGCAGATCTTAGCGAGTGCGGGAACAATCCCGATCATTGGCATCTGTGGTGGATTTCAGATGCTCGGTGAGACTATAACTGATGAGGGCTTTGAGGGCACGAAAAACGAAAGCAAAGCGATAGAAGGGTTACGGCTGCTGCACGTCCATACCGTTTTTAACTCGCGTAGGAAAGAGACGAAACAGGTGGAAAAATACGTTACAGGAAACGGGCCACTGCTCGACCGCTTGCGAAACAATACGATACGAGGATACGAAATTCATATGGGTACCACTACAAGTGCTTTCCCGATATTCAGTGATGATGGGGCGCAGGATGAAAAAGGCCTCGTTTTGGGCACCTACTTGCACGGCTTGTTCCACAACGACAATTTTCGCTCAGTTTTGTATGAATATCTGCACTCAAGACATTCGCAGCGGCGACAACACGTGCGCCATAAGGCGCTCTCGCTCTCAACGACTTCGCAACGTGCTCCGCACTCCGATTACGATGGGGATCCCTTTAATGAGTTGGCTCGGGTAGTGCAGCAACACGTCGACATGGAAGCGCTGTATTCAATCATTGGATTGTGAGAAATGCTTTCTTGGCTTCTAGTCCAGATCTCGATCCTTTTTGTTGCCTTGGCGCTTGACGCATTTGTCGGCGAACCTCCCGCAAAAGTCCATCCTGTCGTCTGGATGGGGCGAATCGTTGCAGCACTCGAGAAAGGTCTGTATAAGGGAACCGAACGCACTCAAAGACTTAAGGGAACGGCAGCAGCCGCAGTCGTGATTGTTAGTTTTGCCGTGCCTGTGGCGCTTTTTCAATTGCTCGGCTATCGCATCGCAAGCGCAAACAGTGCTTTACTGCTGCTTTACGTTGGGCTGAGTGCTTACCTGCTCAAGGCCTCCTTCACTATATTTACGCTGCAAAAAGAAGCCCTCTGCGTGACGGATCTGGCTTACACAGACATCGAGGCGGCTCGCTTCCGACTGCGAGCACTCGTCAGCCGGGACAGAGAGGGTCTCAATCGCGAGCGTATCCTTTCGAGCGTATGTGAATCAGTCGCGGAGAACACCGTTGACAGCGTCGTTTCTCCTCTCCTGTTCTTTGCCGTTTTTGGCGTCGTCGGCGCCCTATGTTATCGTGCCGTGAACACGCTCGATTCAATGCTTGGCTATAGAGATAATAGGGAGCACGCAGGGCTGTTTTCAGCCCGACTGGACGACTTCCTCAACTACCTTCCGACTCGCCTCGCAGTTATTCCCATGCTGCTCGGGTTTCGCGTGATGTCAGGCAAAACGGCCTGCAGTTTGGCGTGGTCAGTATTAAAACGGGACCGACATAAGAAGCGCGCGATCAACTCGGGGATCCCGGTTGCCCTATTCGCAGGAGGCTTAGGCGTGACGCTGACTAAGCCTTCAAGCTACGAAATTGGCGAAGGCAAAGAAGATACCACTAGGGCCACCGTCAGGCGCGCGGTAAACGTCATGCTCTTCACATCGATGTTCACCTTCATACTCGCGGTCGTGCTGCTGTTCGGACGAGCCTTGACGTAGCGCCCTGCGATTGAAGATACGCGGCGCCATAACGCAAACAAGTTAAACTAGGAGCGCAGAGTTCAGTTATGCTTCGAGGGGTTGAGACGAGACCACTCATCAAACACGCAGACGAGCGAGGATTCTTCACAGAACTAGTCAGGCAAGATTGGATAGGCGATGATTCACTGCAGCAATGCAATTTCTCCATCACCTACCCCGGCGTCGTCCGGGCGTGGCATCGGCATACTCGGGGACAGACCGACCAATTCGTCATTTTGCACGGTGCGATTAAGCTTTGTGCATTTGACGATACTACTGCAGAACTAAACGAGATCATTCTCACCAGCGACGTTTCACAATCAGTACGTATTCCCGGGCAGTATTGGCACGGATTCAAAGTCCTCGGCGAACAGCGAGCATATCTGGTATACTTCGTTAACAAGCTCTACGACTACGCGGCACCTGACGAGGAGCGGCGCCCTTGGAACGATCCCACCGTGTGTCCCGCACTCATAAATGGAAGTGCGCAGGATCAGCGTTGTGGACAGCCGTGGGATTGGCAGTATACTAGCTTCAAGTAGCGAAAGGAGCACAATGACGCTCGCGTGCTAAACTGGAAGCAAAAAAAAAGTTAGGAGGCCAAAATGACTGAACTACCTATCGCTCCCGTTGACAGAATTATCCGAAAGGCGGGCGCGGAACGGGTAAGCCAAGAGGCAGCGGAAGCCCTTGCTAACGTTATGGAAAACTACGTAATTGATTTGACTGAACGCGCTTTGATATTGGCACAGCACGCTGGAAGGAAAACGATTCGCGTCGATGACGTCCGCTTGGCCGCATCGCGAAGTTAAGATGGATCTTGCAGACATACAGGAGCAAATCAAGGTCAGGTACGGCACGATCGACAGGGCGTCGGGTCCACTCTTTCTTCTTTCGGTCCTCTTAGAAGAATGTGGCGAGCTTGCGACTGCGGTACGACGTCAGGAAGCGACTGCCACAGAAGAGGTTGTTGACGTCATATTTTGCGCGCTTTCAATCGCAAACCTGCTCGAGGCGGATGTCGACCGCTTATTACAAGAGAAATACCTGCAGAGGGCGTTCGACGAAGTCACGCAAAGTTGGACCGATCTTTCAAAATGAAAAACGCAGCGCACATTGCCGTGTGTGAGCGCTCAATGAAACGCAAGAAGGTCGCAAATAGCAGCTTAGGCGCAACGAGACGCGTTAGGCCACTACGCTTTTCGCTCGGGGCACAAAACCCATCGAAATGACTTTTCGGGGAAGATACGTTGCCAAGTGAGGCTTTTTGATGCCGCGGCGGTCAGTTCGCGTAGCGGTAGTTGTGTCTCTAATGCCTTCAGTTCGGCAAGATCCGCATTAGTAGTCGGGTGTCGGTGCGCAGCCCCGCAAACTGCAGGATGACCAGCCGTCGACAAAGGGTATGTTCCGATACGTCGCGCCAACTTAATGCTTTCCGTCTTATCGAGGCCTATAAGTGGACGGTAAACGGGGGCATCGGAAGCTTGGTCGATTGCTAAGAGATTTTGGGTCGTTTGGCTTGCAACCTGTCCAATGCTCTCTCCAGTCACAATACCGTGCGCTCTAGTTGCTTTCGCGATCGATGCGGCGATCCTATACATCATGCGTTTGCAAAGTATGCAGGTTGCTCGTGGGGCCAGCTTCCTAAACTGACCTAAACTACCGCCGTGTTGCACTATAGCGAGATCTAACGGGCGTCCCGCCCACACCGCGAGTGCTTTGACAACACCCAGTGCCCGCTCGCGTCCGGCGTCGCTTGTGTAGGGCTCACAGTCAAAAAACAAAGGGACGATCGTGCAACCGCGCTTCATCATGAGCCACGCTGCGACTGGTGAATCGATACCACCTGAGATGAGGGCGACCACTTTTCCTTGGGTTCCGAGCGGCAGGCCTCCGACTCCGCGGATAACCTCTGTGTAGATATAAGCGCGCTCCGCCCTAACTTCGATAAATAACGGGACATCTGGTTTTGTCAACCGCACGGGTGCGCCTGTGGCTTTTTCAATCGCGCGTCCGACAGTGACGCCAATGTCTTTACTAGTGTAGTCGTGCGTTCCTGTTCGACGTGGCCGAATTCCAAAGGATTTTTCCCCCGTAAGCAGCGGCGATATGATTCGCAAGGCTGCGTCTTTCATAGCGTCTAACGTCGCTATGCTCGTCTGGACGGGGCTAACTGAGACCACCCCAAAAACACGTGCTACCGCCGGAGCTGCTGCCGCGTGTTGCGTATGGACAAAAATGCGGCCAAAATCTCTAACAACAGCATCATGCGGAATTTCGCAAAAGTCTAATGCTTTTTCTATGTTGTTAACGAGCGTGTGCTCATAGCGGCTCCTAACTCTGTCGCTTTTGATCCCAATTTCGCCGTATCGGACTAAGATGGAATCGATTGTCTTCATCGCGCTTTGATTCGTCATCTGTATGCAAAACAACGAGGTTGTCTTGGTGGCGTCGCACGTCTATTTCAAGAACCGCTAGGTGGTTATGAGGTTCGCCGTGACAAGAGCGACACAGTCAGGTAATACAGTTAACGTTTTCCATAATAGTTTTGGATAGCCCGAGATTTTGTGGGGGTTATGAGCGGCCTGCGGTTATGCGTCAGCTGGTGCCAGATTGACGTTGCGGTTATCAACGTCTCTCCTTCCTATTTCAGGATTAAGGGTTCATGAAACTGGGTGCGTAGGAGCGCTGTTTGCTAAGCAAGCTGCAGGGGCGTATCAGCTGTAGCGCGCGAGCCATCTTTTTCTCGTGCTCGGTCTTAATGTGAACCCGCTATCGAGAGTTTGTCCAGCTGAACGTGTAAAGCATTTATATATGTCTAAACATACTATGCGTGGCCGCCGTGGCTAAGCTCGGCATAGCGGCTGATTCGTATTTGAGCACCGCTCAAAGAAGTATCAGCAGATCGAGGGTTCAAATCCCTCCGGCGGCTTGTTCAAAGTACTGCTTTTACACGCTACGCGTGTACCACTTCTTGGGTTAACGTCTACGTGAAGGGTGCAAGCAAAAAAGAATATATTATTACGTGTGAAAATACATAAAGTTTATCGTTCATAAAGGCTATCCGAAACACGATGGCTAACGAAGAGAAGCATCAAAGCATGAAAGAGGACATAATCGAGCAAATAGAAAAGCTCGATGTGTTACGTGAGAAAGGTTTTATCACTAGCGAGGCCTATGAAAAGCGAAAAACCGAATTGCTTCAACTTCTCTGATGTTCGCATCTCCACACATTTTGTCACTTGAGCCCTTGTTTCCTCAAGAACTTTTGCATGTCTTTTTGCGAGCGAACGCCTTTCAACGTTCTCTGCATCATTTTGTGATATTTTAGGAGCTCACGCACGTTATCAGAAGGGACGCCCGAGCCGCGCGCGATCCGCTTGATGCGTGAACTGCGAATAATGCGCGGATGTTCGAGCTCTTCATCAGTCATCGAATCCATGACTACTTTAAAATGGTCTAGCGTTTCTTTCGTCGATTGAAGCGCAGTGTCGGGGATATCGACACCGAGTGATCCAAGCGGAAGCATTTGGACGATTTTAGTGAGGGGACCCATCTTACTAATCGCTTTCATTTGTTTGTACATATCTTTCAGCGTAAAATCGCCTTTGAGCATCGCCTCTGCTTCTTCTGTCTCGATGGGAGGTTCTTCTTCGATCATTTCGACCAAGGTCTTAATATCCCCCATTCCGAGCAGCCGAGAGATGAATCGGTCCGGTTCGAACTTTTCGAAGTCATCTATGGTTTCGCCCGTGCCGATGAACGCTATGCCTGTTCCAACCTCCGCAACTGCTGAAAGTGCGCCACCTCCTTTCGCTGTTCCATCGAGCTTCGTCACAATGACGCCTGTTAAGCCGATCGCTGCGTTAAACGCTCGCGCTTGCTCGCTCGCCTGCTGACCTATGCCAGAGTCGAGCACCAGGAAGCGCTGGTCAGCGTTCGCTATGTCGTTGATGGCCTTCATCTCGAGAACGAGGTCTGATTCGAGTGCGTGGCGTCCCGCTGTATCGACGAGGATAACGTCGTGGCGTTTGAGCTCAGCGATGCCGTGGGCCGTTATTTCGACCGCGTTGGTGTTCTCTGATTCGCCGTAAAAAGCGACGTCGATCCGCTCACACAGCTGTGAGAGCTGGTCATACGCCCCCGGGCGGAAGGTGTCAGCGCAGATGACCGCGGCTTTCAAGCCCTTTTTCTGAAAAAATCGCGCAAGCTTCACCGTAGTCGTCGTCTTGCCGCTGCCCTGAAGCCCGACCAAGATCACGGTGTGACGGGTGAGTGGTACCGTTATCGGCTCACCAAGGAGCGCAACAAGCTCTTGGTATACTATGTTGATGACGTGTTGACGAGGGTTCAGTTTCCCCGAGAGCTCCTCCTTCAACGCTCTTTCTTTAATGCGCTTCGACAGCTGCTGCACGAGAGCGACGTTGACGTCAGCGCTGAGGAGCGCACGTTGAATATCCTTTACGACTTCATTGAGCGTTTTTTCGTCGATGCGATTAGCTCGAGCTAGTTTCTTGAGCGTGTCGCGAAGCGAGCTGCCTAAGTTCTCCATTACCATTTACGTGTCCGCCTCGTCGAACAGTCTAGTCAAAAGCCACTGGGGGTCAAACTTGACGATGTCTTCGTAATTCTGTCCTATGCCCAAAAACAGGATTGGCTTGCTCGTTGTGTGCGCTATCGAGATGGCGGTGCCCCCTTTCGAATCGGCATCCACCTTAGTAAGAATCGATCCATCGATGGCCATTGCCGTATTGAACTGGAGAGCACGCTCTACGGCGTCGTTGCCCGCGAGCGCTTCGTCGACAAAGACCACTAAATCTGCGTCTATGACTCGCTCAATTTTTTTGAGCTGATTCATCAGGTTGACGTTAGTGTGGATCCTCCCGGCGGTATCTGCGAGGACGACGTCCTTATGTTTCGCTCGCGCATACTGCACGGCATCATAGATTACTGCGGCAGGGTCAGCGCCCTGTTGGTGTTTGACGAGCTTCACTCCTAATCTCTCGGCGTGGCGCTCAATCTGTTCAAGAGCCCCGGCCCGATACGTGTCCCCTGCAGCGAGCACGACGCTATAGCCCTGATTTTTGAGGCGGTATGCCACTTTTGCGATGGTTGTGGTCTTCCCTGTTCCATTTATTCCGGTGAATACAATGGTGATAGGTTTTGGAGTGTTTTTAATGATTTCATCGAAATCGAGGCCATTGACATCGAGCACCTGTAAGATTCCGTTGCGAAGCGCCTGTTCGACGAGAGCACCGATGTCTTGGCGCCATTTTCTTTTTGTACCGACCAGCTCTTTTTTTACATTCTCAATGATCTCTTCAGAGACCGATACAGCGACATCGCTTTCAAGGAGGGCAATCTCAAGGTCCCAAAGAGACTCTTCAAGGTCTTTATCTTTGATTTCTCGTTCAAAAAAGGACTTGCCGCTTTTGGACTTTTTGCCATCATTTGGTTCAATGCGCTGCGTCAGCTCTTCGGCAGATTTAGAAGCAGGTTGAACAGGCTCAGCGCTTGTTGCTTTTGGTGCTTCAGGTTCGCGCGAGGGCTCTCTTAAAGTTGTATCAGAAGGCGGTGCTTCACTCGCAGTGGCTTCGATTCCCTCATTATCAAGCTCGCGTTCTTTAGTGCTAACGCTCTCTCTAAATTGACTGAGCCGTTGCCTTAAGCCTTCAAACATCTGGTGTTGCCTTTAACTGCGACTGAACCGTCTGCAACTTCGATTGGAGTGAGTAGATTTGAGAGCCGATCTGGTTAAGTCGAGCGGCGAACTGTCCTTGCATTTCAGTGAGTTTTTTCTTTCGCTCAGTGAGGTATGACACGGCGTCCGTGACGTCCACCTCGGCGGAGACGTTCGCGCCAAGTCCAATTATAACCCTGTTTGTCTGGGGGATGGTGCCATACACGAACGAGTTTGCCCCAATTGGTATAAGCGTCTCTTTGCCGATATCAGGTTTCGACAGCGCTTCCACGGCGACGACTGCATTTTCTATCTCGCTGATGGTGAAGCTGACGATTTCCATCTGCTGTTCGTAGGCACGGGCTTCTGCCTCGGATTGTTGTAGCTGGCTTAATATCACGCGTACTTCTTGTTCGCTCGCCATGATATCACTCGTTTTCAACTTCAATAGATTCAATTCGAATAAGGTTCCGCTTCAAGCCGTGCTCGCTTCCAATGAGCGAATAGAGCTTTTCGGCGGCATTTTTCTCGTTGTTGCTCGAGACTTCTTTTGTAAAGCGTTCCCACGAACGTCCTGCTTTGAAGGAACCTATTATTTGAAAGGTTTTTCTTTCCATGCTTAAATCATCCATCAATAGGGGCGTTTTGTACGCCATTGGCGTCTGCGTATGAGGCTGACATGCTCGCGTCGAGCACTCACTTGATCACTGAGTTATTCGCGAGGTTATCGGTTAAATAGGTATCCAAACCACGTGGCGCAGTGGATGCTAGGTGCTTTTGACGGTTTACAGAAACCCTAATGAGTCCTCGATCCGTCCGAGCTCGATTCCTGTGCTCTCGTGACCGACGACGTAGCCCTTCGTGTTCGCGAGGAGTGCAGAACCTACTAACGGGGAGCCGTAGTTCACGGTGCCGATGTTGACAGGAACGCCAAACGTCTCGTCCATTTCCGATAGCTCACCCTCCGTCGCCTTTGGATGCGCTAAAACGCCTTTGTTGGTGGCGCACGCAGCCATACCGACCGTTTTTAAGCTGGCTACCGTTCCGCGCTGCACGTCTACACCTAAGGTCTCGGAAATGACCCGCTCAGCGCGAGCGATCAAGCCGGGGTGTATCAGCGCTGCGGTGTCGTTTGTGAGGATGACGTTTCCTGCCGCATTGATTCTCCCAGGGAGCTTTCGCACGTTCAAGCCTTCGGCACGTGCTTCGAGTAGCGCTATTTCATGTCTCATTGCAATACCGGAAACAACAAATCCGTTCGAGTTTCCAGCCACGAGCGACCCGACAACCGAACTCGAGCCTACGAGAAGCGGGACAGTGAGCACCTCTAGTTCCTGTGAGAAGTTTAGCTGCTCTTCATCGGTCGTTGGCGGCGCAGTGAGCAAGAAGTCTTCTGTACACGTCCCAAAAACGCCGAGCACGGCACTTCCGCCTAAAGTGATGCGCTTGACCACGTTGCAGCCTCGAGACGTACGTTTGCTGGTCGGTACGCTCGCTTACGATTCGGTCGCGAGTTCTGCCTCGACGATGCCGTCGTCGAATTTCATTGCTCGCACAGTGATCTTGTTCGGCGGATTGCTCGAGCCCCTTTCCCAAACTCTCTCATTGATCGATCGGTCGAGTTTAACTTTGTCTGGCTCCGCGCTCAAATGATGGGCGAGATACTGGCGAATTTCTGACATCGCCTTCTTGCTGCGTCTCCACCTGGGCGTGTGTTTTACTCCTCTCAGTGGTATGGTGTACACACGCTCTTCCTCTATTTTCGTGTCTTTCGCCATGAACGATCACACCTTAAGGTTACTGCGTCTCCAATGCCTTCTCTTCGGATGGGTGTTTACGGTGCGGTTTGTCCGTACAATCACCCACGCTGGCACACGTCTGTTCTGCTTTGTCGCTTTCGCGAGCCGCTTCTTCTTCCCTTTTGTTACTTTGCTCATTGCAGTCCCTCTGTGGCTGAAGTCGTTGGGTTGCTCGGCACTTTAAACATATTCCGATCAGAGTAGCCTATACCCGCTCATCGTTAATAATTGTTTACGCCCCCAATGCTCAGAAAAACGCGTTTTTTCGTTTTGTGACCTTCGATTGGAGATGCTTTTTCGGGAAAACGCGATTCACAGCTTCGTGGCCGTACGAAATCGCCATAAGTTGCCTCAGTTCGACTTCATAGTCGAACGAGATACACTCGCCGTAGATGACCTCGAGATGCTCCGCGGCAAGAGCGTCAATCGCCCGTCGTCCATAACCGAGCAGTGGCCTGACGTAGTCGACGCGCAAGCGATCCTCCAGACTTCGCGCCTCCCGCAAGGTCAAGAGCGGAGCCTTGTCGTCGCGGCGCGTGCCATCAGCCACAAAGTGATAGCGTTCCGATGCACGTTCAAGCGCCGTTTGGTGCACTTGATTGATGCCCCTGTTGGGGTACCCGTCCTTGATCATCGCATCGACGGACGTCTTTGCGAGTTCTTGTTCGAGGCCGATCGTTACGTGGGGGAACCCGAGTGCGCGCGCCACTGCAGCTGCGTCGTTCGGCACGATTCCGAAGGACATCGTTACAAGTTCAATTTGCGCAAAAGGGCTGAGAAGAACTGCCGCGAGCGCGCTATCTTTGCCCCCGCTGAACAAAACGCCGGCTTTCATCTGCGCGTGATGCGTATGTTCTGTTTCTTGGGGGTGATTTGTTTGAGAAGTTGCTTGAGCTGTTCGTCGGTGATCTGTCCGGTCAATTTTCCGCTTTGGTAAAGCGCGAGAAGCTGTGACTCAACGGAGTCCGCAAAGTCGGGACGAGTAAGTCTTATGCTGCTGAGCCGTTCGCGCGCTTCTGGCGTGAGCACCTGTCGCAGGAGCGCACTTCGTCGGGCCTGTGCTTGCTCTATCTCGTCGGTGGACGGCCCTTGCAAACCGCTCTGCTGCGCTTGGAGTTGTTCGAGGCGCCGTTTCCGTATCTGTTCAAGGTCATCGTCCATAATTATTATGCTCCGCGTCGGCTATGCGCTTTGTAAGAGCTCGTGCGCGCTGTTGTCTAAGAACGACCGACCCTCTGACGAGATCTCGCGGCCTTTCGGGGTCGTTCTTACAAACCCCGCGATTTCGAGCTGCTGCATCGCTTTTCGAATTATTGAACCGCTGCCCTTGACGAAACGCTCAGGCCTTGACGCGTTGTCGGTCTTGCCTCCGTAGACTGAGCGGAGTCGCTGGGTGCCGACGGGGCCGTCGATTGCAATGCGCCTTAAAAGCGCGGCGCAGCGCACGTACCACCAATCATCGTTTTGTGGTGGATGCTCCTTGTGCATCCCCGTCTTTACCCACGCAGCCCATTCTGGGGGCGTAAATCGTTCATCACCCTTTAGCTTCGTTGCGGTCAGTTCGATAAGTTTGCTTGCGGAAACATCGTACAATGTGGTCATTTAATCTCCAAAATTAGACTTCTTGCTGGAATGAGCGACTTTACGTCTTTTTTACTTATATCATTTTCTCTGATGCGCGAAGCTGTTTTTCGGCGTCTTTTTGACGCGGTACGGCGAAAGATACACGGCGGTGGCGCCTTTTAAATCGACCAACTGCGCACCCGACGCTTGCCCAAGTTCATGCGCGATCTCATCGCGACTTGATTCGAACAACGCAGTCCTAAGGATCCTCACTTTGACCATCTTGCGTAGCTTGAGTTGCTCCTGCAGCTCGTGCACGATTGCCTCATTCGCGCCATTCTTGCCGACCCAAAGCGTCGGGACGAGCTCCATGGAGAGCGCCTTGAGTTTTTGCGTCTCGCTTCTTCTGGTCATCTGGTGGTGAACCCTTATTCAATAGCGCCTTAGGTCGTGACACCTCAAGCATGTGATAACCGTTCGCTTGTCTTTTATGCGAACGCGTGCATTCGTTCCGTATACGAAATATGCCCCGCAACTTCTGCAAAAACGCATTTTGTACGTCTTTCCGAGAGGCACCCTGTGCTTCATTGCTAGCTTCCGAGCTAGCTCAACGTAGCGATCACTTCTTTGCGTGTGAGCGGGAAACTCGACGAAAGCCGCGTCGAAGAGACGCTCTACACGTTGCAAAACGATGTCGTTAATAAACGCCTTTCTCTTCCTTCGTCGGGACATTTTCCGCACACGTCGTGCAAAGCATTAATATACGTTCTGTTAAAGTAGTTTTGCGTCGCGCACCGATGGTCTAGCGGTTATGACTTGGGCCTTCCAACGCGTGAAGAAAGCCCACAACCCGGGTTCGAATCCCGGTCGGTGCATTGCTGCGTACAGGCGCGGTCGGCCACACGTCACAGCATTCTGGTCACGGCGCCGGCTTGAACGCTTTCTACCTCGTTGATTTCCGATATGGAGGCTTCTAAAGCTTCAGTTCCGCCTTCTTTGTCTTCAACGATAACCGTGAGCATCAACGCCTTGAGTCCAAACGCGATGGGTTGCACCTCGCAGCTGTACAGTCGTCCGTACGGCGCGACCTGAGAAGTAATTCGACTGCTGAGACCTTTCAGATCAACGTCAGGGCCGTTTGGCATTATCTTAAGCTGTACTGCTACTTCCCCCATTTAAGGGCCTCCGAAACCACACGTGCATCGATACGGATTGCTCAGCTTCTTACATTTCTTGCATCGCGTGATGATCTCTCCGCACGAGGGGCACGGGTACGATATGCCGCTGTCCTTGGCCATCCGTGCACCGCACGATATACACGTCTTTTCCATGTTTTCATCGTCTCCGGTCGCGTTTCTATGATTAGTGAGAATCGCCAGTAAAGGTTGCTTCTACTCTATAGAGCAAGGACCTTTATTAACTACTTTCGTCCGATAATCGTCGTGCCGACCGTTTCGCGTCCCTGAATCGCGGCGACGACACGTTGAAAGTGATGACCATTCACGATCGTGCAATCTCGGTTGTGGATAGCCAAGAGCTGCGGCAGAAACGCATCGACGCACGTTTGCGCCCTGAGTTCGCTCGCCGAAACACGCGAAACCAACTTATTGGAAAAAACGATTCCGTCGACGTCCGTCGCTATCACGAGATTGGCCTTGAGCTCGTGGGCAACCCAGCCAGCGACGGAGTCGGAGGTGACATTCCAAGAGTGGGGCAGCGGATCTTTGTCGTATAACATCTTGAAAGGTAAAAAAATGCAAATTCCGTGTTCAAGCGCGCTCAGCTTCTCGACTAGTGTCGCTCCTGGAGCTGCCATATAGAATCCATACTGATTCATTGCGAGAACTGCCATCCAGTGGGCGGCAGTCTCGTTGGTGCGATCCGCATAGCGTCGGACCGTCTGTGCAAATGGCCCCCCGCCGGGTACCACTACTGCGTTCACGTGAGCCTCTATCAAGTAGTCAATCAACTCTTTGGAGACTGCGAGTAGACTGCCTCCGACCTTAAGCACGGTGCGCGTCATTTTGTCCCGCTATAACTGTCGACGGAAGAGGGCCGTTCGGACGGCGGGCGTTTTCCGTTGTTGAGCATCTGATTCTGCTGCTCGACTTGTGATCCGAGACCGTGAGGGATCGCAAGCGGGTTTCACCAGCATCGTCTTTTGCGTCCAATTTGATCTGAGCATTCTCTCACATTTCCTTCAGCGAAGCAAGAGTTACGACAACGGCAGCGAATTCTAGCGCTCATAGGCTACGGGCGTGCCGACGAGAGTCGTTTGCGAGCATCTCGGCCCGCGTGCGAACGCGTTTCGGCGCGCAGACGCAGACTCGGTCGCATAACTATCAACTCTTGCGTCCTAGCTCAGAGCGTCTCGCGCGTGCGGGTCTACGGCAGCTCTTCTTTGGGAATCACCTCAGTGCCCAAGCGGCCGAGGTCGAGGCGATCCCACGGAGTTCGCGGGAGCGGTATGTCTTCCATCTCGTGGTGCAAGTCGTGCGGTTCCCAATTTCGGTAAATATCCTTATAGTTTTCAGGTAGCGACGTAATTCCAACAAGTTTCAGTCTTTCTTCGGCAAATCGCTTCAGTTCTTTCTTTTGCCTGCGGATCTCCGACAGAATCGTTGTGTCCACTGCGCCGATTTCGTCCCAACCGCATAGCATAAGTGGTAAGCAGAGGATCCGCATCGGATATAATCCCTTAAGCGGCCACTGCTTCGTCGCTTGCGCCCATTGTTCGATGAGTTTGTGTTCGTCTCGCCAGATGGCAACCCGTCGAGACGTTATCTCTTTCGTCAGCTGCTTACATCGCTTGCGCTCAGCTTTTGGGGCGTCTAGCTCATCGAAAGCGCGCATGTGGCCCTGGTCGATGTTGATTTTCAAAAGGCCGATATTCAACTGTGCAAATCCGTGAACGGGGACTAGGGGGTCGATGACTTTCAGACATTTGATTGGCTTATCGCTTTGCTTCGCAGCTTCAAGATCGCCGGTGGTGAGCTCATCTAACACAATTGCTGCTGTGCGGTTTGCTATGTCGATCAAATCACGATCCCCCTTGCTGCTCCAATCCATGCAATTCGTGCTAAAGTCCTCAGTGCGGATGTCGAAAACGCTGCTCGTGCTCCAGTCCTCGGTCGCGTAATCCACAACTGAGTCTTCCCCCGGAGTGAGACGAGGCAGACAGAGAATGGCATAGATCTCATCGGCCTCGCACTCGACCGCCCCCGCGACAGGGACGACTTCTCGGGCCGAACCGTCGATATACCAGTTGCAGTCCACCTCGGCGGGAGAAAATATCCCTGGAATCGCTGAAGAGGCTAGGGCGGCCTTGACGAGCTTCTCGCGCGAGTCGCAAAGGACGTATTCTTTACGACCTCCCCTTTTCTTCTCAGGATCGATTTTGCAAGCTTTGTTGTGGAAACACGTGCAAGCCCCCGTTTTAAGGTCTGTTGCGTAAATGCGCAGTGCTATATCTGATTTCAGGGCTTTGTCGAGATCTTGCGTATCATCATACATCTTTTTTTCGAGAAGCTCCGCTGAGTAAAGCGCACGTTGCTTGCGAGCAAGCTCGAACATTTCTTCCATGTCCTTGATTGCGCCCCTAAAGTCGCTGAATGTGTGCTCTGAGTCGAGCGCAAGACAGCCCATCGCGTACACCCACGAACCAACCACGCCCCGAAAGATCGCTTCCAGCAGAGGGCCTAAGGTGTCTGACCATTCGTGCTGCGGAATTAGGTCCACGCGGGAGTTTACGTCCTCCTCCCAGTACTTTTCGAGTCTTGCGGTGCACCCGTCACCCGTTGCGATTATCGCAGCGTTGATTGCGCCAATTGACGTGCCGCAGACACATTTGATATGTGGCAGAACGCCCTTCTTGTAGAGGTACTTCAAAACTCCGACTTGAAAATCGCCTAGCGTTCCCCCGCCGCCAAGCACAATTCCGGTTGGCATACTTTCACCCTTATTTCACAATTTTGCGGTTTTTTCCGCGATTAGAGATCTTATTCGGCTTTCGCAGGTTTAAGGTGCCCGTCGAGGATCGCTCACGGCCACCCACACCAAACGTCGTCGTTCAACACGCTTCATTGTTGCAGACAACGCATGTGCGTTCCAGGCCACTCTTGATGTGACTATGGACTAAAAGATCTTAGAGTCTACCTATAAAAGGACATGTTTGCGATTTGCAATAAGGAGGCTGTCCTAGGGAAAAAGTTGTTGATAAATTGCTTGTTTCTCGTGACTACGGCAGATAGCCGCTTGGTCATTAGGACAAGAAGCACTGGGATGACTTTACTTGAGGTGGCTACGCACCCTTGTCAATCACGAGTCACACAATACTACAGCTTCAGCGGCCTCCAAGCCACCGCAAAATGTCACGTTCGGAAAGACTGCTGGTCAGAGTCCGCTCGCGCAGAGTGGCAAGCCTTGTCCGGGCAGTCAACAGCGCGAAGTTTAGTTGGGCTCTGTCACGCAGTTGATCGACACGCCATTTCTTTGTGAGACGTTCTGAGGCTTCATCGATTAGAGGTTCGGTAGCGTTTTTGCTTATTCGAGCACTACGTCCAGTCGAGCGCAGCATCTCATTGACAGCGTGTGTCAAACGATCTGCGCACGTTCGACAGTTAGGATTCGATGCACTAGGGCAGCCGACGCGAAGCCCATAGAAGCACACACTGTTTTCAGTGGTCATTACATTAGTGTGGCGTAATCGGTGCTCTGCCGAGTGTCATCTGCGGGCGCTTGAGCTACTGCAGAATCAATCTCGATCATCGCACGAAGCGTCTGCTCTATAATGGCAATGTCGCGTTCAAGTTTCGTCTGTTCCTTGTTTACCATCACGGTCACCTCCACTTCAACCTGCGCAAAAATGTTTCTTTAGGCCGCGTGAGGCATCCTACGTGTACGAAAGTGTGACAACAAGCTCGCGTCACATCCGCGCCCAACTGTAGAGGAAGACATACCCGTCGTGTGCCGTCGATTCCGCTGAGGCTAGGTGCCGTAGTCTAGCAGGCGGGTTTTCTTTCACCCCCTTGGATTTCTCACGAGTGTAGGCGGAAATTTAGCACCCACATGGCGGCAGGCGGTTTTGTGAGTGAGGTTTGCTACGCGTTCCGCTCGCTCGTCCCACGGTTTAATTTGTCCTGCCTGCAGCTCGAAAAATAGCCGTTATTGCCAACAAGAGGACGTTTAATTCTAGTGTTCATTTCGATAATGTCCCCATCCGCGGCAGTAGTCAAGATCTTACTTTCGAATTGCCGCGCTAATATTTTCTTACTCCCACGTAAGCGTAACTACGTCGCGAAAATTCACTTGGTTGCTATAAGGCGCTAAGCTGCATTATTACGCGTTAGCTGACGACGTTTGGTTTCCGTAAGTTCACGAAAACTGTTGTCACAGTCACAAGCGACCGCAAAACCAGGAAAACAACTTTTTTCGCTTTTGTGCCTATCAAGGGCCCGCAGTCGACAATTGATACCCCCGCGACATATATGAATGTGCAGAAAACGGGAAAACGAAGAATAGCTAGACTAGTTGTCTTGCCTTTAACAGAAGCCGCGGATCCTTTCTTAGAAAACGCATTGTAATGCTCTTCAGACTCAGTTCTCCGGGTTGGATACCATTAAGTACCCGCATCACCCTGTTTATTTCTTCATCGGAAAGGCTTACGGCCAACTCCTTGCAACTGTACCTAAGCCTCCGCATAGTGCCAAATGAATGATTATACTCAGTTTGGTATTCGCGAAGCACTCTCTCTGAGGGGTCGTTCTTACGGACGGCTTTGCTCGCAACTTTGCCTGCAATAGTCCCGCTCTCCAGCGCTGGGACAATGCCCCCACCCGTCAGTGGATCAGTGTGGTGCGCGGCGTCACCAACAAGCATCAGTCCGTTTCGCACGATCGTGCGAAGCTCGTTGCTGATGGCGATGCCACCCAGTATAAGTCCGATAGGCTGAGCACTAGGGAAGCGCTTCGCCGCAAACTCATCAAGATAGTCTATTGGCCGCTTAGCACCGCATCTGCTTCCAGGAACAGCGAGCCCTACATTTGCTGTTTTGTCACCTTTGGGAAATACCCACGCGTAGCCGCCTCCAATATTCGAGCCATAGTAGAGGTCGACAGTTTCCTGGGATACGTCGACATTTTCCGCGTAATACTGGGCGCAGCTCGCGATATCTTTGGCTTCGAGGGAAGTATTGATGCCGCCCCATCGACCAACTTGTGATTCCAAGCCATCTGCAGCGATTACAACCTTAGCCGTCAGCTCAAATTCGTCACCAAGCCTGTTTGCCCGGACGCCTTTAACCACGTTCTCGTCAATAATGAGCCCTGACGCGCGAGTGCGCACCATTATATCGGCCCCCGCCCGTGCTGCGTCTTTGGCAAGTTGTCGATCGAAGAGTTTTCGCTCGATGATAAAGGCAAGCGGCCCGTCGACTCCAAACGTTTCTGAAGACACTTCAATAGTCGTGCCATCGGGACTGGTGGCTCGGATTCGTCGAACCTCACTAGCAATCCAGTTTGGATCTGGCTGCACATATTCGCTAAATGACTTTGGAAAAATGGGCGATTGCCAAAGAGGGACACCTTCCGCACATCTTATAGGCTCCCCGATAGCCTGTCGTTTTTCGACAAGCAGCACATCGCACTGGGCGGCCGCGTGTTGGGCAGCGATGGAACCTGCTGGGCCCGCCCCCACCACTATTACGTCATACTCGTCTCTCATCATCCTGTCTCTGGCTGCACATTCGTGCGGATCGGCGATAAAAAACGCACATCCGTTAGTCGTTCGGAGCAGTTGATAGAAATGTGGGCACCGTTTTAAGAACGCTCTGAGCATCTATCGCGTTGTGGCGCACATAAGGAGAAACAGGCCAACGATAAGCTTTCGCATTTAAATGCTTCGTTGGATCATGGCAGTTTTGCGAAGGTTGAACCACTCTTGCTCTAAACAGGTCTTTTCAACGGTCTCGTTCGTGCAATCTGAAATTTCTCGGTGTTTGAACGCCTCACTTGCGCGTGCATCGCTAATCACGGGGCATTTTGGCTTTTTTGGGGTGTTCCTTTGTGCTCACCGGCAGAACGGATTTGCGCGCGCGGGCTAGTTAACCTAGTTTCTGATGACGTTGGCAGCGACTTAAGCAGCGAGTCCATATGAGAATTTACTTATACAGCGTATCAAAGAAGTTTTTCGGAAAATAATGCAATTCGCTGCTAAATTGAAGGCTTATGTCAGTCTAATCAGGGTTCCTTATATTCTTATGCTGGACCTTCTCTGCGTGCTCTTGATATTAACGTTCCAAAAAGGTTTCGGCGATCTAGTTTCGATGGTTTTAGCCATTCTTACCGTGTCGCTCGTAGTTGCTGGGGGTGCAGCCATCAATGATTACTTTGACTGCGAGTCGGATTGGCTTACCCATCCCGAAAGAGTTATTCCGTCAAACCGGATCTCTCCCATAAGAGCAGCGCAGTTTTCCGCATTGACCTTTTTTGCTGGGCTGCTCGCGTCGTATGCGATCAACGTTCTGGCCTTTGGAATTGTCGCGCTTAACGTTGTCCTTTTTTTGTTGTATCCGCGCGTGTTCAAGCGGATTTCTGGGTTTTTAAGCAACCTTGTGATGGGATACTTGGGGGCAACTATAGCGCTCTTTGCAGGGGCAGTCGTGTTTAAAACCATCGATATTGCCGCTCTCTCGTTTGTTGGGATGATTGCTGCAGCCGCCATCGGCCTGAACGTCCTAAAGGACGTCCTAACTGTGGACGGTGATTTGAAAGTGGGATACCCCACCTTGGCCATCAAGCGCGGTATACGTATAGCGGCGATTGTTGGCGCCCTTTTTCTGCTTCTTTCCGTTTTAACATCGCCCTTTCCATTTGTTGTCAGGGTTGTGGGCGACGCGTACTTAATTCCCATAGCAATCTGGGGAGCCATCGGAATCTTTACTGCCTTATCTCTGCTTAGGGCGCCAGACCTTTTAAACGTAAGAAAGCAGTTGGTTATGTTTACTTTGTATTTCCCTTATCTTGTGGGGGCCGCCAGCGCTGTTTACGCGCTTACGGTAGCTGTCTGGGGGTTCCAGTGAAATGGGTGAAGAAACCACCGAGTGCAAAACCACTGAATTCACAACTGATTCCACAGCGCGCGAGCATATTGTCGAACAAGATGATAATCTTGAGTTATATCTTGCGCAGATTCGTAAGATATTCGACATACCACGTATTATTGACGCACCGCGCGACAAGTCACAAATTATCAACTATTATCTGATGAACAAACGTTCTTATAGACTGGCATGGAATTTTGAGGGATTTATCCATTGCGGAATTAGCTACGACGGGAAACGCAAAAAAGGGGATTTCAGGGAACAAGCAAGAATAGTTGACACGTATATTCAGGACAACAACGCTAAAAAGGTGCTCGAACTTGGCTACGGGCTAGGTACCAACTCCGCATACCTTGCGAGGCGGAACCCTCACGTGGCCTTTGACGCGATTGATATTTCCAACAAACCTTTGAGAAGTTTCACAACGATACCAAATTTGCACTTTTGTTTTGGGGACTACCATAATTTAAGCCAGTTCAAGGGTAATTCGTACGATATCGTCTTTGTCATTGAGGCCTTGTGTTACTCGACTCAGAAATTAGAAGTCCTGCGTGAGGTGAAGAAGAAATTAACAAAGGGTGGCTTTTTCATTATTTTTGACCCGTACACGAGAAATCGCGCAATCCCGCTGAGTGAGTCGGAAAAAACCATGTGGAAGCTCATTTACAGAGGCTCTGTGCTTGAAACGTTTGAACGCATTGACAACGTTGAGGATGCTATGCGAAAGGAGTTCTCAATCGTTATAGCTCAGGATCTATCGACGTATGTTCTTCCGTCCTTGGAGGCGCAGGAATCCAATGCGCGCCACTACTTCAATCATGCTACTTTTGCGAGAGCTATCAACAAGGTCCTTCCGTTTGACGTCGTCAGACATCTTCCGCAGTTATTGCTGATGCCCACAAGCGTGCGAAGGCAGATTGCGTGCTACTACTTGCACGTGCTGAAAAACGACAGGTGACTTTACTTTGTAGATGCTGCGCAGCAAGCCAGTCAAACCGGTGGTGGGCCTTGTTTTTGTAGTTCTTCAATTCGCTGTTCGGCGGGAATTGACTGTTTCCACAGCATTTCAAAAGTGGCTAACAGGTATTGAGCGTAGTTAGGATCATCGGTAAAGAGTACTGCAACGGGTTGATTGAGCGAGATATGCTTGATATCCATGTTAATACCGTGCCAACAAGTTTTTCTGTCCAGTACAGCCAAATACACCCCGTGATATTCGTGTAAGTGGCGTACCTCCTCCCCAACTTGCAACGCTTCTTTAATTAACTCAATTCCGGAGTACGATATATCGGTCAGCATTCTGAAGCTCACTCCGCGCCCTATCATCTTCTCGACTTCGTCTAATACGAACAGCGAAGCGATACCGATCATTTCTTCAGGAGTTACTATAACGAATTCATTTTGGCATGCAGCTGCGACGGGGACAGAGATACTAATGAGTTCCTTCATGCTTTTAACGATTTTGAACGTCGAGACTTCGTCAGAAGGTCTGAACCGCTGCCGCTCTGAAAGCTCGTGAAGCTCCTGCTTTCGCACTTCCATCTCACGCAGTTCACTTTCGTGCTTTTTTACTGCAGAGTCAATGGCAGTGTCGAGGTCCACCGCCGCATAGATCGTTGGCGCGTCGAGCGACGGACGTACCATGCCCTTCTCGATGAGACTAGTAAGTGTGCGGTGCACGTCCTCACGGTATGTCTTCAAGGATTTTGCGAGGGGAGAAGGGGTCTTGGGGCCGTACTTGAGCAAATAAAGGTAGGTCTGTGCTTCCTTTTCGCTAAGCCCGAAGCCGATCAGACGAGTTACAAACTCTGCTTCGTCATCCATGCAACAAAGCATGATAATAGGCCGTAGATAAAAGTTGCTTTGTTTGATTGTATACTGTTGATTTGTTAGATCAATTAGATATCTAATCGTTCCGGGAAAACACGTCTTACGCTCTGCTTTCGTTCTTTAGGGTATGCTTGGCCAAGGGGCCTTATCAGCAACGGGACGAGAATAAATGCCAGATCAACCAGACACTCGGTCATAGGGGGTTGCTCGAGAACGCTCGAGAATTTTATTATCAGGGGCCTCAGCATTGCCTACATTTCAAAATAAGGCGCAAAGTGCTTTCGGCAGTCGTACACAGGCCGTTGTCGTAGAGCGTTTAACGTTTCTCCGTTAGCGCGTCTGCAAGCTCTTTCAAACGCGCCAGATCGTGCATAACAAGCAGGACCTTCGGATTCGCTGCAACTAAGCGCACGACGCTTGCAAAATTGATCTCTTGCGGTCTTATGCCCTTCAATGACCGTATAAGCTTGCTTAGCTCATTATCAGACAAGGTTACTACAAACTCTTTGATTCTGTAGTTGTGTTTTTGTAGCTTACCGAAAAGCGATCCACGCCGCGTATCTTCATATTCCTTAAGAACGCGAACTGAAGAGTCTCGTTGCTGCACTGCTTTGCTCGCAACGTTGCCTGCTATTTTTCCGCCTTCCATTGCGTTAGTAATACCGCCACCGCTCAGAGGATCGCAATGGTGTGCGGCGTCACCTACCAGCATCAGTCCGTTGCATATTACAGTTTTGAGCTCATCGCTGGAGGGACCACTTCCCATGATAAGGCCAAGCTGCTGTCCCTCCGGAAACTGTTTCGAGACAAACTTGTTCAAATAATCTATCGGCTTGCTCCCGTTTAGCATGCTCGCTGGCATACCAAGCCCTACGTTTGCTAGTTTTTCGCCCTTAGGAAAAACCCAAGCATAGCCTCCCGCTGCTCGCGAGCCGACGTAGACGTCGCAAGAGTCTTCTGCCACATCGACATTAGTCATTAGGTACTGAACGCCGATCCCAACGTCTTTGAGCTTAAACGCAGTATTGATCCCAGCCCATCGGCCGACCTGTGACTCCACGCCATCTGCACCTATCACGACCTTTGAGCGTACCTCGAGACTCTCTCCAAGCCTTTTGATTTTCACGCCGTTCACTACCCCGTCTTCTATGATGAGCCCCGTAGCGCGGGTGCGCACCATGACGTCAGCACCGGCCCGCGCCGCGTCTTTCGCGAGCTCGCGATCGAAAATCTTGCGTTCAAGGATGTACGCGAGCTCGCCCTCAATGCCCATCGCTTCCGCCGATATGTCAAGCATCGTGCCATCAGGAGCGAAGATTCGGTACCTACGGATGTAGCTCGAAATCCACTTCTTATCTGGGTACACTAATCCTACTAACGCGCTCTTAAGAACTGCCTCTGCGCAGCGCACCGGCGCACCGATCTCCTGACGCTTTTCAATCAGCAGCACATCGCACGTCTCGGCAGCGGTGCGTGCTGCAGTAGACCCTCCTGGACCCGCCCCGACCACAATGACGTCATACTCGTCCCTCATGTTTACACCTGTGCTGATGAGGCTCTCGGAGCTTATTAACCTGTGACGCCGTTGCGTCGCTCAACCTCATTTCTGACGATGCTGACTAACGGAGGCAGCAAGGATGTGGCGCAAGGCTCGCTTAGGCTTTCGGAGGTCCTCGTAGCAGAAGTTTCTCGATTTGCTCGCTCGCGGGGATGGATTGTTCCCACAACGTGTCAAAGGTAGCTGTGAGATATTTAGCGTAAGTCGGATCATCGGTCCAGAGCAGTGAAACGGGTTCATTCAGTGAGATCCGGTTGATATCGACGTTGATCGCGCTAACGCTTTGCTTGCTATCTACTACCGCGAAATATATCCCCCCATAACTGTCATAGTGCCGCAATTCTTCGCCAATGTCCAGGACCTCTTGAGCGGGCGCTATATCCGCATACTTAACTTCACTAATTCCCCTAATATACCCCCCTCGCTCTATGAGCTTTTCGGCTTCTGCGTTTACCCCTAGCAAAGAGGTGATAACGAGCATTTCAGAGGGAACGATGTACAAGAATCCGTTTTTTGCAGAGGATATGAGAGTTGAGGCAGCAGCGACGACTTCCTTGACGCTCTTGATAATCTTGAAAGTGGCATGCTCGTCTGAGCTCGGAAAACGCTGTCGCTCTGAGAGCTCCTCGAGCTCTCGTTTTCGCGCTTCCATCTCGTGCAGCTCGCTCTCGTGCTTTTTGAGCGCAGCCGCGAGAGCGGTGTCGACGTTCACTGCGGCGTAGATCGTTGGAGCGTCGAGTGAGGGGCGCACCATACCCTTTTCGATGAGACTGGTGAGCGTCCGGTGCACGTCTTCACGGTATGTCTTGAGTGACTTCGCGAGCGGCGAGGGCGTCTTGGGACCGTACTTGAGCAAGTGAAGATAGGTCTGTGCCTCCTTTTCACTAAGCCCGAAGCCGATCAGACGAGTAATAAATTCCGCGTCATCGTCCATCACAAAAAGATATGATAGGGCGTAGATAAAAGTTGCCGTCTTAGTTTTAGCCCATACTGTTTTATTTTGTCATACAGACGTCTGATCGTTCTAAGGGCCGCTTGAGCTCTTCTTTCGTTGTGTGATTATGCTAGGCTAATGGAATTATCAAAATAATAATGAGAATAATTGTCAAATCATCATCTGAGTCCCGCAAACTCGCGGGGCGGGTTAGGATAGCTCCTTATTAGTTAAACTCCACCTGTTGGCGAAATTATCCGAATGCCGAGTGTTTTTGTAAAACATGGTCTAACACGGGTCGCAGCAAGTCTTAGAACTAGCATATGAAATAGCTTGATCAGCGTGGAGCTGCTTGCGCTCCGTGCGCTCTATTTGTCGGGATCTTTCTCTAAAATTCGTGGATCCGCTTTTGCGCATCAGTACTTTCTGCCCAGACCGTTTCGAAGTTTGCAAGCAGGTACTCGGCGTAGTCAGCATCATCAGTCCAGAATGCAACGATCTTGTCATCAAGTGAGAGATCTTCGACGTTGAGGTGAATCGAACTAATGCTTTGGCTTTTGTCTGCGACGAGCATAAACGAGCCCGTGTAGTTTTCAAGATGACGCACGTCTACGCCCGTGTCGAGGAGTTCGCGTACGGTTTCGACATATGGTGATGAGATCGTGGTTATTCCGCGCACTCGTCCACCTTTTTGTATCAGGCCTTTCGATTGAATGTTGTATTGCGCGCCCATCACCAACATAGGCGCTGGAAGAAGCCAGGCGAGCTCTCTCTCTGCAGATTCTACTATAGTCGAAGTCACTGCTATGGCATCTTTCACAGTTTCAATAATTGTTTCTTTAACCATTAAGAAAGAGAAATGATTAGGGGTTTATAAAGTTGCGTGACATCATTTCCTTCATGTGGGCTATGCTAGGAGCTGAGTCTAAGTGAGCGGCACGCAACATTATGCGTTCTCGTTGCCAAGTGCCCTCGCTCGTGCTTCACGTCTGCGGCGGCCCTCGTTCTAATAGCTCTTGAATCCGCTCTGCCGCTGGAACTGACTGTTTTCACAACATTTCGAACGTCTCAGCAAGCAAAAGCAAACTGCTGAGAAACACATAGTGGTGTGCAGAATTCGCTGTAGTAAGCAAATAGTGTTCTCGTTCAGTCACATATCAGTGCCTAAGTTGAAGCGTCCTAGTAGGTGGTTGGGGCGGACTCTAGTGATGGACGTTCTTGCCGCAGTAGCTTATTCAAGTATTCTTCCGCGCCAACGGCTTGTTCCCAGGCCGTCTCAAACGCGCTAGTAAGGAATTCTGATTGCGCAACGCTGTTGCTCCATATTGCCGCGACTTTTTCATCCAACGAAAAAGCGCTCTTCATATCGGCGTGGATGAGGCTGACGCTCTGCTTGCGGTCGGCCATAACCATCGTGATGCCTTTGTACGGGTTTATATTCCGCAGTTCAACGCCACAGCTTATATACGCGCGCCCCGCAGAAGAATTCCTAGGCGAGATATCAAGCACACCACGGACACGCACGTCGCGCCCAATGGCACATTTTAGGTGATCCAAGAAGCCCCCCATTGATAGGGGGCTGAATCGTTGATGTGCAGCGAAGATAATGGAAGTCTCTGCCGAGTTAATGAGCTGCGAGATTGCAGTGACTACTTCCCCGACAGTGTCAAGATTCTTGAACTCGGGAGCGCTGCTCGATCCTCTGTTGAGGATGACGTTCGTCTCTTCGATTAGCTCCTGCTTGGCCCTTTCTAAGCGGCGAAGCTCGTTCTGGTGGGCCCTGAGCGCGCCGTCAAGAGCTTGATCTAGCTCGACTGGTGCGTAGCGTGCCTTATCCTTTACGCCTTTCACTATCATACCTTCGTCAATCAATCGCGCACACCTCCGGTACACGTCTTCACGGTACGTCTTGAGCGACCGCGCAAGATCCCCCGCGCGCTTCGGACCGTACTTAAGAAGGTGCACGTAGAGCTGCGCCTCCTTATCGCTAAGTCCGAATACGCTCAACAGTTGTACGAGCACTTGCTCGTCGCCATTCGCAAGCGTTGTTGGAAGAGAGTCGTCGGCTGCCAGCGGGTGCCTGCCGTTCACAAGGGCGACTAGATCGCTCTTAATGTCCTCTACTAAGCGAAGCTCGCGCTGGCGGGAGGCTATTACGGCGTCAAGCGCTTCGGCAAGGTCCACCGCTGTATACACGGCGGGGCTCGCTCTCTTTGTGGTCACAAGCGCCTTATCGATGAGGCCTGCTAGTTTTCGATAGACCCCTAGACGATACGTTTTCAGAGACCGCGCAAGATCCCCTGCGCGCTTTGGACCATACTTCAGCAAGTACACGTAAAGCTGTGCTTCCTTTTCGCTGAGCCCGAATTCGCTGAGCTTTTGTATGACAGTTTCCAAGCTGTTCAGGGGCGATGCTCCATCATAAGCGTTCGAAACGGACAACACGCCTGACATCGTCATCTCCTCGTTTTGCCTTGCTTCCTATTTTGCCGTACATTCTGTGGCAGCGTCAACACGACGCATTTTCCGTGCGTGGTGCGTCGACTGTGCTTCCACCCGGTTGCAGTGAGTAATTCACTGCGTTTGTGAGGCGTTCTGCGCAGCGTCGACAGTTGGGATCGCGCGCGGCGCAGAGGCATCCAAAGTGAACGCCGTAGTAGCACCCTGTATCCGTTGTCACCATGATCGTTGCCTCTAGGTCCAAGAAAGGCAAAAAACGGTATAAGGCCGCGTGAGTACATTTGTTTGTCACACATATGCATACACGACAACGCTTCGACAAACGGCGTTTCGATGCTGAAGTTAAAAAAAGAACTCTTTAAGGGAAGCACGAGTCAAGAGGATGCAGGCAGTTTTGAGGTTAGTGGCGGTTCGAGACTGATTCGTTTGCAGTAAGCTACGCGTGTTGGACCAACTGTGCAACCGCAAATGCCGGGAACATGTTCGAAAGCTCGCGGCCGTATTGCCGCGAGAGCAATCGACATTCAAGTTGTGCCTTCAAGGCAGCCTTGGCTACGAGAAACTCGCCGAGACCTGCGCCGATGACCGTGTTTAACTCGAATTTTCGTGCCTGAAACGCGAGTGCGTCGGCAAGGTCATTGATCTGGGTTCGCTCCACCTGCTTGGCAACTTCGTGTGCATTTTGCCTGCCAAGCTCGTCTACGTCACAAAGCACGAGTCGCGAGATTCTTCGATAACATGCTTCAAGATTGCGTGATTGAGAATCTGGCGTGTCACAAGTGTAATCCGACTCATCGATGTTTCCTAGAATGCGGTGCGCGTCTGCGGTGATGGTGAACAGTTCTGAGCAGAGCCTGTACTTCTTGCCATTAAGGTTGACAAAGCGCAAAAGGGCCGCGATGTTGGTTCTCAGCACACCCATGTAGATGAGTTCGTGCTCCCGCAACCGTTCAAAGTCGGTCATCAGGGTGACCGGCTTGCCATTCTTTATAGGAATGACGTCGCTTGTTGTGCTCCCTACGTCTGCGAATATGCAATCTTGGGAACTTTTTGCAAGAAAGGCGGCCGAGGCCGTCCAGTTTGACGCAGCGTATAAAAGCGCGTCTCTCTCTGCGATGGCAGGCGTAAGCTGCCCGCGAATGTTTAGATAGCACGGCTTCGTAAAGACTGAGTTGACAGCAGACGCTATTGAGCAAATCCCTTCTTTCTTGCTGGTAAAAGCGTCGGCTAATTCGCCTGTAATCACGATCCCCACGCGCTCCGGTCGAAACTCGTCTTTCACGCTCTTCAACAAGCCCGCGAGGTCGTTCTCCCTCCATAGGGGCATATAAAAGCTTCTCGCGGTCCCGCTGGTAGAGGCTACTTTTGTGTTTGCTCCACCGATGTCGATTCCGATTGTTTCGCCTTGGGTCATAGCAGTTTAAAGAAGGCGGTTGCTGCCGCAGCTGGTTCTTAAGAAAGTGTGTATGCCGTGCGGTTTCAGAACCGTTGGCAATTCTTCTCCTAATCGCGCTTTGAGAATTAGATCCGCTACGTTGCCGATCACCTTGTCGACGCTTACTATCGCCGTCGTCGGACGCGGATTCACATCGACGATATTCACGACGCCGTCGGACTGCAACACGATGTCAACGCCGACGTACCCTTCGCACCCCAGCAACTGCGCGGCTCTCGAGGCCTGATCGATGACTTCGCTCGCGTTCGGAACGGAATACGGTGTCGTGTTACCTAGATAATGGATAGTCTCATCGATGCGAATATGCTGCTTGTTGATCGATAGAGGGAGCACAGTTCTTCCGATGATAAGACTGACGCTGATGTGATCTCCAGTGACGAACCTCGAGACGAACGTGTTCTCGTCGATGCCGTTTGCTTCGAACGTTTCGACGATGTGAATTCCCTCTGCGCCACAGCCCTCGCGTGGCTTTAACACATATGGGCCTGTAGGGGGGTTTATTTCAGGAACGGTCAGCGATCCTTGCGAAAGAACCACAGACGCGGCGAGTTTGTCAGCCGCTTTCTGGACTGCCTCTGCGGGACACCCGAGATTCGTCGTGTGTCGTTCAATAAGCGCAGTAAGATCGTGAAGGAGGTAGTCGGGAGCGATGACGAGTCCCGCGTCACACGTTCGTGCAAGTCGCTCTATCTGCGCATAAAAAGCGCTGGCGTCGCCCTTCTGCAGCCATGGCACGTGCACGGAGTGCCCGCATTTTTGAAAGCCTGCTTCGAGCGTGTGTAACATCGCACGCCCCTCTTCTGCGAGGCTGGGCACCATTGCGCTTGCGTACTCGGCTAAAAGTATATCCATGGGGACTCTTTGGATGCACTATAATGCTCGATTGTTCAAAGCCAAATGAACCGTCGAAACGAGCTCACGGAATGTTGCTTTTTCTGGCACGGCATTGACCTGAACCTCGTTTGCATAAAGCGCCTCGGCTGTTGGTTTTCCTATGGCGCCAACGAGTTGATTCGCCAGTCGTGCCGTAAGTCGCTTACGTGTTCCCGTTCGGTCAGCACAGTCAAAGAAAGCGTGTACTGTCATGGCGCTCGTAAAGAGTACGCCGGCCACGTCACCCTCTGTTACTTTCGCTATAAAGTCTCGCTGCGGCTGCCCGCAGCGCTTCTTGAGCGTGTACAGCACGAGTTCTTTGACAGTAGCACCGTTATTCTGGAGCCCTTCGATCAGTTCGGAACTCCCAAAAGCGCTCCGCAAGACCCAAACGTTTTTTCGGGTAAGGTGGTTGAGCATCTGAACGATTCCGCGTGAGCTGTACTCTGACGGCATAAGATCAACGCGGAGATGCTCTTTAAGCAGTGCAGTTCTGGTTGTTGGTCCTATGGCCACGACGCACGTCGATGCCGGGATGCTTGCTGCGTTCAGTCCAAGCTTCGCGCAACTCCTTGCACCGTTGGCGCTCGTCAGTATCACATAGTCGATGTTGCCTACTTTGAGCTCGTCCAAGAAAGCAGGCCAGAGTGGGTCCCGTAACGGTACGATGTCGATGATAGAGACTGCGAGCGGTCGGAACCCGAAGGATTCCACGATCTTTTTCGAATCCTTCAGCTGTTCCTCAGGTCGAATGATTGCCAGCGTTTGCATCTTGCG
Organism: Methanomicrobia archaeon; assembly: GCA_015660915.1. Classification (GTDB taxonomy): domain Archaea; phylum Halobacteriota; class Bog-38; order Methanoflorentales; family Methanoflorentaceae; genus Methanoflorens. The sequence continues at coordinate 39,754 of JACTTZ010000003.1, read as the reverse complement.
GTTTCAGTATGTGTGTGAGCTTTACCACGTCGCCGATAACTAGCACCGCGGGAGCATCTACGTGAGCTGCTTCAGCCTTGAGCGCGATGTCATCCAAGGTACCTACGACGATTTTTTGGCTGCGGGTCGTTCCCTGTGCAATGATCGCCGCCGGCGTTTGCGCGGGCTTTCCAAAAGCGATTAGATTGGCAACGTTTTCTGCGAGGGTGCTTACACCCATCAGAATCACAAGGGTGCCGTCAAGCTGAGCGAGAATGTCCCAAGGCAGCTCGTTGCCTGCTGCCTCGTGGCCGGTGACGACGGTAAAGGTGGACGCGTAGTCGCGGTGCGTGACCGGGATGCCGGCGTACGCAGGAACCGCCACGGCCGAAGAAATGCCGGGGACGACCTCCACCTCGATTCCGTGGGCGACCAACTCCTCGGCCTCCTCGCCACCGCGGCCGAATACGAAGGGGTCGCCGCCCTTGAGCCGCACTACCCTTTTGCCCGTTCGCGCATATCTAACAAGCAGATCATTGATCTTGTGCTGCGGCACCTTGTGGCGGTTCGGGTCCTTGCCGACGTCTATGAGCGTCGCCTTTTTGGGAACAAGCGCTATAACGCGCTCATCGACGAGCTTGTCGTAGAGCACCACGTCAGCTTCTTTTATAACGCGTTCGGCTTTTCGGGTCAATAGGTCGGGGTCACCCGGCCCCGCCCCTACCAAGAATACTTTTCCTTCAGACCTGTCTTTCGGGTTCATGTGTCAATCAGGCGCCGAAACCGATTGCTATAGCTTCGGCAATTAACGTGTCACCCCCACGTTCTTTTATTTGCTGGGCAAATGCTTGTGAGGTGCGCTCGTAACTGTCGACAGGCATGCGGTCAGTGAGACGCACCGCGCGTTGGCCGTCGAGCGAGAGCACCTCGGCAACGGCGGATACCGATTCACCTTCGACTTGCGCAAAGATGCCGAGAGGGACTAAGCACCCACCTCCTAAAGCCTCCATTATGATGCGCTCTACCATGCCTTCAATGAAGGTGCGCTTGTCGTTGAGTTTAGCAACAACATCGAACTCGTCGACTCCCCGATTCGCCATCACGGCGATGATTCCTTGGTTTGGCGAAGGAATGAACGGGAGGCGTTTCTTGTTGATTCGGATGCCGAGACGCTCGAGCCCTGCCTCGGCGAGAATCACCGCGTCGAACTCGCTTGCCCTTAGTTTTCTCATCCGCGTGTCGATGTTGCCCCGAATTTGTTTGCGATTGTAGAGGGGGTAGTATCGCGCCAGTTGCGCCTGTCGTCGCAAGCTCGAGGTGCCTATTATGGCCCCATCACGCAACGGACGCTCGAAGATCAAAACGTCATACGGCACTGCACGGGGCAATACAGCACAAATACTTATCTCCTCTGGCCTTTTTGTAGGCACGTCTTTCATGCTGTGCACGGCGATATCGATGTCGCCTGCGAGCATGCGGTCATCGATCTCGCGCACGAAAGCGCCGGTGCCCGCCTCTCGGAAGGGCTTGTCGCTAAAACTGTCGCCGCTCGTTTTGACGATCACGAGTTCACTTTCAACGCCGTTCGTTGCGAGTAAGCTCCTGACCGTCCTAGCTTGAATCAACGCGAGTTTGCTGCCTCTGGTGCCAATGCGCAATATGTTGATCACGCTCTTTCCGTTGTTCGCTGTCGTTATTCGGGGGGATTAATAGCCGGGGGTGTCGACGTCAAGGCTGTAAAGCCGTTCGAACGCGTTTGCGTACGCGCGAATGGTGTACTCCAGGTCTTCGTTTGAGTGGGCAAGCGAGATGAAATTAGTCTCGTATTGCGAAGGGGCTAAGAAGATGCCCTCCTCGCGCATGAAGGCAGCAAGTTTGTTGTACCTGTTAACGTCGCAGGCGAGCGCATCTTGATAGTTTCTGACCGGCTTGTCGGTGAAAAAGACCTGGAACATCGTGCCTATCCCTTGCACCACGAAGCGAATATCCAGTTCTGCGAGCAGGTCAACGAGCATCCTTCTGAGGAGGTCGCCTAGGCCATTCACGCGTCGGTAGCCCTCCTCGTTAAGCACGTTGAGCGTCGCTAGGCCTGCTACGAGTGAAACGGGATGACCGCTGAAAGTCCCTGCGTTAAAAACGCCTCCGGACGGGGCGACGCATTCCATAATCTCTTTTTTGCCCCCGAACACCCCAATCGGAAATCCGCCACCAACAATTTTTCCTAAGGTGGTCAGGTCAGGAGTGACGCCGAAAAGACACTGTGCGCCTCCGATGCACAATCGGAATCCGGTAATCACCTCGTCAAATATCAAGAGCGTCTCGTTCTCTTCGGTGACTTTTCTTACGTCCGCTAGGTAGGTCTCCTCGGGCAGCACGGGACCTATGTTTCCCATCACGGGCTCTATCATGAGGCACGCCGCATCGACTTTTTCTAAGGCGTATGACAATGCTTCTATGTCGTTAAATGGGACTTGAACGGTGTTTTTTACAGCGGCGGCAGGCACCCCGAGTGAGCTAGCGGTGGAGATCGCCGCCGATCCAGGCTTGACGAGCACCGCGTCATGGGCGCCGTGGTAACTTCCTTCAATTTTTACGAACGTATCTTTCCCAGTAAACCCGCGAGCGGCGCGAAGGGCGCTCATTGTGGCCTCGGTTCCCGTCGATACGAATCGAAGCATCTCCATTGAGGGGAAATCCTCTTGAATGCGCTCTGCGAGGTCAATCTCCGCTTTAATGGGGGTGCCATAGTCCCACCCCAGTTTCAGTTGTTCGGCAACCGCCGTCTGCACGGCAGGGCGAGCGTGGCCGAGAATGAGTGGGCCGTAGCCCATGCAGTAATCGATGTACAGGTTGCCGTCCACATCCCATATTCGCGAATCGCTTGCCCTCTGGACGTAAAACGGGTAGGGGTCGATCGCCCGCACTGGGCTTGAAACGCCACCGGGCATAAGCTTCAGGGCTTTGTTGTATAATCTCTCAGACTCGTCTGTTTGCATCGGCATTCCATTCACTCTGAGGCCAGTTTCTTTGCCGCCTCCTTAGCAAAATAGGTAACGATCATATCGGCTCCGGCACGCTTTATCGAAAGCAACGTCTCATAGATGGAATCATCCGTCAAATGCCCGTTATCAATCGCTGAGCGTAGCATGGCGTACTCCCCGCTGACGCTGTATGCAGCGACTGGAACGCCGAAGGTCTTTTTGATGCGATAGATGATATCGAGATAAGGCAGCGCGGGCTTGATCATGATAATGTCGGCACCCTCTTCTAGGTCCAGACGCACTTCGCGAACCGCTTCGTCGCTGTTCGCTGGATCCATCTGGTGTGTCGACCGATCTCCAAACGCGCATCCTGAATCCACGGCGTCGCGAAATGGTGCGTAGAAGCTTGAGCAGTACTTCGCCGCGTACGGCATGATGGCGACGCCATCAAACCCCTCCTCGTTGAGTTGCGTGCGTATCGCGCCGACCATCCCGTCGATCATCCCGGAAGGCGCGACGATATCGACCCCGGCGCGTGCATATGACGTTGCGATCCGACGCAACATTTCGAGGGTCGGCCCGTTAAGGATCGCACCTGCTTCGTTGACGATGCCGCAGTGTCCGTGGCTCGTATACTCGCACAAGCATGTGTCGGCAATGACCGTGGCTTCCGGCACGTCTGACTTTATTGCGCTGATAGTGTCTTGCACGATGCCGCTGAGCGCAGAGCTCCCGGTGTCGTTTTTGTGGCGTGGTACCCCGAACACTATGACCGCAGGAATACCGAGTTCCCAGATCGCATCGACCTCGGATACAGCCGTTTCGACAGTGTGACGAAAAAACCCCGGCAGGGATGGGATTGGCACAGGCTTTTGCGCGTTTTCATCGACGAATAGCGGGCATATCAGATCGCGAGGGAGCAGTGACGTCTCTCGTACCAACGTGCTAACGCCCTTCTTTCGAAGCCGCGCTGGTCGACTGGCCAACTAATCACCCTTTCGTCTAAACAGCTTGTGCGCGGAGCGCATGAGGTCTTCATCATCATTAGCCGCTGCTTCTCTGAGCGATGCGGTGAGCTCGAAGAGCAGTTTGTTGACGATCGAAGCGGTAAGGTCGTCTAAAATCTGCTCGTGCTTGCTCAGGTCCCCGTCGCTTCGCAGGCGGTTGTGCGCTTTTTCGAGCTCGCGTGCCCGGAGCTCCTCGGCGTTCTTGTACAGGCTCGCAATAAGCTCGTTAGCGCGGTCTTTCTTGTATTGCTCTTCGAGCAGGTTGAGCTCTTGGTTGATAATTGCGACCACTTTGCCGATCTCAGAACGTCGCTTCTTGAGGTTGTGTTCGGTGATCTTTCGCAGGTCATCGATGTTATGAAGGTCGACGTTGTCGAGCGTCGCTACGGCCTCTTCAACGTCACGCGGATTGGCGATGTCTATAATGACCAATGACTGGCCGTTTCGCCGCTGCATCGCTTGGCTGACCTGCTCACGCGTCAGTATGTAGTGCGGCGCGGCGGTGGCGCTTATCACCAGATCAGCTTCGCATAGGTACTCCTCTATCTTGTCAAATCGGATAGCGGTGCCGCCAAGCCTCTTGGCCAGGGTCTGCGCGCGCCGGAAGGTCCGGTTCGACACAAACATCGCCTTCAGTTCTCGTTCGGCGAGCGCGACAGCCACGAGCGTTCCCAGCTCACCTGCTCCGATGCTCAGAATCGCCTTGTCCTCGAGGGTGCCCATCACCCGCTCTGCGAGATCGACCGCTGCAGAGCCAACGGAGACTGAGCCGCGGTTGATCTGCGTCTCGGTCCGCACACGCTTGCCGACTTTGATTGCCTTGGAAAATGCTAAGCCCAGCTCGGGCCCTAACGTGCGTTCTTTGCTCGCCGTTTCGACCGCCGCCTTGAGCTGGCCGAGTATCTGGTCCTCGCCTACGATCATTGAATCGAGGCCTGACGCAAGTCGCATCAAGTGTCGAAGTGATTCGCGCGACTCGTAGTGGGCGATGAGCTCCGGGGGTACGGATGGGAAAAAACGCGCCACAAATACTGTGGCGTCGAATTCGCTGGTCACGTTGAGGTAGAGCTCAATCCGATTGCACGTCTGCACGATTACGCATTCGCTAACGCCGCCGGCCGAGTGCATTGCTCGTAAAGCATCTTCTACGTTATCAATGCGAGCACACTCCAAGTCGTTTAGGCTTGCCCATTTGTGCGAGATCGAAAGGTTGCTGATACCATTCACGTGCGAACCCCTTATGTCGCTGCCTGAGGCGTCACTCGTTCATTTTCTATAATCTTAAGTGCCAATTGCAGTCCCGCGTCGTAGCTCCGCGCGAGTTCAGCCCATACCTCTTGGTCGTTGATGATTGCCTCAAGGATGCGCTTTCGCTCCAGCTGGCTGTCAATCTCTTTTTTCAAAATGTTGCGCAGTTCGTCTTGAAGCGTGACCATGAGAGCGACGCTTTCGATGAGCTCCTCGATGCGCAGTCTGAGAAAAAGGGCCGATGCGGGACTTTTGCCCATCGTCGAAATCCCGATGTGGATGTCGTCCTTGTTGATGACCGACGGCACGATTACTTCGCCGATGCCATCCACCTGGTTGACGAGAATGTCCATCGCCTTCGCTTGGTCGGCTATGAAAGCGTTGAGCGTGCGGTTGTTGGTCGCCGGAACGACGATGAACGCCCCTGTAAGGTACTTCTTGACGTCTGTTAAATCGTCCACAATCGCATCGATGAGGCCACTGTCTGCCATTTTCAATAATTCAGCGGTAAAGCTTGTGCTTACAACCTTCGTTAGCCCGTAGGCGCAAAACATCTTGGCCTTTCTCTCTCCGACGTGGCCGCCGCCGAATATGACGATACGCCTGTCTCGTAGATCGATAAAAAGGGGCACGTGAGCCATAACAACGCCAATTCTGCACTATTGTGTCACTTGATGATTGCGTCGAGGAAATGACGCAGAGCTCATCAGGATCGCCCGGCTGATTCAAATGCATACGACGTCATCCTGGTATAAATGCTTACCTCCGCCGCTGAGGCGCTAGGATCGTCGATGCATCTCTTGTTGAGGCCAAGCAAGGCAAAATGCGCACGAAGGCCGCATCAGGGGTCGGCAAGGTCAAGCTTCCTGGACTCGTTTGCGCAGCCGTGGCGAGATGACGCCTCCTTCTACGATTAGCTGTAAGAGGCAAATGATCTCCCTCGATGCTCGCGTAATCCATATCTCGCGTTCCGCGAGCTGATTACAAATCAATTTCGACTTCTTTAAGCGTCCCGTCTTCTGTTTTAACGACAACAATCAGTTTTATCACACGTCCTGATTGCAGACCAGCTTTGCGCGCTGATTCCGGAGGGAGCACTCTGCTCAAGGACTTTTGTGCGAGCCGTTTGACCATCTCGCTCGGATCGTCAAGCAGCTGTGCAAGTGGGTTAAACGCTTTGCTGTCACCAATAGCACCGAGCGCTTTTGCTGCGCCATATCGTATGATGACATCCTTATCAGCAAGGAGCGCAATAAGGGGCTCTACGGCGCGCGTATCACCCATCTCGCCGAGCGCCTCAATCGACCAATATCTCGTGTTTAGGTCTGGGCTTTCTATCACCCGAAGCAACGGCGTGACCGCAGGGCGACCGATTTTTACAAGCGCTTCAGCGCAATAAGCGTCGATCCCCTCCCACGTTTTGCTGAAGGCGCCGATGAGATATGGGATAGCGCGTGTCGAACCGATCTCCCCCAACGCCCATGCTGCATTGCGTCTCACAGACCAGCGGTCGTCGCTTAGCGCTTCGATGAGGGCACCGGCGGCGACCTCGTCTTTCAACTCGCCGAGTATTTCAGCGACGCGCAACCGAACGTCCGGATCAGCGTCCTTGAGTGCGTTAATTAGCCCGTAGAGGCTTTTCTCTCCTTTGAGCTTCTCGATATCAGATTTTGTTCGCATCAGCATTCATCACTTGCTTCTCTGCTTAGAGCAGTTCATGCTCTGCATGAAAAGTCACGACGTATCAATTCTCTCAATCGATCCACTTTGAGATAGTACAACAACGCGACTAATGGGGGACCCCGCGGCGACTGCATACCCCGTTCTTTCCGCAAAGTCTTGTGCAAACGACATAACACCTTCGTACGGCAGCATCGCGGCCCGCGACAATCGCTTTCTCGAAAAGCCGAGGTGCATATAAGATTTGACTTCGACGTAATCGGGTTCGGCCATCTCAATGAGCTTTGCATAGCCTGGCTCTCCGAAAGTGTTCACCTCGTTTGCGAGCGTGATACGTACAGCGGTGCGGGACGGATGATCGGCGAGCACCCGCAAAGACTCGAGCAGCTGCTCAAACCGGTGCGTTCGTGGCTTGCACATCACGTAGAAGTGCGCTTCATCTGGGCTGTTTAGTGAAACGTAGAGTTGAGTCGGACGAATCTGCTCGAGCACCTCGGGATGACTCCCGTTGGAAACAACGAAGGTCGTCATGTGTTCGCGATGGTAGCGTTTGATAAGCTCGCCGAGGTGCGGGTAGAGCGTGGGTTCCCCGCTGAGCGATATGGCCACTTGGCTTGGATCGTAAGCCTCTTGAAGTTTTTGCAGGTTGGTCGTCGCGGCGCCCTTGTAGCCTGAGATAAGGCTTCTCTGCGCCGCAATCGAGCCATCGACGAGAGTCTGCGGCTCGTCAAACGCGAGTTCCTCTGCTTTGTCCAGATCGGTGGCCCTCCAGCAGTGGAGGCACTGCTGATTGCACTGCAGCGTCGGCGTCATTTGTATACAGCGGTGAGCGTGAATGCCGTAAAACTGCTCCTTGTAGCACACGCCCTCGTCTCGTAGGGACTTTTTGAGCCACAGGCAGGGCTTGACTGCCCCGCCACAGCCGATAGCGTGATAACCTTGTTTTGCAAGAGTCTCTCGGTATGAGAGGGGAGCTGACGCCTTGGCCTTACTTCGTCGCATGAATAGGGCCTCGCTTTGTCTTCACATCGAATCGACGGGTTCAATCCCGAGACAGTTTAGCACGTTTCGCAACACGACCCGTGCGCACGTCACCAGGGCCAGCCGAGCGCTGCGCATCTCAGGTTCGGCGGAGAGCACGGGCATGAACCGATAGAATTGGTTAAACGCCTCGGCAAGCTCGCGCGCATACGACGCGAGCACACTCACGCTCAAGTTCACGGTGACGTCTTCGATTACCGCGGGAAACTGTGCGCACAGCTTGATGAGCTTGATCTCATATTCGTCAGTAAGCAGCTCTGGCTCGTATTGGTAATCGAATGTCGTCTTTTTGAGGATATTGCTAGCACGGGCGTGTGCGTACTGCAGAAACGGCCCCCCTTGTCGCTCGAAATCGAGGGCTTCAGTCCAGTCGAACACCATCGGTTTGTCGGTCGATACCTTGAGCAGGTCATAGCGCGTTGCGCCGATGCCAACGGCTTGCGCGATCGCGCGTTTCTCCTGCTCGGACAACGTCGGACGCCGCTTGTCGACCTCGTCGTACGCCTTTTCGGTCACTTTCTCTAGTACCTCGTCTGCGCTGACGAAGTGTCCCCGACGCGTGCTCATTGAGCCCTCGGGCAATGAGACGAACTCAAAGAACACGACTTCAGGAGCGTTGATGCTGAGGAGTTCAAGCACCTTGCCCACTTGGAGAGCGTTGAGTTTGTGGTCAGCGCCGAGCACGTCGATCATACGGTTACACCGGCCCGCCTTCCAGACGTGGTAAGCTATGTCGCGCGTCGCATACACCGACGTGCCGTCCGAGCGTCGCACGACGAGATCTTTGCCGATGCCAAAAGATGATAGATCGACGTGCGTCGACCCGTCACTCTCGGCTACACCGTGGCTCTTGAGTTCATCGATAATGCCGTCAATATCGTCGAGGAATTCGCTCTCCCAGACGTAGCGGTCGTGCGAAACGTGGAGGCTCTTAAGAGTCTGGTTAATTCCGCGTAGACAGAACTCAACCGCGTCTTTGAACAGACACGCAACGTCTCGATCGCCGCTCTCAAAGCGCTGCATGAGTTGGCGGATCTCACCGAGCTTTGTGGGGTGCACTTCTACGTCAGCATTCGCCTTGACGTAGATATCGGCTGTAGCGTGATCCGATTTTCTCTGCCCGTTGAGCTCGAAGTTCATAATGCCCCAAACGACGAGCGCGATCTGTCGGCCCATGTTGTTGACATAGTACTGGGTCTCGACGCGGTACCCTGCTTGGCGTAGACAGCGTGCGAGCGTGTCGCCAATGACTGAGTTTCGCACGTGGCCGATGTGGAGGGGCCCGTTCGGATTCGCGGAGGTGTGCTCGAGAATCACCACACCCTCTGCGTCGACGCGTCCATAATTCTGATCTTCTTCCAGGACGGCGCTGAGCGTGCGGCGCAGGTAGTCGTCGCTTACAAAGAAATTCACGTAGGGTCCGGAAGCTTCGGCTCGCGCGACGAGCTCATCAGAGCCGAGGTGCTGCGTCACATTGCGCGCGATCTCTTGCGGCGCGAGCTTAAGGACGGGCGCGAGCTTGAACGCGATGAGGCTCGTAAGATCGGCGTAGCCGGGCTTAACAGTAAGGGCAAGGTCGCTGCTTGGGTACTCGCACTGTCCTAGCGCCTCGGTCAGCAGCTTTTTGACGTGCTCGCGAAAGGTGAGAAACATCGCGTCTCCGTCAGTGCTCGTCGATCGCAAAGCGAAGGATGGCCGCAATGCCGCCAAATGCTCGCATAAGCTGCTCGCCCTCATTGAAGTCGGTTGAGATGAATTCCACCGAGGTTCCCGTGTCTCCGGCCCGGCGGATAAGTTCATCGACGACGTCTTCTTCGTGCACGCGTTCCATAGCGCCCTCACACTTGGGACATACACCCACCCCCTTTATGCCGCGGATCGTCTCTTCGAGCGTGAACCCGCACAGCGGGCAGCTATTGGTCACGCGCTGGATGCGAAGTGCCTCTGAGAGGAGGAGTGTGTCAACGGCGCCTAGCTGGAGCGCTTTTCGCACCTGTCTCTCACCGTAGGTCGCCTTGTTTGAGTCGTGCACGAGCTCTTTGAGGAAGCGCTCCACGACGTTCTTTTCGCGCATCAAATCGAGCTCTTGTAGCACCTCAGCGCCGTTTTCGACGAGCTCTGAAAGGCCGAACTCGTCGGTATAGGACGCGTCAAATGCCCCCAGAATCCGTTGCTGCAGCTCGTGGTGGAGGTACTCGCCGTCGACGAACTCTTCTTTGGTCGGGCTCGGGCCACCGATAAGTACGCCCTTGAGTTCGGGATGCTGCAGAAACTCGTTGTTGGCAGCCTCACCGATGCGCTTGTAGAACTCGTGGATCGCGATGAGGCGCAGCCGTTCGAAACGGCGCTGCGATTGGCCGCCCTTTGTGTGCTTGCCGGGGACTCCGGATGTGAGATGCTTGATCGGCTCAATACGCTTGCCGTTGAGGATGCCGACCGTTGCCTCGTTTCGGTCGAGCACGACGAGTCCGAATACCTCCTTTTCTTTGAGCATCTCCTTGAGCGGCTCGAGGTTGAAGGTCGAGTCGCACCGGTACTGGTACGACTTGATCGGTTCAATGGGTTCCACGACGAGCGTTTCCATGGTCGTCTTGTCACCTCCGAGCGAGATCGTCCCCGTAAAGATCACAAGGCCATTGGACGGCGGGAAGCGATAGTACTTAAGGCGCGACGTGATCGATGAGAGTGCGCTCTGCACGTTGGTGCGCGTGCTCTTCGATTTGATGTTGGACGCCTGGCCGTATTCGTCGCGCAGCTGGCTTACAACGTCAGAGATCTGTTTGTCAGGCGGGATATAGATGGTAATGAGTTCGGTCGCCTGTCCTTTTTTGCCTTCGAGGGTCTCGATGACGCGCTTAAACTCGTAGCGCTTCAGTGATTCGATTGAGTCGCTCATATTGGCATATCTCCGCCTCCACACGGACAAAAAGCTAAAGAGGACCACGCGTCTTGCGGCCGGTCGCTCGACAATGGATATAGTGAGCGCTTCATTTAAAAACTTTTTAGCGCGTTTGTGGCCAAGCGGAGCGAGGTAAGCTATATATGGCTCGCGGGACAGATGTACGTAACGAAACGAAGTACGCCCCGCTCTTCTTGTAAGCCGGTGCTGCGACGGGCTTCGCATTCTTGCTCGTTATAGGAGTCAATTTACATGTGTCTTGCAATTCCTGCCGAGGTCATTAAGGTCGAAGGAAACAAAGGCGTCGTCGATTACGGCGGCCTAGAACAGGAAATAAACTTGGATCTCGTCGAAGACGTCCATCCAGGCGACTATGTGCTTATCCATGTCGGTTTTGCCATAGAGAAGCTCAGCAAGGAAGCTGCGCTCGAAACGCTTGCGATTTTTAAGGAGTTGGAAGAGCTCGAGCAGGAAAATGCATGAGTTTGGCCTCGCGACCGAGATCGTTAACGTCGTGAAGGAAACGGTCGCAAGCAAGCCGGTGAAACGGCTTATCTCGGTAACCGTCGAAGTCGGTCAGCTCGCGATGGTGAACCCCGAGCAGCTCAAGTTCTGCTTTGAAGTTATCACGGAGGGCGGCCCCTTTGAAGGCGCCGAAATGAACGTCGAGACACTTCCTGCAGTAGCCAAGTGCAAGTGCGGCTTTGAAGGCGCGTTGGGCGACGAGGATTACTTGTGCCCCAAGTGCGGCGGTATGTACGAGCTGCTTTCGGGCAGGGGCATCTGCATTAAAAATCTCAAAGTCGAACTCGAAGACGAGAGCTAGACGGCGAGGGGACTGATCCAATGCAATCGGAACGAGCGAGAGTCGAAAAGAACGTCAGCCTGCTCCACGGCGCGGGCGGAGAGATGATGAACGCCTTGATCGCCGACGTCCTGACGAAGATCAAAAACAAGAACGCCGGCGGTATTGGCTTAGAATCGTTAGATGACGGGGCTGCTATTCCGCTGGCTCAAGGGGGCTTCCTTGTGCTCACTACGGACACGCACGTCGTCAAGCCGATCTTCTTTCCCGGAGGGGATATTGGGCGGCTCTCGGTTTCAGGAACGGTCAACGACCTTGCGATGATGGGTGCAGCGCCGCTCGCGCTGACGAGTGCGATCGTCATGGAGGATGGATTTGCGATCAGCGATTTGCGCAAGATAGTCGCATCGATGGATGAGGCAACGCAGGAGGTTGACACGGCGATCGTGACCGGCGACACGAAGGTCGTGGAAAAAGGCGCGCTCGATAAGATTATCATTAACACTGCCGGGATAGGCTTTGTTGAAAGGCCGGTGCGGGATTGCGGTCTGAAGCCTGGGAACAAGCTCATCATCACCGGCACGATCGGCGATCACGGAATCGCTGTGCTTGCCAAGCGAGAGGACTTTCACTTTCGAACTGAACTGCGCTCAGACGTCGCACCGATCTGGCACACCGTAAAGGCTGCTCTCGACGCGGCTGACTCAACAGCAATAACGGCTATGAAGGACCCCACGCGAGGTGGCGTCGCCAGCGCGCTCAACGACATGGCGCACAAGAGCGGCGTCGAGGTGCTCATTCAAGAGGAGTCGCTGCCGATCAATCCGTCGATAAGGGCAGCTGCCGAAATGCTCGGCATCGATGTGCTCGAAGTGGCAAACGAGGGCAAGGCGATCATCGGTGTGGAGGCGGAGAGCGCCGAAGCAGTGCTCCACGCAGTCAAGAAAACCAAGTACGGGAAGAACGCGGCGATAATCGGCGAGGTGAAGGAAGGCCAAAAAGTCCTGATGACGACGCATATCGGCGGAACTCGCTTTGTTGATGCACCGCTTGGTGATCCCGTTCCACGCGTGTGCTAAGCTCGCACTTCGTTTCAAGTTGCTTCTAACGGCCTGCACTCACTCGTAGAAAGTATGTAATCAACGCTTGACTAGCAACTGGGCTGTGTGCACCCCCGCGATTGCGCAAGCTTGGGAAGTAGCGGCCTATCAGTGAGCCCTGTCAGGGACTCCTATTTTCGAAACAGTTTCGCAGAATTAACAGCTATTTTGTGTTGCCGGGCAGCCGCTTAGTAATACGCTTACGCTGTAAACGCACAATTGGGATTTTTGCCTGCTCCACACTAGCAGCAAAGCCTCAGGACGTTCCAATTGACATTCTTCTGCGGAGTTTCAAAAGAGATGATATGTGTGATTCTTCGCAATCAAAAACAGCCTTTGCTAGTCATGCCGGCCTGAGGGTCGACAATCAACTCTGCGGCAGATCTTGCTGCAATAGCTCTTCTATGCGCTTTTTTGCATCGACTGCTTCTTTCCACGCAGCTTCAAAGGTGGTGATAAGGTATTCGGCATAGGCTGGCTCATCAGTCCAGAACCCTACTACGCGATCATCAAGCGAGAGATCCCCGATATTGACACTCTGCTGAGGTATTGAACTGATGCATTCTGTTTTGTCTACAACCACCATGAACTCTCCTCGATACTGATCGACGTGGCGCACATCTTCGCCGATGTCCAACAATTCGCGCACGACACGAAGGTCGGTTTCTGAAATCTGAGTGATGCCCCTTACTCGTCCGCCTTTTTCTATTAGCGCCTTTGATTTGCTAGTCACGCCGAATTGACCGGCGAAGACCAACATCTGAGGTGGTAGGAGCCAGATGATTTCGTTCTTTGCAGATTCCACTACCGTTAAACTGGCAGCTATAATGTCCTTCACGTTTTCAAGGATTGTCTTATAGACCATTGCTAAAAAAAGGACCTTCGAGTTTATAAGGCCGCGTGACTTATTTGAGTCACGTACCGCAAAAAACGGTTGAAGACCTCTGCTTAAAAGTGGAGCAGTTGCATTTGTATTATCGTCGCTTGCGCGCCCTTTATGCCTGCTGAGGTCCCCGCTCCAAAGCTCTTGTATTTGTTCTTTCGCCGGAACAGCCTGCTTCCATAACATCTCGAAGGTTGAGGTGAGATATTGAGCTTGGAAGAACTCATAGAACAGATTGGATAAACACGTCAGAGGCAGAAGCACGCTCCGAATCTCCGCAGAAACCTTTATCTTTCATCCCCTGCCTAGTAAGTTGTGCTCTGTGCAACCACCATTTTTGCGCAAGCCCGGGTAGTGTAGCGGCCTATCATGGAGCCCTGTCGAGCTCTCCTCCTCTTTTTGGTGCTCTTTCGACAAAGCAAGACATTTCTGATGCTCAAAGCTTATTTCAAACCATTTTAACGAGTGAAAAAGCACGGATTAGAGTTCCACTTGAATCAGTAAACGGGCAAGACATTAGCTCACTTCAATTAACGTTCTCACGAAACCAGCTTATTGGTTATAAAAAATGGCGTAAAGCAGGCCTTGACCGGAAGAGCAGCAACTGGATGAATAAGGCGGCTGAAATCGTCTGGAAGCATACGCACGGCACTGTTAGCAAGGAAACGATAGACGCAGTGCGCAATTTCACTCTGACAAAATACACTTGCGTCTATTCAAAACGCAAAGTGCTCTATTTCACCAAAGGTCTTTTGAAGTATCTCGCGAAGACGACGTTCGACATGCGCTTTCAGGCATTTGAACTCTTTTTGGAAATGCCTAAAACGCTCAAAACGCGTAAGCATGTCACTTCGAGAATCATTACGAAAGAAGACGTTGAGAATGTGCTGAAGGCGATTGAACTCTCCTATAGTGTCGGGCGGATAGATGACTATCACCGCCTTAATTACAAAGCACTGACGTTGTTTGGTGCGTTCACTGGGCAGCGGCCTTTGGCAACAATAGCACGGTTAACCGTCGGCCAGTTCAGGGAAGCTGTGAAAACGAAGAAGCCTGCTGTCGACGTGCTTCCGTGGCAAGACAAAATCCGAATGCAGCATTATTGCCCCCTGCATCCGCAAGTTGTAGAGGCGATGATTCCCGCGTTGGAAGATCGGCCTGATGATGAATTTGTTTTTCAGCAACTATCCTTTCAGGAGTGGCTCAAGCACACTGGCGTTCGATTGTTGAACAGCGGGGCCCGTATAGTAAACGGAGATCTAAGAAAATTCTGTGAGCAACAATCCGATATTCTGCTGTGGGATCAATCGAATAAGAACTATGTACTCACTCACGGCGTTTCAGGTGTCGATTGGCGATTTTACAAGCACCCGCTGCCTGAGAACGTGTATGACGTATACATGAAGTACTGGAAAGATGTGAGATTCGACGCTTAGCCCAGTTAAAAAGGTCGCTCGCTATTCCTTATCTCGTTTGAGTTTCTGATATTCGCGTTCAGTGATCCTATCCGTCATTCCACCCCCCATAAAGACGCTCGCGCCGTGGGCGACTAATCCGATCGCCCAAAAACCGATCACAAAGACAAACCACGGGAACCCCGCGCCTGTAAACCACCATACGGCTACGAGGAAAAGGTTCACCACGACGTAAATGGTGAGGTGTATATAGAATCCAACCCTGTCTTCAGCGCGTTTTCGAGCTAACCTCATCAGTTCTTCGTCGCTTTGCAATGTTTCACCTCCCACCCATTCGCAGACTGGATCTAGTTTGTTCGTCGCTTTGAGTTCAGTTATTTTTTGTCTTTCGGTTCAACTGATATCTTGAGACAAATGCACTCGCTTTGCCAGTCCATTTAAAAGGTAACGAGCCTGTCGCTTTCCACTACAAGAGAGTGTAAACCGGTGAGCAGGTAGCGAAAGGTGAACCGACTGTTAAGCCTCGGCCGGGAAGTGTAACAGACTTCAGCGTCGGGGTTATAAACAAAATAAGAGGTTATATCACCAAGCATTTCAGATTGCAGCGAAAGCAATGATGTCTTGCCCCACGGAGTTTCACGCGTAGAGTGGTGACGTCATAAGCATCCGCTGCGATGCATATGACGCGTATGCGCTATACTTGTGGGATCATAAAAGCCTGCACGAGTGCTTATTTTTTCGACACCGATCTACACGATCTTCTCTCCCGCGCTCGGCCCGGGCGCGACGTCAAACACCTCAGTGACCTTCATCACGAGGCAGCCCTTAGCTGGCAGGTTCGGGTTGATCGCCTTTATAAACTGCTTCATCATCTCGTAGTCGGGGCCGTCAGTCACGTAGTTACCAGTGCCCTTCACCTGATAGCCCTCCCTGCCGATCCACGACGTTACGGCCACATGGCAGTTCGGTCGCCTCACGTTTTCGGCTGTTTTCTTGAAGAAGTTGTCGCCGATGAGGATCGTCTCTGGATCTTTCACCATAAGCGCCCCAACAGGAACCACGTTGGGTACGCCCGCATCGCTTACCGTCGCGAACACGGCGCGGGCGCGCCCCTTCCACGTGTTGAAGTTCTCTATTACCTTTTCAGGTAGTGCGACCATTCTACTTACCTCCTTTACACGGTTATGAAAGGTTCCGCGATATAGGGTTTCCCCCCATCAAAGCGCTTGAATGAGCATTTTAGCCGCGCGATAAGGGCACGGCTGGATTAAGGTGGCACCTTGAAATCTAGTTATTACGTTTAGACTAGCCTGTTAGTTACTCCCCGATCATCATCTCTTTTTTGAATTTCCTTCGTTCAGGGGCTTCTTTTGAGACTTGATGAAAAAAATGTGGGGATGGTGGCATTCGATGTGCCTCGTACGCACGCAAACTGCGGCACTGCCCTGCCAGATCCTACCGCTGACAGAAGCGCTACCCAACGATCTGTGTAGTTTCGTGAACAGTATTGGTATTATCGAGTGGATCCAACCAAATCGCGCTGACATCCTGACGCACGGGGTGAGCGGCATCGATTGGAAGCACTACAAACACCCATTGCCGGAGAACGTCTATGATACGTATATCTAGTATTGGGCGGATGTGCGGTTAGCGTGAGACGATCCGTGCCCTGACCGATAACTTAGATGAAAGCACGTGCGGATATAGCGTAGGCGTGCAACCAAGAAAAAAGAAGCGCGAAACGCTCCATATTGGAACCCTTACCGCGCTGTAAACATCTGTCTGCCTGAGCACAGGTTCGGCATCTATATACGATCTAAGAAGAACATTTCTCAGTATCGAATTAACCATTTTTTGTTCGGTTTGAATATATCGTGTGGTCTGACGAAAACAAAAGAATCCATGATTCGTTGCGCTGGCGCTAAATACTGGTCGTACTTGTCTCGCGCCGTTTTGTAGGTGACGACGTAAAGCGCGTCATTATTCACCGCGCATATTTGTTTCGCTTTATGTATTATATCTTGGGCGACGGGAGACGTTTCGCTTAGCTGAACAGGAACAATCCCTTCAAACACCGCTGTGTAGGAAGGATGATTAGCGATAGTGGAGTTTCTTTCTGATACAAGGCGGATGTCGTTAAGGTTTCGAATATCATTTAAGTTGTATTTGATAACGCCATCAAGCGATGTATTTGGCTCGAGACTGAACATAGCAACGCTAACGTTATCCTCGTAATCATCTGTAGGTAAGAAGATGCGGACTCTGACGGGATCAAACGCGGAAAGCGCCTCTTCAATTTTCCAAGTTACAGGATATGTTATTCTAAACCCATATGCTTCGTTCGTCAGAGTAGTTAATCGTCCCACGGTAGATATGACGCTCGACGGTGAAGGTGGTGGCTTCAGAGTTATTGAAGCGCTAGTATCGGTGTCTTTTAGAATTGAAGATATACCGGTATGACCGTCTAGTGTATGCACACCTATCTGACAATGACGACTTATGCTATCAAACTTAGGCTGAATTGTTCGAATTAAACGGGCAATTAATGACCAATGATATTCGATGCTGTCGCCTATCGTCTTAAACTGATCGAAGCCCTTTATTGATTCATTCAGAAAGTCAAAGATAAAACTAGCATCTTGTTTAGTTGCCTCGGGTGGCGGAATTACGCAAGGGCAGTTGTCGACTATGTGGCGACGTCCAATGATGTCTATGCCACGACCATTGACGCCTAGTCGAAGAGTCGGTGTGCCTTTGTCGAAAGTTCCTTCGCTAAACGTTAAATAGCTAAAAATCCAAGCAGTGTTTTCAATGCCTTGTTTGTTCTCTGGGTAAAGTTCGCGGAAATGTTGTCTTTCATTGTTTATGATTCTTCGAACTTCATCAGTACTAATGATCTCATGAATTTCATCAAACTTGGAATTGACAAGTTCAAGGAGTTCATCAATACCTCGACCTGCGACTATGCCAGAGCTAGTCTTGTTAATCTTTTTGTGATCATCGCGACGGCGGTATGGGCGGTTGCTCAAGTTGAGGAGAGTAGCTCGTGTATCGGCAGCTAATAACACATACGCACCGAAATTGATCCCTATGATAATCGTCATTATTTGGAAAAAAAAAGTATAAAACCAACACTAAACTCTTTCGGTCGAGAATGTGTATGATGCGTACATACGGTATTGGAAAGATGTACACTTCAAAGTTTAAGCTCCAGTATGCAGCTTTGCAATGTTTTTCAACCGCGAGTTTAGGGCCATGCTTTGGCCGCCAGAAGACCATTTTTGATGCCCAAGACTGGTGCAGTTCAGCGGGAATCTGCAAGTATTAGCTTAAGCACAACCGACGTCTCGATTTGCCTTCTTAGAATGTTCTAGTGCTGTTGCAGAAGCTCATTCGTCTCCTCGCGCGAAACCACCGTAAATCCATGGCGCTCATAAAACGAACTGCCTAAGTGCGTTTAAGCCCTGAAAGAGCGCCGCTCAATCAGTCGCGTCGTAAGCGCGATGAGGTAGCATAAGCCGCTTCGATTGAAGCTCCCCGCAAGTTTTTCGTCTCCTGACTCATCACCGAGTAGCTCATTAAGCTCATTCTCAGTCTCTGTTGCCCAGTGCTCACGCACGAGCTTTGCCATTAGAACGGGATCGGCGCAGCACATATCTGTTAAAAACGATATGATATCGCCGCGTTCGATGTGGGCGCGTATCTCGGCAACGTTTGTATCGTAGCCGGCGTCGACCGCCACGCTAATGTTAGCGATAAACTGCGTTAGTGCAGGTAGTTCCATATTCACAGATGCGTCGTCTAAGGCAAAGATCCTTGTCGTTGGTGGTTTGCCAGTTCAGCATGAAGGTTCGCAACCGACTCTTGTTGAACTTAACGAATAATCCTTTCCAATACGCCATCTTTGGCGGGGAGTCGATCGAAGAAAAAAAGACGATGAAGCTGTTTTCCGACATGGCTTTTTGGGGATATAGATGAAACGGCAGAAGATTCCGATGTCACAGTTTAAGGGGCATTTCGTGCTTGGCGATCTGCGCAAGTTTTGCGAGCAGGGCGGTGACGCAATAGGCTGGGATCAGTCAAATCGTGCTTACATAATGACGCATGGCGTGAGCGGTATAGATTGGAAGCATGACAAGCATCCTTTGCCTGAGCACGTTTATTACGGGTTTATAAAATATTGGCACAATACCCGCCTAGACAACTAAACTGTCGCTAACAGTTTTTTGAATCAAATGAACACTGAAGCGTGAGCAGTAAAACTATGGTCGACCTCTTTGTGAGAGCTCTTATTATCGCTACCATCATCGTCGCAGTCACCGATGCTATTGTTTTTTATCTTGTCTGGCGTGGAAAAGCAAAAATAACGCCACTGTTCGTCATCTTGGTTATCATAGTGACGATGGTACCTATGGCGATCAATCTCTGGGTTCACATTTTCAGGTAGCTTGGCAGACAAGTTTGCCTTAGCTCACAGCGCGCACATAAGAAGGAGCAGAAATTATTGGGCGGCATTACGATTCTGTCGGTCAGAGCGTGTACGACGCACGGCGTCAGCGGTATCGATTGGAAGCACTATAAGCATCCGCTGCCTGAGCACGCATATGATGTGTATATGCAATATTGGAATAACGTTAAGCTCATAATTTCCAGATAAACCGGCGAAAATCAAACGCCACTCCATCTCAAACCACGCTACTGCCGCAGAACACAAGCCGATAAAGTTTTCAGCAGCTAAGATAATTCCACTAGAATTGACAAAGCAAAAAGTGCAGCAGCGTGCAACGTGGAGTGAACCGTTAGACGGATGCGCTTATGGCTGACTCTGTTATGCCAATTTGACGAGTGAGATCTTCGATGGTCAATGAATCACATCTCGAAATCCTAAAGCAAGGCTTTAAAGTCTGGAACAGTTGGCGTGAAGAGTACCATGACGTGAGGCCCGATCTTAGCGGCGCCCACCTCCCAGAAGCCGACCTCTACGAAGCCAACCTCATCGGAGCCGACCTCTTCTACGCCGACCTCACCGACGCCGACCTCTCTGGCGCTAACCTCTCTGGCGCTAACCTCTCCCACGCCGAGCTCACCGACGCTAACCTCTCTGGCGCCGACCTCTCTGGCGCCGACCTCTCTAACGCCGAGCTCTCTGGCGCCGACCTCTCTAACGCCGACCTCAGCGGCGCCGACCTCTCTAACGCTAACATTACAAATGCGGATCTGACGGGTGCAGACCTCACCGACGCCGGCCTGACGCTCGCAGTGAGATCTTCTACGGCAAATGAATCGCACCTTGAAATTCTGAAACAAGGCGTTGACGAGTGGAACAGTTGGCGTGATAAGTACTCTGAGGTGAGGCCTAATCTCAGCGAGGCCCACCTCTCCTTTGCCCACCTCTCCGGCGCTAACCTCTCTGGCGCTATTCTTGTCGACGCATATCTTTCAAATGCGGATCTGAGGGGCGCCGACCTCTCGTTAGCCGACCTCACCCGCGCCCACCTCTATAAGGCCAAGCTCACCGACGCCAACCTCTCTGGCGCCACCTTGCGAGAAGCCCACCTCTACAAAGCCGTCCTCTCCCACGCTAACCTCTCTCACGCTACCCTCTATTCTGCCGATCTTTCAAATGCGGATCTGACAGGTACCGACCTTTCAGACGCCAATCTCACGAGGGCAATTTTTGTAGAAACGACCATCGCGGATGCCATTTTTGCTGGATGTGCCGTGTACGGTAGCTCGGTGTGGAACCTTCAAGGTAAGCCAAAAGATCAGTCAAACTTGAACATCAGCAATATATACGAACGAGAGCCCGTGATCACCGTTGACGACCTTGAGGTCGCGCAGTTCATCTATTTGCTAACGAAATACGAAAAGCTGCGAAATGTTATTGATATTATGACCTCAAAAGTCGTGCTTCTCCTCGGCCGCTTCACTGATGAGCAAAAGCCGACGCTCGACGCAGTCCGAGACGAACTTCGTCATCATGACTATGTGCCTGTAGTATTCGACTTTGAAAAACCGGAGAGCCAAACGTTTATCGAAACAGTATCTACTCTTGCACGTATGGCGCAGTTCGTTATCGCTGACTTTACTGACCCTGAGATGGTGCCTATCGAGGTGCAACACATCGCTGATACGGGCGCTGCTGTGCCTATACTGCCCATCCGAGTCGCCTCAGAAAAAGCGAAGGGAGAGCATATGGTGCTGATTGGCTTGCGAAAGAAACTTGAAACGATGATTCTCGATACCTATTGGTATGAAGATACGGCCGATCTGGTCAAATCGATAAACAAAAACGTAATAGAGCCTGCTAAGGCGGTGTCGCAAGAAGCAATTAAAGGCGACAGGGAACGCTCAGCCAAACTTGTGCAGGCATTTAGAGAAAAACAGCAGCGACAAGGATGAAAACAGAGGATGTCTAGATTAAAAAGCATTGGGAACCTCACGCTACCCCCGCTTATTGATCCTGAAGCCGCCGACATTTTGAATCCCGCGATGCCCACTAAAAAGCCGTCTTCAAACCACCCGTGGAATCGAACGCCGGCTCTTATTTCATCGGCCAGTTCGTTCGCTGACATGTACGGCTCTTTCCATCGGTCATCAGGGATGGCGCCTTTGTAAGCATTGGCGGCATCATTGATTATCTCTAGGATGCTGGTGCTGTGATCTGGTAACAATTCTTGGATCTTTTGCATAGTGTCGAAGAAGTAGCACTCAAGGGTTTATAACAAACTGTGGCTTCCGTGAAAGCACTAACTTGTTCTGTATGGAACATGTTCTATAGGAGAACAAGTTTAAGTAAAAAGCAAACCCAGTATGAAGCGTGCAAGTCGACGAACTTCAGGCTCATTTACACAAATACGGAGTTGGTTTAGCTTCCAGCACAATCAGAAAGCTTGCCCACGAAGGGGTCATTACCGCGCCTCGTCGTTACCACAAGAGCGAAGGAAAAGGTCGAGGCGGGCCAAGCAATTGGCCTGAGTATTCGGTCGGCGAAATCGTTGCTTTTTGGGTGCTTACACATGATCCTATGCGTTGGCCTGTGCGGAAATCTACCATCAGGTTCATCAGAATCGTATGGGATTCTCTCCACGCTGACGACGTGGCTAAGAGCCTCGGTCTTAGTGTACAAGCTGACGGTATTCACAGCAGCGACCCCCTTATCGGTTTTTCGTACAGCCAATTAAAATCTGGATCAAGCTGGTGCTATGTCTGCAATTCTGTCGTTTCAAAATGGATTGCGACGGTTCAGAAGGTGGAGGATGGCCTTCCGATCGATGAACCCTTGTCACTAACATATGTGTGGGTGCTTTACAAGGATCAAGACGGCGACATTATGGCACTTTTTGATCGGGTGGAGCGTGGGGAAAAGCCTCGGAAAGGTGCAGAAGATTCGGTGGCTGTGGAGTTCTCATTGCATAAGACACGTCGACCGACAGAGAATGCGAACCCGTAGGAGGAAAGACAAAACAAAAACAATCAGAGCACTGTAAAATGGAGAGATGGCGGAGAGTTATGATCTCCGCCGGTAAGAGTAGATCCCGATCTATCCTCTCATTCCTTGTTTCTCCATACCTAATTGATTAGATTAGGTAGTACGTAATTGCGGTTTCTTTTTATAAAGAATATCCGCTTGAAATAAGGTCGTTTCTCTCTCCATTTATTGGGCTTTTTGGAGTGAGAAACATGTTTAGAAGAAACAAAATTTCGAAAAACTTGCCGGCTCCTCTAATGAGGCTTCAGCCGGATGAGTCTGAAAAGAGTCCCTTAGACTTTGAACGCAGTTTTAATCCGGATCGTTCATGCAAACGCATGAAGTTGACCGATCCCCAAAAGAAGGTCAAAGGCGTACCTAACTGCCTTTGCTCATTGCCGCGTGACCTTGACAGAAGCTGTATACCATTCGCTGGGCGAAGTAGAGGCGCAATAACGTGCCGTGGTTCTGAGCGCAAGAACATGGAAGCCGATGTGCCATTGGCGACTAAGACTCCAAAAGAGACACACGGAGGTTTCTCGTGCACGCGGTGAGCAGTGACGGGCTGCGCTTTGATAAGCGCTTTGATGCAGAGCGCCCTCTTTTGATTTTGATAGGGGCACAGGAGCTCTACGGCGACCTGTGTTACGAGCTTGAACGCGTCGAAACCGAAGACGACGAATACCACCTCGTACTAGCACCCTTCGTTTATGACCTAGAAAGCTTCATAGGCAGAATGGAGCGGTTGTGGGAGGCGAGGTCATGAGCATTTCATGGCCTCGCGTCATCACCCGAGCTGCTGAAATAGTGCGTTCTTATGACACCGGCGTCTCTCTCCGACAACTGTTCTATCGCTTGGTCGTTGAAGGCGCGATACCGAACAGTGAGTACGCGTATAAAAGACTCAGTAGGGTCACCGCGGCTCTTCGTCGAAACGGACAGTTTCCGCAGCTAGTTGACCAGACACGCGATATTCACCGCTTTGGCGGATTCAGTAGCCCGCAAGATGCTTTGAAATCGCTCACTAGGAGCTACTGCCGTAACCGCGATGAAAGGCAGGAGTACTCGGTCTATCTCGGCGTTGAAAAGTACGGCATGGTGCCGCAGTTGAAGCAGTGGTTTGAAACATACGGTGTTGCGATCGCCCCGCTTCGTGGGTACTCGTCGCAAACGTATGTCGATGTGATCATCGAGGATGTTACGAACAATGACCGTCAAGCCGTGCTCATTTATGCTGGTGATTTCGATCCGAGCGGCGTCGACATATTGAGAGACTTCAAAAAGCGGTGCAGCTGCTTTGACCATGTGCAACGCATTGCGCTCAATGAGGATCAGGTAAGTGAATATAATTTACCGGTAAACCCGGGTAAAAAAGGCGATTCACGTGCAGCCGGCTTCATTCGAGACTACGGTCAGCTCATGCAGGTGGAACTCGACGCCCTTCCTCCTTATACACTCCGGGAGCTTTACGAAGCTGCTCTTTTCGAGTTTTACGACACGTCTGTTTTTTATGGCGTACTTCGGGCTGAACGTGTTGACAGAGAAAAATTATGGGCAATAGCGAACGGGGAGCATCGAGCATGACCGACATTCACGACGACCTAGACAGCTTCATATTCAGAATGGAGCGGTTGTGGGAGGCGAGGGCATGACGAGTTCATATTTTGACCCGAATCGCGGCTATGTCACGCCCGCCGATGACTACGAGAGCGAGACACACAGAAGCTTAAAGGAAGTCACGACAGAGCTGAGACGTGGCGAGACGGCCACGCTGTCCAACGACCTATACGACGCGGCAGAGCACTTGCTCTACGAATATCAGATATTCGTGCGTCAGGGAGTGCGCGAGAGCTTTGGCACGCAGCATAAGAATGTGAGCTGGTATTTGACTGAACGCGGCGATGAACGGGCCCTAATCAACTATCAAGACGGCGCTGGGGCTGAGTGGCGTAACGATTGCTACGCTGACGAAGTACCGTTATGGCTGCTTTTAGCGCTGTTCCGCAGGATCCAACGACGTAAGCCGCTCGGTGACCAAGACGCTGATGAGACCATAGCGCAAGTGCGCGCGATTGATGTGGAGTATACGAAAGCAAAGGAGATGCAAGAACTCCGAAAGCTGCTGGGCTTTGGCAACGACCCTCAGTCGAGTTCGCTCTCGGGCGACGGCGACGACGGAGGTCGTTCGTGAGCGGATCACAACCCGGGATACGTGAGCATACATTGTCTGAGCTTGACCTCAAAACCAGCACACATAACGACGTGCGGGTAGTGTGTGGTTATCCTTTGACAGACGGCGGCAATGCGCTTCGACTTATTGCTCTGTACGGTGATGATATCCGTTATTGCGCTGAAATTGGTGAGTGGTTCATATGGGATGACTCGCGATGGCCTCGAGACGTCACACTCAAAATTCGAGAACTGGCCAAAAAAACGGTCAAACTCATACACGCAGAGGCGAGTTTCATCGATGAGGATGATCCGAAAGAACGGAAAGCGGCACAAAAGCGGTTGACGAACTGGGCGTATCAGAGTGATTCCAATTTTCGCATAAACGCGATGATTCAACTTGCACAGTCAGACCCGCGCATCGCAGTCATGGCGAAAGACTTTGACGCCAACCCTTGGCTCATCAACTGTCAAAACGGAACCCTTGACTTAAATGCGCGGGAATTGCGCGACCCGGATCGCAACGACTTGGTAACCAAAATAGCAGCCGTGCCCTATGAACCCGAGACGGTAAGCTCGGAATGGTACGAACGGCTTATCGAAGTGTTGTCACTCGAGCAAGGCGCGTTTTTACAGCGGGCTTGTGGGTCAGGATTGACAGCGATCAATCGAGACAAGGCCCTGTTCGTTCTCTACGGTGAAGCGAACGCACGTAAGTCAACGCTTTTAGATGCGATCTTTAAAACCCTAGGCGATTATGCTGCCCCGGTCAACATATCGACATTCGCAAAGGCGATACAAAAACCCGGAGGAGCGCGGGCAGACCTTGTTAGTCTCGAGGGCGTGCGTGCCGCGCAGTGTAGCGAAGTGCCTCGGGGTATGGTCTTCAATGATTCGTTTCTCAAGGCTGTTACGAGCGGGAACCCGCAGAGTGCCCGAGGCCTGTTTGAAAAAAGGCAGCGCAAGATAGATCCGCGCACAAAATTCTATATCGAGACGAATTTCTTGCCGAAATTAGACTTCGACGATGATGCGTCGTTTAATCGGTTCTTTATCGTGCAGTTCTTAAACCCGATCGCTCTCGAGGAGTGCGACCCGAAAATCAAAGAATTTCTCTTAGAGGATGAGAACGCGCAGAAGGCTATTTTTGCGTGGTTAGTGCAGGGGTGCTATGATTGGCAAGACTACGGCCTTATGCCGCCGGATTCGGTCAACGCTGCGCGGAAAGACTACCAAAAATCTATGAATCCGCTCGCCGCGTTTATCGAGAGTGAGTGCATAGTCGAAGCGGGCGCCGAATCGACGTCTAAAGCCTTGTATGAGCGATTTCGAAACGTCGCGACCGCCGAGGAGCGTCATAACGTCTCGACGCCGACGAGTTTTTACTCATATCTTACGAAACTCGGATTTAAGAGCATACATAAAGAAAGCGGCAATCTGCGGGCAGGGATTCGGTTACGGGATATTGGCGAGTATGACGATGAGGTTGCCGCACCGCTGAAGGCTGAGCTGAATGCTGAAGGCTATGAAGGTGGTTTTGACATTCGTTACATGACGGCTGAGGGGTATCATGAAAAGTTAGTCAAAATGGGTTCATTGCCTTCAGGCCCTCAGGTGAATGGCGAGCGTGAAAAACATGAAAAAGAACTCGTCGAAGACGTCAAGCAGATACTAAACGGGTTCAAGAAGGCGCGGTCTGGGCCCATCGACATGACAACTAACGAGTTTGCTGCCGAATTGAGCAAGACCATTAAGGCAGATAAGCCTTGGTTGCGCGACTACCCCGTCGAGCAGTTCTATAAAAAGTTAGCCGAGACTGATCCGGAAGTGCAGACGCTCATAGCCGACTGCTCGCGTGGTAAGCATGTACCAGACGACCACGACCGGGAGGCACACTTCGACGGCTACGTAAGCGAAAGGCTCGGATGGTTGGCCGATGGCGATTACAAGGAACCCCGCGATCCGGAATATCTCTGCAATTTCACAGTCGCGATGTATTGTGAAGAAAATAACATCTCGGCCGATGATAGACAGTCGCGCATTATCCTCGAGCGCCGCTTCAGCGAGCTCGTGAACGGAAATGGCCCGGCAGCATCGATCTTTTTGAAACTAACCGGCGGAAAACCGCTCTTGTTAGAAGGGGACGAAAGTGAATAACAAAAACAAAATCAATGAACTCGATGAGCAAATCATAGCTCGGATTTGCAGGAGATCCCGTTTCACTCTGGGGCTTTCTATTGGTCACAATCTAGAGTGCGTACCGCTTGCCGATCTCAACAAAGAGTTCTATGACACCGCCTATCAGGAACTCTACTACAGGGTTCACAGATTGGCTCGGTCAGGGTATATTAAGATTCGCCGCGTCAGAAGATCGATTATGTGCTGCCCTCCTTGAGATAAAGGAATCGTTTGAATGACCGAAGCATGGGATCGTTTACCCAATGAACGCAGCAAGGCGTATGAGCTTTTTTGCCTTTATCGAGACATGGGCCCTTCCCGATCACTTCAGAAGCTGCGGCAAACCTACAGCCTCTCTCTTTCCTTGCGCCAACTTGAACGGTATAGTGCGAGATACGATAGGGTCAAGCGGGCACAAGCTTTTTCTGATCGAATCTTTGCCCTTGAGCTGAACGAACGTGAAAAGTGTATCTTGGAATCATACAGAACGTCTTTAGGAAGGGTAAACAGGTGGTAAAAAAGTGTCGGTCAAGCAGCGGCAAACGGTCGGTAAAAGTAGGGAAAAAACACGGTAAAAACACGGGGATTTGGGCAATTCTTTGTAGAGATTTTCGAGAACATAATGGATGTAAAAGCCCTTCGCGTAGGTGTCAATCCTAAGCCTCACAATCCCGAGCCTTGGAAGCGTTGGATGGCGAAACCGAGCAAACATTTCGAGCTTTTAATATCTATTTGACCTTGCCACGAGACGTTCGATCGACCCGAAAGCAGCGGATGAGGGGGGTATCCGACGGGTTACGACAGGAACTTTTGGAGCTAAGAACTCGGGAAAAACTCGGGAAAAACTCGGGTATTCAAGCGATTCTTTTTTTTACGTGTTCAAGTGCGCCGAGTTTTACTTGGCTGGGTACTCTCGTCGTTGAACAGTGCAAGCATCCCAAGTAAGTGCACAACGCGCCTTTTTTATAGCGGCGGGGGCATAGGTTCGGTTTGATGGCTATGGCTTACTGGATCTATGTAACAAACTCTGACAACTGGACAATCACAAAGAAGACAAATATTCTCGGGGCTTCTGCACGATACAAGAATGCGCTCTCCAGAGTAAAGAAAGGCGACCAATGCTTAGTTTATGTGAAAGGTGAAATTAGCGCAGGCGAAACGTTAAGACCGAAGATAGTTGCACAATATGAGATCGCTTCAACAGTCTTCGAAGACAGCAAGAAGCTGTTCGTTACACCTCCGAATACGCCAAATGAAACTTTTCCGTTGAGATTACGGTTGGAAGCTGTAAGGGTATTTGAACCACCCATCGATTTTAAGCCTTTAATACTGAGACTTTCTTTCTTACCGAACAAGACATACTGGACTGGCCCTATTAGAGGTAAAGCTGTGGTTCAGATTCCGCAAAGCGATTACGATCGGATAATCTCACAAGCTAAAAAAACAAGCCAAAAAAAATAAACGTAAGCAAAGAAGACTGAGCAAGTCAGCTAAGCAACTGGTTTGCGGCGATTTAAGAACCGCCACAATAAATCTGTGAGTTTGAGGGGTCTTAACAGTCGCACGGTTTTACTGCATCTAGCTAGGAGATATCGAACAGAGAATACTTCGAGACGATGTTTGAGAAGAGGTGCTATGGCTATTCCCAAATACCAACAAGCAATGCTCCCACTCTTACAATACGCTTCTGATGAGGAAGAGCACGCGATAAGCGACGCATACGACTACGTCGCTTCGGTTTTTGAAGTATCAACTCAGGAAAGGAGAGAACTATTGCCAAGCGGCTACGAGCAAGTTTTTGATAACAGAGTCCGATGGGGGTTGTTTTACTTAAAAAAAGCAGGGCTGGTCGACTCTACGAGGCGCTCTTTTTTTAAAATAACGGAAGACGGCGTAAATGCGCTTAAGGCGAGTCCCAAGACAATAGACGTCAAGTTTTTAAAGCAATATCCGCGATTCGTGGGGTTCTTGCAGCGGAAAAAAGAAGATAGAACAGAAGGCGAAGCCGAATCTGCAAAAGTCCCTGATCAGACGCCCGTTGAGGTGATGGAAAATGCCTATCAGGAGCTGAGGCTGAACTTGGCTAGAGAGCTGCTCGATAAACTGAAAGTCTGTTCTCCTAGCTTTTTTGAGAGACTAGTGGTTAAACTACTTGTTGAGATGGGGTATGGCGGCTCAATCAAAGATGCCGGACAGGCGCTAGGCAAGAGCGGCGACGAAGGGATAGATGGCATTATCAAGGAAGACCCATTGGGGTTAGGCGTGGTCTACGTGCAAGCTAAGAGGTGGGAAGCGACGGTCGGCAGACCGGAGATTCAGAAGTTCGTTGGGGCGCTCCACGGTCAGCGCGCACGCAGAGGCGTATTCATTACTACGGCTGATTTTTCACGTGAAGCAACGGACTATGCCTCGCAAATAGAGGATAAGGTTGTTCTTATCAATGGAGATATGTTGGCACAGCTTATGATCGATCACGGCATCGGGGTGTCAAAGGTCGTCGAATACGAAATAAAACAAGTCGATTCTGATTTCTTCACCGAAGAGTAGGCTCTACTTAAGTCTCGGATCAAGTTCAATCGCTTGTTCCAAAGTGTTTATGAAAAACAGGATAAAAACTCCTTTTGCTCCTCAAATGGAACGCGATCATCGAGATTCCAGCCAATGATCGTCATCTTATTGCATCGCGTCACTAGAGTACTACTGCAAAATTCTCACAACAATCGGATTGATTTCATTTAGTTCTTCTTGCAGCATCTCACGAACTATTGAGCGTAACTTTCCTATACTTTTGATTTTTCCTTTTCCTCCGCTTAACACCCAGTTCTGCACTTTGTCCGTACATCCTTCACCTAATTCGCTCAACTTGCGATGTTCGGCGTTCGTGGCGTCAAATTGCGGGATAGGAAGCTCAAAAACTTTTTTGTGAATGTCTCGCGGCCCCCACGACCCTCGGCTCTGCATTGGCTTTATAAGCCTATCGATGATGGGTGCATTCAAAATCGACGCTAAGTAAAATGCTTCGCTTCTGTTGTTTAGATCGAAAAAGTAGACTTTGTGATCTGCAACAAATCCTTTTGTACTAGTGTCGTTCTCTCCTAATATGTTCTTAACTTCTGCACTTTGAATAACCGCGGCCGTTAAATAAGTGCCAGAAGTGTTGTAGATTACTCGCCACCGTGCTTGGGGATTTTGTTTTGTCAGCCCGTGGCGATAATCTAGCCGTTCCAATGCATTCATTCGCCCCACTTTTGAACTGCCCCGTTTTGTCCATTCTTTTTCTGCGCGTTCCACCCATTGTGCTAGGTCAGAATACCCGCGCAAGCGCGCCTCTTCCGATTCAACAAGTTTGTATTGATCTGCCTGTGGTTCAACGGGTAGAACGGTCAAACGATAGTCAAAATGTCCAAAAGGAATCAGATCTTCCGAATAAAGTGTAGTATAAAGGAAGTCACTTTCAATATTGCCTTTTATAAATAAGTCCTTATACGGCTTTTTTGCTTTCTTTACGGCATAACCTGCAGTTTCTACCATAGGGCGAAACTCATCAAATCCATATTTTTGTGAGCTAGGTTCGACAATCCATGAAGAGCGAGGTATGATTGTGGCACCTTGCATGAATTTCGTTTTGTACGGACTAACCGCTTTCTTTTCTTTGCAGTCAAGAGTAGACCAGAAAGAGCGTGTCCCAGTAAAACATAGTGATATTCGCGTATCTTCAACGTGCAGTTCTTTTGCCGCGCTCTGTAGTGACATATTTTTTTGGCTTAGTTTTCCAGTTAATATTTGCCCTTTGATTGGATAAAGAGTTTGATTTTGGCCTTTTTCTGCGATTAATACGCATGCAGGGATATTAAAAAGCGGCGTAACTGCTTCACAATCCCATACTTCTTGAAAGGCTAGATGTTGTTCGGGGTCATTGCTTAATCTGAAGGTACCTCTTCGCAGTTCGTCGTGCTGATCGCTGCTAAATATGCTCCTCGTAATTACAAAGGCTATTTTTCCACTGGGTCTCAAATACAAATCTGCCGCTCTTGCTAAAAAAAGAGCGGCTACTTCCAGATGGGTTATCAGCTCTGCGCGTTTGGTTAACAATCTGTACTCCTTCATCACCTGTTGTTTTAAGAACTCTTGATACGCAGGCTCTGCGGTTCGTAACACTATCCACGGCGGATTGCCCACAACGAAATCGAACGTTTGCATAAAAAACAATGGTTTATAGGCGTTTTTGAGGATATATGCCCATATCGTGTCACGGTTCGCTTCGATAAAGTGTTTTAAGATAGTCGCCATATCAAAGAGGGCTTCAACTAGAATTTCATTGTCTATTTTTGGGAAATGTCGTTTCTCTAAAAAATTGTGAAAAAGTCCAGATTCGACGTCTTTGCCCTTATTCTGTTCAGCGAAATCCTTTACCAGCTCAATTGCGTGATCGTAGAGAGTGAGGTCTTGAAGTAGCGGTTCGGGCAGTCGTATTTTTTCTCCATCTAGTTCGACACGGTAGCTCGAGAACTCCATTGATAATTTATGCTGCGTTTCCCATTCAGGTAAGTGAATTGTATCTGCCAGATAAACGGGTATTGTAATCGTGCTTTTTCGCTTTTTCAGCAGATCGCCTAGTGCTAAGACATAGTTTGTTTTAGCAATTATCACGGCAAGAGGGTGTATATCTGCTCCATATACCGACTCTAATACGTGTTGCAGGGTTTTAGGAGAATCGGACATCCATTCACGCTTTTCCCTGATGGCGAGATAAAGAAAAGTGCCCGACCCGCATGCAGGATCAAGGAGGGCCCCGTCCGGTTTCTCATCAAGTAGTTTCGTCACAATGCGATGTGCTAACCAATCTGGCGTATAAAACTCGCCAAGGTCGTGCCGCGTTTCTGGGTCTACCAATTCTTGATATAATGTCTTTAGCACGTCCTCTGACAAGTCGTGCAAATTGTAGTTCTGCAGCAGGCTAAACAGCCAGCGTACAGCATTAACGCCTATTTTTGAAGCTTCTTTGTGAGTAAGCCACGAAAAAAAGTCCTCTTCTAAAAAGTTGTCAATCCCATAGACTCTGAAAAATCTTCCCTCTAGTATTTCGATTATTTCATCGCTATGTGGCAGGCTTACACTTTCACTAATACGCATCCACGACATTAGCTTCGCCAGTGTTGCCAAGTAGGTGTGCCGAATGAAGAGTTGTTGATCCGAAACGTCACTCCCGTAAACTATTCGAAGGTACTTTTCCCAGTTGCTGTATATTACCTGATAGACACTCTGTGACTCAACTTCTTGCCAAAGCGCAGCGAGGAGATTTGTTGTCGTCTGAAAAGCGTGGCTCTTTGTGCCGAAATCGTGGATTACGCGTTCACTTGTCACTGGTAGGACTTGGCGGCGAAGAAAATATCGATCAAGCCAGTAACAAACTTCAGACGACGTCAGCTCTGTCCAGTCCGTTTTTTCGATTGTTTTGAGGACGACATCATCTTGGGTGACGTTTTTGAGTGTCGCGTCCGCAATCACTGGGGAGTACGCTAAAAAGTAGACACCATCGGTAGCAATACAAAGGTAGGGCGTACGTGCATTTGGCGGCTCATTAGACCAGAGTAAGCGGGTTTCGTCGGCGTCAGCACCGGCATGGCGCGTGCTATCAGCTTTATGCTTATTCTTTCTGTGCTATGCGAGTTTTTAGTGGTAGCTGTGACAGGACTTCTCGAATCACGAAGAGCCGCAGATTCATATGCGGTACGTCAATTTTGGGGAACAATAATCTTTGTGATTTTTTTATTATTATTTGGTCGTGGTTAACCATTGGGGCATTCTTAGAGATTATAGCCTGATAGCGTGTTCCTATCGCCCATTCCTTATCTCCTAGGCCGTTATCTCTTTTTTCGATTTCCTTTGATTTCTGAGGCCCGTTCGGAAGCGTGGTGGCGAAAGCACGAGGTATGCTGCAAAAAGCCCTTGAAACGCACTGCGGCGAATCACAATAATTATGCACGTTTGGCGCGTTCTGCTATGTATGCAACCGATCTGCACGCACAAGATAGGCGCCCACAGCGCAACCCCATCTCACGCATATCCGGTGATCCGACTTCCACGTGAATTCAAAGGACTAATCGGAAAGACAGCCAACATTTACAAAACGGAACTTGGAGGAGAACCTGCGTTTGCGATTACTGTTGGCGACCACGTTGGCAAATTTTGTGCAAATCTTGAACAAAATCAGATGACTAAGCGGCTTAATAGATTGGAATCGGAGATTAGCGAACTAAAATCATTTCTTCTTTCAAACGAAGCTAATAGCTCTAACGAAAACAGAAAATCAAAGGCCGAGGGCGAGATTCGAACCCGCGTCGTGGCCTCCACAGGGCGCTAATTTTGATATAAAGCCCAAAAATAGCTTCTTTTACGCAAGTCTGCAAACTGAATAAAAGTCGGAATCTCCATTACAATCTTCAGGCAGAAACAACTCAAACGAATCCAACAACCTCGCTTTAATTACCCTTGAATATTGCAAGAAGAGCTGGAAAGTTACAGAGCATTTCGTGTGGCTAGGATCGGCAAGGCTTCAATTCCGTGGATGAATAAGTGTACGGAGACTTTTTGGAACTTGACGCGCGGCCAGCTTTGCAAAGACAATATGATTGCGCTGCGTGATTATCTGCTGGGCAAATACACCGATCCGTATGCGCAACGAAAATACTCAACGGCTCGAAGGCTTTTCTCAAGCACCTTTCAAAGAGTCGATTTGACTCACGATACTCAGCCTTTCGACCCTACTAAATTTAGAGATAGAGAGATCTGGTGCGTCTGCAAAGGTATCGTTTAACCGAGCTATAACCCCAAATCACATTCTCTTTCGATCTTCAGCTTTTTCCGACGTCTTGCAAAACATAGCTAGAGCGTCGCTCTTGAGTTTAACGTTGACAGTGCGTTCGAAGACATAATAGAGTCCGACTATAGCAGCGCAAGTTCGATGTTGATACGGCCACAATAAGAAAATCGAAGTTGTGTATAGTGACGAGATTGTTAGAATAAGCCTGATGTATAAGATTCATCTCCGCTAAGGACAGCTTCTACTAGATCGTTGTATGCTTTCCACGTTTCTTGGGAAGTTTCAGCTTTTAAGGAGGCTAAAAAGTCGTTTAATTCCAAACGAAGAATGTCTACTAATTCTTTCATCCACGCGGATTCTACTTCTACATTTGGAGATAACCTTCTGCGCACTTCTGTTATATGCCAGATATTAACCACAATGTTCCTCATCAACAACAGACTTGGATCAATTTTGAATGTGACCTCAGGAAGAGACCGTAACGTGTCTTCTTGAAAAGGAACAAAACGCGGCTTGTTGTAATTATCCCATTCGAATTCTTTCGCTGTTCCTTTAAATTCTTTTACGTGGCTTAAACAGCTTTTAGTTAGCAAAATCGCGTCAAACCGTTGCACGCGGTTATGATCATCAATGAACATAAGTAAATACTGATCAATTTCGATTTCAGCTAAATCACTCAAACCTTGTATCAAAGACGTGAGAAAAACTTCATCAAATTGCTCTAATTTTTTCCCCTTCATGCCCAGCGCAGTTTCTCGAAGACCGCCTCGTTGAACTGTATAACAGGGCCTAATAAATTCCATATGAAGCTCTTTTTCAAGATGGTTGAGAACATCGCTAATCTTTTCAATTCGTTTTTTATCCAGCTGAGCCCACCATTGATTTATCGCTGATTTAGGAGCGGCTATGTTACCTATTTTGTCAGGTTCTAGGGCAAGAAAAGTTACGATCTTTAACAAATAGTTGTAAGTCTCTCTTTCCTGATTTTTGAGACGTGAAACGTTGAAGTAAGAGAAGGTTGCTTCTACTATTTTGTCGTAAGCAATTTGCATACTCAACAGTGCTCTGCAAGTGTCTTGGATGGCAAATTTAAGTCTATCAAAATAGCTAATCTGATTTTGACTTGACGTTGGCTGCTGGGTGATAAACCTGCGCCAAAAAGATGCCCAGTCCGAGATGTCCTTGAGTTCTTTTTCGAACTTTTCTGAGTCAATTGCGGTATTAATTTTGGTCGGAAATTCTCTGTCCGCATCTAAAAAGGAAATAATCGCTTCTGTGAGCTTCGCGATCTTATTTGCTTTTCTCTTAAATCTTTTTTGGTCTTGAAGTATCAACGCTTCAAATGCTTCTATATACTCAGATGTTAGCAATTGAGACTTATTTCGGATGTTGTGCCACTGTTTCTGCCAATCATACACTGAAGGGCTTTCATAGTTTGCATCGATTCGGGCTTTCCATATCTTGTTTATATGTATGTCAAAAGGACTGTGAAGATATTTCAGTGAAATCTGTTTTTTTGATTCATCAAACTCTATGTAAGGGGTTATATCGGGCGGCCACAAACCCCGTGTACAGTAGGTTTTGTATTGAGGATGAAGAAACGGGAGTATCCGGTTAATGCGGCTTACGCTTTGCTCGTTTAAGCTGTTCTTCGACTCAGTTTCGATGAAATATTCAATAAGTAAATCGGAGTTGTTTTCCGATATAGTCAAAGTATCTGTCTTGATTTTGAGCATACCAACAATTTCTGGCTTATACTTGTTGAAAAATGCTTCGTACATTTCAGGACGCATTTTATAACACGCCGCGAATAATTCTCCTGAATCTTTAAGTTCAAGCGATTTTAATGCATCCCACAATTGCGTTCCGTTAATGCGTAGAAAGGGTGGACAAGCTACATCGAATTTATGGAACCAAAGCGCCAAGCGACCAAGACAGCTTAAGTCGTTTGCAAACTCTGCTTTAACCAACGCACTAGATAATGACTGAATGAAACTGTACGTATCAAATTTCTTTGGTTCGAAATTTTTTCTAATTTCGTAGATCTTTGTAGTAAGGCCTTCAATAGGTTTTAATCCTGCAACTGCAAAATCATCAATGTTTGCGCCGCTCCAAGGAAAAGCACAAATGGCGAACAGGCCCATTTTTTGAGCAAAAATATCATCATAGCTGCTTTGATTTTCTTTCCAATGCTGCAAAGCATCAGCAGAAAACAGGCCGTCGATTATGTTAACAATGTCACGATAAGATTTGTCTGCAATACGTGTAGCCAGTTCGTGGAGTAACAATCTACGCTGTTTACCTTTGACTAGTAGTGGTGCATAGGCACTAAAGTCAAAGATGGCGTCAGTGTGAATTAAGGGCAACAAATTCAATAAAGTCTTGCGAAGAGGCAACGTCTTGTGCAAAAGGTTGCATATATGTTCAGATCTTAAAGGATGTAACCCTTCTACGTACTCTCTATCTTCTATTTGGATATAGTATTCTTCTTCGAGGCTTTTTAAACACTGTCCCGTGTCACCTACAAAACCAATTCTGCGTTCTATAGAACTGACTAGGGATGAAGTAGAGAGTCGAAGACAACACAAATCAGCAGCTGACACCAGCTTCAGAATTTCTAGCTTGCTCTTGCCATCTTTTTCGTCATCCAACTGTCTGATTTGGTGAGATAGCCTCTCTTCAATCATTTCACCTTGAGTAAGCAGGTAAACATACTCTAAAAGGAGGCCCCGATCTGCTACCTTCTCCCAAGCAGCTTGCCAGCTGTTAATAGTGGGATGTATTTTATTTTCATTTTTAAACAAATAAAAAATCTCTTTTGCTTCTTCTTTGTTCATCTCTATGTCGACTATTTTGAGTCGAAACTGTGATTGATCTGCTCCAAAACGGTACCAATCTTCAGCCCTTGTGGTAACAATGTATTTGACTGGAAGGTCTAGTGTCTGCTTTACAAGGCTATGCCAAGCCGAAACTTCCCGCCTTAATCCATCAATTATTATTAGCGGACTCTTTCCAACTTTTACGCGAGATTCAACGTATCTAGTAACGTCGCCAGCCAGTTTTTCGTCTTCGCACCATAATAATTCGAATGGAGTCCATCCCTCCCTTTGAAGGTCAAAAACAACTTGCCAAGCTAATGTAGATTTTCCTTGGCCGCTTGAAGCTCGGATGACGATAACGTCGGATTCACGAAATCTTCGCAGAACATTTTCTTCCCATCTTCTACGACGAACAGGCAAACCTGCAGCAATATGGGTGGGCCGTGCCGCTTTTCCCTCAAAATAGGATGACAAAGATTCTGCCTTGATTTCAGCGTTAAAATCAACATAATTTAACCATTTTCTTTGTACAGCTAAAAGCACGGGGCCTTTCGCAATGTCTTCCTTTACACTGTCGATACAGCTAATCAGATCATTTTGTTTTATCTCTTGTTTTTGACGGGACGTGTCTTTGACCAGAATATAAAGAGCATTCAAATATTGCTGTTCGTTACCGCTTGTAATATCATAATTTAAAATCAAAAGACGACGAGCCTCATATCTAAGAGAGGATTCATTTAGCTTCTCAAAAGTGATCCTACTCAAAAAATCAACTAAGTCGAAATTAGCCCAGTTCCATCTTTTTGCTTTTTCTGAATTCTTAAAATCATCAAATTTTTTTTGCCAAAACTCTAAATTTGAAGATGAAGGAGGCGCGTGCCGCTTAGACGCGTTTGCCAAATCATAAAGATAGCCCTTAGCAAAATCCATATTGTGGACGAAACGAAAGCGGCTTTGACCGTCTATGATGTATGCTTCAGCAAAATTTTGTAAAACGTCTGCGTCCCAAAAAGTGCTTGCGTTAAACTTGTTCTTAGAGGACTTTACTTGAATAAATTCTGCAAATGTTGATATTACATCAACGTCTTCGACGCCCTCAAGGCGAATGACCTCTTCTTGTGACACATTATTTGCAAAATGACTGAGGATTTTGTAAACTGCATACCAAAATTGAAAATTGTAGCCTTCAATACTTCCTGAGCCGCCTATTCGCTCCTCTGCCAACATACCTAACAGAGTTTTATGAGGAGATTTGGGAGCTAGGGACAGAGATGATGACTTAGCATCTTTTTTGTGGACTCTCTCCCTAGTTTTTTTTGACTTAGACACAGTCACTCACTTCTGCAAAACTCACGGTAAGTACAAAAAACTGAAATGATTGGAGGATCCTTCGATCTGGGTGTATTTTTGTTCAATTTGCAAATATTGGATCTATCCGATATTCTTAGGTTAGATTAGATTATTTTTGTCCAATATTTCATTTACTGTCATAATTTTTGATGTTGTTACTAATTGCGTCTTAATGTTTCAAGGTCACCAATATCGTCAGTAACGCTTCGTTAAAGTAGGAACTGTGTCGCGGATTGCTTTGATTCATCTCGCAGCTTGCGATCACAAAAAAAACGTCCCACTCACATTTTTTGCTACCGCATTTATTAAGATCCCCTTTTCCCGCATTTGGTTCATCCTGCCCTCGACAACACATTTGCTAAAACTTTAGTCTCCCAGCAATGTCATTTTTATATGCTGATAGCGTGTAAGGCGACATACGATGTCAAAAATGGTCAGACTTGATGAAGACGTTTATTTTGCCTTAAAAGCCCGAGCTTCTAAGGAATGTAGGACATTAAGCGCCGCCGTGTATGCGTTAATGCATACAGCAGATGAACACGCCTCAACTCAAAAGCAGCTCATTTCCTTAGAATCACAAATTAAAAATTAAAGAGCTGAAATCGGATCTTTTTTTAAAAGAAGACTCTTACAATGTTCATAGAGAAAATCAAAGGCCGAGGGCGAGACTCGAACTTGCGTCGTGGCCTCCGCAGGGCCACCCTGCTCAACTCAAAGATAGCCTTTCAAATAGGTTATTATTCTACTAGCTTGAATAACTCTCCTCATCGTTGATTGATATGTGGTGTCGCTATGCAACGCATCGGAAAATCAAAGATCGGTGCTCTTTCTGCTAGAAAAGGCGTATGCTACCCGCAACTGCGCTTACCTCAACAGTATGCCGACGTGATCGGTGACATGGCTGACATTTTTGAAACTGAACGAGAGGGAAAACGCGCTTTTTTGATCGTTACTGAACGAACCATGTCAAATGACAATGTTTTAAAACAGAATGCCAATGTTTTAAAACAATGTGCAGATGTAGCAGAGACCTCGACCGACGACCTCTGCCATACATCGGATTTCAAGCAACAGTCAGAGGCAGAAGCACGCTCCGAATCTCCGCAGAAACCTTTATCTTCCATCCCCTGCCTAGTAAGTTGTGCTCTGTGCAACCACCATTTTTGCGCAAGCCCGGGTAGTGTAGCGGCCTATCATGGAGCCCTGTCGAGGCTCCGACTCGGGTTCAAATCCCGACTCGGGCGCTCCTTTTTTGATGTAGAATAGCCGGAGTCGTTATTTGCTTGTATGAATTGTAAAATAGCATCTGTTTTTGATTCGAGGGACGATATGCAGTTTTCTATGTCACTCGCTTCAACGGTTGCGCAACAGTTGTCTACTTTCTTATCTACGGTAACGAGAAACGCCAACTTCCCATTGTGCGCCGTTTGATAAATCTCAGCTTGCGACCCCGTCAGCTCGCGAAACTCCCGCGGCAATCTGATAATCGGATATGCGTGCGAGGGCTTCGCGCTTTAAGCGCTTATAGTGTGCGTGCAGATCGGTTGCATGCACGGTAGAACGCTTCGGCGACGCATAACCGTTGTGATAATCGTTAACAGACGAGAAAGCCGGAGCCGCCCTCGCTCAGACGACCGGGCGACACCGTGAAAAGCTGTTGGGGCGCTCAGTAGTGGCGTGGGTCAGAGCGTAACGGTTTTGTCCGTGCGGTTGCGCTTCATAGTCGGCGTATGCTGCAGCAAACTGTAACAAACACGCATCACACAACCTTTATAACGAATACACGTACTACTAACTATTTTATTCGGTAAAACGAACCCCGCTGGCGGGCGCGCATGCGTGGATGCGGATCCGCGCGCACGGTACGACCCGTCTAGGAGGGGAGGTAATCGAGTTATGAAACACA
>JACTTZ010000011.1 GCA_015660915.1 Methanomicrobia archaeon | reverse complement strand
GCGGCGTTGAGGATCTTTCGGTTGATGGAGTCCTGCGGATGGAAAAGATAGGCCTCGAACCGTTCGTCCAAGCCATCTAAGTCGACGATGAGGGGCGCAAACCGGGTATAGACCTCTTTTTTGAGCTCCGTAAACGTCTCTTCGTTGGCTTTGATCCGCTCGAAGACCTGTGGCTTGATATCAGTGAGGGTGGGGCGCTCGAAATAGTCGAAAAGCCCGCCCTCGATGACTTCGGTCCAGCTGAAGCCGCGCTCTTGTTCGGCGAACTTGCCGAGCACATAGGCAATGGTCATCTTGTGTCCCTGTTTGTCCAGCTCGGTCAAGGGAACGGGACACAGCTTGTCGTTCCAGCGGCGCATTTCAGCCGCTTGGAAAAGTTCGATGAGGAGGTCTTTTCCTACCATGCTCGGTTTTTTCAGTCACTCTTGCTAACAGCTTTCACCTGTGAAGTACCTCGTCTCTGCTCATTCTTGACATCGCCGCGTGAATACGGAGGATTTATCGCTTGAGCAGGCGTTTTTCGTGCTTATCTGGACTGCTTTCTAACGGTGCGCCGGTCTATGAGATTACCACGAGAAACGCAAGAGCTCCTTCGCGCACCGTTTGGTAGATCTGAGTCGTAAGACTTCCAGTCATGCAAAAAAAGGTGCCGATCTAAATTTGTTGAGCCGGCTGTGGCGTCTCATCTAATCTAACGCAGTCAAACCGGTGATGCGTCGCATCTGAGTATAGCTATCCGCGATAGTGGCCTCTAGATGCAGGCGCGTCGTGTTCGCTAGCTCTAAGATGCGCTTTGCCTCTCCCTGTTTCAAGTTAGCCTCGAATATGATTGCTGCCTTTTGCACGCCGTCAAGCGATTGAATCTCCTCTTTGAGCATTTTGGCCGTCCGCTCCGTGTTGCCGATTTCAGTTTTCTTGCTGGTGACATTATTCGTACTGACAGCGACGCCGCCTGTCTCGTCTTGTTCTGTTTTTGTTTTTTCTTCCATCAAAGATACAACGGCGGGTGATAGCTTACAGCTGCGCACTTTGATACGTCGAAAAAGAAGGGAGTAATCAAAACTACCTTAGCACGTGCACACACGACGCAGAAAAGCTTGCGATTTCTGTGCTCGAGATATACGGAGACGGTTATCGCAAAGAGCGAAGTTCAAAGTTATGAGATTCTCTGTTCGCCAAAGTCAGACGTTAATCGCGACCCCTTTTTCTGGAAGAATCACATTGTCGTGGAGGGTCTTAACTAAGGGCTTGCTATAGCGATCGTTGAAGATATCACGTCAGGCGCGTCATTTGTTGAACCGGCCGTGACGTCGCCTTCACACGGCGGAGGTCGCCGGTTCGAATCCGGCCGAGCCCATTGGTTTTTTGAGGTGCTTTTACGAAATAGCGGCCTCTGGGGGGCTTTTCGATTTGACAAGCATCGTCGTTAGGTTCGTCGAATTTAGCTAATTTAGCTAAATGTGATGCAACAAAAAAACCCCGAACCCCATCAATCTCTGTTTCATAGATATTCACGATTTGACCTGCGAGTTCTTTGAGGTCTCGTGGCAAGCGGATGATGGGATAAGAAAACGTGGGATTACGCGATTGCAGTGAGATTTTCGTGGTGAAAATTTTTCTCATGACCATAACACCCACAGTTGTTGTATCAAACAGTAATATCGAACCCGAGGCGCACGACAGCTTAAAGCTTCTGCTTAACTCGCTTTTTCAATCCAAGCAGCAGCATTTTTGCGTGACTGTTCGCGGTTCATACTCCAGCCAAAGCCGTTAAGTGCCCACTTAATAAGTTAGCGATGCCAACGCCGAGGAGCGTTAGTATGACTGCCACAACGATGATGATGATCACAATGACGATAAGGGCAATGATTTGAGCAATTGCGAGAACTACGCCGAACCGCACGCCGAATCCGATCAGTTCTCCGAAGCTAAGGTGCATCAGTTCATCAAGAGCGTTACGGGGTGTGCTAGGTAACTTAGTTCTTGTTACATACTCTGGCGCTACTTGCTCCTGAGATTCTGGTGTCGGCGCTGCATACTCTGGCGCCACTTGTTGCCGAGATTCGCGTGTCGGCGCGTACTGCGGTAGCGGTTCACCGCATCGTTTGCAAAATGGAGCGTTTATATCATTAATTGTCATACATTTTTCGCACATCGTTTGGTCTGCTTCTTCCACACTATCATCTCCCCCAGCTTAAAGAACGGGCTATAAAAAATGGGTATGTTTCAACGCTTCTAAAATTCATGAAAAAAGCTGCAGCAAGCGGCTTAAAGTTCTCGTTTAGCTGTGCTT
Organism: Methanomicrobia archaeon; assembly: GCA_015660915.1. GTDB lineage: Archaea > Halobacteriota > Bog-38 > Methanoflorentales > Methanoflorentaceae > Methanoflorens. The sequence goes on along the minus strand of JACTTZ010000011.1, from coordinate 67,269 downwards.
TGTTACACATGAGCGGCGCTAAACGTTTCCCCTCCTTTAAAGAACGGGCTTTCAAAGCAAAATAAACTTCGTCATCGAGGCGGATAATCTTTGACATGATGTACGCATCCTGTACGCATTGTATTGCTTTTGAAGAATGGCAGGTTTACCTAAAAAGTTTCTTACTTCGAGTTCTTTGAGGTCTCGTAGCAAGCGGATGATGGGATAAGAAAACGTGGGATTACGCAATTGGAGTGAGATTTTCGTGGTGAATATTTTTTTCAAATCAATCCCTCCTGCTCTTGGGCAAGATCACATCTCTTTGATGATTATTTGCATTTTACAGGGCTAAGCATAAAGACCTTTTAGATTTAGCAATGGCTGGAATAAATCTTGTCTAACCTCTTTCTTGAAAAAAAATGCACTTGACAGTGAATCATTGGGCCCAATCGATTACTTTAAACCTTATCGGCTCTTTCAGTAATGTTTGAGAGGAGTTTATGCCTTCAGATCAATTATTGGCGAAAACATTAGGTGAAGAGTTTGCGTGCACTGGCGAGTGGTGGATTCAAAACGGGGATGAAATAGCAAATCCAAAAAGCACACATACGGGCACGCTCACATTTACGCGTGGCAAAGGCATTACGCTTGATATTATGGGCGTGTTTGAACGCAATGAATCGACGAAAGGGCCATTTCCATTTGATGAGCGTTCGTATGACATGATCTGGGGAAGATCGACTGAAGCTGAGCTTATCACACTTTATAAGTGCCAATGGGCTGGAGGATCATCTGGGAGTTTTTCTTCATCATCTTACGGAGTTCAAGCAGTTTTCGCGAGCAAAGATGTCTGGTGGGAGCCGAATGAAAAGATCGCTTTTAAATCTTTGAATCTTGAATATACACATCTAGATGAATGGATAGGTGAAAATGCGATTAAGAGTCACGTTGATAGCATTGATGGCAAATTCAAAGTTGACATCTCTGCTGAAACAATCGATAAGCTTCCACGTGTGAACGTCGGCGATTATGTCATGTCTGCTTATGTTGGGGTCGGCGTAAAAGCATCTCGCGTACCTAAACATCAAGAAATTGTCGAGCAAGCCCCTATTTTTCACGTTGAATCGGCGACTTCCTCTGCGATCTCCATTGATGAAGTTCGCACTATAGCAGGAGCCTTGCAAAATCTCCTGAGCCTCCTGATGTATGATGAACCAATCTATCCAATTGTAATTGAGGGTTCAGTACCCATTGCAGGAGACGTACAAAAATCTGCCACCATGAGGTTACTGCACGAGCCTGTAGGCACGAGACACCCAAGTGACAAGCTCGGCAACATATTATTTTCTCTTAGAGAAGTCGAGGATTTCTGGGGCGACGCATTAAAAGAGATCATTCTGGCAGAGAAAGAGGGCCTCAAGCCTGTATTTAATCAGTTTTTTGCTGAACATTTTAGCCCTTCTCCATTTGTCGAAGATCGTTTCATGGCAACGATAAGAACTATTGAAGCTTTTCATCGGCGAACTTTGAGTGTAGATTACTACATGAAAAAGATGGAGTACGAAAATAAACTCTTGGATAAGTTTTTACAACCCGTTAAAGACGCTCATCTGGAACAGAGTTTCACAGAAAGTCTGAAAAACCGGTTAAAATACGGATATCAATATTCGCTAAGAAAACGACTTGATCAACTTCTTGACTCGCCCAATGGCGAGGAGTTCTTAACCTTGTTTGTGGCTAAAGATGGGGAGAATGAAAAACAAAAGATTGCAACAGAGACGTCAACAGCAAGTGAAAAAGACCAGAAATTGATGCAGTGGATGAAGAATTACCGAGAAGCGTTTGTCGAAAAGACAGTAAAAACACGCAACTGGTATACACATTTTGATGAAGATGATAGATCGCAAGCCGTTACAGATGGGCTCGAGCTCGAGTTCTTAAATCGGAAACTGCGACTCTTTTTAGCAGCGCTGCTTCTGGGCCAATTACACGCACCACCAGAGGAAGTAAAGAGCAAGTTTCACCATCATAAATTTAGCTATTTGAGAAATGCGCAATAGCTAAGTTTCACGGAATTAGAGAGCGAATCGCGTGGGTCTAAGCTTTGTATCTGAACGCGCAGTGCTAGGCGCTATCGACTTGCTTCAGCGCCTGTGCCAGCATCTCATACACTTCTGCCGTTTCACCCTGATATGGCATTTTGCCCAGCTGCTCGGCAGCAGCGGCCAGGCGTCGTAACACATCGGGGATGGCTTTCTCTGGCACCGATGACACTTTCGCTCCACGATAGTTGCTCAAGATAGATTGAATGGCCTTTGGAAGCCGTTTTACGTCGATGCTCCCGTCTTCACGCAGGTAAGGAAGTTTCCACGTCGCAGGTCGGTTTGCGTCTCCGATGTAAGCAAAGCACTGAGCAGGGAGGCAATATTTTGGATGGAGCAAGGCATTTGAATCCGCCCCGGAGCTCGCTACTTGGGTGACCTGTGCTGGTTCAAGGAGTGTAAGTGGCTCATCCTGCGGCCCTATACGCGGCCGGTAGACGCCGTGCTCGCTAAGCCACCACAAGTCGTTGTGGGGCTCTCTAGATTCCAAAGAGACAAAGACGCGGTCACGTAGGCCCCCTCCTTCGATGTTTGCGGCATAGAACATCACACCATCGCTAACTGCAATGCATTTCACTTTCTGTTCGTCTGCATAGCGACGTGCCTGCTCGAGGGCGCCGTGCACAGCAGCCCGGTTCCACGCAAGGGCACCCGGGCGTTTTGTCTCGACGATGCAGTACTTGATTCCAAGACGTGTGATTACGATGTCTGCATAGTCGACTTGGTTGTTGATATCGCCAAGCTTCCAATCGAGGGCAACCGTGAATAGGTCTTCAACAATGTTCTCAGCAACGCGTTCTGATGCTTCGCCAAAGCGGCCCTGCTGTCTAAGGCGCTCGCTCCGTTTCGCGCTGAACGTCGGCCAGTTGGTCTTTAGGTGTGTATCAAAGCGCTTGTACGAGGCGAGTTCTCGATAAGGCATTGTTGGCTGTATAAGGGTCGAGCAAGGTAAAGCGTTTTTCCATTTGAGTCTCGTTCAATCTTAATGGCCATCTTGTTTTCACTTTCGGCACGTTCTTGCAGTTGGGCTATAACCTGCCGCACCATTTCAACCTGTGTGCAAGTCATTCACGCTCACGGTGTAATAGCCGAATCTAGAGAAGCTATCTACAACCTCTTTGCTGCCTACATTCACACAATACCGCTGGAAGAGCTGATAGAAAGCGTAGAACGGGCCCGACGAGACGCCCAACTGAGGTATGTGGTGATATACGGGGCCGCGTGCAGCTACTGCCTCGGTAGGGCTGAACGACTCGAAGGATCGTACCTCCGAACGTTTGCGCTAGAGTTAAAAGAACAGCTTGCCCAGACCCTCGCTGCGTTTGTCACATCGATTCTGGCAGGGCCGCGCAGGCTAGGCGCGGAAAGTGCCGCTCAGCCGCCCCTACGCCAGATAATTGAAGTACTGCAGCAGGTGATGTGCAAACATGATGCTCACTAGTCAGCCGGAAAACTTGGTAGCACGTTACGAGGGAAGCGGAGCATGTCTTTTCAATCTAAGTACATTATCCAGCCACGCAAACACCTCAAGTCCGCGACGTGCGCCAAAGAGCTCAACAAACTTGTCGCTGATAAGTTCAGCATCGTCAAGAGCGCTCAAATAGCAGATAAACCAGTACTTCCGGTCGCCAAAGCGGTAGCTGAAAAAGCGGTCCGCATAGAGGAGGTCGCTGCAGGAGTATTTGACAAAAGTTCGCCCCGTGCAGACGCCGATGTCATACCCCTTGCTGAGTATGATCGACTTAATATTCGGCTCCTCCTTTGCATAGTCGTAGCGCTTCACGTAGGTGCTGCAGTGCAGCACTGCAACGGCGTCAGCAGAGATCGTCTTCACCACGCTGAGCGTCCCTTCCGCAGCAGACCACGTCGCTTCCAGCTCTGCGTAAACGTCAGAGGGGGCGTAGTATGTGTCGCTTAAGTCAGCCGACTGCTGGATGCTATCTCTAAGCAGCTCCTGCACCCCGGCAAGCTGCAGACGCTCGCGATCGCGCGTCGTGACGCGAAACTCAGTGATGCTCGCTTCGGTTTCAGCCATACCCCGTACACCAAAGGCGCGACTCCTACTTAAGGATATGAGAACAGAAAAAGAGAGGCGAGCAGAGCTCACTTCGTTTCGCCTCAAGTCCGCGTGCTTTCGTTGGGCGAGGAACAGAGAAACTGAGTCGCTCTCCTTTGGAGCGCCTGTGACCGAAACATTGCTTCACGCACCGAGACGCGGACGGCGCTTCAAGGACGCGCTGCTATCCTCGCTACTAGCTCGTTGCCACTACTGAGCTCGGATTTGCACCCACCGAGTCTACGATCACCGTGTCGTCGATTTGCTCGATGGTGTCCACCCGAATATTCCGAATCTGGACTTTTGTCCACGCGCTGTACACCGTTGGCGCGCTTCCTTTCGTCAATTGATAGGCTTTGTACGGGAGGGACGTCACCTTCGTTAAATTCGTCGTTATGACGTACCCAGCGGTGTTGTTGTTCACATAGTTTGTCGCGTCGTCAACCGATGTAAAGCGAATGACCGTGCGATTCAAGTAGACGTCCTGGTTTGACGTTACGTTTCTGAACGTCGCTTGTATGCTGACGGCCGAGCCGTTCTGCCATTTCGAAACCCACGCAGAGACGGTTGTGTTATTCCTGAGCTCACGCTCCATCGAAACGACGAACTGATCGAGAAATGCGTCGTGCGTCCCTGCGGTTGACGTCGCTGTCGACGGGGTAGGTGACGTCGTTGTCGGAGACGTGCAACCCGCCACGAGTACGGCGCCGAGCGCCACGGCTGCAATTATCCCAGCCACATATCGTGTATTCATCTTTGACCGCTCCTTTCGACAATGGCTTATCCTTGCGGACCTGTGAAAAAGAAAAAGAGGGGGAGGAGGAGACGCTCAGTCCTCATCGAGTGAGGCGAGATCCCCCATCGGCAGTCCGAGCTCTTGCGCTTTGAGCACCCGACGCATGATCTTGCCGCTTCGCGTTTTGGGGAGCTTGTCCATAAACTCAATCTCGCGCGGAAACGCGTGCGCCGCCAAGTGCTTTTTGACGAACTGCGCGATGTCCTGCTTCAAGTCCTCAGACGGTACCTGTCCCGCCCGAAGACTTATGAACGCCTTGATAATCTCGCCACGGACCGCGTCGGGCTTTCCGATAACGCCGGCTTCGGCAACGGCCGGATGTTCCACGAGCGCGCTTTCCACCTCGAACGGGCCCACGCGTTCTCCTGACGTCTTTATGACGTCATCAACGCGCCCCATGAACCAGAAATAGCCATCCTCGTCGCGAAACGCGCTGTCGCCCGTCTTGTACCATCCCGGAATTTCGAAGTAGCTCTTGTACTTCTCCTCATCTTTCCAGATAGCCCGCATCATTGCAGGCCACGGCGGCTTGATGACAAGATTACCCGGCATATTCGGGGGAAGCTCCTTGCCTTCATCATCGACGATCGACGCGGTGATGCTCGGAAACGGGCGCCCCATTGAACCCTCGCGAATGGACATGCACGGATAGTTCGCGATGAGTATCTGGCCTGTCTCGGTCATCCACCAGTTATCGTGGATGGGAAGCCTGAAAGCCTTAAGTCCCCAGCGAATAACCTCGGGGTTGAGCGGCTCACCGACGCTCGTGATGTAGCGCAGGCTGCCGAAATCGAACTTGCTCGCAACGTCGAGTCCGTCTTTCATAAGGAGCCTAAGCGCCGTCGGCGCGGTGTACCAGATTGTCACCTGATATTGATCGATGATGCCGTACCACGTAGCGGAATCAAACCGGCCGCTGTACGAGACCTGCGACGTGCCGTTCAGCCACGGGCCCCAGCACGCGTACGAGGTGCCCGTGACCCACCCGGGATCTGCCGTGCACCAATAGACGTCGTACTCCGTGACGTCCTGCACGTACTTCGTCGTGATGTAGTGCCCGATCATCGAATTGTGGACGTGAACGACGCCCTTCGCTTTGCCAGTCGTTCCCGACGTGTAGTGCATCATCACGGGGTCTTCGCGGTCCATCCACTCGGTTTGATGCGTGGTCGAGGCGCCATTCATCTCCCCTTCAAAGCTGATCGTGCGGTCACCGGTCAGTTCGACCCCGTCCGACTTCGCGACGATCACGTACTTGAGCTCAGGGAGGCTATCAACGATCTCGTCGACACTCGACGCCTTAAGATCGGGGGTGGTGACCAATGCCTTGGCGCCGCTGTCTTCGAGCCGGTCCATAACGGCCTCTGCCCTGAATCCCCCGAAGAGTGGCCCCCAAACGGAACCGTTTTTGACCGTGCCAATCGCCGCGATATAGAGCTCGGGGTCGCGCCCCATGTACGTGAAGACACGGTCTCCACGAGCGATGCCGAGGCTCTTGAGCACGTTTGCAAATTGGTTCGAGAGGAGTTTCAAATCGAGAAACGTGTACTTGCGCGCGCCGTCGGGGCCGTCGGAGTAGAGAGCTACTTTGTTCTTCCTCCACCCCTCGGCGTGCCGGTCGATCGCTTCGTGCGCGACGTTCACTCGACCCGTCTCGTTCCACGTGAACTCCTTTTCGACATCTTCGAAGCGAAACTCAGCACAGGCCTGATCGTAGTCTGGCATGTTGCCCGGCCAATGCTTCTCGATGACCTCTCGTCCACCCACGGTCTTTACCGTCCATTCCTTATCCGCTTGGTTTGCCAACGTACTACACCTCTTTTGAAGAGCACCTTTAGCTCCAAAGGCTCGATCGTCTAACTATCACTATTAATGATGTCCTATGCTCGCGCTGTTTTTACTTATATTTTGTGATGTTAATAGTAGTCGCCAAAAAGAAAAGGAGCCCGCAGTGCCACCCAAATCCGCAAGAGTTAACCGCCTAGACACTTTCCAGCGCAAAGAAAGAGTTAACCCTCAGCAACTGGCTGGTACCTTCACTTTACCGTCGTTGAAACGCGACTTACTGCGAGCGTTTTCGGCAGAGAGTTAGTCGTACTCCCTGGGTTAAGCGTGCTCGCCGTGATAATTGCAGCCAAATCAGCGTTGCCCTGCGAGTTGAAGTGCACGTGAACGCTGTACGTTCCGTTGAGATACGTTATCGGGGCGTCCTGCACAGTCCACGTGTTGTTCCCGGCGGGTTTTACCAAGACGTAGAGGTTCTGGTTGCGTCCCATTCCTGCGTACGTTCCGGTCAAATATGAGTCGCGGCTCGCCGTCGAGGGCACGCTGAGCGCTATTGAAGCCGCGCTCGCAGGGGCGGTCGAGGCGCTCGGAGTAGGGGTTGCCGTCGGGGCGGTCTGGACCTGGAACGTCGTCGTCGCTTTCGCCGCGTCGTAATCATAATCACCGGCAAAGGAAGCAGTGAGAACATGCTTGCCGATCGACAGACCTTGGGTCTGATCCACCGTCAAGTTGAACGTCCCAAATCCCCAGACGGTTTGCGAGGTCCCTTTGTTCACGTCGTCAATTGCCCAGCTAATCTCCTTGTTGTCCAAGCCCTGACCACGCGTCGCGTTGAGCTGGCACGTAAACGTCGCGAACTGGCTGCGGCTCACCACGGCCGGAGCGGTGACCTTGAGTGTACTGGTGGCAGCAGAGTTCGCGAGTGTAGGACTCGTGTGCGCCTGCTGTAAACACCCGGCGGTGAACGTTACAAGTAAAATCGAAGCTGCGACGGCCAAGAGCTTCAGCATCACACATAATACCCCCATTTCAAGAGATAAAGATTGTGAAAGCTTCGTCGAGCACCATCCTTTATGTAGGTGAACGCAGACTTGTAGGTGGTTGCGTAGACCCGGCGACCAGTGAACGACGGGCAATGAAGAACGAACATGACACAGACGACACAGACGAAAAGACCCTTTGACGTGTTGTCCCGCAATATCGGCAAGAGTGTTTCCGTACGCTTGAAAGGCGCGCAGGTGTTCAAGGGAACGTTTCTGGGGTACGATCCCCACTGGAACATTTCGCTTGCCGAGGCCGAGCAATGCAGAAACCACAGGCGCGTAACGCTTGGCAAACTCATACTGCGCGGCAACAACGTGCTATACGTTTCTGAATTGGACCACGATTAGCGTCCTGTTTGCGACGCATCGTCGAAAGAGGCGGTTACCATGGATCTTCCTGACGACGTAATGGCGTTGCTTAACGATCGCGACGCCGTAAAGACGCTCGCGACGATTGCCGAGAACGGATCGACGAGCCTAGTGGCCGTCAAAGCCGTCAGAGCGCCTGAGCCAAGCATCATCGTGTTCGCTCAGACTGTCGCGAAACAACTCGATAGTGAGCTCCTGCGCCACATGGACACCGGCAGCCTGGTATCGATCTTGTGCGTTTCAGAGCGAGGAGAGCTTCAAATCGCGTATCAGATAATCTGCAGCGTCAAAGAGTTCCAAACCACCGGTCCCCTCTATGAGAAGTTCCTCGATGAGTTACGGGCCCGTACCGTCGATCTCGATGGCGCCTGGGTCCTCGAGCCAGTTGACGTAATTGATCGGTCTGCCAGTTTCGGTCCCGGAAGTCGAGCGACATAGCACGTTGCGAGGCAAAGCGCGGCAGCGCTGTCGGCACGGAAACAACGTACTTTAAAAAAGAGAGGTGATGGGCACGCCATCACCAACAGTGCCGCTTAAATCGCGTCATGATCTCGTTCACCCGTTCGAATCCGCACGACTTGTTCGACATTCATTATGAATATCTTGCCGTCGCCTATTTCGCCCGTGTGTGCCGCTTTCGCTATTGTATCGACCACCTTACTGGCAACGTTGTCCGGGACTACGATATGAATTTCGAGCTTCGGCAGCAGGTCGATCGCGTACTCGCGGCCCCGATAGACTTCGGTAATCCCCTTTTGCCGCCCGCGGCCTTTCACTTCCATGACGGTCAAGCTGGAACAGCCGATATCGTCGAGCGCCTCTTTGATGACCTCGAGCTTATTTGGTCTGACTATCGCCATGATTTTCTTCATTTTCCACCTCTGTCAAATCCTGTCTAACGCATATACGCCCAAAGGTTATATGTGATACGCTGACTCGTCGTGCAGCGCCTGATCCAAGCCCTGAACCTCTTGCTCCGCGGTAACGCGCAGCCCTATAGTAAGGTCGATCACTTTGGCGATGATCAACGTGGCCACAAAGGAGTAGGCAAACGTAGCTGCCACCGCCACGGCTTGTATACCTAGCTGTGCGGGATTGCCATAGGCAAGGCCGGCGCCCGCCGCGTTAATAAGGGGACTGGCGAAGATTCCGGTTGCGAGTGCACCCCAAATGCCTGAGAACCCGTGCACGCCAAACACGTCGAGCGCATCGTCATAGCCAAGCCGCGGCTTGATGTAGGAAATCGCTGTGTACGACACGAGCGAGGTCACGAAACCGATCACGATAGCCGCAGGGATGTTAACGAATCCTGCTGCCGGAGTAATCGCGACCAAGCCTGCGACTATGCCTGAGGCTGCGCCTAACATGGTCGCTTTGCCGAATCGCAGGTATTCGATCAGCATCCACGAAAGCATGGCAGCGGCCGCAGATGTGTTCGTAACGATGAACGCCGAGCCGGCGAGCTGCCCAGCAGAGAGCGCGGACCCCGCGTTGAAGCCAAACCAGCCGAACCAGAGTAGACCAGCGCCTATAATCGCATACCCGAGCTGGTGTGGCAGCAGACTTCGTTCCTTTCTGCCTTTGAGCACCAGGATGAGGGCTAATGCCGCAACGCCGCTATTGATGTGAACGACGGTGCCGCCGGCCCAATCAAGGACGCCGAGTTGTGCGAGCCACCCGCCGCCCCACACCCAGTGAGCGACCGGAAGGTAGACAAACGTGGCCCACAAGGGAATAAACAGCATCCACGCGCCAAACTTCATCCGTCCGATGATAGCGCCCGAGATAAGCGCCACGGCAATCGCTGCGAACGTCATTTGGTAAGCCGCGTAGACGCTGGTGGGTATCGACCCAACCAACGTATTCGATTCCACCACATTATGGAAGAAGAAGTCCCCTGGAACGCCGATAAAGCCGTGCACGTCAGGGCCAAACACCATCGGGTATCCATAAGCGAACCAGATGATGCTCACCACAGCGTACGCCGAAAAAGACAGGAAAATGGTATTTAAGACGGTCTCCTTTTTAACGAGCCCGGCATAGAACAAGGCCAATCCAGGAATGGTCATCAACATTACGAGAGCCGTGGACATAAGCATCCAAGCGGTATCTCCCGAACTGAGAACGGCAGTAACCATGTGTTCCTCCGTGTCCGAACAAACAAGTCTTTCGTGTGCAGAAAGTAAGAAGTAGGAAGCCTACTTCCGTCACCCAATAATATTAAACTGTATAAAAGCATTTCTCTTAGCTCATGAACGATAGAGGCGTTAAAAAAGCGGAGTACTATCGCTCAGAACAAATTGAACGGGCCCGAAACGCGCGTCGAGTGCAGGCGGGACTAGTTTTGCGATACGGTCATTAGCCGCCAGACATGCTCACTGACATGCGGAATGCGTCCGATCGTTTTCGAACCTTCTGCGCCTATCCTGTGTCTCGTATCATAGGCGTAGTTAAAGACGATGTTGTTAAGGTCATTCTCGAGTTCAGTGGTAAGGTGTGCAAGCTGTGGCAGCTCGTATCGTAACGCGGGGGTCAAAGCGACGTGAATTGCCGGCAAGAGTCCTCCATCGTCGACAACCATGATCGAATCGTTGATGCAATACCCGCGTTCAGCGCAAAAAAGCGACGCGTAACTCTTCAGCTCTCGTTCCATTTCAGACAGGATAGCATTGAAGAGCTGGTGAAGTCTTTCAATATTCATTAGGTGTGCCTCGATCGTTAATCGTTATAGGTCGTAGTACTGCCACGTATTTAGTGCTGAGCCCGTTCTAGCGTCAACAACCAAGGCAAAACCGAGGATAAACGCAAGCTTGCACGCACATGCGCTCGCTAAAAGCGACTATTACAGATCGGTCCTTGACCCTTCAAACACGGCTCGTGCGCTACTATTCTCTGTCGAGCTCACCCGCGTCCACGCCAACCTGCCGTGCCACTGCACTCAGCCTTTCGAGCAGCAAGATGTAGCCATCACGCATCGCGTTCTGCAAGCCTTCCCGTATACGTGCCTGGCTGTACTTGTAGGCGACAAATCTTTGCCAGTCTTGCTCTAAAAGCAGCCGGTCGTCTGAAAGCGAGGGTGCCGCAACGACGCTTTCGTACTGTTTGGATTCTTCCATAAATTTTTCTAAGCCCAAAAACTCATCGACGAGCTGATTAAGGTCAATCTCAGGATTCATCACGCATGAACCTGTTGCACTTCATATATAATCCTCTGCACAGGCCCGGCTCATAAATAGCGGCCACACGCATGTTGACACGCTCAGCACCATGAGCCGGCTTCTCGTCCACCATCGTAGGGCTTCCATTGGAGCACTACGAAGCGGGAGAGGTTCGCTGCACTGCGAGCGCTGTCGACATAGAGGCAAGAACGCCTTTTTTTTGACTTAAGCGCAAAAGACAAGGTTTAAATAGGATCTACAATCCTATTACGAGAAATGAATTGTCAAGCATCGACCTTTGAGACTGAGCTCTTTGGGCTTGAACAAGAAGAAGATTTTGAGAATTTCCTTGATCTTATCGACCTTAAGAATCCGAACTTCTCCCGGTACGTAAACGAGACGAAGATCGATTGAAGGTCGACGATACTCGGAGATACCCCCGTTGCACGTAGGAGCGTGCTTATCACCTCTCTTTTACAATTTACAAATAAACAGAGGCGTCTTTCAAGCGCCGAACGGCGCTTTCAGTGCGCTGCTTTCGTTAGATCGATGCGGAAGCGTTGACGACGGACTCGTTTGCAACGGTTCCTTCCAGTCCAGTCGCCGTAATTATTAGAAAAGAAGTCGCCGTACTGCTCTCATAGGTCGTATCCCCGTAGAAATTTACCTGCATCTGATGTGTGCCAAGACCCAAGTTGCCGGTGTACTCACCGGTCAAGCTCAGCGTTGTAGTGCCGTTTTTCATTTGGCTTTTGCCTACCGATCCGCCATCTATAAACCACTCGACGACCTTGCCGTCCAACGCACGTCCACTGCTGTCCTTCAAGACCGCTTGTACCGATACCGGATCACCTAACGCGGCCGATGCTGAACTCAGCGAAAGTTCTGTCGCTATCAAACTGCTCGATCCTTGGCTCGTTACGTTCTGACTAGACGTGTTACCTACGCAGCCGCTGACGAAGCAACCGCAAAGCACGATGCAGAGCGCTAATGCAATCGTTTTTCGCACGGTCGGTACGAAGGACGCGACTGAGATAAAGCTTTCTGTAATGAGAGCCGCTCGTCGCACGCGCGTAAACAACAAGAACCGCCAAACCCTGAAACGAGAAGGGCTTTGGCCCTCTCCGCCGACCGACTGCGACGCGTCTTTCAGCGCAGCTAACCCCCAACTGCACGAGACGGAAAGCGCTGCAGCTCTTGAAACTCCTGTTCTAAAGCGCTCGGAACGACGACACATCGTTTCTCCGCGCCATGCGGCAAGCCGACGATAATTTCACCACTTTCTAACTGGACGAGAACCTCCAAAACCCGCGTTTCGATAGACAGGCGCGACCAGGCCGGCACGTAGCGTTCAAAGCGATCGAAACGCTTGACGTTTATCAAGACCTTTGGCACGTGCAGCGATCCGTGTCGAGCGAGATCCGCTGCCTCGTCGATCTCGTCTTGGCTAACTGTACCGACGTCAATGGCACTTATCGGCAGTCCGTACTTAATAAGAGCAGCAATCACGAGCAGTTTTGTGAGCTGACGCCTGCTATCGGCCAGCCGTTTTTGTCTCGTGCCGCGCGTCGTCATATGCCTCCTGCGTCTCGCTCGTTAAGCACGTCGGCCTTGATACAATACCGAGCCCGCGAACTCCTCGCAGTTATCGTTTTATTAGTTTAGGAATGAATAAATATTACTCAACCGCTGTGATAAGCGGCATTGACGCTGGGGGGTTGTTATGCGAGAAATTGCGTATTACGAGCATCCTTTGGATTACAAAAGAATTCTTGACGTAAAAAAGGCAGCGACACTGAATAAGTCACTGCGAGAGGGAATGGGGTCGCTGAAGCGCTTCCCGGCAAGCTTGGACATGCTCAATTTCCTTCCAGCACAGCTGCACCACTTTCCCTTGAACGCTGAAGAGTCGGTCAATACCGCCACGACTGTGGGAAGAGGCTCGAAGAAGCCAATCCATCTCGAGACGCCTATTATGATCTCTGGCATGAGTCTTGGCGCCTTGAATCGTGAGCAAAAAATTGCGCTCGCAAAGGCGTCGACGCTCGCAGGTACGGCCACGAACACAGGAGAAGGTGGGATGCTCGATGAAGAACGGGAGTTTGCAAAGTATATCACGCTGCAATACTCGACCGGCCACTTCGGCGTGTCGAATGAGCGACTCAAAAAAGCCGACATGGTAGAGTTTCGGATCAGTCAATCGGCGTATCCTGGCACTGGCAGTTTCGTTTCCGCTCACAAAGTGACCGAGCTCATCGCTAAGACGCGCGGCATTCCCGTCAACTCCGACGCTCGAAGTCCTGCTCGACACCCGGACGTTAATAGCGTGGAAGATCTCAAGCAGAAGATCGATACGTTGCGAGACATAACGGGAGGCCGGCCCATCGGAATTAAGTTCGCAGCCGGGCGCGTCGAGAAGGACCTCGACGTCATTGTCTATGCGGAGCCCGACTACGTCGTCGTTGACGGGTTTGGAGGGGGTAGCGGGGCTCCCCCGAGCCACATCAGGGATAACTTCGGACTACCCCTCATCAATTTCGTCCCCCGAGCACACCGGTATCTAGACGAGATAGGATATAGGGCACACGTCGAGCTCATCGCGGCAGGGGGATTGCGGACGTCAGGGGATTTTGCCAAGTGTTTAGCGCTCGGAGCTGACGCAGTTTATATCGCAACGGTTGCACTCTGGGCAATGTCGTGCGAGTACTACCGGATATGCGAGACTAACCAGTGTCCGACGGGAACAACGACGAACGATCCCAACCTCATCAAGCGCTTTAACGTCGACAGGAACGCTCAGAAGCTCGCCAACTTCATTCGCGTCTCATCCTTAGAGCTTGCCGATATTTCACGAGCGTTAGGCAAAGACGACGTACATAGGCTAGACACAAACGACCTCGTCGCTCTCACGCGCGAAACAAGCGAACTCTCAGGCGTGACCTATCCAACAGTGGTGTAATTCAGTGTCGACTCGCAAGAACACATCGGCATGTTGCGCTGCTACGCATCACACGGCACGGCAGCAATGGCTAGTATGAAGTCTTTGCACGCTTTAAGCGCCTTTTTTAGCCCTTCAACGCGGCTTAGCCACGCCCTCTGAGAGACGCCACTCAGGCTTTTTCACGTGAAATCCTTAAGTAATCAGAGCAGCTGTAAGAGATCAGTAGGGCCCAACAGCGATTTGACGTGCAGCAACTCAAGATTTGCTCACGCGAACCGTTTTCTTCGTTTGTGGCAAAACCGAAAGGAGTTGGTATATAGTGGTTGACGTTCCTGCGCAAAGCCAATCCGAACGATTGGTAGCTGACGCGATAGTTGAGCAACTTGTAGAATGGGGCGTAGGTCAGGTCTATGGAATTCCTGGGGAAACGTCACTCGCAATCGTTGACGCAATCAGGAGACGAGGTGACCGTATACGCTTTGTTCTCGTACGGCACGAAGAGGTCGCCGCTTTCATGGCTTCCGCGTACGCGAAGCTCACCGGAGAGTTGGGCGTTTGTCTTACAATAGCCGGACCCGGAGCGACGAATTTGATCACAGGGCTGTACGACGCAAAAATGGATCGTGCGCCGGTTCTTGCTCTGACAGGACAAGTTGCGCTGCAGTTCCTGGGACTAGGCTCGTTTCAAGAGATCGATCAACACGCCTTGTTTGAGGCAGTCGCCGATTTCAACGAGGTTATTGACTCGCCGGACCAAGTTACTGAGCTTCTCGCCCTGGCGATGAAAGGAGCGATAGTTGGGCGAGGGGTCTCTCATCTCGGCATCCCAACGAACGTGCAATCACTTCCTGTTCTCCCTAACATGAAGGTCAAGCCAAGAGAGGGCCGCTTGCCCGATTTGCGACTGATGCCGCATCCTGAATTGATTCAAGCCGCAACCGACGCTATTGATTCCGTGGAAAGGCCCGTATTGGTCGTTGGATACGGCGCTCGAAGACAAAGAGGCGCCGTTCTGTCGTTAGCGGAAAAGATCAACGCTCCAATCGCTACTACGTACAAAGCAAAAGGCGTTGTTCCCGAAGACCACCCTCTGGCTTTGGGGGTCATGGGCGACATTGGGACCGACCCGGCGAAGCGTATGGTGTTTGGTGCGGATTTGCTGATCGCGGTCGGATGTTCATATTCAGACAAGACAGCCGTACCTTCGTATGTACCACAGGTTCAAATTGATCTCGACCCGATGACGATCGGAAAGAAGTTCCCCGTACGAGTCGGCATCGTGGGAGATGCCGCAATGGTTTTGCCAGCGCTGCACGACAAAGTGGCGGATAAGCGCAACGACGCCTACTTAGATCAGTTGGGGCAGATCAAAAAACGCTGGGAACAGAAGAAGCAGCGAGAGATCACGTCTGACGTTCCGCCCGTGCGAGGGCCACAAATAATGCACGCCTTGCAAGAGGTGGTCGATCGCGACGCCATCATAGCAAACGACGTCGGCGATAATACCCTTTGGTTTGCTCGTAACTTCGTCGCGAGCGATCAAGATATCTTGATATCGGGATATGTCGCCTCAATGGGGTTTGGGCTTCCAGCAGCACTAGCTGCGCAACTCACTTACACGACAAGACAGGTGGTCCGCACGACGGGCGATGGCGGGTTTACCATGGTTATGGGCGATTTTGTCACCGCAGTGGCTAACGAGCTGCCTATAACCGTCGTTCTGCTCGACAACGCCAAACTTGCAATGATCGAGCACGAACAAGATGAAGCCGGTGTCCCACATTTTGCCACTGATTTACATAGAATTGACTTTGCACGTTACGCAGACGACTGTGGAGGAGAGGGATTCCGAGTTGAAGGTCCCCACGATCTAAAAGACGCATTGAAAAGTGCTCTCTCCGCAAAAAAACCGACACTGGTGGACATAGTAACGGATCCCCGACGTCGATGGCCATAACCAGCAAAGCGCCGCGCCAAAGCGAACCACCGTTTTAAAAAAAACGTTTGGCTTTAGCGACCGGCCGTCAGGAAGTGCCTGCTCAAGCATCCCAGACTCTCGCGAACGACTTGGAGACTTTAACAGCGCACAGAGCACTTTTGCCTTTAAACCGGCCCCGGCTAGAGCAATAGGTTTAGCAACAGCACCACTCAGATCATGACGAATTCTGTGTAAGCTCTTTCTCTCTCCCGCCAGTTAACTTTTACATTTCTGACCATTGCCGCCCGCGGACCCTCTCGCAGCTTCTCGATCAAGGATGTTAGGTCAGCTTCAGCGCCAGATGCCAAAACTTTCACTGAGCCATCAGGTAGGTTCTGTACAAAGCCGGTAACGCCGAGATGGTCGGCATACCGTTTGGTAAAGAGGCGGTAACCCACGGCCTGCACATAGCCGAAAACAAGAATCTCTGCAGTTTTGCGCATATAGGTACATAATAGACAATTTTAATTAATGCTTTGCCCAATAGTGACGTGCGCGTGTGAGGCTTCACGATGTCACGAACCGTCGTTTTGCTGTCAGCAGGCTTAGACTCAGTCGTATCGTTCAAGCTCGCCTATGACAGCTACGATGAGATAACATGCTTAACGTTTGATTATGCGCAGCAGGCGCACAGCGTAGAGATCGAATACGCTGCCAAAATATGCGCGATGTATGGCGTTAACCATCACATCATCAAACTGCCGTGGTATAAGAGTTTTGTCGGTGCCCTTACCGAAAATACTAAACCGCCAGAGCTGAGCGACGAGATGCTGGAAGACCTAGCGGCAGTGCGTGAAACGGCAAGAGCGGTTTGGGTGCCTGCGCGCAACGTAGTTTTCCTGTCTATAGCGACCGCTTTTAGCGAAAATTATGGCTGCAAGACTGTTATCGTCGGATTTAACAAAGAAGAGGCCAAGACATTCCCAGATAACTCAGCCGATTTCGTAGCTTCCTTCAACCAAGCATTAAAATACGCCACCCTAACCAAAGTCGACGTTGTTGCGCCATTGATAGAATACGAAAAAGCAGAGATCGCGTCACTCGGGTTGCGTATTGGAGCGCCCCTCGAATGGTCGTGGTCCTGCTACGCTGCAGAGAGCGCTCCGTGCCGCTTATGCGAATCGTGCCTCCGCAGAAGCCGTGCCTTCAAGGCAATAGGCAAGGAAGACCCCTTGTTGAAACGGCTAAGAAGTCGTTGATCCGAGTCCGGGAAATGGCAGCCAAAGCAAA
Source organism: Methanomicrobia archaeon (assembly GCA_015660915.1). GTDB lineage: Archaea > Halobacteriota > Bog-38 > Methanoflorentales > Methanoflorentaceae > Methanoflorens. The sequence goes on along the minus strand of JACTTZ010000011.1, from coordinate 49,832 downwards.
TGTTTACGAAGTGTTTGATTCGATACAAGGCGAGGGACCTTACGTAGGGACGCGCCAACTCTTTGTGAGATTTCAGGGATGTCCGCTCACTTGCGTCTATTGTGATTCCAGGAGTGCGAAACTCTTTGAAAGCGTCCGCCAAGTGACAAGCAATGCCATGCATTCTCTTAGGAACCCAGTTTCAGCGAAGGATCTCGCAAAACTCGTCGAAAGCCTGTGGAAGCCTTCGACAAAATATCTCAGCCTGACCGGCGGCGAACCATTGCTGCACACCGATTTTGTTTTAGAGCTTGCAGACGAGTTCTTCGGGCCTCTGTACCTCGAAACTAATGGGATGTTTTCGCGCGAGGCCCAACGGCTCAAAGATGCTGTGCATGTTGCCGCGTGCGACATCAAGCTGCCCGAGCACAGAGCTACCGCCACTTACGACTTGTTGCTACGCGAGGAACTGCGCACCATCGAGTGTTTCCATAATTCCCAAGCTCACGTTTTTGTTAAAGTCGTAGTGTTAAAGGAAACGTTGAGTGAGACGATTGAACTTGTGGCGCAACGCCTCGCGACAATTGACAACAATCTGCTGCTTGTACTCCAGCCAGTCACACCCCATTCCAAAACTCTCCCACCGGATAATGGTCGGCTCTTTCGACTCATGGATGCTGCTGCTGCGCATTTAAATCAGGTGAGAGTCATACCGCAAATGCATAGGATACTAGGAATTGCGTAAAGCACATGAGCGGTTATGGCAGGGATTACTGGGAAGATCAACGTGAAAGAAACGGCGTTACTGCGCTCTCGCCGTCAACGCCTGAGTTCGCTACAGCTGTGCGCGCGTTAGGTCGACTCATTGAAAAAGCGCGACGTTTCTATCAGTCAGGGGACTTTGAAGAAGTCATTCTAAATGCACGTCAAATCAAAGAATTGTATCAGCTATGCCTGCGAGATGAATATAGAAGGCAAGGACGTTACACTTTCCGCCCGACTTTGCGTGCCCAAATAGAAAGAGATGTAGATTCGTTAGACTACTGGTGGGATGCGGGCATCGTTGCTTTTCAGAAGATCAAGATCGGCCCCGAAATTGCCAAGACCGCCTTAGCGCTCTCAGAGGAGATGCATGATTATCTGACAAGTTACGTCAACTACCGCTCCGGCGCTGCGTCACGCGCTTCACAGGTCACTCACGACCGCACTTTTTTCAAACCTCAACTAGGCAAAAAACCCTTAAGCGCCCGTCCTGCGTATCCAGTCAGCAAAGGCGGATTGAAGATCGATGATGACGAGCTCTTGTATCTGGGGCGACCGAGTATCGTAGGTTGCATGCTGGAGTACAAGGGAGTGATACTGCTCTTGGCAGCCCTTCTCTTCGGGTCTTTTTTTGTGGGCAGCTTTATTGACGTCAGTCTGATCGCGACGGCGCTTAGGGGGGTGGCGGTCTTGCTTTTCCTCTTTGTTGCTGGCCGAACCGGAATTGCTGTCCGTTCAGAGAGATACGCTATCACTGCGCGCGATATATACATAGAAAAAGGTCTATTTTTCAAAAACACAGCGAATATACCGTTAAATCTGGTTTCGAGACAAACTAAAGAACAGAGCTTGTCAGGAAGGCTGTTAAAGACGGGAAATCTGGTCATAGAGACTCATAGTGGTCACACAATGGAATTCAAGGAGATCTATGATCCGGAAGAGGTGTTTCAGCTAGTCGCCGAGTTACGCAGCAGCAAGACGTTTCGTCAAGACTGATCGAACCTCGAAGCTGCCTCGATGAGTTCACGCACCTTCTTAAGGCGATACGCGAAGAGTCGAAGTCCTACCTTTTCAGCGATCGTAAAATGCAGATTGCCACCAGCAGCGTGTGGATGCCCGCCACCATCAAACAGCATTGCAATTTGGTTGCTCACAGGAGCGACCGTTCTTACAGAGAAAACACCATTAGCTCTCAACAATAGCTCCGTTCTTGACTGATATCGGTCCCTCAGCATCGCAGCTACGTCGCTCGAGTACCCCCTGCTGATTGTAACCGCCGTATGATCAAACAGAGCCGACTGTCGCAGCGCATTGTTCATAACCTTATTCTTCCGATCCATCTGCACAGTATACATGCCCTCGATCTCGGCATCAGTGAAAATTCCGCGCGACATTTTCGATGCAAGCTTCTCTCGCGACGCAGTATCACTTATCGCAGTCGAAAGCACGTCAGAACGCCGGTCCTTGTTAACCCAAAAGTCCCTATCCCTCCCTATCGCTGCAATTTCCTGAGCGATCGGGTCGCTTTCTAGTAGGTCCTTGCACGCGAGTTCACAGGCACATAGTTCGCGATTGACGCACAAATAGTCGATAGTCCGTGTAACATCCTTGAAAACGCGCACGTCCCAAACGTGATGGTCGCGCCACTCAATACGCCACCCATTACGTTTTAGCCGTGCAACTGATTCAACCGCACCCTCCCTACCGCCAAGGTCGGACAGACATAGCGTGAGGTTCGTTGCTTTTTGAACCTGGGCAAAGAGGTCTAAGTATGAGCTGTAATCTTGAACCGAAGAAAAAATCGTTAGCACATCTCCATATTTCCTTCGAAAAATGGCGTCACAGCAAACGGCATCCAAATCCGTGTGCGTCAAGTGAATGATATTTCCGTTGAATCGGCTCAACGCCCTAAGAATCTCCTTCCCAAGTTTTCTCCGCATCTCGCTCAAGCTCCTCGCTTTTCGCTATGTCGAGCGTCCTTGGACGCATCGCACGTCAGCCTCACATCCGCGGCTCGTACCGTTTTATCTGCTAGGAAACACAGTATAACCTCGATTACGCCTCCTGATGAGCGGCGCTGCGAGATGTCGTCTCGCTGATGGTGTAACTTCATATGCTCCTATCGTAACTGTTCTTTTTTCCGACACTTGGCCCCTATGTCGTGCTCTGTCTACGGTCTTGCACTTGGCGCATCTAAATCCCTGCTCACGCCCTAGCGACTTCATGCTCTTGTTGCAGCAAATGAGATTTGCACTTTTGTATTGATCGCTCAGTTCCACAACTTGTAGCTTCTCCAAATGAAGACAGCTCTCGATGTAGCTGCCTTGAACGATCAGCTCATCGCCAAAACGCAATTTACGAACTGTGGCTCTGAATTGTTTCGTCGGCTCGAATGCGGCACATAACAATGCGCCACTATCGTCTTTCACTCGGACAAACGTGTGTCCGCCAGCTATTGTGTACGGTTCGCTAATTACCGTTGCAGTCACGATGTAGGAGCGGCCTTCTTCCAGATCCCGAATTTGAGCGCGCCTGACGTGCGCATCTGTCCCCTGATTTGTTCTGTAAAGCGTTAGGTATTCGAAGGGTTCTGAAATAATCTTGCGCTGCGCTGAGAGTATTTGATGGGGATCTTCTCCTCTGATCCCATATAATATCGGATCGGAAGAGTGCGGCGCGAATACGATGGCTTTATTTTGGTAATCAACGGTATCCCACGTATAAGGGTAAGTAGCTAAGTCCGCGCGGCGGACTGAGTCCGCATTTATATATCGTTTTTTTCCAAAGTTCTCCGCAAAACGATATGCAACAAGCTCATACGTGGATTCCTCGCCAAGAGTGGTACCTATGGCAGCGAGCGCCCCGATCAAGCCTCGACCGCTCTTAAATGATAAAAAATCTAACCCGTACTTTTCGATGAGTGCTGTCGCCTCGCCTATGCTAAGCTCTGCGTGCATAGCATCATGCGCGAAGGACTGGATATCTGGCGGGGTTATTTCAGCATCAAAAAACACTGCCCCTGGATGCGTGCTCTCATCATCAAGATGTGCCATTCTTTCAATGTGCTTGCGCACGATATCAAGGACGTCATACGAATGCTTGAGGGACACACATATCGAGGCATTTCCTCTGGTCTTGAAGCGTATTGTTGGATTGAGCCGTACTAAGCGAAGCCCAACAGGTTCGTTCAGTTCCCGCTCAAGCGCTTTTTTTAACACGGTTCCCAGGTAAGTCGTGCACATGCCACGCTTTGAGTCGGTATCGTCAATGCCAATCAGCATGTTGGTGAAGTGCCTCGTTTTTTTATCGATAGAAGTATATAAGTAGCTTTTTGAACATATAGAGCGAAGTGGAGTAGTCAGTGAGCTCGAACAGCTAGTAAGCGCCTAGGAGAACGACAACAATGCGCCAGGATCTCTTGGTGGATCAAACGACAGAAGTACTACATATGGCTGGATTCGTCACATCGAAGAGATGCGATGTTCGTTCCAGATGTTTCGATATCACCGCCAGAAGAGGCACGATTCTGCTTTTTCTAAAAATGCTTTCAAATATCGATGGATTAAGCGAAGATACCGCCTTAGAACTGAAGAAGTTGGCCGAGTACTTCTATGCGTCACCTTTACTGGTCGGCGAAAAAGCACGAAATCACGAACTCCAAGCGGGCGCCGTCTATGTACGTTATGGAATTCCTGCTGTTAACGTCGACACGCTTTCGGACTTTTTCATCGATGAGTTCCCACCACTCATCTATGCAGCTCCTGGAGGACTGTACGTCAAACTAGATGAACAGGCCCTCTATGCGGCTCGCAGTCGCATGAACCTTTCTTTGGGAGCAATAGCTTCGCAACTCGGGGTTTCGCGAAGAAGTATTCGCAAATATGAAGAAGGGATGGATGCTAAGGTGGAAATAGCTATAAGGCTTGAGGCAGTTCTCGACGTACCGCTTGCTGTGCCGATAAGCCTTCTTACGCGACACGCCTTCCATGCAGAAACAACGAAGGCTGACACGTTGCCACCCATTGAGAAACAAGCTATATCACTGCTCGTTGACTTAGGCTTTACCGTGTTGCCCATGTTTCAAGCCCCGTTTGACATGCTGTCGCAGACCAAGGAAGAGACCCTACTCACTGGAATCAGTAAAAATGCGACTCTAATGGTAAAACGGGCTGAACTGATGAGCAGCATATCGCGAGTCGTTTCCGCTCACTCACTATACATCACCGACGAAGAACCTAAGTGTCTAAGGATTTTTGACACCGTTATCGTGCGCTTGCAAGAGCTTGAAGATTTGGACAGTTCGACTGAACTCGTGCACCTCGTGAGAGAGCGATCAGAAGAGTAGTCACGCTTCTGGTTGACCTTTTTTTTTACGCAACGCTTTTATAGAACTTTCTGCATAGTTAAGGCCGAACCTATACACAATGGGACTAATCATAGTATACGGAGAGAAAAAATGGCAGGACAACTGGGTGGACAAGTCGGACAACTGGGTGGACAACCCATACTTATTCTTAAGGAAGGCAGTCAAAGGACTAGAGGAAAAGAAGCCCAAGGCATGAACATCACCGCAGCTAAGGCGGTTGCTTCGGCCGTGAGAACAACGTTAGGCCCAAAAGGCATGGATAAGATGTTGGTAGATACGCTCGGCGATGTTGTCATTACCAATGACGGGGTTACGATTTTGAAGGAGATGGATATCGAACACCCCGCAGCGAAAATGATAGTGGAAGTCGCGCGTACTCAAGACGACGAGGTCGGAGATGGGACGACGACAGCCGTTATCATTACTGGCGAACTGCTCCGAAAAGCAGAAAACCTACTGGAACAAGACGTGCACCCCACCGTCATAGCATCTGGATTCAGACTGGCGGCAGTAAAAGCTCGCGAGATTCTCAATGAGGTTGCAATCCCCGTCGCACCAGATGATATAGACCTTCTGAAAAAAGTCGCAATTACGGCGATGACAGGCAAAGGCGCTGAAGCATCGAAAGAGAAGCTCGCAGGCTTGTGCGTAAAAGCGGTCAAAGCCGTCGTCGAAACTGAAAATGGGAAGAACACTTTTGACATCGACAACATCAAGATTGAAAAGAAAGTCGGGGGAAGCACTGACTCATCCGAACTCGTCGAGGGCATGATTATCGACAAAGAACGTGTCTCAACTGGCATGCCAAAACGCGTCGAGAAGGCAAAGATTGCTTTGATAAACGGCGCGATCGAGCTCAAGGATACAGAGGTTGATGCCGAAATATCCATTACGTCGCCGGATCAGCTCCAGGCCTTCCTCAGCCAAGAAGAGGAGATGATCAAGGGCATGGTTGACAAGATTAAGAGCAAGGGTGCTACCGTGGTATTCTGCCAGAAGGGAATTGACGACCTAGCCCAGCACTACCTAGCGAAGGCGGGGATCCTCGCAGCAAGGCGCGTAAAAAAGAGCGACATGGAGAAACTCGCGAGAGCTACGAATGCAAAAGTCGCCTCCAGCGTGGACGAACTTGATAAAGGTGACCTTGGTCACGCAGGACTTGTTGAGGAGCGAAAAGTCAGCGGCGATGAAATGATCTTTGTCGAGAAGTGCGACAATCCGAAAGCGGTATCGATCATGCTTCACGGCGGGACCGAGCATGTCGTGGATGACATAGAGAGAGCGGTCACTGATGCGCTACGAGTAGTTGGAGTCACGATAGAAGATGAAAAGCTTGTGGCTGGCGGCGGTGCAACCGAAATCGAGCTTGCACTCAAACTGAGAGACTACGCGTCTACCGTGGGCGGCCGTGAGCAACTCGCCATTAATGCGTTTGCAGATGCTTTAGAAGTCATTCCAAAGACCCTGGCTGAAAACGCGGGACTTGATACTATAGACACACTAGTTGAGCTGAGATCAAAACACGAGCAAGGCAAAAAGACTGCTGGATTGAACGTCTTCACCGGCGACGCGATCGACATGGTCGAGGCAGGCGTTGTTGAGCCACTTCGGATAAAGACCCAAGCAGTCGGCTCAGCATCAGAATCCGCCATAATGATTCTGCGAATCGATGACGTTATAGCAGCGAGCAAGCTTTCAGCGCCACCAATGCCAGAAGGTGCGGGCGGCATGGGCGGCATGGGCGGCATGGGCGGCATGGGCGGCATGCCACCAATGTAAAAACCGCCTCTCCCTCTTTTTTTAGTAGTAGATTTGAGCTGCGCTACGCGTGCTGCGTAGCTTTAAATACTTGCGACGAGAGAGAAAAATATAGGAGTTTAAAATGATTGAAGTCACAGAAACTGCAGCAAAAGAGTTAAAAGACCTCCTCGTAAAGGAAGGCAAGTCCGAGTATGGTTTAAGGATATCATACGGCGGAATGGGCTGCGGCGGACCGCAGTATACAATGTCTCTCGACGAAAATCCTACGACGGGAGAAGACGTGCGAGAGTCGAATGGGGTCAAAATGTTCGTAGAGAAGAACGTAGAAGCCGCACTCGACGGCGCCGAAATCGATTTTGTGGATGACCCACTGTTCGGGAAGGGATTTACTATCAAACACCCGAGCCTCGCTGGGTGCGGCTCGTGCGGCGGCGGTTGTGGGTAACTAAACTGAGCCCCGCCGATTTTTTTCTTATTATTTTCGACATACAAATGATAGTGCTTAGCAGTCGCTTTTTTTCATAATGCTAGTTCACGTCGCGTGGAACCAGCGCCTCTTTTTCATCGACAGAAAAACTAAAGTTGACGCAGAACCAATGGAAGATTCATATGATAGGCATGATTCTCTGCGGCGGGTATGGCAAGCGACTTAAACCTTATACTGAAGACATACCGAAGCCACTGATAGATATCACAGATGATTACACTATTCTAGATCGACAGCTCTACGATATGGCTAACAGTGATATCGAGAGCGTTATACTGCTCACCGGGCACTTAAGCGAAAAGATCGAGGAACGTTATGGTGATGGTTATCGTGGCATGAAAATTCAATACTCCGTAGAAGACAAACCATTAGGCACGCTTAATGCAATAAAACTCGGGATCGATTTGCTGAACGATAAAGAGACTGTGTTGATTCGGAACGGAGACGTTGTTTCCGACATCAATCTGAAGAAGATGATGAAGAAATACGGGTCTAGTGATTTCAAAGCTATGATGTTTGTTACTAAAATGCGTAGCCCCTACGGCATTGTTGAACTGGGGGAAGACCACATACGCTCTTTTAAGGAGAAGCCGCTCCTCGAATATTACATCAACGGAGGAATCTACCTCCTCGACTCCGACGTTCCTTTTAGCAATTTTGAAACGGGAGAGATCGAAAAAACAGTATTCCCTTTTTTAGCTGACACTAACCAACTCGGATATTACAAGGAAAATACGTTTTGGATGTCGATAGATACAACCAAAGATCTTGAAGAGATAAAGAAAGAATACGCGAACAGGACTGACAAACCGTGGGGGTATGAAAAGGTACTCATTAGCACGGAGAATTATCTCACTAAGGAGATGTATATAAAGGAGGGTTACTCGACCTCATATCATTACCACAAAGAAAAGGAAGAATCGATTTACATGCTTGAAGGCTCGTGTTACGTGCAATTTGAGCATAAAAAAGAGGCCTTCGGAAGAAACGATACCATTAATATTCCAAGCGGGGCTTTGCACAAAATTGTGGCCACAGAAAACTCTCTAATGCATAGCGTTTCAACACCATTTGGTTACGACGACATCGTCCGAGTAGAAGACTATTATCCTGCGCGCTAGTCAATGTCGTTTTGCGCTTCTTCCGTGAGTTTTAGTGGAAGGTATGATTGCTGCCCGCATCGGAATTAAACGAACTTAAACGTAGAAGCGCAAGCTATTACGTTACACGGTTGTTTGCCCATTTTTTTATATGAAGGTGGGATTCACTGCACTTGCTTTGTTTGACCTCTCTTTTGACAAGATCGTCGAAAGAGCCTACGCAGACGGATTTGACGTAGTCGAACTGCTTTGTGAAGGCCCGTACCTTCCGCGCTACGCTCGAAAGAACATCGCCCAGTTCGAAATTTTATCCCAATATAATATTGAGCTGACGATTCATTCACCAACGGTAGATCTCAATCCCGCTAGTGTAAACGCCGGAATCCGCGAAGAGACTTTTAAACAACTCAATGAGACGGTGGATCTTGCAGCCTCGATAGACGCTTCGACGGTAACGACACACCCAGGTTACGTCAAGAGAATAAGTGAAAGACTAACGATAAGATCACTTGAGGTAGCGCTGCACGGCCTTGAAAAGTGGGCAGAGTACGCCAAAGACGTTGGAATAGAACCTGCTATTGAGAATATGCCACGCAACTCGAAATACTTCTGCACTGACGTGGCGCAACATAAGCTATTCGTCGAAACGTGCGGTACACTAGCGACTATCGACGTAGGACACGCACACACGAATAACGCGGTAAGAGAGTTCTTGCAAGCCGACGTTAAAATAGCATACCACCATGTGAGCGATAACGACGGTCAGCGTGATCAGCACCTTCCAATCGGTGAGGGAACGATAGATTGGGAGCAGCTTCGAGGGATAAACAAAGCGATAATCGAAGTAAATGATTACGAAGCGGTGAAAGAAAGTCGTAACGAGCTGATCTATATGGCCGAAGTGGGAACCTGAGAACGCTGATCAGATAAAAAAAATCACAGAGAATGCGTCTTGTCGGTCCAACGGCCCATATGAGCTGCTTAATGCGGCACCTGACCGCAATGAAGGTGGTGTCGTGTCGTTTCAAGTATGTTGCGCCAATGTTGCCCTTTCCAAAATATCTTTCCGCATCTGTCGCATTTGTAATAGTCAGCGTGCTTCTGAATGAATTTCTCACAATTGACACCCTTTGCACGTAAATTAGCGATCTCCTGCGATCGCAGGACTTCCGAAATCGAGGCTAAATGAAGCGCACCGTTGCAGATACTGCATCGAATTGCTTCAGGTTGTTCGGGGAATACTAAGCTATATTGCTCTCGCACCTGATTCAATTGATGGAGCACATTTCCGTCATCAACAAGAAGTGTTGATATCCCGTACTTCTCGTTCGCTCGCATATGAAGTTGTGCATCCCGAGTCAGCAACGTTCGCCCCTCAAGTCTAGACAGCTCGAGCATAAAAGTGTCCTCCGCTGCATTTGACATACCGACAAAAGAATTCGCACTTATTGTATCGTACCCCAAAATCCTGAGCCAAGAAGAAAGGCGGCCTAGCATGCGATCAGCTAAGAACTTCATATGTGCCTAGATTTCTTTGAACTATTTCTCGCCGGCTGAGCTTTTAGACAGATATGCCTCCCACAGAGCTCTTTTTCGCTTGAAGGTTGAGTAGCTCACGCCGAGTTCTTCAGCAAAATCCTTTGAGCTCTTTCTCGCTGTTTTGGGGGTTGAAAGCCACCGCAAGAACTTGTCGCGATCGAAATTGATCTTAACGTCATGCTCCGTCAAAAGCCCAAGCAAAACCCGCGCACCTTGAATCTTCCTCTTATCTATACCAACACGTTTTCCAATCTCAGCGTCACTTGGATAGCCTTCATAAAAAAGATCGGGGTTGCCAGACCCTATGATATCTTGGTACTCGCGTTCAATGCGAAGCAGCTGCTTTGGAGTTACCTGGATATGACTTCTTTCAAGGAGAGACGCCATCTTTTCTAACTCATCGTGAACTCCGTGCCGGGAATCGGGCGCCTGCCCTCGTGACACTCGCGATTCCGAATCAAGCGCGTTCTTGGGGATAGTTATTGGAGGAAATCGGTTTAAGAAATGGTTCTTTGACGGTTCTACCACCAATCCTTCTTTCGCTAGTTGTTGAATTATGCCGATAACACTTTCTGGATAGATGCCGAGAGATTCACTGTAGCTTACAATGTCATCTATGGGAACCCCTTTCAACCTGCTAGAAGGACTCAATGAATTGATTATATGTATAATAGTCTTTCGCGCTTGCATCAACTCTGGACCTTGTGTCGGATTTGACGTGTTGCCCAATTAAAAAACTCCGTATCAACTCTCAAACGTTCTGAGCTACCTTTATCAGCAAACACTTAGGTGCCGCAGGAATCTATATTTTTTTAGAAGTATAAGTAACTAATACGACTGAAACGACTGACTTAGCTTATGCGGCTTTGCCGGACTCAGCGTGGCAGCTACTACTACGACAATTACTGAGTCTAATCTTCGATGCGCAAACGCGAGACGGCGCCACGTAGCCTAAGGAACTCCCAAGAACGTACAGAAACACAAGTTACGCTTCTGTGAACGGGGATTAGATAACAACAAAAGAATTTGCTTAGCACGTATGAGGTGATAACGGGCATCTAAGAGAAAGTGCCGATCGACAACTAGCTAGCATCGACCCGAAACGAAACGCTGTTCGTTTAGTTAAAAACAACAAGTTTCTACGCTATGGCGCTGAGGCGCAACGATGCGGATATGATTTATATAGACAACACCATCTCTACGTGTCAACAATCACCATAAGTGTCGCTCACTCTACCAAATATAGGAATATTTGATGGACGACGAATTGATGAGGATAGGGGTGTCAATACCCGCGCAACTTCTTTCTGCATTTGATCAAGTCATTAGCAAGAGGGGCTACTCATCACGATCAGAGGCAATTAGAGACGCAATCAGGGGTTATCTCCTAGATTATGAGTCGTTCAGTCAGACGGAAGGAGAGCAGATTGGCGTGATTACGCTAGTGTATAATCACGAGCAGCGAGGCCTTATCTCTCTTTTAACCGACATTCAACACGAAAACGCAAGGATCATTACGTCGACCATTCATATACACTTAGATGCCAAGAATTGTCTCGAGATCGACGTTGTTCGCGGAAGCGCGGCGGATATACGGGGGTTTGCTGAAAGAATGATGGTACAAAGTGGGGTTTTTCAAGTGAGGGTGTTTGTGATTCCCGCACTTAGTCTCCGAAACGTGGACAAAGGCACGCAGAACCGTGCCAATATTGGTTAACTGGATACGCGTGGTCCAAATCACGAAATAGCAATCCCAGGACCGTCAAAAAGCGTCTTGAAGACTTTTTGTGCTTTCTTGTGTCGACGAAAGCAACTCGACAATCTTTATTAGTGGGCGCGGGATAGAATCACTTATCTCAGAAACACTTATCTTACACGTGAAAAGAGGCTTTTCTGACGTGAAATGCGAGCTACAGGCTAAGGCCACCCGCGACTAAGCTCAAGCGAAGTAACAATGTCAAACTCTCAACAAGATTCTAACCTCGTTGCTATGGAAAAAACCATCCTTAAAGAATGGGATGAAAACAACATTATTACAAAGAGCATAAACGCAAACAAGGGATCAGAGCTGTTCAGATTTGTAGAAGGGCCGCCGACCGCAAACGGCTCTCCTGGCGTTCACCACGTTTATGCTCGAGTCGTTAAAGACCTTTTTCTGCGTTACAAAACCATGCGAGGTTACTATGTCCCCCGCGTTAGCGGATGGGATTGTCACGGGCTTCCAGTTGAGATTTCTGTTGAGAAGGAACTTGAATTTAAGGACAAAGCAGGCATCGAAACCTATGGAGTTGAACAGTTCAACAACGTCTGCCGAAGTTCAGTATTTAGTCACATCGATGAATGGGCTGAGATGACCAAGCGTGTGGGCTTCTTTATTGATCTGACAACGCCGTACACGACGATGGACCCACGCTACATCGAATCGGTGTGGTGGTCCCTTAAACGCCTGTGGGAGCGAGATCTTATTTATGAAGGTCACTATGTCGTTCCATATTGTCCGCGCTGCGGCACTGTCTTGAGCACCCACGAGGTAGCACAAGGTTATGCGAACATAAACGAGGAGGCAGCTTTTGTGAAGTTTCCTCTATCCAACCAACGTGAAACCTATTTTTTAGCCTGGACAACCACCCCATGGACTCTGCTTTCGAACGTAGCGCTTGCCGTCAATCCCGACATCACTTATGTCAAGGTGAAGGTCAGGAGCCAATTTCTCATCTTTGCAAAGGCATTGCTGGAAACGGTACTGCGTGATGAGCCGCGTTTTGAGGTGGTAGCTGAGTTTCAAGGAAAAGAACTCAACGGAATGCGGTATCGGTCCCTGTTTGGTGACGAGCAGCTAAGCGTTGTGCTCGCAGATTTCATCACCACGGCTGAGGGCACGGGCATCGTGCATATCGCTCCAGCTTTCGGAGAGGATGACTTCAACGTAGCAAAGGCACACGGCCTTCCCCTCGTCCAGCTCGTGAAACCTAACGGACGGTTCGACGATCACATCGCTTTGGTTGGCGGGCTGTTCTTCACCGAAGCTAACGCCGTAATTAGAGAGGATCTTGCAGCCCGGGGCTTTCTGTTTAAAAGCGAGATGCACGAACACAGCTATCCGTTCTGTTGGCGCTGCGAAACGCCGCTTATGTATTACGCTCGAAAGGCGTGGTTTATAAGGATGAGCTCTTTGCGTGATGTGCTGACTCGAAACAACGAACTGGTTCAGTGGCATCCGCAAGTGCTGAAGCACGGACGCTTCGGCAACTTTATCGAGAATGCCCGTGACTGGGCGCTAAGTCGAGAGCGTTACTGGGGTACGCCTCTACCCATTTGGAAGTGTCCTAACAACCACGTGTCGTTCATCGGGAGCATCGATGAGCTGAAGCAGCGAATGGACTCTAAGGCCGTTGTTAGTGACATCCATAAGCCCTATATCGACCGCATTGTCTTTCCCTGCGACGAATGCGCAGAGACGATGCGCCGTATTCCCGACGTAATAGACTGCTGGTACGACTCTGGTTGCGCCCCTTTCGCATCGCTGCACTATCCGTTCGAGCACAATAACGAGTGCAAGGTGCCGGTGGACTTCATAGCAGAAGGCGTCGATCAGACGCGCGGTTGGTTCTATAGCTTGCATGCAATCGCGAGCGCCGTATTTGGATCGAACGCGTATAACAACGTAATAAGCCTCGGCCACATCGTGGACGAACAGGGTCGAAAGATGTCAAAAAGCAAAGGTAACACGGTTGATCCATGGCAAATTCTGAACAGCGAGGGGGCTGATAGCCTACGGTGGTATCTTTTCAGCGCTGGCAATCCCGGCACTCCTAAAAAGTTCTATAAACAAGCCATCGTCGAGTCCCAGCGTAAGACGATCTCCACACTTTGGAACGTGCTCTCTTTTTTCACGACATATGCCGAGATAGACCAGTACGATGCAGAGTGGAGCCTCGCCGACGAGCAAAGAAACATCATCGACCGGTGGCTGCGTTCACGACTAAGCGGACTGGTCTTGGACGTAATCACGCATATGGATAGGTACGACTACTATCTAGCGACTGTCGCAATAGACTCATTCATCGAAGAGCTAAGCAACTGGTTCATCAGAATTTCGAGGAGGCGTTTCTGGAAGAATGAACGCGACTTAGACAAAATCTCCGTTTATGTCTCTCTTTTCGAGACTTTGTGGACATTAAGCAAACTGATCGCTCCCTTTACGCCGTTTATTTCCGAGCACTTGTACAAAACTCTTTCTCGCTATACCCAAGGGGCCACAGAAAGCGTTCACCTAGAGTCTTATCCTGATTCCCGAGCCGATCACTTGAACAGCGAGATCGAAAAAGAGATGGACTATGCTAAGCAGATTGTCGAAGTGGGAAGGGCTGCGCGGTCGTCAGCACATATCAAAACGCGACAGCCGCTCAGAGAAATGATCTGCATCGGACCAGAACTCAAGAGCGATGAGCTTAAGTCTGTTGTCAAGAATGAGCTCAACTTAAAGGCTATCTATTTTGAAGCAGACGAAGAGAGTCTCATCGAGTACGAAGTCGCACTTAATTTCGCTAAAGTCGGACCGAAATATAAGGATTTGGTCCCTAAAATCAAACAGGTTCTCAGCAGCTTAGCGCCTCGTGAAGTGCTTGAAAACCTGGATGGCGGCGTTGAGTTCGAGGTCGCCAACACAACAGTCAGCTTGTTTAAGGAAGATTTAATAATCTCGAAAAAAACAAAGCCAGGTCTGATAAAAAGCGAGGATCGGGGCCTTAGCGTCTTTTTAGACACCGAATTGACCCTCGAACTACGCCGAGAATTGCTCGTGCGAGAGGTTGTCAGGAGGATACAAGTCATGCGCAAGGAGCTGGATTTGGCCTACACCGCACGAATCAAGGTCGGTTACCGGTGCTCGGCCGAAGTTTCACAGGCGATTCAAGCATTTGCATCTTACGTCAAAGATGAGACGCTTTCAACATCCATTGTAGAGGGGGAAGTTACAAACGCGCGGCTTAGCAAAGAGTGGCTGATCGAAGGCTACCCAGTTGCAATTTCACTGGCGGAATAGCTCATGGACCTTAGAGAGTGGAGCCCTATCTATCGAGAGATAGTCCGTGATTTCGGATTTAACAGCGCTGAAGATGAACGCTCTGCCCGCATCTTGTCCCACTTGTTGACCTTGAAAGGAAGCTTCGACTCGACGCAAAGCAAACTCCACCACATCATCAATAGACGCAAAGTTCTCGTTTGCGGCAAAGCGCCGACCTTGATTCATGATATTAAGAGCGGCAAAATAGAGGCTCGAGAGACGATCATTGCGGCCGATGGTGCCACGTCCACGCTGTTGGCGCAAGGGGTCATCCCCCACATAATCGTATCCGATCTAGATGGGAACATCAACGATCTAAAACTCGCAAATGCGATGTGCGCGATCATGGTAATTCACGCGCACGGAGACAATATCGATGCCATTGAGGAACACGTCCCGTCACTAAGCGCCGTGCTTGGTACGACGCAGGCGCGGCCACTGACAAACGTGCTCAACATAGGCGGTTTTACTGATGGAGACAGAGCGATCTTTTTGGCGAAAGAGTACGGCGCCAGCACAGTGAGCGCGATCGGATTTGACTTTTCCGACAGCAGCGTTAGTCCAACAAAGAAGAAAAAGCTACAGTGGGCAAAAAAGCTGCTCGAGGAAACGGATGTGAACTTTAAATGAGCTTATCGATCGCTCTTGCCGGCAAGCCCAATACTGGCAAATCAACTTTTTTCAAAGCTGCAACACTTATAAACGTCGAGATAGCAAATTATCCTTTTACAACAATTAACGCTAATCGAGGCACGTCGCATGTGCGCGTGCCGTGTCCGTGCACACAGCTTGAAGCCCGGTGCGGCCACTGTGTTGGCGGGGTGCGATTTGTCCCTATCGAGCTCGTTGACGTCGCGGGCTTGGTCCCAGAAGCTCACAAGGGGCGTGGACTCGGCAATGCTTTCCTTGATAACCTCCGCCAGTCAGAGGCGATCATCAACGTGATTGATGCATCTGGTGGTACTGACATAGAGGGCAACGTGCTCGGCGCGCTCTCGCATGATCCGTTGGAGGACGTTACTTTACTCGAAAAAGAGATCTCTTTATGGGTTGCTGGCATCATCGAAAAGAACTGGCAAAGACTCGCCAAAAAAGCGCACCTTGAGCACAACATTTCGCACGTGATCGCTACTCAGCTAGCAGGACTCAACATAGAGGAATACCAAATCAAAAACGCCGTGATGAAGCTTGGACTTTCCGACAAATCGCCAGAGAACTGGGAACGCGCGGATATAATAAATTTGTCGCAACAAGTGAGAATGAGCGCAAAACCCATTGTGATAGCAGCAAATAAAAAAGACGTCGCTTCGTCGAGCAACCTCGCACGGATAGGGGAAGTATGCAAAGACGCGGTGGCAACAAGCGGCGAGGCTGAACTTGCGCTTCGACTTGCTCAGCAGAAGGAGCTTATAGCTTACGTCCCGGGTGACACTCATTTCGCGATAGTCGCATCGCTAAATCAGCAACAAACAACGGCTCTGGAGCGCTTGCAAAAATTTATAGAGGCGGAGGGCACAGGGGTTCAAAAGTGCCTGAACACGACGGTGTTCGACGTGCTAAAATACATCGTCGTGTATCCCGTTGAAGACGAACACCGATGGTCAGACAAGCAAGGAAGAGTATTGCCAGACGCATTCTTAATCAAAGAAGGACAAACTGCGAAAGATCTCGCCTTTAAAGTTCACTCTGATATCGGAAGCGGTTTCATATACGCTGTGGACGCACGCACGAAAAAGCGGCTTGGTGAACATCACGAATTGCAAAATGGCGATATAATCAAGATAGTCGCGACTTCGCGTGCCAAGTAGGAAAGATATATGTTCTATGATCTTCTTTTGTAACCAGCACCCCTATTTGGCACGCAATACCTATCCTTAGGAATGTAGCATAAATGCTGAACCGAAGACAAGAGGATAAAAAATGAAATCGATGTATGGATTCATACGGGATGCTTGGAAAACGCCCGAACGCAGTTACGTCAAAAGCCTTATGTGGCAGCGACTGCAAACGTGGCGGCGCGAACCGTCAGTTGTTCGCATCGAACGGCCAACGCGACTTGATCGAGCAAGAAATCTAGGATATAAAGCGAAACAAGGCGTCATTACCGCTCGAGTTAGAACGTGGCGCGGGGGTAGAAGGAAACAGCGCCCACGCGGAGGCCGCAGGACAAAGCATCTCGGAGTGAATCGGCTGACCGCTCGAAAAAGCTCACAGCGCATTGCAGAGGAACGTGCTTCGCATAAGTTCCCCAACTTAGAAGTGTTAAACTCTTACTGGGTAGGACAAGACGGGAAATCGAAGTGGTATGAAATCATACTTATTGATCCAAACCACCCCCGCATCTTGAGCGACCGAAATTTTAGCTGGATGGCGTCTTCACGGGGGCGCGCTTTGCGGGGCAAAACAAGTGCAGGTCGGAAAGGACGCGGTCTAGGGAAAAAAGGCCGAGGCGCCGAGAAAACGGTGCCTTCTCTTAGCGCTCATGGACGAAGAGGGACGTAAGCCCCTTCCCAAGCATCGATCTGCTTCTTATCGTGAATGGCAACGACTCACCACGTCCGGCGAAAAAAAGCAATACACAGCATAGCAGTCAGCGTTTTTGTCCATGGCACTGAAGACGAGAGCAAAGTCGTTGCAGCGTTCCGCTTGATCGTGCCAGAAAACGTGCGAATCGATCGCCAGCCAGTCACAGGTCACTTCGGAAACGCTATAGTCATTCTTAAAGCACGAACAGGAAAAGCTCAAGCGATACGCCAAGTTATTGACGCGATTAGGAATAAGCTCCCCAAACGTGACTTAATACAGTTGCGAGGGCAAATTCCTCAACATCTTAGCGAAAGATGTATACTGGTTGTGAAATTCGACAAACAGGCAGCTGCACGTGGGGTCCTAGCGCGAGGTAAAGCTGACCCAATAGTCGTTCGAGCAAAGATAGCGGCATATCCAGCTCGTCTCGATATAGCGGCCGAGATTGCACGCGATTTCTTGAACAATGCATATATATGTTGATATAGGGGTTCACGCCTTTCCCGAAGGTGCAGATACGCCAAAACGGCTCAACCTCACCGCTTACGGTCTCGGCTTTTCTCAAATCGTAGTAACAGCCCATTCACCGTATTGGGCCCAGTTTCCAGATTCGAGTTTACCCTTAGGGGTCGAGATTGTCGCGGCTACCGTTCGCGATTTACGTAAGCAAATTGCTTACTTTCGAGATATATCGACAGTCGTAAGCGTGCATGGTGGCGATGAGCGCATTAACAGGGCAGCGTGCAAGGACGACCGAGTCGATGTCCTAATGCACCCTGAACGGGGGAAGCACAGCGGCATAAACCAAGTAACGGCAAAACTCGCCGAGAAGAATGAGGTCGCGCTCGGCTTCAGCTTAGATTATTTTTGGAAAACAGAAGAACTGGAGAGATCTCGCTTCCTCGCGTTCCAGCGCAGAAACGTCTCATTGTGCCAGAAGTTTGGAGTGCAGGTCATTGTTACAAGCGGTGCGTATTCGCACTTAGACCTGCGATCTCCCCGTCAACTTAAAGCGCTTGCAAGGCTTTTGCTTTTAACTGATGGAGAAGCCGACATCGCCTTGTCCAAAGTGCCGCTGAACATCATAAAACGCAGAGCACAGAAAAAAGAGGCGAGGCTATGAAGCCACTTGCACCTACTTTGCGAGACAACCATCGGTACGTTGCCTTCAGGCTGAATTTTGAAGATCCGGTAACAGCCAGGGATCTAAAAGCAGAGATAGCAGGAACTGCAAAAAGCCTTTTTGGGGATGTTGGCGTGAGCAAGCTGAACGTCAGAGTCGTCGCGTTTGACGGGACAAAAGGACTTGTGCGATGTGACTTCCGACACGTTCCAGAAGTACAAGCGGTGTTAGCAAGCATAGGCAAAATTAAGGACAATCGGGTATGCGTGACGACTATAGGCACTTCAGGAACGATAAAGGCTGCTATAGAAAAGTATTTACAAATTGAAGAGAAAATACGACGCATTATATCTTCTTATGTGACAGTGCCCGTATCCGGGAAAGCAGTGAGGATATGCGGCAAGGAAATTGATATAATTCCAGAAGATACAGAGACTATTGATCGCGCTGATGTCCAATTCATCGGCATCACGATCGACGACAACGAGAGGCTAATATAATGCAGATGGCACCACAAATGGGGTACGACAGAGCAATCACCGTGTTTTCACCAGACGGTAGGCTATTTCAAGTAGAATATGCGCGCGAAGCTGTGAAACGGGGTACCACGTCTGTTGGTATAAAAGCAAAGGATGGCGTGGTCCTACTCGTGGATAAACGTATCTCAAGTCGGCTCCTAGAGCCTCAATCCACCGAGAAGATCTTCCAGATAGACGATCATATTGGCGCTGTGACTTCCGGCCTCGTGGCTGATGCTCGAGCATTGGTCGACCGTGCCCGTGTCGACGCGCAGATAAATCGCGTTGTGTATAATGAACCCATTGGCATTGAAGCACTAGCGAAAAAGATTGCTGACCATAAACAAACGTTCACGCAGTACGGCGGCGTTAGACCCTATGGGACCGCATTGCTTATCGGCGGCATTGATGATTCTGGCCCGCGCCTTTTTGAAACAGATCCTAGTGGCGCCCTTTTAATGGTCAAGGCCACGGGAATCGGCTCGGGGAGAAATGCCGTTATGGAGTTTCTCGAAGAGAAGTATGACGAAAACGCCGATATTGACAACGCCATAAAAATCGGACTTGAAGCGCTCTACAAGGCAACTGAAGGTAAGATTACAGTCGACACCATCGAAATTGCTGCTATATATGCGAAAGATAACCGTTTTAAAAAGCTAGGCACGGATGAGCTCAAAGCGTATGCCAAGAGTGTACTCGATTCGATGCCTAAAGAGTGATGGTTTCAGATTTTTTTACGCCTGCATGAACGAACGGCACTGAGAGGAGTACGCAAATGGTATCTCTCGATAATGCAGTTGTCGCTCGATTTGCAAGAGGTGGTGAACACTTTGAGGTGCTTGTTGACCCCGAAAATGCTTTATCATTGCGAGAAGGTCGTGATATCGAAATGGATGGTGTTCTAGCGATTGAAGAGATATTCAAGGACGCGTCAAAAGGGGAAAAAGCGTCTGATGAAGGCCTCAAAAACGTGTTTGGCACAACAGACCCCGCAGCTATTGCAAAACGCATAATTACAGAAGGGGACCTTCATCTCACCGCTCAGCAGAGGCACAATATTCAAGAGCACAAGCGAAAGCAGCTAATCGCTACCATCGCTGCTAATGCTATAAATCCACAAACAGGCCTGCCACATCCACCCCAGCGAATAGAAAAGGCGCTTGAAGAAGCAAAAGTGAACGTAGATCCTTTTAAAAGCGTCGACGAACAAGTCAATATCGCGTTAAAAGCAATCAGACCACTAATACCTATCAGATTTGAGGAAGTAGATATTGCTGTTAAGGTACCAACCCACTACGCTGCAAAATCACAGGGCGCCATTCAGCGCTTTGGCAAAATCGTCAAACAGGAGTGGCAACAGGACGGCTCTTGGATAGGCGTGGTCCGGTTTCCTGCAGGACTGCAAAATGATTTCTATGAGCTCGTGAATCGATTATCGAGGGGGGAAGCCGAGACGCGAATCATTACCCGGGAAGGACAAAAATGAGGAAACAAGAAAAAGTCGACAAAACGATCGTCGTGCCCGGAGACCTTCTGTCTGATGACGCAGCCAAAGCCGCAGAAGGGACCTACACCGAAAATGGGAAAGTCTACTCTTTGATATATGGGCTTGCTGATGAAAGGGAAAAGATACGCGTAATTCCTCTTTCTGGAAAGTACCTCCCAACAATTGGCGACGTAGTCATTGGAATGGTATCGGACATCAGCTTCTCAAATTGGAAAGTTGATATCAACTCACCATACGAAGCGCTTATGCACATATCAGAGTACCCGCGACGCATTGAATCGAGCGAAATGGCGAAGATTATGCGCGTAGGCGACCTTGCGATTTTTAAGGTAGTCGATGTTGATCAGTCAATGAAAATCGAACTCGCGCCTCGAGAAGGCCAATTGCGTGTATTGCAAAGCGGCAGGGTCGTCGAGATATCATATACAAAAGTCCCGCGGGTTATCGGACGGGCCGGATCAATGATTAGCTTGCTCAAGGATAAACTCGACGTCAACATCTTCGTCGGGAAAAACGGCCGAATTTGGATCAACGGAAACGCGGCGGATGAAGAGCTCGCTATCAAAGCGATTAAACGGATTGAAAAAGAGGCCCATACGTCCGGACTTACAGACAGGATAACCAAGTTTCTAGAGGAAGAAAAGCATGGAGTTTATGAAAAACGGTAAGAGAATAGACGATCGTCTTCCCAACGAGTTGCGTCCAATCAAATTTGAAGTCGGCGCGCTCGAACGGGCTGATGGCTCGTGTTATGTCGAACACGGTGGGAACAAGGTAATCGCCGCAGTTTATGGGCCGAGGGCAGTGCACCCCAGGCACTTGCAGGAAGCGAACCGCGCAATAATAAGGTATCGCTACAACATGGCGTCTTTTTCCGTGGAGGAAAGAAAACGTCCAGGCCCAGACCGAAGGAGCGTAGAAATCTCAAAAGTGAGCAGAGAAGCGATTGATCCTGTCATTATTAAAGAGTTCTATCCAAGGTCAACAATTGACATCTTTGTGGAGATCCTGCAGGCAGATGCTGGCACTCGGTCAGCCGGGATAAATGCGGCATCCGTCGCGTTGGCCGACGCAGGAGTGCCGATGCGTGGTCTTATATCCTCGTGCGCTGTGGGCAAAGTAGATGAAACCGTCGTGCTCGATCTGGTGAAGGAAGAGGACAATTACGGTCAAGCAGACATGCCAATCGCTATGGACGTGCGGACAGGGGAAGTCACGCTTCTCCAAATGGATGGCCATCTAACATTGGACGAGTTTGAGCAAGCGTTAGAACTTGGGAAGATCGGATGCGCGAGCATAGCTGAAATGCAAAGAGAGGCCCTAATTCAGAAATATCGAGGAGAAGAAAATGAATGACGTCATTGCGGAGATAAGAAAAGATTACATCTACGGGCTTGCCAAGCGAAGTGAAAGGGCAGACGGCCGGGCGCTCGACGAATATCGTCCAATACAGGTCGAGGTTGGATTAATAGACAAAGCTGAAGGGTCAGCGAGAGTCAAGATAGGAAACACGCAGATTCTCGTCGGCGTAAAGCTGCAACCTGGAGAGCCTTTTGCCGACGCGCCTGATACGGGTGTGATAATAACTAACGTTGAGCTCGTTCCCCTAGCCTCTCCGTCTTTTGAACCTGGTCCGCCAAATGAAAATGCGATAGAGCTTGCGCGTGTGGTAGATCGTGGCGTTCGCGAATCGGGTGCCATTGACTTGTCTCAACTGACCTTGCCAGACGGCAAGGTATGGATCGTTTTCATCGACGTGCACGTCTTAGACCACGATGGAAATCTTATAGACGCTTCTGCCTTGGGCGCGCTCGCGGCGCTCGTAAATGCAAAGAAGCCGTCTGAGCGATACGGCTACGGGCCTGATGAAGCGCTACCAATCAAAGAATATCCAATCGCCGTGACTGCTGTTGACCTCGATGGAGAGATTATGCTCGATCCATCATTAGATGAAGAAACCATCGCGTCCTCTAGACTTACGGTCATATCCGGCTTGCAGGGAACTCTGGCAGGAATGCAAAAAAGCGGAACAGGCACGCTTTCAACGGAAGAGATAGCGCGTATCGTGAAGCTCGCGAGCAGCAAAGCAATGCAGATCAGAGAAGAATTTTTTGGTGGCTCCACGGATGGTTAAGAAGGGCGCTCGCAAGAAGGGAAGAAAGACTCGTTCTGCGGGCCGTTTCGGCCCCCGATATGGTCGTAAGATCCGCAAGCGAATTGCCGACGTTGAATCGGCGATGAACCAAGCGCACAAGTGCCCGGCGTGTGGGCGGAAGGCGGTATCGCGAAAGGGGACAGGTATATGGACGTGCGCAAAGTGCCACACAACGTTTGCCGGCGGCGCGTACATGCCCGAAACCTCCGTGGGAAAGACCGTTGCACGTTCAATTCGTCGTGCAAGCGACGAACAAGAACAGCTTTTAACAAGATCTGCAGGGTGATTTCACGGTTTACAAATGTATTCGCTGCAAGCGTGAGGTCGAAGTTGAATCTGAGTATGGCGGCATCAGATGTCCTTATTGCGGCCATCGCATACTGATAAAGGAGCGGCCCACGATCATCAAAAAAGTGAAGGTGCTATAGGAAAAGTGCCCGTGGGGCCCAACAACAGATCATCGCACGTGGGAAATGAGCGACATTATAAATAACACACCGAATCAAGAAGCGTTGAGCGCAACGTACCTCATAGATGCCCACAACGTCGACTATCTGTACGAATCGATTTCTCCAGAGCTAGAGACCATTGCCATAGCCGGAGCGCGATCATCAGTCAAAATCCACAAGACCGCCAAGAAGCTAGTTATCAACATCAATGCCTCAGATATACCCTCGTGCCGGGCCGCAACAAATTCGTGGCTCAGATTAGCGCTCATTGCTACTGATGTTGATGAACTGGTTGCCGATACGTTAGAGGAGTGGACCCAATAATTTCGCCTTGCGTCGAGGACGAACGATACTGAGAGGAGAATGCTTAAATGAGTGCCGAATTACCACCGCAAATACAAAATCAAGTTGCGCAACTGCAGCAACTCCAACAGCAAGCGCAGGCGCTTGCTGTCCAACGAAGTCAACTCGAGCTCGCGTTGAACGAGGCTAAACAAACTCTAGCTGAGCTCGATAAGCTCGACGAAAAAGCGGTAATCTTCAAAACCGTCGGAACGATCCTCGTTCGCTCGAATAAGGACCAGGTTAACGGCGAGCTAACAGAAAAAAAAGAGACGTACGAAGTGCGTTTGAAGAGCCTTGAAAGGCAAGAAGAGCGCGTCCAGACGCGTTTCCAGCAGCTGCAACAGCAGCTCCAAAAGGCACTCGGCGGTGGAACCGCACCACAGGGCGCGTGATCTTTTTTTTTCGTGTACGGAGAGGTTTGCGTTATGTCGGCTTTGAGTAGACCTCCTCCTCTTTTGGCAAAAACTTGTCTGTGCTATTGACCTCCTCAGTAGGGGGCTCCCCGCTCAATATCACAACGACGTCAGCGAGATTCTTCAGTGCAGTTGAAAATCCAGGCTCTGCCCCGAAGATTATGGTCTCTTTACCATGCTCCATTGCTTTTGATAGCACCGGCTTAAAATCAGCATCCCGGGTAACAATCGCGATAATATCGATATTGGGATTAAAAATGAGCTCAGTAGCTTCAACTGCAAGTCGAACGTCAACGTCACTTGAACTGACTACTGGTTCAAATCCCTGATTTTCAATTGCCTCCACAAGCTTCTCTGACGCATACTGATTGAGGTAAACTCTACCTACCTTGATGTCACCAAATTCCTTCAGGGTGTTTCGTATTTCCTCAAGGTCAATTTGAAATTCCTTGCGAAGCATATTGGGCCCATCAACCAGCAGTCCAATGCCCTTGCGGGCTCTTTCTCGCCGGCTGATTATCGTCCTAATTTTGAATCGATCTTTGATATGTGGAATAGCTGGCATAAGGACAAAAACTCCTGCTATTACAAAAATGGCCAATTAATAGACAAGATTAATTTACGGCGGTGTGTTATATATCTTTTTCTTTATGCGTGCAAAATATGCGTTCTACGCAAGATTAAAAGCCCTGTAAGTGTTCTCCACGAGGATAGACGCTGTATCATCAAAGGTCATCTCCCATATCCGCGATATGGCGACAACAGCATCGGCGACCAAGGCAGGTTCGTTCCGACCACGACGTGCGGCTTGATATGGGCTATCGGTCTCAATTATGACCACTTCTGGTGGAGCGCCCTCAACGAGCTTCTGGTGGTGCGGCGATTGACACACTCGCGTTGGAATTGAAATATAGTGTCCGCAGTCCGCAATGGCGTTGAGCAACTCGGCGCTTCCTCCGTAACAGTGGTATACTGCTTGGTCAACTCGATGCACGAGCTTAAAAACGCGTTCTTCTGCATCGCGGCTGTGAATGACGAGTGGTAAGCTGAGCTCCTGGCTAAGTCGAATGAATCCGCGAAACGCATCCTCTTGTTGCGCCCTTTGAGGTTCCTCCTTAGCGTGATAAAAATCCAATCCGACTTCACCAATCGCTATCGCAGAATCTGCGTTTTGTCGAATGAATTCGTCGACGAGTGTTTTTTCGTCTAAATGAAGTGGGCTGAGCCCATAAGCTGCGTACACGTTCTCATACTGAAGCAAGTCTTGGGTTACACAGTTCGATCTGAGGTCAGTGCCCGAATTGATAAATGCTATCTGTGCGTCGAACGCTCTGTCAATGACTGATTGACGATCCTTATCAAACGCAGGCATATCGACGTGGCAGTGAGAGTCAAAAAGATGCCATCGCAATGCTATCCACCGTCTCTTGCCTTAAGTCGATTTATCGCGCTGATCATTGCCTCAACGGACGCAATCACAATGTCGCCTCGGGCGGCCCGCGCCGTTACGAGGTTGCCACGCGAGTCTTCGACGCCAATGACGACGTCGGCAAGTGCGTCGGTCCCCCCACTGATAGAGTCTATCCGAAACGTTCTTAAATGCACGTCGGTCGCCCCCAAAATATCGTGCACTGCGTTGATAGCAGCATCGACCGGGCCGACACCTACCCGGGCTCCTATTTTGGTTTTCCCCTCAACAACCGCTTTCACCGTAGCGGTCGGCGTGACGCGATTGCCCGTCATAACCGACAGCTCTTCGAGCAAGATTGCAGGCTTCAACACCTCATTTGTCACGGCTTCTGCTATAGCGTACAGGTCAACGTCAGTAACTCGTCGACCCTTGTCGCCAATTTCCTTAACGCGGCCCATTATGCGAGTAAGCTCTTCTTCGTCGACGTCAATGTGAGCGTCTTTAAGCATCTGGCGCACCGCGTGCTTGCCAGCGTGCTTGCCAGCCACGAGTCGGCGACGCTGACCTACCATTTCGGGCGTCATGATTCCTGGCTCAAACGTATCAGCGCGCTCAATTACGCCACGCGAATGGATCCCGGATTCGTGTGAGAAAGCGTTTTCGCCAACAATTGGCATCGTGGAGGGTATGTTTATTCTAGTGAATCGTTCGACTAGTCGAGACGTCTCGAGAAGGTACTGCGTGTTGATGTTCAGCTTCGCTCCAAAGATGCTCGACAGACTCATCGCCGTTTGGGCGAGGTCAGCGTTCCCCGCTCTCTCACCAATGCCGTTAATCGTCACTTGGACTTGATTAGCGCCTGCTTCGATTGCTGACAAGCTGTTCGCCACAGCCAGGCCGAAATCGTTGTGGCAGTGCACGTCAATGGGGACTTTCACGAACTCCCTAATCTCTTTAACGAAGTTGTACATCCTTGAGGGGGCCATAATGCCCACTGTATCGGGTATGTTGATGATGTCAGCTCCAGCAGATTCTACGCCTCGGCAAACATGAAGAAGGAACTCCATCTCAGTCCGAGTGGCATCCATTGCAGAAAAGAGGCATTTCGTTCCATGATCTTTGACATATTCGACTGCGTCTACCGACAGATCATAGACTTCCTGTCTCGTCTTTTTCATTGAATATTTTAACTGCACGTCTGACGTTGAGGCGAAAACGTGAATAAGCCCTACACCAGCGTCCAAGCACGCATCAATATCCGGTTTTACGACGCGCGCGAGACCACACGTGGTCGTTCGCAGATCCGCGTCAACGATGCTTTTAACTGCGCTGAACTCCCCTTTTGAGGAAATTGGAAACCCAGCCTCTATGACGTCGACGCCTAGCTTTTCGAGTGCTTTGGCAATGATGAGCTTCTGTTCGTCAGTGAGCGAGACGTTCGGCGTTTGCTCTCCGTCACGTAGTGTTGTATCAAAAAAAGTGATTATTTCTCTATTCATTCTCGAATTTTCGAAGAAGGCAATCCCTCAAATACATGCGGTCTCACAGCCATTATTGTGGAGCTACCTATAAAACGCTTTCTTCAGGCAGGCTATGCATATTGCTGCGCTGGTGGCTTGCGTATCGTTTACCGACAGCCAATACAGCAAGTTCGCTTAAGCAAGACGTCTCTGGATCCAGTTGATCAGCCGCACGTTCTCCACGAAAATCACGTCTATGGTCACAGCAATAACTCCAACCAGAAAAATCGCATCAAAAACGCCGGCGCCGCCGATCGATGCGAAAGCAAATCCGCTCGGATGATAGCTCAGGATATCACCGATGCGAACGACATCAGCGCCGAGCAGCACGCCTAGTGAGCCTGAGACGTAGGCAATCGGACCAACGCTGCTCCACTGCCTTTTTGAAAGTACTATACCAACGACGCTCGCTGCGATTGCGATAGCGTAGATATTCCTGATGATAACGCCTTCTCCCGCCACATATTCCGAGCTGATGTAAGAGACTGCGGTAATAAACGCTATTCCAATGAGGCTTGCTCGAACAGGGCTCCGGTGATCGAGCACCATCTTGATCGAAATGAAGAACGGGATAAGGAAGCCGGCCAAATCAAACCCTATAGCAAGTCCATTTCTGGGTCCAACGGTGAAAAGCTCCTCGAATAACAGGACACCAAGGGGCACATCGATGATACCAAAACCCAGTGAACCATGAAAATACAGCAATATCGAAGGAAAAGAAGTCAGAAAAAGAAGCGTTGAACCGATAAAGATTAAGAGTGCTTCTGACAGTCTGAAGCCAACCGTCTCGAACCCGACCACTAGTAGCAAGAGTATGAGAAAAGCAAGCAACAAGACGGTAATCGATTCAATAAGCATGGTTTTTCAGTGAAAAAATGATTTTAAAGAGCGGCAGAAGATAATTGCTCACATCACAAAACAGTGTCTACAGTATTCGTCATCTTCATGCTACTGGGTTTTTCTCTAATAAGAATCCTATGTCCAAAACCACCTCGTTTCAAACAGCTTCTGCAAGCCATCAGGATTGCAGCCTAGAAGCGAACGTTTATCGTTGCGTCGTCAAAGTCTTCTCGATCAACTCTCTGAAGATAGTGCTCGCTGTTTCCACGTCATGAAGATCTATCCACTCATCAGCGGTGTGCGCTTGCGCGATGTCTCCCGGCCCGAAGACGACGGTAGGTATTCCCGCCTCATTAAAACGCGAAGCGTCAGTGCTTGCGTCCATCGTCACCACCTGTGGATCTTGCCCGCTGTTGCGTATGGAGTCGCCTAAAAGATCGATAACCTCGTGAGTGGGCAAATAGAATGGCCGTGAGAAGTTTTTCGGATCTTCTGCGAATTCAATTTTCGCTTCGGGCAATTTTGATCTAAGCATTTCAAGGACACTATGTGCATCGTGTGGAGGCACATAGCGGTAGTCGACATCTATTCGACATCGATCGGGAACAACGTTAGGCGCACCTCCAGCAGTAATTGCGCTAACCGTCATCGTTTCGTTACCAAGCACGGGATGTTGCGCTAGCGGGATATTGCCGAGCAGCAACACAAGCTTTGCCATCTCGACTATAGCATTTTTGCCGAGCTCTGGCTTGCTGGCGTGCGCTGATCTGCCGCTGGTTTCGATATGTAAGGTCAAACGCCCTTTGTGCCCGTTTACTATCTTGAGATTGGTCGGCTCGCACACAACGCCGAAATCAGCATCTACGTGAGACATGATATCCTGAGCGCCGAGGCTTCTGAGCTCTTCATCGACGACGAAGGCCGTGAGCAGCGTGCCCGTGAGCTTGCTTTGTTCGGTGCTGGCTACCGCATTGATAACAGCGGCAACACCCCCCTTATCGTCGGCAGCACCCCTCCCGAACAGTCTCGTTCCTTGAATTCGCGGCGGAACGAACGGCGGCACGGTATCAAAGTGACCACACAACATCAGGACAGGTCGTCCGCGACCTAGCTTTCCAATGAGACTGTTACCGAAACGTTCGATTTCCATTCCCAGATCAAGAAGTTTGTATTCGACAAAAAGGCTGATTTCACGCTCGTGAGTGCTCGTGCTGGGAATGCTCACCAAATCATACAGGAGTTCTGTGCTCGACAGAGGACCACCTCTACTGAAGAACTGATAGAACCTTGGCTTGGAGCACTTCGTTTACGAGTCTCCCGTCTACTTTGCCCCTGACTTTTTTCATAATGACGCCCATCAGGGGGCCTACGGCACCCACACCTTTTTCCTTAATGAAGTCGAGCTTCGATTGAACGACGTCGTCAACGATCGCTTGAAGCTCGCGCTCGCTCAACATCGTAAATCCCAGTTCAACCGCAGCATTATCTGCAGTTTTTGTGTCACATTCGGCCAGCGATCGAAGAACCTCGGGTACACCTTCCTTAGAGATTGTTTTGGATCGCACGAGCCGGAAAACGTCGAGGATGTGTTCACGCGTTAATCTGTCAACGGGCGTGCCGTCCCTCTTCAGTTCAGCGATGACTCCTTCCAGCGTTCTGACTACAAGCGTTGCCGCGTCTTTCGCTTCGTCTTTTGCGATGCTGCCGTCTTGCCCGCGCCAAAGGTCCATAACTTGTTCAAAAAGCTGATTGCGTTCGGACCGCGCTATGTGCTGCGCCAACTCATCGTTTAGACGAAAATCACGCTTGTACCTTTGCGTCCTATCTTCAAGCTTTTCTGGCAAACGCTGCTTGATACGCTCAATGAGCGCCTGCGAGAGAGCGATAGGAGAGACGTCCGTCTCCGGGTACATGCGGGCGGCGCCCGGCAGCGGTCGCAGGTATTCGGAACACCCGTCGTCCAAAGCGCGTCGCGTCTCCTCAGGAACGCCCTCAATAGATTTCCTCGCGCGCTCTATGACAGCAGAGATCGCCTCAACACACGTCTTAGCACTTTCGTCTGCAAGTATGACAGCCGCGTCGCGTGAGTTCGCTTCGAGGAACCGCAAAAGAGATTGGGTCTCTTGTTCTGTGATCCCATATCGTGGCAACTCATCAGTGTGAAAGATTCCAGCAACGCCCTTCTTATGCGCCCGATCTGCGAATTCGGAACCTAAACGGCGGCCCGGTTGTATCTCTTTTTCTAGGAGACCGGCAAAACTAGGGAGCAGTACCCCCCACACGTGTTTCTTCTTTAGGATGTTTGATCCAGTCCGAGTGAATACCGAGGTGACCTCAACGGGATTTCCTACGCGCGCTCCGCGGGCTTGGAGCTCATCTCGGATCTTGAGCAAGTTAAGTTGCCTCGTGACTTCAAGGCGCACGATGTCCTCTATTAGGTCGAGCGCTTGCACGCCCTTGATTTCGACCCGCGCACCTCCGGCAATAGAGATGTTTATATCCTGCCGGATCGTTCCAAGCCCTCGCTTGACTCGGCAAGCGCGCAAGATTGTTCCAATTGTGAGCGCGAGCTCTTTTACCATCTTAGGAGTCCTTAGATCAGGGGCAGTACCGATTTCGACAAGAGGGATGCCGAGCCGATCAAGCGAATAAACGTCCTTGTCGACGATCTGCGCCGCTTCCTCCTCAACGGAAAGCGTGTCGATCCGAACAGGACCGCTCCTAAGCGATACTTGTCCGTCGACTGCGAGAAGCGCCGTCCGTTGGAACCCACTCGTGTTCGACCCATCGATCACCAGTTTCCGCATGGTGTGGATCTGTTCGAACGGTCGCATCTGAAGCAAAAGGGCTATTTGGAGTGCAACTTTGAGGGCTTCAAGGTTCATTTCCATCGGCGGTTCGTCATCATTTTCGACAAGACACGTGCTCGCGTACGCCTTGTATACAAATCGCCGGGTGCCTATGCCCTCTTCTATCGCAGCTCGGTCAATTTCACCCAACTCACTCTTTGAAGGTCGTAGGTAGCGATAGAACTCATACGCCGCGTCTTTCGTCTCCCTCAGTTCCGTCGGACTACTGCAAAACAGCTTTGATGCGGTGTTTAGTTGTTGATGGATCTCCACGCCTGCTTTCAGACCGACTTTCTTATAGTCGTGCTCCTTCACGGCAACTCCTTAAACGTGCCCCACGTCTTGGTCTCGTCTGCGGCTATCTCCCCAGCAATGTCGTTTTTCATACACGTTCGAATCTCGTCACGATCGGACGTCTGGCCAAGCACCCACATTAATTTAATCAGCGCCGTTTCACTGAGCATGTCGTCACCCTCAAGTACCCCTGCTTTCAAGAGATCACGGCCGGTATCATAGACTCTGTCACACACCTTGCCGTAGATGCACTGAGAGGTCATGACAACAGGTATAGCCGCCGCCGTTTTTTTCACGTGCGGGATCCAGTCGCTCGCAACGTGGCCGAGGCCCGTTCCTTCAATAACCAATCCCTTGTATCCTTGTTTCACGTAATAGTCCATAATTTTGGGATTCGCTCCAGGAAAGAATTTTATAAGAGCGCATTTTGGCTCGATCTTTGGACGGACGGAGAGTTCACAGCCACCTCGGCTCGTCCGATCGGCTAAGAATTGCAGAGATCGTTCATGATAGTTAACCCGTGCCACTGGTGCCGCATTTACCGATCGAAAAGCGTCGCGACGTGACGTGTGCATCTTCTTGGTGCGCGTTCCCCTATGAACGAGGCAGGCGTCATCAGATGCATCTTCATGCATTATCACAAAGACCCCGGCTAGGTTGCTCGTGGCTGCTACGGCGGCACAGATCGTATTCACCACGTTGTCACTGCTTGGGCGGTCAGCCGATCTTTGCGAGCCGACGAGTATGACCGGCACGGGCACCTGCAGCATGAACGACAAGGCTGCGGCGCTGTATCCCAAAGTATCTGTACCGTGCGTTACGAGCACCCCGTTAACCCCTTCACGCACTTTATTGTAAACGCAGAGTGCAAGCTCTGACCACAACTCTGGCCGCATGTTTTCGCTCAATATGTTGTAGAGCATCACACCTTCGATGTTGGCGATTTCAGCTAAGCCGGGAATTGCGTCGATAATGTCTTCCGCGTCGAACTGACTCGTTACGGCGCCCGTTCGGTAATCCACCTTGCTCGCAATGGTGCCCCCTGTCGAGATGATGCTCAGCCGCGGCAGCTCAGATCGCACGGGCCGAGGTAATCTCTCGGCCGTGACAGGCGCTCCCTTCTCTACGAGCGCCATCTTCAGCCCCTCAGGCGCAAAGCCGACGTTATAACCGCTGTCGAGCTTAATCACAACGAAATCTGTGGCACTCGGCATAAGCACGCCGAGGAACTCTTTCTCGTCCTTGACCACTCTGACGCGATCACCGTGTCGTATGTCGTCCATCTTAGGCCCCGGACTCGTGCAGCAGGTCTTTCTCCGCCCTCTGCAGCGCGTTTTGTTGTAGCGAGAGGCGTCGCCGTCGAGAATGCAGCAACCTGCGTCGCGTTTTTATCATTCGCGCCACCTCACTGCCCGCAGGCCCGCCTTTCACGTTCCTACTGGCGACGTTATGGCTTACGTCAAGAGCCTCTATGACGTCGTCCGCTGTCAAACCAAGGAGCGATAGAGGCTTTCCCACGTGCTTTATCCCGACTCGATCGATCGTGTCAAGATCGCACGTGCCGATCCGCACGACTTCCCCGACAATGGTATGTGCGGTTCGAAAAGGAACGTGCGTTGCGCGGGCAATAGTGTCGGCTAGCTCGGTTGCCGTCGTGAAACCCACTGAGGTCATTTCAGCTAGCCTATCTCTGTTAATGATAATCGTGCGTAATACCGCATCAGCAATGCGGACACAGTCGACTGTCGTGTCCATCGCTTGGTGTAAATGCGGCGTGACCTCCTGCAAGTCGAGGTTGTAGCTATATGGCAACGCCTTGCAAATCACCAAGCTAGCCGTGAGCGCCCCGACGACCGTACCCGTTTTAGCCCGAATTAGTTCAAGCGGGTCAGGATTCTTCTTCTGCGGCATAATAGAGCTTGTCGAGGCAAACTTGTCGTCCAGCTCTACGTAGCCAAACTCGGACGTGCTCCAGAGTATGAGCTCTTCAGCAAGACGGCTGAGCGTGATCATCAGATTTGAGGCAGTGGCAAGCGCCTCTATAACGAAATCGCGGGTACTTACGGCATCCATGGAGTTCTCAATGATGCCATCGAAGCCGAGCGTCGATGCGGTTGAATCCCGATCGAGCGGCCAACCAGTTGAGGCAAAAGCGGCTGCCCCTAAGGGCGATCGGTTCGTTCGCTCATAGCAGTTTCCCAGTCGCGCCAAGTCTCGCTCAAGTGCATCATAATGCGCGAGCAGATGGTGCCCGAGCGTGGTCGGCTGGGCGTGCTGTAAGTGCGTAAAGCCCGGCATCAAAGTGTGCACGTTGTCAGCTGCCCGTTCTAGAAGCGTACTTTGTAGGGCAAGAACGGCTTCCTTAAGCACAAGTAACGCGTCGCGCACGGCCATGCGAATGCATGCTGCAACCTCATCATTCCTCGACCGGCCTACGTGCAGCCAGCCAGCTTGCGCAGTCCCCACGTCACTAGTTAGTGCTGTCTCAATTGCAACATGGACGTCGTCAACGTCCTTTGGAAGCTGCGGATAACCGCGCTCCTTGATGTTAAGCAGCGACTTTTTCAGTGCTTTGTAGGTGGTTTGCCCGATTATTGCCTGCGTTTTAAGCATTCTAATGTGCGCGAGATCGACGAGAATGTCGTAGTAAAAGAGCCACGCATCAGTGACGACCGAGGAGGTAAACCTCGATGCGTGTTCATCGAACTCCGTTAGGCGGCCCTTCCGTATAATATTCTGCGTCATCACAGTCTCAGACGAAGGGACGGGTATTATGTATTTCGCTCGAGCCCTCATGAGCGCCTTAGCACGCCACGCGTCATTACACGTGTCCGACAGCGTCAAAAACTCAGTGCGATTTGCCTCAGATAGCGCGCACAGCTCGTATCTGAGGTCGATGCAAAACTTAATCAGTAAACCGTGCAGACATTAGCTTAAAACAACCGTTTGAACGTACATGAATAGCTTAGACGGCAAAACCATTATCGTAGGCGTTACTGGAAGTATAGCAGCAGTAGAGACGGTCAAGCTAATCCGTCAGCTCAAGCGCAAGGGCGCGACGGTCTACGCCGTTACGACGCCGGCAGCCTTACGTATTCTTCACCCGAACTCGTTGGAATACGCCACGCAGAACCCTGTGATCAACGAACTTACAGGACAGGTAGAGCACGTCGCGTTTCTCGGAAATAAAGGATCGGCGGACTTGCTGCTGATTGCCCCTTGCACGGCAAATACGATAGGCAAGGTGGCACATGGCATTGACGATACTCCAGTAACGACGTGCGCCGTCACGGCCTTGGGATCGGGCAAGCCTGTAGTGATGGTTCCTGCGATGCACTTGTCGATGTATTCTCATCCACTTATCAAGGAGAACCTCAAACGTCTCGGAGAGCTAGTGCATTTCGTTTGGCCGCGCACCGAAGAAGACAGGGCAAAATTCGCGGACGTACGCGAAATTGTGCTCACCGTCGAACGGCTTTTATCACGAGGGGATTTAGCAGAAAAAAGAATTTTGATAACGAGCGGTGCGACGATAGAGGCCGTGGACCCGATTCGCATCCTCACCACGCGGAGCTCTGGCCGGACTGGCAGAGAGATTGCCTATGAAGCTTTTAGAAGAGGTGCTGACGTCACCATCGTGCACAATGACAGCGTGTGGCTCGTGAATCAGGTACGCGTGGAAAGTGCAGCAGAGATGAGCGACGCGGTGCTCAAGGAACTAGAAAAGGGGTACGATATTTTTATCAACGCGGCGGCCATATCGGACTTCACGGTCGAAAAACACGTCGAGAAGATCAAATCGGGTCAAACGCAGCTTCTCGAGCTGAAAAACGTGCCCAAGCTTACCGACATCGTTCGAGCGAAGTACCCAAACCTCTTTATTGTCTGTTTTAAAGCAGAGACCCACACAACTCCGGATGAGCTCATTGAATGCGCCCGCTCGATTCCCGTTGATCTTGTGGTTGCAAACGACGTGACTGAACGCGGTATGGGTACCGAAGACAACGAGATATATATCGTAGACACGCGCGTCGAACGGTATCAAGGCGATAAGGCGTACCTCGCAGTGAAGATTATCGATGCCATCGTTCAGCGAATGAACAGCACATGAAAGCGTTTTGCCCCTTTCATATAACTGGGTTTTTCGCCTTAAAGCTCGAAAGGGAAAAGATTTCCTCAGATGGGTGCGGCGTTGTCATAGCAGACGGTGCTACGACCGAGGCTTTCGCAGGCAATGGGAGCGTTTATATCAACGGAACGCTTGCCCAAGCACCCACGACGGAGACAGTCGCTGCTTCTCTGTCTGACAAGAAATCCGATATTCGGACTGAGCTGGCAGGGCCGATCAGCTGTGGACTCGGAACGAGTGGCGCCGGAGCTTTAAGCACTGCTCTTTCCCTTAATGAGTTATGGGGGCTCAAGCGCAGCTTCAATGAACTCTGCGATGTCGCACAACGAGCAGAAATCGCTAACAAAACTGGAGTCGGCGACGTTGTCGCCCAGGCAATCGGGGGTATCGTTATCAGGCATAAAAACGCCGTTGATCGAATTCCCACCCCCCCGCTTGAAATTTCTTATGTTGTCTTTGGACCCCTACCGACGCCCGAAATCTTGGCAGATCGAGGTATGATCACCGTCACAAACAAGTTAGGATCAGCCGCGTTACGAAAGCTAATGGAGAGGCCAACTCTTGACGAATTCATGCGTCTGTCGTGGCAATTTGCCTGCGACAGTGAGCTTATAAGTCAGAAAGCGCGAGACGCGGTCGAGGCAGTGGAAGCCAGCGAGGGGCTCGCCTCGATGGCAATGCTCGGAGATGCCGTCTACGCTATAGATCCTGCCAACGCGCTTAGCGAGTTTGGAACCGTCCAAAAAACAACGATATGCAATCGGGGCGCTCATCTCGTCCTCTAAACGCGATGCAAAATAGACGTCCCGAAGAACAGCAAAAATCTCAAAAAAACGGGCGCCACCACGCGCCGAGTGAGGAGCCAATCAAAAAGGTAGATGGAAGAACAACATATTAGTCAAGGCGCGCAGCGCAAACTTCCAACAATAATGTAGTTAATCCATCAATTCAGTTCAATCCGCAATTCAACAAGCCAGGTTACTCTTCGACTACTTCAGCAAAAGCGAAGTTGCGCTTCACAGCCTTGATTTCTATCTTAACTTCGTCACCGATCTTAGTGTGTGGAACGAAAATCACGAAACCACTAATGCGAGCTATGCCATCGCCTTGTTTTGCAATATCTTCGATTTTCACGTCGTATTGCTTTCCGACATCTACAGGGGCACTCTTTGGCTTGCTATCATAGCTCTTGTAGCCGCCGCCGAAATTGTTTCTTGTATTTGCTCGATACACGCCGTCACCTCCTGTTTATGCTTAAACACGTACCCGTGTGCGGGTATCCTATATAGCTTCACGCTTCCGAGACAGGGGGGGCTAATTTCGAACAAACGGGGTGCTCTCCGCGCGATAGCAGAGACTTGCGGCTTGTTCGAGCGCAAGGTTTTCATCACTTACATGATAAGTCAGGAGAATGTAATGCCACCTTCAGAACAGCTTTATCGAGCACACAAACAACCGGTAGCACGTGGCAGGGGTCTGGCGCTCCGATGAAGACTAAAAACAATCACTAATCTATTTCGCTTGAAGCTACACCTCACGATGTCTATAAAGCCCTATGGATTCGAAAAAGCATACAGAATTTACCCAGTCGCCAACGGCAATAAGCAGACAAGTTGGGGGCGAGTTCAGCACCTTCAACGGCTGGGCCTCTGGCGCGACTATTGAAATGGTTCCAGACAAAAGGAACGTGCCAAAGTGGCTAGGCGCCGATTGGCCTGAGGGGCATTATTCGACGGTTACGTTCGAACTAACGGGTCAACCCAACAAAACTCTACTCGTTGTATCAAGTCGAGTATCGCTGAAGATCTTTGCCGGATCTCAAAGACGGCTGGATCAAATGGTCTTGGGATAAATAGACGCTTATTCTGCTCGCAAATCGTGAAACGGCGCCGGCGCAAGTTGCAGTAGAACTCTAACCCTTAATCCAACAAGTTAAAATAGTACCTCGTTCTTGGGACAAGCAGTTGGGAAAAGGCATTAAAGCCGTGTGTCTGCACAGAGCGTGACTACCTCATTTTAGAGACACGCGGCGCCGCCGCCCAACAATAACCGATAAAAAAGCGTGAACTACCACAAGTCAACGCGAGGGCGCTATTAAGCGATATGTTGCTCATCCTATTTAGAAAGACCCGTTGGTATTTCTTACTCCGGTTTGTTCGTGGTCAGGCCCTGTGCCCTAGGTCGAAGAGAGTTCAAACGGAAACGCACGCAAGAAACACCTGCTCGAGATAGCGTTAAAGTAGTCGTGCGAGGAGCGCGTGAGGGGTCACCGTGAATTTTGCAAGAAGCTCACCAAACGTTGTCAGCAAAAACGCTACGCTTTTAACCTCCGCCTCTCACTTCACTACCAATGCTGTGCGACATCGGTGATCTGCACTTCTATTGCAAAACACTTGGCGAGGGAGTGCCCGTATTAATGATTCACGGGTTCGGCATTGACAGTCATGTCATGACTGGCTGCATGGAGCCAATCTTTGAAAAACGCGCTGGATGGAAACGCATTTACTTCGATTTGCCGGGTATGGGCGGTACGCCGGCACCCCCCTGGCTGAACAATGCCGATCAGATGCTAGACGCGATCATAGCTTTTGTCAACAAGGTCGTCCCTGACGCCTCGTTCCTAGTGGCTGGCGAATCCTATGGGGCTTACCTCGCCCGCGGAATCATCAATTTGATGCCCGAACGTCTCAAAGGAGCCCTTCTCATCTGTCCCGTTATCATTCCTGATCGAAAGCGGCGCGACCTTCCATCGAAGCAGGTATTTGTGAATGATTCATCGTTCTTAGCAAGCCTCGAAGAGACTGAGTTCAAGCACTTGTTTGAGCGCGTGCTCGTAATGCAAGATCAGAAGCGATGGAATCGGTTCGTGCAGGATATCATTCCCGGTGTGAGCGCAAAAGATCGGGCATTTCTTAAGCGGTTTGAAAAGCGCGGGTATGGTCTTTCCTTTGATGTAGACCAGCTCGAACACGCATTCGACCGACCGTCGCTTATCCTCTCTGGGCGCCAAGATGCCTCGGTCGGATATCGTGACTCCCTAAAGCTTATCGAAAATTTTTCCCGCGGGACTTTCGTTATATTGGACAAAGCTGGCCACGGGCTCGAAGTTGAACAGGAGAACGTGTTTAATTGTTTAGTCGATGAGTGGCTTGATCGAGTCGAAGAAGACGATCGGCGTTTGTCAGATCCTGCTTGATCAGTTATCACTTCTTGTGATTCTTTTTGGCATCGCGCTGAAGTTCTTCGATCGCTTGCAACAGCGGATTGAAGTAATCGTACATCGCGCGAACAAAGGTGCTAAAGCATAAGTCTGAAGCCTTTTCACCCAGTCTTTTTTTTGACGCCAAAAGCACCTCAACAGGCAACCTCATGCAAGTCGCTACAAAAAGAAAACTCTTTCCTTACCGGCCCAAATAGCGACGCAATATAACACCCAACTTCGTTAGCCGCTATAGAGGTATGCTCTGACAGGAGTGAAATCAGTGCCAATTGAGCATACATAGGAGGGGGAAAACGCAAGCCTGTTCGCCCCGCTGCAAATTAGAATACAAAGCATTCGCAACCGTTTCGTCCTTGCGGCTGCCACGAGCGGTACGGCGGCTGATGAGCACGGCGTTATCACGGAAGCAGAATGCAGAAGGCTTGTTCACTTCGCTGAAAACGGGGTCGAGTTAATTATCGCCGGTGCAATCAGCGTTCATCCGTGCGGTCAATTCGAGCCCGCCTCATTTCAGCTATATAACAACGATAGCATTGGACGCTTTTCGCGCTTGACGCCGCGGTGAGCGATGCCGGAGGATCCATTGCCGCACAGCTGAGCCACTCAGGATTCTGGTCAGCGGCGTATCAAAGACGCTCGGCAATGAGGCGGGCGGGCCATCAATCGTGCCAGTATGCCCGTACACCGAAAAACCGTTCTATTCTGACAACTATCACGCTGCGATAGCTGCAGACCTCGCCGTGCTCGTTGATAGCTTTGGCGAAGCAGCAGAGCGAGCTACACGAGCCGGCTTTGACGCCGTCGAGGTTCATGCAGCCCACGACAGCGTGCTCTTCCAGTTCCTCTCACCGCTCACTAACCTGCGCACAGACCATTACGGAGGAACTCTAAAGAATCGAATTCGGCTCCACTGTGAGGTGCTACATGCGATCCGTGACTGCGGCGGACCGGAATATCTCGTCATCGTGAAGCTCGGAGTGCAAGGCGGCGTTGTAGATGGGCTCACCTTTGACGAAGGACTAGCGGCAGCCCAGTCGCTTATAATGACAGGGTGCGATGTGCTCGAGATTAGCTAAGGGTTGCAAGGAGCGGCGTGGAACGAGACGGCGCTTCGCAGCCCCATTTCTCGCATTGACGAAGAACGGTTTACGCGAGCGTGGTGCAGCGAGGTCAAGCAAGCAACCGGGATACCAACCATTATGACGGGTGGCCTACGCTCACTGGAACTTGTCGAGCAAGTCGTCGCAAACGGGGAGACCGATTACGTCGGTCTCTGTCGTCCGTTGATCCGAGAGCCTGGGCTCGTTCTGAGATGGCAAAGCGGCGACCGAAGAAAAGCGACTTGCATTTCTATTAACAAGTGCGCTCTCGCAACCGGACAAGGAGCGCCCCTCAAATGCTATGTAGACGACGATATAGCGTAAAAGGGAGGCTTTTTCGTAGCCACTGCCGCGCGGCAAAAACCACTCCATCCCTGAAACAATCAGCAAAGACGGCGCACTAGTCGAAAAGCCTCAACGGGATTTAGCCGGTCAACACAGAGCGCGAGCCCGCCACAACAAGGATAATTCGAGGTAGCCCATTGGGCGGACCCTTGCTCTTCAGCATCGACACACGTAACGGCGCAAAGATCATATTTAAGGATCTGCCGTGCGTTCTGAAAGTGTTTCTTACGTTCGTGCAACGGATAATCAAGGCCCTGTACGCTATGGCGCCGTCTATCATGCGATCACCAAAAAAAATGCGCACATCGTAAGGCGAGCGTTCCGCCTAAAAGGAGCTGCAAGAAGCGTCGAGAAGTGCAAGGCCCGTTGAGATTATGAGCAAACACCCTTAGTTGAAGCTTCAGGGCACTTTGAAATCGTCTTACGGGGGCCTTTTGATTTCAGGCGCACTGTAGACTTAAGGACTGCTTGTTGTCACGTAGCCGGGATTTTTACAGATAAATGAGAGTGTTTAGAGAAAAGTGCTTTTTTGGCGGTCTCCTCGTTCGCAGCGGCAGGCTAAGAGACGAGTCGAAGAAGGCAAGCCGCACAAAGAGTGAACAGGTTCGCTCCACCGAGTGCAGCAAAAAGATTTAAGACACAAGCAGAATGCAGACAGTGATGAATAAGCTAGTTTTTCTTGTTCTGTCCGTCGCCATTGTGTCACTGGCAATCGGCGTTGCTGGTTGCGCCTCGAACACACCGGCTGCGAGTCCGGCAGGGTCCGCGAGCCCAAGTGCGGGGGTTGCCACGAATGCCAGCACGATGTCTTCCGTACCGACTAGCATAAATGGACACGACTATACCTATTATCATAGGCTCAACGATCCTTCAACCTGCGGGATGTGCCACGTAAATATGTAGCTGTCGAAAGCTAGCGACTTGTAACAGCACATTCAGCAGCTTGTGC
Source organism: Methanomicrobia archaeon (assembly GCA_015660915.1). Lineage (GTDB taxonomy): Archaea > Halobacteriota > Bog-38 > Methanoflorentales > Methanoflorentaceae > Methanoflorens. The sequence continues at coordinate 9,080 of JACTTZ010000011.1, read as the reverse complement.
CCTCATCGATCGGCGTTTCAAACAGCCTGGAAGGTCTTTGGTATAGGGCAAACTAATTCGAGTATTCGATTCGTCCCCAAGAAAAACCCTGAAGTAGAACAAGGGGACGAGAAGGCTAGAAACCGCCTTGGTTACAGCAATAATCGCTGCAGTTTTTTGCACTCGTGGAAATTGACAGGCCTCGCAGTTAGCGTTCCACTAGGGTCGGGTCTCTCTTGGGCGCAGCGCAATCAGTCACGTTCTGCTTTCTCGACTCTTTTAATTGCCGTTACAGGTTACCCTAGGTTCAAATAGTAACTGCTGATAATAAGGATCTCTAGTTAAAGAAATCAGCAAAGTCAGAGAAAGGTCAAAAGAGAATATATCGGGAGGCTCGGATAAGAAATGGCGTTCGAAGTTGAGATTGAAGACACTTATGCCGAGGCATTTGCCGGTATTTTTTGCCGAGTGATGATCACGGCTGACGACAAAGCAACTCTGCGCAGTGCAGCCGAAGATTCTACGGCAACACCTTCAGTTGTGATTGGCAGAGTGGAAGGCGGCGTAGAGAAGTGGCTTGACGAAAACAAGACACCAGATAAGCGCGAGGGCGCTGTCCTACAGTTCTGGGGGGGTTTGGACAAGAAGAAAGCCTTAACTGTTTCTTTAAAAGATTTTGAGGCTGAACTCTCTTATAGGATTCGCCAAGACATACTTGTTAAACCCTTCACTGCGGTCTTCGACGCGTTGCCGGACGCAGAAGGTCACATGGACATGATGGAGCGAGTTGGGCATTGCGGGGACGGATATGAATGGGTGGAAAAACGCTTTGGCAGAAACATTGTTGTTGTTCCACTTATGGTCCCAGATTTTATCATTGAAAGATGTTTGGGGTACGCTCACGGCGTGATGGGCGCGAATTTCTGGGTCATGTGTAACTCAAAAGAAGCTCTACGAAAAGCCGGAGAGAAGGCCCTACGTGCTATCGACCGCATAAATGGTGTGGTGACCCCTTTCGATGTGTGTTCCGCAGGCTCAAAGCTAGAAACCCATTTTCCGCTGATAGGTCCAACCACAAACGATCCCTTCTGTCCTTCTCTTAAGCACAGATTGAAAGATGTCCACAAGGTTCCAGAGGGCGTTCGATATATCCCCGAAATAGTCATTAACGGAACCTCGCTTGACACAGTGAGAGAAGCGATGAAAAAAGGAATTGAAGCCACCTTGGACATCGACGGTGTTGTCAGGATTTCTGCGGGTAACTACGGCGGAAAACTGGGCGAATTCAAAATTAATCTGCGTGAGCTGTTTCCATGAACTGTTTCGACGTTGTCGGTTTCGGTGCGATCAACGGACGAGCTTTTCAGAGTAAGCCGGAATGCAGGAGAAGAAGAGAGTTTCATAGAATCACAGGACGAAATGTGCTCAAGCCCACAGCAAATAGGGTGATTCTAGACGGGGTTCGCCGGGGGTCGTGGAAACTATTTGTGACAGCAGAGAGTACAATGAACTTTGTCTTTTTTTAGAAACCATTCGCAAATGGTCGCAGAAGCTGACTATTCCGTTAGCGCTGTGCAAGACTAATTTTGTCCCGTCCAATCTACAGACGCCGAACTGTGGGGTGACGTGATCGAATAGAATGAGTCGAATCGCGCCTACGTCCTTACTCACAGCGTGCAGGCGTTGAACGGACTTACTATCGACATCCGCTGCCTGAGCACGTGTATGATGTCTATATGAGATACTGGGAAGACACCACACTTTAAGCGCAACAACTTTTGAGGATGCAGGCGGTCAGAGTGAGAGGTACTTGTGCAGTTGCTCAACTTTGATCCTGCGGAAAGGACTTTAGACTCAATTACTTCTACTAAGGTGGCTCCAAATTGATTTGCACTTTACGGCGACAGGCGTTACAGCGTATGCAACGCGCAGTCCAAAAGTGGCGTTTCTGGAAAAAGTAGTATTCTCTACGTACTCTGGGGCCAATTACCCCGACCTTTTTAGCTGTTTTTTACCCCCGCACGTTAACTTGTAGATAATAGGCCTAAACGGATCAGTTTATACGTCTCTTTTGTTGATTCAGTGGCCTTAAAATGCTGCTAGAACGGCCTATTTCTCAGAAGCGGCTTTATATACTTTTTCCACCAGTCAGTTTTAGAAGAAGAAGGGGACAGCATTGCATACAGCTGTTGCAAGCAACTTAGCGGCGGCGGTTCCGCCCGGCGGATTTATGGGATTATTGTTTCCACTAAGGGAACCGCCCGCGTACGGAGCCCTAAAGAGGCGACGACCAACTAGGTAACATCTGAACGCTTTGACGGACGAATTCGACACAACAACCGGAGCCTAATACAGGCTCCGACTTGTTGATGCTAATAGGAACTAAAAAATACAAAATCGCAGGCGGTAGGTGAGCGACTCGGTTTTGCTCCTTAGTCGGAGGCTTCCTCTGGACGCTCAAAGAACATCGTGCAAGCGCAGTTGATTATTTGATCGGCGCTTGCTGAATCGTCTCCGGGTTCCATCATTTCCTCCCCGCCGACCATAAACGGCTCTGACTGAGGGACTGACTGACCGTCGGCGTCTATGTGATCTTGACGGCTGTTCAAGAACGTACACGCCCAAACCTTATTTAGATCTGAAGCCATTGCTCTCGCATCCTCCAGCATAGCCGCGTTCATTGCAGAGTTGACCTCTGTGTGTGAGATTGTCTCCCCTCGGGCCTTCCACGTCTCACCCATAATAGACTCAATTTGCAGTCCGATCTCGTAGTGAGTCGATCCATCCTTGACGCCTTGGGCCATGACATCTTGGATTTGTGCATAAGCCGTATCGGTTACCCCGACGACCTTGTTCGCCCTCGACGTGATCTTGTTCTCGACGAATAGGTCCCATGCCGCTTGAACTCTCTCGACAGCCGGATCTTGTTTTGTGATCGCGGAATAATCCCTTAGAAAATCCCCCCCGGTGAGGACGTCGTGCGTGACCTCGATAGCCGCTTTTCCCGTCTCTTTCCATACGATTCTGAGTGCGTTTGTCAAATAGATGCGAGATTGGCCATCAAAGTATGTTTTGATGTGTTCTAATGCCGTTTCGGGAGAGCCGGTTGCCCGCATGATTTGAGTCACATGCTTACGATCGAATGTATGCGCTTTCGCCACTTGCTTAAACGCTTTCCGAGCCCACAGAGTCCTATGCGAGTCCATGACAAGGGCAAATCTGTATCGCCTATCGTCTCTTTTGGTTATCAAGCTTTGTTACCTCCCCTCATATTTCTTGAGAACCACGCATTCTATGTCTTTCCAATGTTCCATATAGGCGTCATAGTAGAAAAAAACTAAATTGACAAAACAAGAATAGTTATGGATTATGCCATCAGAAATTTCAATCCCTTTGGAAAGAGCAACTGAGTTATGCAAGCCCATAGAGATAAACATGGTGCGCGGCTGTTTAGTCAATGCTGGGGATGCGTGAATTACTCTAAAGGAGTCCCAGAAAAGCTGTGTTTCTATAACCCTCCTAACAATGATGGATGCGAAAAGGTAAATAAGCTGTTTGGGGCCGAGGATTAGCAAATGAAGAACAGCGAGTGCGTAATTTATTTTACAACGAAGAATGGCAGTGTGCAGAGCTTTAGAAAAGAGAAAAGCGGGTGGGTTCAGACAAGCTCGAAAGGCATTGAGCGCACGTGCACCGCAGAGCAAGTACTATCGCATATTCTACCATACCTCGCTTATAAGCAGAAGTATGAAAAGCTTGTTACGCTCAAAGTTGAGGTAAAAAATGACTGAATGTCAGGCTGCGGTAAAAAGACACAGGAAAATACGAATAGCCATATTCTCGACACTGATGCGTGTGCGCCTATATCCTTTTGATAATTCGTCGCAACTGCTGACGTGCACTGTTAAGTAGCCAGCTATCGTCCACAGGGTCTCGCAGGTATTGATAACTTTCCCAACTGGTCGAGTACTTCCTAAAAATTTTTCGGCAGCCATATCGGCATAGTCATTTTTGTAGTCTGCGATTTCAAAGATGAGTTCATCAACCTCTACGCAATCGTTGTTCACGGGGCAAAATGGTAGGTCTACCTGGGTAATTGTTAGCTAAAAGTAGAGTGAAAGTGTGGTAAAATTGAAAAACGTAGGAGGAGCACAACAGAACGTGAAACGTATAATGCTAGTCATTCTCATTGGCGTGATAGCCGCTCTCGTTGTCGCTGCTTCCGGCTGCACGTATCAGGCGGGGGGGCAAAATGGGACGCAAAACGCGACCCAAAATGCGTCATACGTCAATATCCGCTTACCGGTGCTCCCAAACCTTTTCGGTAACGCCACGAACAACCTCGTAACGATAAGCAACCGGCTTAGCTCTGCAGTCTGTGGCCTTTCAGTCCTTGTCTAAGCACCCTGTATCCGAATACGAGCTACATAAAGCAACCCCATTATAGCCTCCGCTTATCAAATAAAGGAGCGCCCGAGTCGGGATTTGAACCCGAGTCGGAGCCTCGGCAGGGCTTATTTAGGCGATTCAGCGGCGATAAGCGACTCTTTTTTTTCAATTCCATAAAGCAATCTAATTCTAGCGCAAGCGCGAGCGAACTACCCCCAGTACCAGATAACACAGTAGACCGACTAGATAAGCTTAAACTGGCGTTTTCGAGAAGCGAGCTAAAACTCACACGTTATTGAGAGTTGCCGGCTAATAGGTAACACTTAAGCTATCACACCGCCGTTTTACCTTCTTGATTAATTTTTCCGTCAAGAAGGCGACGTGTATGCAAACGTGCCGTTTTGACTATATGAAAAACCGAGGGCCTAAAAATGGCTATTAATCTGGATAAAGCCGGAGCGAAGATTATGAATGTGTTTAAACACCAGGATGAGGCCAGCGATAAGGCCAGGTATAAGGACAATATCGCCTGGTGGATGCACCGTTATGAAACGCTAATTATGACCGAGGCGGAAGACGTCGTACGAAACGCGGCAACGATGTTTAACGACGCGGTCGCTCTGAGGGATAACGCCGTTAACTTACTCGCGCAACTCGATAAGGACGCTATGGAAGTGGAGCGCGAAATAACCCGCCTGGGTGGGATTGCGTTTATTGAACAACTACAGCCGACGATCAAAGAACGAAAGGCATACCTCGATAATTTGTATGAATCGCTCACGCGAAGGCGGCCCGAAGAGGTTGAAAAATAGGATAATAAACGTAGAAGAAACGGACATCTTTTCCTGAGCTTTAGGCCCTAGTAATTCAGCTGGCCAGTGAAAAATGACTCAAAACACTACGTTTAAGCTCTGTTTTGCTACGTAGTAAGCGATTATGAATTCAATAATTAGGATGGTGAAGCGTTACATCAAAACACCATCGAAATACGCGTTACCATTGCTTTTTATCGGCTTACTCGTTCTCATCGTCTTTTTACGTGTGTATTTTGTTCTTTGGTGATTGGACGAAGTGAGGTTGAGAGATGAATCAAATAATTAGGATGATGAAACGGTATATGCCCAACCGTGTTCCGTTTAATCTCCCTTTATATTTGCTCTTTTTATTTCTTTTTTGATTTCAAGCACTTATAGGGCTCCGTTCACGACCTGAAGTAACAAGGCTTAGTGTAATAGCTATTTGTCCCCTTGCACACATGCACAAACGCAAACATACCTTATTTTGTAGCGTTATCTCAGCATTAGCAATTCTGGCTATCATTAGTTTCCTGGGACATGGATAATGAATGAAGGGGGCTAACTAGCTACTTGCATAATGATGGATTGCCGTAGATGCGTGAGATATAACGGCTGCAAGCTACGTGTTTAACTGAGTAAAGTGCTGTAGTAATTTTCAAAGGCTAGGAAAGGGGGGGTAAAAAAAGAATCAAAAAAGTAAATACCTAAAATCCTCTAATGTGGAAAAAATACCGTACATACCGTCAAATCGTCAAATAGAGTGCCAAAGCCTATGCTCAAGGATTTAAATGCTCACTATGGGTCTATCTGTACCTAATAGAACCTTTAGACATATTAGCCGAGCTGAGGCATTTTGTAAGGTTCGAACTTATGTACCGGTTTATACAAAACGGGTTCACAGCACTTTGTGACGACACAGCATGCCGTTGCCGCACTCTTTACTACGGGGCAACAGGCAGGAGTGGAACATGCGGTTGGACACGTACAAACGCAGCAGGCTGCAGTGGTGTAGCTCGTGCACTGCGCGCTAGTCGTGCACGCAGGTGCCGTTGTCGTTGACGCAGAGCACTGTGCTATTACGTTCGTCGCAGCAAACAATGAGAGCACAACAAACAATGCTAGCACGGCGATTGCCTTTTTCACTTTTCCACCTCCGTTTGTCGTTTGTATAATGGTGACACAGCACTTATGTCGCTGTGCCTGTTAAAAGTACTAATATCTACACCCGCGTAATAAAGGTTAGGGTGAAAAAAATAACTCATTTAGGCTACTTATTTGTCTATCTGTCCAATTTCCGTTAAGTGGGGGGAATATGAATCCAATATGGATGATGAAACAGGATCCGCTCAAATATACATTTTATTTGCTTTTCATTGGCGTCCTCATTCTCATCGTCGTATTACGTGTTTATTATGTTCTTTGGTGATTGAGCGCCCAAGATTATACAAGCGCCTGCTATTACTTTATCCGGACTTAGGAAACGAATGTAATAGGGGCGCGTTAACCTACTCGTTAATGATGGACTGCCGTAGATGTGAGAATTATAACGGCTGCAAGCTACGCGACAACCAGGATAAGCTGCCTTATTACTGCGAGCATTGCCTCAAGATTTTCACTTTTAGCTATGTGGACGACCTCAAATACCAAGCAGCCGCCCAGCCGATGTATACAGATACGCTAAGTACGGAAACTACGATTGCGAGCAGAAACCAAGAACATGGCGTTAAGCCGAGTTTGACGTTCGCGGCATCACCGATGAGTCCCAGCACAGCGAATACGAAACCGAAAAACCAACAAACGCCTCCTACCAAACCCGATCGACCAACGCTAGCCTTTACCTTTTCAAGATCCTCCCAACTTCTTACCATGGATATTCACCTCCTTGTCTAGTTGACAAAAGTCTAAGCAAGTAAATTCGCGCTGGCGCGGCTTAAATGTTATCGTTTAGCAGCCATTACTTTCGCTATACACGCCGGTTAGCTACTTAGCGCGTCACCGTCTCGTTATCGATATATGACCTATTGCGTACGCTGCGAACGCTATGTCAAGTGCGAGCTACGCGGCGATAATGACCGGATCCCATATTATTGCGAGTTATACCGACGGCCACGCACAATAACTCACGATATGTATTACTGCTCAGGACGTTCACGATGGCAGGACGCTCAGGGCCGTTACAAGCAACTTAGCGGCGGCGACTTCCAGTTTTTACGAGGCAGAACTCACGATAGATAACGTCTTATTTTTTTACATCCGGCCAATATCGTTGGCCGGTAAGAGCGTCGGTTATCTCAGGAGGGTCGCCGCTTCGGTCGCGGTTTCGGACGTTCAGCGTGTGCTCTTTGCCCTCGTTATCCATAATACCTGAAACGTAATACAGCGCATCGCCGAGGTAGTCCCACGTGGCCTCGCTAAAATCGTCAGTGGGCAACGCTTTCTTCGCACATTCTTTAAGTTCGTCCTCTGTGTAAAGTGCCATTCGATACACCCCTACTCATTGCCAATCACTTATGCGTTAAGTAATTTTATCAATTGTCGCGGGCGGCATCGCTTGCTAGTTGCTCGATTCTTTATATTCTACTCATTACCTCATTTGCAGCGTTAACTTAAAGGATTATACGGCACTATCACTCGGGCCCGGGCGACGGCCTATTTTTCGCTTAGGTGGGTGGGTTATGATATTATGGTCCGGGCCTTGGTTAATCCTACGTGCGTACTTTTTTTTAAAATAGCCAAAATAGCGCACCACACAGCCTATAATATAGCCATTCAACCGAGCCTGCATTGGCTCTAAAACGTGGTGCTTACGCTGATAATACGATATCGGCAGCGTAATACCAAATGAGATAGTACCACACAGATTATATGACGCTATTTCGTATGTCTATAACCCTACCCGCCGAGCTGTTGGAAGCCGTTATTGAACGTGCTAACCGCGATAACGTAACCCGTTCAGCACTGACTATTAAAGCTCTAGCCGCCTATCTCGAAGATAGCTATATTAACGAGCTTCATACCCGTGATAATACCGAAGTAATACGGTTGCGAACACAGCTAGAGGGTAAAGACGAACTAATAAATACTCACGCACGGGGTTTCGGGAGTAGACTGGCGATTTTATAAGCATCCGTTGCCTGAACACGTTTATGACGTGTATATAAAGTATTGGCGAAATACACACCTAGGCAACTCAAATGTCGCTCATTGCTGAGGAATCAAACCGTCAACACTGAAACAGAAGGGGCAAAACCGTGGTCAATCTCTTTTTTAGATCTCTTGTCATCGCTGCTATCATCGTCTCTGTCACAGACGCGATTATGTTTTACGTGATCTGGAGCGGAAGAACACAAATAACTCCGCTGTTCGTCATCTTGGTTATCATTATCACAATGGTACCTATGGCGGTCAATCTCTGGGTTCACATTTTCAGGCAGCTTGGCAAGGCAAGTTCAGCGTAGCTCGCTAGCATACAGGAGGATGGATTAGTCAGTAGTTACAGGGCTAAGCGTTACGCCGCTTTTGACAAACGCTTTCAGGCCGGATTCGAACCGGCGACCTCCGCTGGCAGATTTTTTGGAGCGTTCTGCGTTGTTTTCTAATGGTGCATTAATCAGTGCAATGACTACAAGAAAAGCAAGCGGTCCCTCGTGAAAGAGACACTTTCAATTAGGAGGATTATCACACGTGCTGAGATAAATAGGCAAAGACGAAACAGAACAGCATAGGGAGAATTGGGCACATGGTAGAGAAAGTGGTAATTATAGGAGGAGGCGCTGCTGGAATTAATGTTTTGGAGCTTTTGCTCAGAGGATGCAAAGATCCCGGGAAGATGGAGATAACGCTGCTCAAGAAGGAGGACGAAGGCTTCTTTTCCATGTGCGGTTTGCCTTTTGCATTGCAGGGTATGTATAGCAC
>JACTTZ010000002.1 GCA_015660915.1 Methanomicrobia archaeon | reverse complement strand
GCGGCGTTGAGGATCTTTCGGTTGATGGAGTCCTGCGGATGGAAAAGATAGGCCTCGAACCGTTCGTCCAAGCCATCTAAGTCGACGATGAGGGGCGCAAACCGGGTATAGACCTCTTTTTTCAGCTCTGTGAATGTCTCATCGCTGGCTTTGATCCGCTCGAAGACCTGTGGCTTAATGTCCGTGAGGGTGAGGCGCTCGAAGTACTCGAAAAGCCCGCCCTCGATGACTTCGGTCCAGCTGAAGCCGCCATCTTGTTCGGCGAACTTGCCGAGCACATAGGCAATGGTCATCTTGTGTCCCTGTTTGTCGAGCTCGGTCAGGGGAACGGGACACAGTTTGTCGTTCCAGCGGCGCATTTCAGCCGCTTGGAAAAGTTCGATGAGGAGGTCTTTTTCCACCATGTTGTTTGTCTCAAACTGGTTTAGGAGCTGTCTACCTGTTTAGGCACCTCAGAAGGCACCTATTATGCGTTGCGTATCTGGGCCTTATCAGGTCAGGAGTTGCCGTGCGGTCGCTCTCTCTGATGGGCGGGTTCACAAACATGATTCACATAATTGGACTCTGCCTTTCTATTTATGCATACCAGAGCCAAGTAAGTAGCCGCGGCACAACCCAAACAATTCGACCGCTCCGTTGTTCTTAACTGAAAGGAATTGCCCTTTTTCACGTCTGTCTTTACTCTGCTGCTTGCTGCGCGCGTCTGCCAGTGTGTCTCTGGACTTACTGCACAGCGCGTCACCGCCGCGCTTATTAAAAATAGGAGCTCTTGCGGCGTGTGTACAGAAGTTTGGCATATATAAGGTTTTGTTGGGAATAATAAAAATGTGGCTCACACTAAGACATCACATCAGGATGTCATCTGTTGAACCGTCTATGACATCGCCTTTCCACGGCGAAGGTCGGGCGTTCGAATCGCCTCGAGCCCATCTGTTTTTGATTTGAGTGAAAGCTTTGCTTTCGTTTGATAAAAGAGCTTCTTTTAGTTGTTCAATCTCTGATTTGAGTTCAATAAGACAAGCTTTAACGTCCTTTAAGCTCTTAGGTTGTATAACTTTTGACTCAGGTTGTATAACTTCTACCTCAGGGTGAACAAGTTCGGAATTTGCTTGCGTTGGTCCATCAAAAGTAACGAGGACTGCCCGCTGCTTGTCGTTCTGAATTTCAAGTATATTAGCAGTCTTGCCAATTTCGTCCGCATATGCCTTTGGCAGCCTGATGAGCGGATAGACAATACCAGGCTTTGCACGTAGTTTGGTAATCTTTGACGTTCCAACGCGCCGCATACGTTCGTCCCTCTTTGTAAGTGTAGTTCCTCTAATCATATACGTTTTTTTTTATTGCAAACGCGTCCTAATTAGCATCGCTTTTGCGGGATGTCGCGCCAACTACGCTACGATTCTCACTTTTAGCGCGTTTTTGCCACAGCGCTATAGTCATTCACGCGAATTCAACCGCGTGCAAGCTGTTCTGCTTCACAATTTGCCGGACGAGGTAGCGAAAACCCTACAAAACCTCCTCGCCGCTTATTTTCATACAATACCGTTAAACGAGCTGATTGGTTCAAGAAATCGTTCAAAACGGCTAGAACAACTCATGTATGTGGCGATAAGCGGCGCCGCGTGTTCCTTTTGCCTTAGCGAGAACGGAAGATTCGAGCGCGTCAGGGCAGGAACTGCTTCATTTGCGGACAGAGAGGCAATCGCTCACCTACTCTTCTCACAACTTATCGCCATCCCAACTCAGGACCGATTCTATGTTCGCTTATCCAGCGAGGCGAAGGGAAGGCTGTTTCGCACGGTGAGAGGGATTCTGCAGCAGGCGATGTGCGTGCACGACGCAGAGAAAATCACGTTGGCTGCTCGTGAGCTGGATACACAAGCTTAATGAACCAAACCGGTTAACTTTACTCGTCATTTCAACGGGCAAGGCGAAGATGACTTCATTCAAACGAGCCGCTGTGAAAGTCTTGCGGGACTCAAAAGAGCCGTTACATTACAAGGAAATTACGAAACGTGCGCTAGAAGAGGCGCTCATCGAAACTTCTGGTGCTACACCTGAGCGCACAATGAATACTCAGATAACTGGCGACATGAAACGGAGGGGAAAAAAGTCAGCATTTATCAGAGTTCGAGCAGGTGTTTATTCGCTAAATCCAGATTATGCAGAGGATGAACAGAATCAAAGCTCCAAGGCGAGAAGGCGAAGAAACCTCGACCTTACAACATCGTCGAGAACCGGTTCCGTATCGGAGGGCTTGAAGTAGAGGCTCTGCCTGTTAGTCACTCGCTCGAAGGGGCGACAGCCTACATCCTCCACACAAGTGCTGGGCCTATCGTTTATACCGGCGACTTTCGGTTCCACGGTTACAAGGGAGACGAGACACGACGGTTCGTCGAACGGGCCGCTGCAGTCGAGCCGGTCGCCATGATCTGCGAGGGGACGCGCATCAACTCGACACAAGCAGACAGCGAAGAGCACGTCAAGGAAGTCGCCAAAGAGCGCGTAGAAAAAACTAACGGTCTCGTTGTGGTGAATTTCCCTGTGAGAGACACTGACCGCATGCAGAGCTTCTTTCAGGTCGCACAACAAACCGGCAGGGCGCTGGTCATCAACCCGAAGCAGGCGTACTTGCTTGAGCTGTTCAAGGAATCTGGCATTCCGACGCCGAGAGTTGATGACGACCACATCCGAATTTACATTCCTCGAAAAACGTGGGGCGTGTACAAGGACGACCGGTTCTCAGAGAAGATTCAACGAGAGGATTACGACTACTGGGAGCGTGAGTTTCTCGATCACGCCAACGCCGTGACAGCTAAAGATATCAGCGAAAATCAGGACGAGTATATCTTCCGCTGCGACTTCTTCGAACTCAAAGAGCTGATCGATGTGAAGCCCGATACAGGCAGCAGTTACATTCGGAGCGTGTGTGAACCGTTCGATCGCCCTTCCCTTTTCCACCGCCTTGTTACAGCCGCTTGACTGGTGCCTCCTCTCTTGGTGGGCTCTTCTTCGTTCTATGCTAGTCAAGGAGGTCAAATCATAATGATTAAGTGTGCAGCGCGGTTACGCACGTACTATGTTAGCCGCTGATCATCATCCAGATATTCATCCTGACGTCGCGATGCCAAATCACGAGCTGCTCGAAATTCATCGCAGCAAAATCTCGCTCCACCACTCAAAAGCAGGTTACAACTATCCGACGATTCGGCTGCCCCATACGTTCTCAAAGCTTGCAGGACTGTCGACGCGCATCTATCAAACGGTGCACAATGGTGCGCTTGCGTTTCTTGTTGTTATATCGTCTGGTGGCCAAGCGACAGAAAAAAGTCCAAAGCAAGCGGAAAACACGAAAATAAGCGCTGAATCGTCCGTCTTGACATAGCGGGCACTTGTTGCTTTCGCATTCTTAATCTCGTCTAAGCGTCAAGTACGCCGCAGCTAGTGCACACATGACCACTCCTGCGCCAAATCCGGCAAGCGGGAACTCGGGCACGCTAAGAATGGATGGCCAGCTAAAGTGCCCGGGAAGCTCTAACGGTGGCACAAGGGGAGTAGGCGTGATGCTCGGCGTCGTGCTGGGTGACCTAGTTGGGGTGGCTTATGCGCACAGGTAGAAGTGTGCTATCTAAAGCGACGCGTGGTGATGGCGTTAGATACCGCCGTTGTCCTTCCAGTCGTTTCACGCACCGTTATACTCTCTCTGCCAGAGGCCGCTGTCGCCGCCGCGGACGAAGACGTCGATCGCACTACTAGTCGATGATGTCGCCGCGGGTGACGACGTCAGGTACCCACCGAGGGATTGCCAGTTGGACCACGACGCGCCGGTGTACGCTTTATGCCACAGGGCGCCGTCCGTGCCTTGTACAAAGACGTCGAGACGACCTGAGCCCCACGAGCTGGCCGCCGGTCCGGTGCCGGAGGCAAGCCGTCCGCCGACAGAAGCCCAGCTAGACCATGCAACACCATTCCAATCCTTGTGCCAGACAGCGCCGTCGCCGCCGCGCACAAAGACGTCGATCACACCGCTAGCCGGTGAGGTCGCAGAGGGCCCCGAGGTCAGCCTCCCGCCGAGGGATTGCCAGCTGGACCATGACGCGCCGGTGTACGCTTTATGCCAGAGGGCGCCATCCGTACCTTGTACGAAGACGTCGAGTCGGCCTTGGCCCCATGAACTCACGGCGGGTCCTGTATTGGAAGCAATCTTCCCGCCGAGAGACTGCCAGGCGCTCCAGTGGCTCCCTCCATCCGTGGTATACTTCTGCCAGAGGGCGCCGTCGCCGCCGCGCACAAAGACGTTGACCGTGCCACTAGCCATCGACGTCGCAGCGGGTGCTGAGGTTAGAACCCCGCCGAGGGATTCCCAGTTGCCCCACCCCGACCCTAATTGGTAGTGCTTGTGCCAGAGCGCGTGGTCGGCGCCCTGTACAAAGACGTCGAGGCTGTTTGCATCCTGCGCGCACACGGCAGGGCCGGTGCCCGGAGCAAGTATACCGCCGATGTTGGACCAGGCTCCCCATTGTTTTTGGTTGCCGATGGCGTAGAGGTTGCCATCATTGTCTCCTACGTAGAGGACGCCGTTGACGACGGCCGGGGATGAATTTATCGCGCCTCCAGTCGAGTAGTTCCACAGCGTAGCCCCGGTCGTGGCGTTGAGGGCGTAGACGTTGTTATCTCCATCACCGACGTACACCACGCCGTTAGCGACTGCAGGAGAGTCGATGACGGTACCTCCCAACGTGACGTTCCAGAGCGTTGCACCGGAAGATGCGTTGAAGGCGTACATATCTTTTTGTCCGTCCCCGACGTACACCACGCCGTTGGCGACTGCAGGTGAGGAACGTATCCCCGCCAGTCCGGAAGTGACGTTGACGTTCCAGAGCGTTGCACCTGTGGCGGCGTTGAGGGCGTAGAAGTGGCCCACCTCATCTCCAAGGTACACTACGCCGTTGGCGACTGCAGGAGAGGTCCACACACTGAATCCGCTCGTGAAGTTCCACTTGAGGTTGCCGGTGGCGGCATCGAGGGCATAGGTGTTGTTGCCGGTATGATGACAATCAGCGCTCGGCTGGTACACCACGCCGTCGGCGACGGCAGGAGAGGAGAATGCGTCCCACATGGTCGTGAAATTCCACTTGAGGTTGCCGGTGGCGGCATCGAGGGCGTAAAATTGGTTGTTGTATATTCCGCAGTCACCGCACCCGATGTAGACGACGCCGTTGACGACAGCAGGAGAAGAATCCACGCGCTCCATAGTCGTGAAATTCCACTTGAGGTTGCCGGTGGCGGCATCGAGGGCGTAGACGTTGTGGTTGGTACTCCCGATGTAGACGACGCCGTTGACGACAGCAGGAGAAGAGTACGTCACGTTATTTCCGGTCGTGAAGTTCCAGAGCTTGGCACCGGTCGCGGCGTTGATGGCGTAGACGTTGCCGTCATAGCTCCCGACGTAGACGACGCCGTTGACGACAGCAGGTGAGGAGAGCACCGGACCACCTGTTGTAAACTTCCACTTTAACTGATTGTTCGGCAGCGCCGTTCCCGCCACCGGGCTGTAGTCGCCGGTGTGCTGGGCGTTGTAGCGGAACTGCATCGTATCGGTCTGTACCGCTGCAGGAACGGCTACAGCGCCTGCAAACAAAACGGCAACAAGAAGAATAACTACAGAAAATGTAACGATTTTATATACGCGCATAAAGACCTACCTCTCAAAGCGTCTAAGACGCCTAAGAACGTATCAGAAGACACGATAAAGGCTTCGATTTGAGCGTGGCTGCAGAATCTGTGTTATAGCGTTCAAATAATCAAAAAAATAGACGCTTTAGAGCAACTGAGCGGCTTTTGCCATCCTTTTTTCGACTGCAGCTGCAATGCCACGAAAGCTTCTCTTTAAACCAGCGGTGTAGCCCTTGCCGGGGCCAATTTTAAGTTCCGGCTACTCGTTCGCCATTTCGAGAAGCGCCCTCACTACGTCCTCTTGAGTCTGGACTTTTTTCCTCTCAGCACTCAGTCTGGCGCGGTACTGCTCGAAATCGGCGTGGGTCTTCTTGCTCACGCTAATGGTCGCCCTGTCATCGCGTTTCATCTGCCGTTCATACATTTCATAACTGATAAATACTTGTGGGTTCCTACGGCTAGCGGAGTGAATCATATGGTGACCAATACACTACACGCCGTTTGTGAGACCCCCGCGCTGCATGAGATTCACTGCGGCACAATAAGGGCGCATCGCGCCAAGGCGGGATATACCTACCCGACTATCCGCCTCCCCTTCACCTTCTCAGGGCTTATAGGGCTGTCGACGCGCGTCTATCAAACAGTGCACCAAGGAGCGCTTGCGTTTCTCGTGATTGTCTCATCGAGTCCAGATAAACACGAAAACGCTTGTTCAAGCGCTAAACTCTCCGCCTTTACACGGCGAAGGTCGGGCGTTCGAATCGCCTCGAGCCCATCTGTTTTTTTTTGAATATCTGTGACGAAAAAGGCTTCTTTTTCAATTAGGGGTCTTAATTCTCGTATTTCTTCTTCGAGAAAGGAAATTCGAGGCGAAAAATCAGAATCAGCATAATTGTACCAATCTTGTCGTAACCCCTAAGTTATCAGTCAATCGCCGGGAATAGCATATGTGCCGTGAGCACACGTCGAAACTGCTGGTTGTTAAGCTGACGCTCTTTTCGACGTATCGCAGCTTTGTCGACTCTCTGGCTATCCCGCTTTCAAGTGTGCTTGGGAAAGCTCCAGGCGTACCTCGGACGTCGGTGCTTGGACATATGCATGTCGTGGCGATACTCGCATACCTTCTCTCGCGCGAGCTTGACGCATACTCAAAGCGTTGCGTCAATCTGATGAACAGCGATTTTGGTGTTTAAGTCGTGACTGGATTGTCTCCGTTTAAGCATTTTTGAATGCATCGGTTACCTTATGTAACCGCTTTGATGTGTTTGTTTTTATAGCGCCTAGTTTTTTGTTGCCCGCAACTCACGGGCTTTCTACTTCGGCCTATCTCCCAAGGACGGTCATAGGCGATTTCTGGTTTAACAAGAACAGTGTCTGCTCGTATTCTGCTTGATCTGCGAGAAGGTCGTCGTAGTCAGGCAAAGCGTCCATCATCGCTAGCTTTGGACTAGCGCTCGTTACGAGCGTTGCTCTCAGCTCCTCCCATCCTTCGAAATCAGTTCTGTACAATATCCTCTTAATAGCACGAATGCGCTCGCGCATCTCCTCCTCGAAGTCATCGATGCGTTCGATGATGACGTTAATGGGGACCTGCTTCTGGCTCATAACGTCCCGCATAGCTTTTATCAACGCTTTCAACCGCGAGGATTTCTGTTTGGCGCGCTCAATGACCTCGAATATAGTGGAACTACCCTCATCAGGCAACTTCAAGTCAATGACCCTCATAGCGTCGTCTTCTTCTCTTAGAGACATATTGTAAAAGTACGGGACGAGCTGACTGATGGACACCGCCCGCTCTTGCAGTCTCGCGTTGTATGCACCGCTCCTCGTCCAACAGAGCTCATTGAGATACTCACTGAAATGCTGATACTCATGCACCAAGATGAAAAGCCCCGTCACTTTAGCAAGCTCTCCTTTCGCGTCGAGGGATTCGGCCTGTACGTCAATTAGGCATAAGGACAGGTTCCACAACGCATTAAGCATATCAGCACAAACGCGTTGCTCGTTGCTGCGTATGTAGTTCCCCGCGGCATCAACACCGGCAGTGGCTCTTATAGACCGCTCGATGTCACTGGTGTCGCTGTTTGTTAAGAGCCGGGTTCCGCGCAGACTAGCTTCGGCGATGTCATTAACGAGCATTAAGCATTTTTTTCGACTGTCTGCCTTGCGTATCGCTTTGCTGACCCTTTTTTCGTCGTTTTTTGTCATTTCAACCCCTAAATTCACGCGCCGTCCTTTTCGAGAGCGGTTTCGATCCGTTCAAGACGAGTTTGCAGATCGGCGATATCAATCCCTTTGAAGATTGAACCAATCATTGCCATCTCGTTGGCTGCAGTGCGCCCGTCGATCTCTCCTGCTCTGAGACGCTGCAAGGTAGTAAGTTGCAGCGTGACGAGGTCATCTGCGTGTACTGTGCCGTTGCCGTTACTTTGTCGCCCGGCGCGCGCGTTTGCCTCCGACGCTTTTCGAGCCCGTCGCGAAGCGACCAGCTCTCGCAGCGCCTTTTGGTCCGCGATCTCGTCATCGTCGTGCAAAGTCAGCACCGGGCGCGCCCCGTCAACGCGGGCGTGCAGTTTGATCATAATGTCGTAGAGTTTGTGAGTCGGCACGTCTGCGAGGTCGCGCTTTTGCAGCTCCTCATTCAATCGCGTAAGCTCAACGCCGTAGCGTTCGATTTGTGCATGCACGGTCAGCCGATGTCGCTCGAGGAGCGCGTCGAGCTCCACTGTCTTCAGGTTCTCGATCTGTTCCTTGAGTTCGCGTTCCCAACGCGCGGCTGTCTGCAGTCCGACCGCAAGTTCATCGGCGGCGGCCCTCAGCGATTTGCCCTGAGCCCGCAGCTCAACGAATCGGTGTTTCGTCTCTATATCTTTCATATATTTTTCACCATCCTTGTGTTTCACGTTCGAAGCGGCGACTACGAGGAAAGATGCAGAAAAAGCCAAAACTATGTAGAGAATAGCAAACAGTGTTACTGCATCAACTGTGCGCGCAGCCAGACTACGTTGATCCCAATCAGTGCGTTCCCGGCTTTCGCCTCTTTATCGCTCTTTTGGACGTGAATTCTTTTTGACTAATATAGTAGGAGCGAAGCACGGTTTGGTGATAAAAGTCAAATTTATATTTAGACGAAAGGGTGCCCAGCGGTCTGTCGATGCATAACGGGAGCACGTTTCCGTCGAATCTAACTCCTGCAAACGATGTAATAGTTGATGCTTATTACGTTATGCCATACGACGCGATAGTAAATCAATGTTGGGATTTGCATCGTAAGGTTCGCGCGTAGGGCATTCGGTGCCTGTCTTTTTGTTTTTAGATTCGAATAGCGCCGGGTTTGTCCGAATACGCGAATCACGCTAAATATATAGATATTTATATATAATTTGAGCAATAATTCAAAGAGAGGCTTATCGTTTGCCTACGACGAGTCAGTGCCGTTGGCAGCACAACGATCGCAGTCTGATTTTTTAAAATGGCATGGTTTTGTTACCATTTTGTTACACTTTTTAGGATCTACTTTTTCCCCGCAAGACTTGCCTGACTTAGCTCCCGAATGAGGACAAAGGAAGTCACGACGGCGACGATTACCAGCCAACCTCCTAGACCCAGCCGTATTCTCGCAGCACATGAAATCGGCGAGTAAACACACGCCGGTCTCTACAAAATAAAAAGAGAATCCCTGCAAGTGATGCAGGGAGCTCTATTCACCCCCAGCAGGGAGTTCTGCTGTATTCAACCCAGCGGAGCAACGGTCCTTTTGCACATCTCGTTTAGTACCTACGCGAGGGCCGCATAGCTATATAGTTTCAAGAAAGGGTCTGACCTCTTAACAAAACTAGAGATAGAAATAGAACGTAGGTCGCAAGCTTGATGTGCGGTTCCGCGTTGTCTATTTGCCGCCAGCTTCGTTGCAAAAGCGGCAACTTATAAACAGATCCAAAATAGTGGATAGTTTAAGAGGTGATGGGCAAACACGACGCAGAAAAGCTTGCGATTTCAGTGCTCGAAATCTACAAGGACAGTTAGGCGAATGGCGATCTTCAGACTAACGAGATTCGCCTCTTATAAAACTAAGACCTTGTTGCGACGCTATACTTTCGAAGGATTATGGCTCAAATGCGCGTCTTAACGTTACTGCGCGCGAGTCAGTCAAGGCATTTTCTCGAAAAAAACGGCGGGGCAATATTGACGAAACCAGATAAGACAACTTTTATTAAAGAGGCGCGCAAAGTTATGTGCTTTTGAAAGGCGTCTCTGACGCTCTTCACGAGCATCACTGATGAGGTTAGTGATGTGCCATGATTCAAAAGAGTAATACCCTCCCCCTCATACGACGGGGAAAAATGATCGCTATATGTGTGGCGGTTGCAGTGCTTCTTATTTCAATGGTTCCAGCCGTTGCAGCAACTCCAACCGTTTCGTGCTATAGCAACAAACTCCAAGTATCGCTCAGTGGGCCGGACCACCCGGCAATCAGCACGCCGGTCACCTATACCGCGACAGTAGCCAACGGCGTCGCGCCATTCACCTACACGTGGACCGTCGATGGGCTCTCGCAGGCGTCCACTACCAGCCAGCTCTCGTACACATTCACGACTAGCGGACCGCACACGGTCAAGGTCACAGTGACCGATAAGTCTACCCCCACGCAGACCGATTCTGCCACCAAAGGGATCTACGTGACTCCCCCTCCAAAACTCGAAGTATCGCTCAGTGGGCCGGACCACCCGGCAATCAGCACGCCGGTCACCTATACCGCGACAGTAGCCAACGGCGTCGCGCCATTCACCTACACGTGGACCGTCGACAATGTGCGCCAGGCGTCAACTGGCAGCCAGCTCTCGTACACATTCACGACTAGCGGACCGCACACGGTCAAGGTCACAGTGACCGACAAGTCTACCCCCACGCAGACCGATTCTGCCACTAAATGGATCTACGTGTAGACTGCTCCCCCGCTTCGTGTGGAGTCCATCTTCTCACCGGAGCGCGCTTTGCTTGATCACGCACGACGTACCCCCGGAGGTGCCCAGCAGGCCGGTTGAGGTTTACTGCAGCTACGAGCCCGACCTTTTAATCTACAGTTGGTCGGAAAGGAGATGATGCACTGATCAGACTTGTGCAATGAATCGTTGTTGGCATTGACAATCTCGTGAGTAACTGCAAACTGCCGGCAACCGAGCAGAAACCAGCTTTTGTCGTAGAATCCCCTTCGCGTGACAAACAATCAGGGTCATTTATAGAGCAGCCAGCCTTTGAGACCTCGCCGTATTCCCGCAGCATATGAAATCGGCGAGCAAACAGCAGTTGTTAAAAAAATAAAAAAGGGAAAGTCCCTGCGAGTGATGCAGGGAGCTCTATTCACCCCAGCAGGGAGTTCAATTCACCCCAGCGGAGCAACGGTCCTCTTGTACATCTCGTTTAGTACCTGCCCAAGGCCGGCATAGATTGCCATGAAGCCGGTGAGGATCCCTTCATAGCCGGTGATCGTGAGTATGTTGGCGTTCCCTGTTATCTCACTGATTGCCAGCAGGAAGAACAGTATGGTAAGCAAGCCAAGGACAGCCTGCAATGCCCGGTTTGCTTTGAGCGACCCGATGAACATCACGAGCGTAAAGATCCCCCACATCACAAAGTATGCCGCCAATGCATTCGCGCTTGCCGCGTCCGCGAGCCCGAGTTTCGGAAGGATCAGAAGGGCGACAAGGGTCTCCCAGAAAATCCCGAACGATATGAATGCGGTCATCCCGAACGTGTTGTTCTTCTTCCACTCCATGATCCCTGCAATAATCTGGCCGAGACCCCCGTAGAACATCCCCACCGCGAGGATCATCGAGCCGAGCTCAAAGAGCCCCGCATTGTGCAGGTTCAAAAGGACGGTCGTCATCCCGAAGGCGGTCAGCCCGAGCGCCGCCGGGTTCGCGGTCACGTCCAGGTTCCTCACATGGGTGACATCGATCTCTTCTGATTCGTTTGTCATAATCGTACACTCTCCTGAGTCTTTCTATCACTATTAATAATTAATATAAAAAGTTTGGCATTTGAAAAAAGGCGATGCCGCTGCTTGATCGACGCCTATAAGCAGCGCATTATCGTCTCTTGCTCAGTTACCTGACGCTAGCCTGGGGAGCTTAACCGAAAGGTTCCCTGCTAAATGCAGAGAGATCATCTAAATGGCGATAGGAATTTTGTACGCCGGAATCCGACGTACAACGCACTTTTGCGGCATGCGATGAACTGACGAGATTATGTATGATCTTTAGAAATGACCAAGCGTACTTTGGAAAGGTTGTCCTTCGAGCGCTGAATCGTCGATGTCGAAGTAGTTGAGTATCCTTCCGACGGGCGGAAGGATTTGATGCTTAATGTAATATTCTACGTCTATTTCTCGCTCTTGCCCGTCTGTGTCAACCAATTTGCCTTGTTGCTGAGTGAAGATCTCCGCAGGGTACGATCTGTCTCCGATTGATCCCCCCCCCTTCACAACGAGGTAGGCGATCTTCGCCCCGACGTCCGCGGCGAGGCCGTACTCTTTTGCTCGTTTTGCGGCCCTTACGTGAGCTTGGACGGATTCGTAGCTTGTGATCTTTTTGGTAAGCGTTTTGTAAATAATGAGCTTTGCCAGCGGGATCTCGCCGGCTCGAAGTTTTTTGATCGTACTCGTGACCAGCTCTGCAGCGGCTCTAGGTTCTCTCTTTTCAAGAATGATCTTGATAACGTCAGATTGGAGCTCCTTTGCGAGTGCGCACCAATCACCCCTGCGCACTTCAAGACCTCTGACAACAATAGTCCCATCTTCGGTAATCCCCGCGTAGCGCTTCTTCTTCTCGGTAAAGAAGATAGCCTTGTAGTGCTCGTGCACGTCGAGCCGAATTGGATAAATTGTCGAAAGCTCCTCGATAAGTGTGCGGACTCTCTCTATCAGCTCAGTTGCCATAAGGACCCTCCGTGTTGCTCATGTCAGCCGCGAAAAGTGTTTTAATGCTATCAACCGGCATAAATCACTCCTCGACTGCTCTTTAGCGCGCCTCCGTTGACCTCATGCCACAAATCAGGCCTTTTTGAGCTTCACAAATAGACTATCAGTGTCTCCGTAGATGACCTCGAGGCCGTGCTTCTCAGCACGCTCAGCCGCGTCCTGTACTATAGTGCGTCCCCACGCTGTCGTTGCTTCTGCACACTCTTTGCGGTACCACTTTGCGGCGTGCCACCCCGTATAGCCGTAGAACGCGTTTGTCAGAATCTTGATTGCGTTCTGGTGAACATCAAGTATGGTAAAATCGCGTGAACCCTTGTCAGTGTGAGTCATTTGTTCTCTCACCACTCTTCTTCGTTCAATCAAGTTCGTGAGGATAAGTTTGAAGAATCCATCGGGATGCTTCCTAAATCGGAATTGCGTCCCCGGAGCCTCGTAGAATTCCGTGGGTTCTTCATCGGGCGACACTACAGTGTCTGGCGAAATGTTGTAGCTAATCATTATAGAAGGGTACATCGATGAAAAATCGAGGCTCAGTACATCTTCGTGCACACCGGGTTTTGGAAAGAGGACGAAACCTCCGGCATAGCTGCCCGAGCCCCCTCCTTTAGCGGGCACAATTTCATCTATCTTGTACGCCTCAGCAACCAAAAGTGACTCGACTTGCCGCCCCCTCCCCATACTTGATACGTCGTCGAGCGGCTGTCGCACGATCCGTGCAAATTCAAACTGAAGCGGGAGCAGCCGCTCTGCGACCCCCCACGTGCTCACCACATCGGCTTTGGAATAGTCAAAAAGAACCTCCCTAAGCGCAGGATCGTTCCAATACCGCGCCATGTCCCAACCCTGCACTTGCACGCGCTCCGATTTGCGCATGACCCCCATGTAGTCAGCAACGTTGTCCAACGTTTTGACGCTGAGCTCGCTGATGTCCCGTTTTACGACCTTGTACAGATCGACGTTGCTGCGTCCGAAGATCCTGACCTCTTTGACGCCCCCGCCGGCGCTGAACTTTGCAGGACTCTCGTCCCTTCCGATCGTCAAGCGGAGCTTGAATTTGTCTGCTCTCGTTTTTAAGTATTGCCAATCAAACTCGTCAGTGTTATAGCCGACTATAACGTCAGGGTCATATTCGTGAATGAAGGAGATGAAATCGGCGATGACCCGCCTGTCATCTTTATCGTCGCCAACCGAAAAAAAGGTCGTCTCATCAGCTCCGGTCGCTATGGAAATGATGATGATAGGGTCTTTGTTCGGAATTGGAACGCCACCGTGGGTTAGCATCTCGCAGTCGAAGGCCATCACTTTGAGATCGGGATTCGTGTGGTGCTGTTCTGCTTCTATCTGGTCGACGTCGATGGCGAAGGAAAAATGCGGATCTGCGCGTTCGCGCCCTTCCACCAGAACCTGATCCATGGGCACCAGTTCGCGATCGATTATGTACCGGACGGCGAATAGAATGTCTGCTTCCCTGACACTCACGCCAACCTCGGCTACCTTTTCGCGCAATATCGGCACGTGTTGGGGGTGATCGACATACACTTTGAGCACCGTGACAGGCCGTCCAAAATCCTTGCGCACGACACGTTCGACGCGATTCGGCCTAATCTCTTCACCGGATCGCATTGAAGCAACAGACATGATGGAACTAGCATCGTCCGTTACTGCGTAAAAATAGGGTTCAAAATCAGAATCATAGGCGATAATATTGTTACCGCGCTCGTCTTTAAGCCACAGGCGAATAACTGCGCGGCCGCTCACCGTGATATAATCGACGTCAAGGAGAAAGCATCGCAGCCGCATTAAGGAACGAAGGCTTTTGATATTAGATAAACATGGCGAGGAGCTGCAGCGGGCGGGGAGCCCACTATAAGAAAGAATCCATTTCTTTGATATCGAGGTCTTCTTTGCTTATTGCCCCTTCGTCCAGTATAGAGCGTCGTATGAGCACCGTGGTGTCTGCTCGAATCGCGAGAGCAATGCAGTCGCTCGGCCGCGCGTCGAGTTGTTTTTCGGTGCCATTAACCTTTATTGAGAGTTGGGCGTAATAGATTCCCTCATCTACGTCGTCTATGATCACCGTCACTATGCTCGCTTGGAAGTTTTCCAGTATCGACATTATCAAATCGTGCGTCATTGGACGTGACGGGACCTCCCCGTGTAAGGCCGCGTTGATTGAGATCGCTTCAGATATACCGATATATATCGGTAAAAAACGTTGCCCGTCGTCTGTTAACAACACTACTGGCGTATGGCCCGTAGTGGTGCTTACCATGTATATACCTTTGATCTCGACGGAGGTCACATCATCTACCATCAGTTATCTCACTACTGTAGCTGTATATTAAGCTGACTGCGGTTTAATACGGCCTCTGTCGCTACGTTGAGGCAAAAGAGAGCTCAGCACGTCGCTTGGTCGAAATACGCCCATCCCAAGGCTCGGCTCGGCGCGATTTAAGTGACTTGGCTGCGCGTATGCGGGTTCTCGGGTCCAACGGCTTCGACGCTGACGAAGCATCTTCTTGGAAGGACCTAATATATACCGTCGGGAACATAATGTTGAATTGAACCATCGTATAGCATCGATTCGATCCAGTTTGTTCATGGCTGAGTTATGAAACGAATTGTTGTAATTGATTACGGTTTAGGGAACCTCAGAAGCGCAATGCGCGGCCTCGAGCGCGCGGGAGCACAAGTTAAAGTCACTTCTGATTCCAGTCAGTTTAGCAGGGCAGACGGCTTGGTGCTTCCCGGGGTGGGAGCGTTCAAGAGCGGTATGCAGAACGTGCAAAACAAAAAAGGAGCGTTGCTGCAAGCTGTTAACGAAGGTACGCCTGTGCTGGGCATCTGCTTGGGCATGCAGATGTTGCTAACCGCAAGCGACGAAGGAGAGCGTCAAGGCGGGCCAGTCGAGGGGCTACAACTCCTGCAAGGTCACGTCAAGCGATTCAACTTTGATATCACCCCTGAAAAGCTTAAGATACCCCATATGGGATGGAATCGCTTAGAGGTCGTGAAGGAAAACGCCTTAGTCAAAGGTGTTGATGGCGGGTACGCCTATTTTGTTCATTCGTATTATGTGGAACCAGGAGAGCATACCGTTGCAACTTCGAGCTACGGCACTTCGTTTGCCGCCGTTATTGCCAGCGGAAGCGTTTTTGGCACGCAATTTCATCCAGAGAAGTCTTCAACGGTCGGTTTGCAAATACTGAAGAACTTCGTGGAGTTGTGTTAATGGATCTCGAAGGCTATGCGAAAATCGCGCTAAGGCGCGGCGTGGCAACAGAAGAGATCGAGCAGACGCTTGCCGAGCGAATTTTAGAGGTAAGAGATATCCCTAGGGATGCAGCGTTGCGTCTCTCTCGAGCGGTCGTTGAGGAAGCGGAACGGACCCTCTGCGACCGAGAGCTCTCCGGAGTAACGATGGGCAATTTCGGGGTCGGTTCACGAGGATCTGGCGACTTCTACGTGCACGAACAGATAGCCAACGTCATCGGCAAAACGGGCGCGATTGTTGGCCCCGATCAGCTTGATGATTCCGGGGTGGTGAGAGCAAACGGTGACTTGATCGTCATTACCGTAGACGGTATGCATTCAAGGTTAAGCGATTTCCCGTTTCTCGCCGGATTCCACGTCACACGCGCATCCCTGCGGGACATCTACGTTATGGGCGCGCGGCCGGTTGCTTTGTTCTCAGACATTCACTTGGCCGATGACGGCGATATCTCAAAGGTCTTTGACTATACTGCCGGAATCGGGGCGGTTGCTGAGGTTATGGATGTACCGCTAGTTACCGGCAGCACCTTACGAGTCGGCGGTGACATGGTAATAGGTGATCGACTTACCGGCTGCGTTGGGGCGGTTGGAATAGCTAGTCCACAAGGCTTAACGGCGCGGGTCAATGCACGCGAAGGTGACGTTATCTTTTTGACGGAAGGCGCTGGCGGAGGAACCATAACAGCCGCAGCGCTTTATAACGGCTATCCAGAAGTGGTACAAGAAACGTTGAACTTGAAGTTTCTTCACGCGTGCGATAAGTTGGTCCAGGCTGGTCTGGTCACCGAGATACACGCGATGACCGACGTTACCAACGGCGGCATACGAGGGGACGCAGAGGAAATATCAAAAACGGCACGGGTAAAAATCGTCTTAGAGGAAGAGAAGGTGAGGGGCCTCATTAACCCTGCGGTTTTACGGATGCTCGATGATCTGCAGATCGACTACATGGGGGTTTCTGTTGATTCGCTGCTTTTAGTTGTCCCTGCTGAGCTCGGGCCGGCTATAAAAAGCGCCCTAAAGGGCATCATCAATGTCGACGAAGTTGGTCATATAGAGCCAGGTAGCGGCGCTGAAGTGCTCCGCGCAGGTGAGCGTTTCGCCCTGACGCCAAAGTTCCGCGAATCAGCCTATACACCAGTGAAAAAGGTAGTTGGTGAATACGCAGATGGCCGAGAGATTAAGCTCATGCGTGCTCAGGTCGATCTGGCTGCCGCGCGGGCTATAGATAAGAAACAACAAATGATTGAATACCTCCGAACAGGAAAAAAACTCCCCGACGTGAGCTGCTGAGCAAGCTTAGCTCTTCGATAAGGCTATGTTACGGCAATGGTCGCACGTCCTGATACCACGCGTTGATAACATCAATCAAGCCTTCCTTTTCCGCAATTTCAACAGCAATCATATGGCTGCATTTCGTGATATTTCGTGAAGCGGTGAACAAGAAGTCTTTACACGTGCACAGAGTCTCCTCGACAATGTACTCGTCAGTCTCCCCCACGACGACATAAAAGTCTTTATAGCGTTTAACACGCCTTTCTTCTGCTATTTCAAGTCCTTTATTCCCTCGATTTCCATATTCGAGTTCGACTTGCCGTTTAAACGCATCTGAAAACAATGACGCTTCTCCTATCTATCACGTGCTTCTTGCATTGGTAAAGGTTGTCATTCGAGTTGGTAGGCGAAACCGGAGAGCTTTGGCGGATCGTCAATGAACTCGCCGCCCAAACGTCGGGCTAGGGCGTGCATTGCAGGGACTTCAGTTGCATAATGCGTCGCATCAACGAGGGAAAGACGCCCTTCTGCGCAGCGAATTGCAGCATGTTTCAGTTCGGCGGAAAGAAGTGCATCCGCACCAGCTGTGATTGCCGCCTCTGTCGCGTCAAAGCCGCTGCCGCCAATCACGGCGACTTTCTGAATGACGCGTGTTCCAACGAACTGGACGTGTGTATTGAGTTTTTGTGCAACGTGCTTTACAAAATCCAGCGTGCTCATCGGTTTGATTGTGCCCATTCGTCCGATGCCAAAAGGTTCGACGTGGTGCAATCCGACGAGGTTCGCCAACACCTCGTTGACCCCTCCCGGCGCCGCATCGTAGTTGGTATGCAACACATAAAACGATAAATCGTTCTCCAAGATGAGTGTGAGCTGTTTTTGGATTCCCGCAGGAACCTTAGTGATAGGATTCCAGATCAGCGTGTGGTGCGTAATGAGTATATCAGCGTCAGCTTGGATTGCCTTTTGAATGACGTTCGCTGTCGGATCAAGCGCAACAGCTATTGAGCTCACGTTGTCCCGTCCGCGAGAGATTAGTCCAATTCGTCCATCATCGATCGGATCAGCGAGTTCAGGAGGAGCGATCGTTTCGAGTGTTTCGATGAGGGAGTCAAGATCCATAAGAATCAATCGCTGCGCGTTATCTTCACTTCTGCGAGCTTCCAATCGTCGCTGACCCCGTGAATAGACAAGAGAACGCCACCTATTACTCCGGCAAAAACGTCTTGAACAAACTGGTTAATAGGTATCCGCTTTCCGTCGACCATAAGCTCCGTCAACTGGTCTTGGTTTGTAATATGGCTCCCTCCTTTTGACAGCTTTCATGATAAGTTCTAACGCAAGTGCGTCTGAAACTTGATCGATTCCTCGCACATCGACGAGATTGTCATTTCTGAGAAGACAAGGCTTAAGCTTTGCGTCTGAGGTCACTCGCAGCCTGTTGCAGTTCATGCAAAACTCTGTGTTGTCTATGGGGCGGACGATTTCAATTTCAGCGTCGTTGATCTCGAACTTCTTTCTTTTGTGCAAGGTATTCGTAGTCGTTCTATCTGACAGCCCCTCTAGAGTGCTTTCTATTACTCGTAGATTAGAGCCCCTGAGCCCCGCGCGTTTCTTGAAGTCCATGAGTTCGATCAGCTGCAAAACCATCTCTTTTCCTCGCACATACCTGATCATCTCACCAATCTCGTGATCATTGACTCCGTCCATCACCACCATGTTGATCTTGATGGGTGTCAGACCTGCCTCGAGCGCCGCGTCTAGTCCGCGTAAAACGTTGTCGATATTCCCTCCAGTAAGTCTCTTGTAGGTGGCTGGATTGAAGGTATCAACGCTAACGTTAATTCTGTCAAGTCCTTCTAGATCGCCTATTCGCTCCTCAAGGAGTTGACCGTTGGTCGTCATTGAAATATCTTTGAAGGGCGGCAACGCCTTGATAATTTGACCGATATCTTTGCGCAATAGCGGCTCCCCGCCTGAAAACTTGACCTTCGTTACGCCCTCCTCGTAGCAGACGTGTGCGATTTTGGCTATTTCAGCCACAGAGATCTCGTACGGCTGAGCACTTCGTAGCTCCCCCTCTTCGTGACAATACAGGCACTTAAGGTTGCATTTGCGCGTCACGGAAATGCGCAGGCTTTTGATTGGACGATGAAACGGATCAAACATGCTCAACTAAATATATCGATGTGATTCTATATAAACAACGATAGAGGCGCTCGCGTTGGTCCTGCTCTCTCTTGCAGGCAGCATTTCTTGAAAGCCTTCGTTTGCAGGCGGGCTTCAATTCAGAGCAATGCGCCGCTCGCTTGATGCTGCAGACGAACTCGCGGCAGTTTTGTGAGAGCAGCGTTTTTTAAAGCCGCGGAAAACGATATATAGCATCTTCCATATACAATCTTACGCTCCTAAGAGGACTGATATGACGCATCACTATTGTGTTTGGATGACTATCGGTGCATGTAGGAGCTAAAGTTCCCGCTGCGTATAGGTCCTTGTTTGAGTTCCTGGCAAAAGCCCTTCGATGATAGCAAGACAACCCCGCAATGGCACAGGTCGCATAATGCCCTGGCACGAGGGTAACTGAAGGTGACAGCGAAGATTTCAAGGAGAATGAGCCTTCGGAGTTAGTGCGTCAGGGCAAAGACCACTATTTTTTCTTTAGTACGCTGTCTATGCAGTTTATAGGCGCTTTGAGGGCGGTTCCGGAAGGAGTAGCGATACGCATTGATGTCAGCCCGGGCTCACGATACTGCGGTGTGTCTGGATTTAACCCTTGGCGACAAACCATTTGCATCAAGCTTACTGAGCGCCCCCAGATGGGCAAAGCCAACGAACAGCTCGTCAAATATCTGGCTCTGTTGTTCAACAAGCCTTTGGACGAGGTGCAATTCATTTCAGGTCATACAAGCACTAGGAAAGTGGTGTTATTGTGCAATACCGTCGTTGACGAAGTTGAATCGGTAATTAACGCGGCGGTGCCAAAATAGTTACAGTTAAGAAAAATAGAATCGCGCCGCTTTTTCGTAATACATCGGTAGTTTTAATAATTAGCGGGACTAGATAAACATGAACGAGGTCAAGTTAACCTACATTCATAACTGCAAGCAGAAGCTTGCAAATAACACTAACCGCGACTGGAGAAATAGTTAAAAAAGGCTTGTTATTAATCCTTTAGCTTCTGCTTTTTTTGAAGGAGTTGACGATATACATGCAAAACTCTGACACTACAAAATATGTTATTTACGCTGATATCCACACTGATGGCGTCGTCGAGAAGCCTGACGTCGTTGGAGCAATATTTGGACAGACAGAGGGGCTGCTTGGAGACGATTTAGATCTGCGAGAGCTTCAAAAAACCGGAAGGATAGGACGCATCGAAGTTAACATAAGCTCCAAAAGCGGCAAGTCCGACGGGTATGTGCTCATCTCATCCTCTCTGGATAAGATAGAAACGTCGATTCTCGCTGCGTCGCTGGAGACTATCGACCGCGTAGGACCGTGTGTTGCTAACATTACAGTTACCAAGATTGAGGATGTTCGAGCATCGAAGAGACGTCAAATCGTAGATCAGGCGAAGCATATACTTCTTAATAAGTTTGACGAAAGCCTCCCTGAGAGCCAAGAGCTGACCGAATCCGTTAAGCAAGCTGTGCGAGTCGACGAACTAGTCTTCTTTGGAAAAGAAAAACTACCGGCAGGCCCTAACGTTCAGGATTCTGACGCTATTTTGATCGTAGAAGGACGGGCCGATGTTCTGAATCTGCTCAGGTGCGGCATCAAGAATGCTATCGCCGTTGAAGGGACGAATGTCCCTAAGCTGGTGATTGAGCTTAGCAAGAAGAAAACCGTCACAACGTTCTTAGACGGTGATCGAGGGGGCGAGTTGATCCTCAAGGAGCTGCTGCAAACGGCTGACGTTGATTACGTCGCTTATGCGCCTGAGGGCAAGAGCGTTGAAGATTTGTCGCAGAAAGAGATTGTGAAAGCGCTGAGAAATAAACTGCCTATCGAACAAGTTCGTGAGCAGAAGAACAAAAGGAAGTCCTCGCAAAATGTTCGAAAGGAGCCGGAACCAGCGCCTCACGTCGCAGTGGTGGAAGCTAGCGAGCCGTCTCCCGTCGAAAGCAGCCTTAGAAACTACGCCGAGGCGCTAAATGGCACGTTGAACGCGGTTTTGCTCGACGCTGAGGGGAAAGTTTTAAAAGAGGTCGAAGTGCGCAATCTTGTCGGCGCTCTGAAAGAGTCAAACGGTCTTGTTAAAAGCGTCGTTTTTGACGGAGTTATTACTCAGCGTATTCTTGATATTGCGGCAGAAAAGGAGCTTAATTATCTAATAGGCGTCAAAATCGGCAACGTTGTGAAAAGACCACTGTCGGTCAAAGTGCTCACGATCGAAGATATTCAGTAATCTCGAGCTGCGGGACTGTTTTTTAACCAGTTCCGTTTCTAGCTCTTTTTTTTCTTTATTTGATAAGCAAGTGAGCGCTAGCGTTAAATATTATCTTTAGGAAGCGCTATTCCTACATAAACACTTTATACGACTTGATTTTAACCATTTTAGCGTCTAACGACACCGAGGTATGGCCCATGCATAAAGAGGAACTTATTCAATTACATACGCTTTTAGTTCGCGTCAAGAACTATTTTGAAGACCACACGTTTTGCAATGGTGAATTTGAGCGATACAATTCGCTTCATATTGGTCCAATGCACATACACAGAAGCAAAGCAGAACATAAGCATGCGATCTTCGTGCTTGGCAACGAGCTTGCATCTGTCATGGACTCTGAGGAACTCTCTGGTACAGGGAGGATCTCTGCACGAATGCAAGAACTCGCCGCACGAACCGAGATGATAAAACTCCGATAGTTAGACCAGTAGCTTCTCCATCAAATAAGCGTCTTCTCCGTCTTGATAATACGCACAAATTACCTTTACGAGCGTAAAGCCGAGCGATAGATATAATCTCTGAGCGCGAACGTTGCTCAGCCTCACTTCGAGGAGTAGTCTTGGAACTCCTTTTGTTCGCAAGACTTGGAAGAGGCCTCGCAGGAGCAACGACGCAAATCCTTTGCTTTGGCATCTGCTATCCACAGCTAGTGACAAGATTTTCACGTCGAATAGCGAGACCGCTATAGTAGTTAGGAACCCCACCACGGTACCGTCTTTTTCTGCAACAAGAAAGCCCTCAGGGAACGTCTCGTATGCCGCCATAAACAGAATGGGGTTATATTCATTAAATGCCTCCTTTTCGATGGCGATAACCCGTTCAAAATCTGATGGTTGGAACCTGCGAATTGAGGACAAGCAGCAACCCCCCCGCTAAGGCTTGTGGATGCGAAATAAGTTTATGGGCACAAAGAATAATTAAAAGCTGTGGCTATGCTCGAGTGCGTTGCAGAAGTTCTCCGAGAGTTTATAAAGAATAACTACTCGAGAATGATAGTTGAGGTCGGTTGCGGAAGGTTTTCAGCCATCGCTGTAGCGCTTCGTCCTTCTTTTAAGGTTACGGCAACGGACATCCTCGAAACTGAAGCGGTCGATTGTCGGCTGGCACCAATCTACTTCAAAGATGACATAACCCGTCCAGATCTGCAACTGTACCGAGGCGCCGATTTGGTATACTCTATTCGTCCACCACTCGAAATTCAGCCAAGCATTCTGGATTTATCTGAGCGAATAGGTGCTGATGCGCTTATAAAGCCATTCGGGTCTGAAATCATTGAAGACAGGCGACTACACTTGCGCAGTTGCCGGGGTTTGCCCCTATATCTCTTCAGAAACGGAAGACAGACGGGCATGTGACTTAGCCTTCAGGTAAGTTTGGGCACAAGTGGTGCTGAAGGAAAGATTACGCGGACGCCGTGCGAGCAAGGGCATTTTAAGCCAATTAAGGTTTGTTCGGGGTTGTAGGTAGCCGATTGGTCGCAGTCAATCTGATCGATAGAACTATTCTTTATAACGACGCCTATTGACTCACGAGTATTCATGTCTTCAGGTCTTGAGAAACTGACTGCGATCGCAGGCAACGGTGAGGGGGTGGGGCTAGAGTTTAAAGAATTTTTGACCCGGGAAACGCACCTTAAGGCAGAGCGCCGGCAAACTCTTGCGTGTCAGATGAAGTATAAACTGCTGCAAGCTGACGGGAAAGCTCAGTACATCGTCGGGATTACCGATTCAGGCTATTTGAAGGGTATTTCAAGGCCGCGGCTAGATGAGTCTATGGACGTCCTGCAAGTAATCGCTCGCGACATCGGCGCGAACGTCAGTAACCGGGAGGATTATCCAGTCCACGGCGGTCATATCGGGTTAGTAACGATCAAGAACACGCACGTCGATAAAGATCACATACTTGTTGGAACGGCAGGCCACGTTGACCACGGGAAGAGCACCTTAGTTGGAACGATCGTAAGTGGCACTCCTGATGACGGGGCAGGAAAGACGAGGCTTTATCTCGACGTAAAGCCCCACGAAATAGAGAGGGGCCTCTCCGCTGACTTATCCTACGTCGTTTACGGGTTCAACGAACGTGTCATCCGGCTTAAGAACCCGCTAAGCAAGAAAGAACGAGCAGGAGTCGTTCAAAAGTCCAGAAAGCTAGTGTCATTTGTCGACACGGTTGGCCACGAACCGTGGCTTAGAACCACTATCAGAGGAATTGTCGGCCCGAAGCTCGATTATGGGCTTCTTGTCGTGTCCGCTGACGACGGCGTTACGCACGTCACGCGGGAACACCTTGGGATCCTGCTCGCTATGGAACTTCCCACCATTGTTGCAATAACGAAGATTGATAGGGTCTCTCAGCGCGCCATACAAGAGGTCGAATCTCAGATCCACGACGTACTAGGAACCGTCGGCCGCGTGCCTTACAAGTTGAAGACGGTCGACGGGGTCGAGAGGATCTGCAGTAAGGTCGCGCAGGGGCTACTTGTCCCGATTATACGGACTTCACCCGTCACTCTCGAGGGCATAGAAATCTTTGATGAGCTTTTCAAGTGTCTACCAAAAAGGAACATCAGCGAGAACGGAGATTTTGAGGTTTATATTGATCGCGTTTATCAGATAACGGGCGTTGGGTCGGTCGCCAGCGGCACGATCAAAAGCGGCAGCGTTGCCGTAGGCGACAGGCTCTATTTAGGCCCCGCAAAAGACGGTGTCTTGCGCCGAGTGAAGATCCAATCAATTGAAATGCACCACTGCAACGTTGAAAAGGCGTCCGCCGGCGATATCGTAGGATTAGCTGTTAGGGGTGTTAAGCCCCATCAGATTGAGCGAGGCATGGTTCTTGCCAGGAATAAACCTGCTGCAGTACGGGAATTTGTCAGCGAAGTGTATATCTTGCAGCATCCGACGAGGATCGGACGCGGTTATGAACCGGTAATTCACATTGAGACCATATCAGAGAGCGTGACTTTTCATCCTGAAAGCGAATTCATGATGGCTGGCGAATCCGGAAAAGTAAGGATCCGATTCAAATATCGACCGTATCACGTTTATGCTGGTCAGAAATTTATTTTTAGAGAAGGCAAGAGCAAAGGTATAGGGAAAATCCTGAATGTTTAAAGCTGACGTTTGGCAGTGCGGGTATTTTATATCCCAAACGATTCCGCGAGTACTGTTTCGTTTAACCGGCCAAGTTTGTGCGTTTCGTTTGACTGCGCATCTGTGATTGTTATTTGGGCGGGAGCGAACATAAACTTGTCAATCTTATAAAAGTCGTAGTTTGCTTCTGTGAACGTCTGGAAAAACGGTTTACCGTATGATGGAGACGTTTCAGACGGTAGTTTCTCAAAAACCTTGTCATACGCCTTAACAGTCATGAATACATTTCCGTAGTAGATGATGCCGTCGTTGGTCATACCCATTGCTCTGAGTGAGTCCTTTGTGACGGGTGCTATCGGGCATGAGCCCGCTGCGCTTATTATCTGCAGAGTGTCATACCCAAGTTCAGCTGCCTTGTAAACGGCGACCTCAACTACCCGCCCGGCTACCTGCACCGTACCGACTATCGAGGACGTCGGTGCGTTTAGCAGTGTCAGTTTTGAAGGCTCAAGGTTACACTGCTCGGCTATTGCATCTGCAACTTTCTCATCGGGTAGGTGGTCGCATTCAAGCGCGATTACCCCAAAATCATAATCATCTTCGTAATCTATCAGTTCATACGTTTTCTTTGGCTGGCACGACAAGGCTCGCGCAGGTCCTGAACCCATTGCGCTGTATTTGTCGCTCTTGATCGACCAGCCAGCTTTCTGCGATCCGAGTGTTGCGAGAGCAGGATGATCCGTAAAAACGTGAATAAATACTAAGGGTGTATCCTTCAGTGTCTGCACGGTTAGCCTGACCGATCCGAGCCCGCCAAGGCATATCTCTGTAAACATCTCGCCAGCTTCGTAGCCCCCTTCAACGTTAACCCCACAATCAATTACCGTGGAACCGTTGTCTAGTTCAAGCGCCTCTATTTTTAGCTCTTCGGTATAGTCTAGCATTTCTTCAACGATTCCCATAGAAATCTCATTAACGCTCAGCACGTAATCAACTCCAAGACTTAGATATGATAGAGGCTATATTTCTCTTACGATCAGTAGCGTTTGTCACACAGAATGACTATCTCGTTCTGGCGGCGATTCGGTCTTTCGTAATCCCAAGTTGCTGCAGTTTATGAAATGCTATTAATGGGGGTAGACTCGCGAGGGTTTTGTTCGGCGAAATCCAGACAGAGTCGTAACCAAAAGCTTCAACGAAAGCGATGACCCGCTTCTCAATCGATTGGATGGACTCGTTTTGCATTGCTGACGAGTCGACGCATCCCAAAGAGGTTATCTTTTCGTGTACCTCAAAAAGCTCCTTAAACTTAAGTATCTCGCGATTCTGAGGAAAATCAACGACATCAAATGAGATAACTGAGATTTTCGCATCTAGCAGCTGTGGAAACGCTTTGCTCACGTCACCTTCTAGGTGACATATGGGCGTTTTTACCCTTTTAAACAAGAATGATAGCAGGTCTAAGAACACGTTCATGTCGTTCACGCTCTCGATGGGTTCGATAATCTGAATTAGGCGTGCCTTGTTCTCTTTTAGCGCTTCAATTTCCAACCGAAGAATGGATGCGACATCGAAAAGCAGGTCCACGTCGCTATTTGAGCTATATGGCGATCTAGAGCTTAGCTGGCAGCTTTCGACAAATGAAAATGGGCCCGGCAAGACTGCTTTAACGAGCCTCGCATCGCCGCAGGCAGTAGCAGCAGCAAGAAAATCTAATGCTATCGTCGGCCGTTGCGGAGCCCCCAACTTGCTTTCAATCCGAGCTTGGCCATCAGTCTTCATTCCGGGAACATTAGACGCAATTAAGGTAATAGAGTCTCTTATTTGACCGTCTGTGACCACGTCCGTTCCGGCTTTTATTTGGTCTTGAACGGCGTTCTTAACGGCTGCCGTGAAAGGGTTTTCGCCGCCGACCTCCAAATATTTGCGAATAACGTTGAGATCGGGTCTCTTCGGATAGCCGCTTAGGTTTGCGGTCAACATGCTAGGAACCTGCTGGTAAAATGCTCTCTTGTCTCGTATCTCGGTAAGTTCTATACAAAGCGAGAGCCAGTCCATAAGTCGCGGGGCCTATCACGAAGCCGATTGGCCCGAGGGCCAAGATGGGTGCAGTAAAAGCGAGAATCGTTAGCGCTTGCGGTACTCTGCCGGTGCGGTGGGCCCATAAGGGAAGGATATACAGGCCGGTTAATTGATCAAGCACTGCCCAACTGAATACCAGGAGCACTATTGCTCTAACGGGATCCCCGATGAGCAGGTAGTATAACGTGAGGGGCACGTATATGATTGCTCTCCCTATGACAGGAATGAGCCCAAAAATGGCAATGAGTATCGCAAACGTAACGAAATACGGCACTCCAAGGACTGCATATCCGACCGCGGCGAAGATCCCACTGACAAGACTGGATCCGAGATTAACGACGTAGAGCGAATAATATATGGTTTGGAGATGTCGCAGAAACCGATGTGCGTCACTTTGATACTCGAGGGGCACTAACGTGATCATCTCGTCTAAGAAGTCCTGGCCACGCAACAAGAGGTAGTAAAGAAGCAGAGTAACGATTACCAACTCGACGACGTAGAGCGGTATGTTTAGAATAACCTGCTCAATGATACCTGTTGAACTCGCTAGCGCGTCTTTCAGAATTGTGGATAATATTGGCGAGATCCTATCCTGTAAGCTTGCGACCTGGAAGCTTTCGCTTATTCGAGCGCTAAGGCTGTTAATCAGGCCTTCGAAGCCTTGGTTGAGGAGGTTATTCAGGTTCTCAGATGAGACAGAAAGACTCGTAATCTCACTATACAATATGTAAACGATGTCTAGCAACACGAAGGCGAGGGCTGCAAAGATGGACATTATGACAATCAGAATCGCGCTTCGCCGTCTGTGTATGCGTTTTTCGAGCCAAGCTGTGGGATATTGTAGTATAAACGCAAGCAGAAGCGTGACGGCAATCACGTCTCTAAACGGCCACGAGATAAACACGAGGACCACTAAAATAGATGCTGCAAGACCCAGGAGAACTAGCCTGTCGCGTCGCTTTTTGTCCATTGGTTCGATGCCAAACTCCTTCCTCAACTGACTGCTCATTTGAGATCAATTTTTCTATGCGCGTGCATCGGCAGCGTTATTACCTTCGTTCTCTTGTATTCATCATATGGATAGACTTGAAAGGATCTTCGAACTGCAAGCAAGCTTCGATAAATCTGTTCAAAATCGAGCCCCTTTCAGTGAATGGAGTAAGGAAGATCGGGTCGTCGCCCTGCTCGGGCATCTTATTCAGGAGTCGTACGAGGCACGTAATACGCTTGGGGTAGTCATCACTGGCGACCGAAAGTGGTGGAAACAGCGCACGCTGACTGAAGAGAAGTGGTGCAATGTCCATGAAGAGCTCATTGATTGCTTGCACTTCTTGGTGTCTGCGATGATCAGTGCCGGTTTGACGCCGCAGACGGTTATCGAAGCTTACGAAAAAAAGAACTTCGAGAACAGAAAGCGGCAAACTGAAAGCTATTAGATTTTGATTTTTCCGTACCAGCCGCCCCTCCCGACAAACTCGAAGTCGATAGCGTCTCTCCTAAACCGTGCAAGTATTTCAGCCAGTTGTGGGTGCTGTTGCTCCACACTAGTCAAAGGCGCGTCGATCAAAATAGCTATTTCATTGTCAAATCGTTGTATCAGCGCTTCGTAAACCTTCTT
Organism: Methanomicrobia archaeon; assembly: GCA_015660915.1. GTDB lineage: Archaea > Halobacteriota > Bog-38 > Methanoflorentales > Methanoflorentaceae > Methanoflorens. The sequence goes on along the minus strand of JACTTZ010000002.1, from coordinate 173,284 downwards.
TACGTTCATACGCTGCGACTGTTTCATAGCCTTTAATATTTCCATGAGCGGAACGGCGTGCACATACGGCGGCCGTCGCGCCACGGAAAGCTCGTGGCTCTTGAGTGTAAGGAGTCGTATTCGATCTTTCACTCCGATTTTAAGAGGTCCGCCACATCCAGGGCAGGTTTTCAGCACTCTCCCGTCAATGATGATATCTTCCAACTTGTATGCTTTTTTGCATCGGCGGCAGCCTGTCAGATGGTATTTGCCTTCCCGCGGATCAAGACCAACGTTGAGGACTACCTCGCGGCCGTTGACGCCTTGAAGAGCTCTATTGATCTCGCGAAAACTTGCACGACGCAAGGCGAATCGTGTAATCTCCCTGCCGAGTTTCTCTGGTGATGGGGAATGGGCGTCACTGAAAGACACGAAGGCGCACGAGTCTAATTCAGCAAGTTTACTCGCCATTTGGGTGTCGGCGCTTAATCCAAGCTCTAAGAAAGTAACGTGCTTTGCATTTTCTCCATAGCAATCGTGGATGCTATCGTATGCGGCATACATTGAAGTCCACGGCGTGAAGGCGTGTGAAGGCCCGACAAGTGCGCCGACATCACGAACCAGGCTGAAAAGTCCTTCAGGTGCTATTTTGAGTTGCGGTCTGCCGCTTGTAAGCTGGGAATACCCGTGCTCCAGTATGATGTCGCGCAGTTCGTGGGCCGAGGAGAAACTTGGAAATAAAATCAAGTGGTGAACACGGCCTCCGACCGTTGTTTCGACTTCGGCCTCAATTACGTATGCAATTCCTTCAAACTCATAACGGTCGCCGCTTTTTTCCAGGCTCGATTCAAGCTCTTCGAGCCACGGCCCATATAGGCAATCGCTGGTTCCAAGTATGTCAACGCCCTTTATGCGAGCTGCGTCACTCATATGCGGCAGGTCCATCTGAGGGCTCGTCCCGATGCTGAAACGTGAATGTAGGTGCAGATCCGCGTTAAAGTGCTTCATCTCTTGCCTTTTCACAAAACAGATATAAATAGCTCACAATAAGCGCTCTTTCAAGATCAGCTGGTACGTAGTTTTTTAAATCAAGAGAAAGAGTATACATAGCGAAAGGCAACAAGTCTGAAGCGATTGAGCGCTATGGATCAAATTTACACAGCAATAATTGAGGCTGCTAATGATCTAGCGAAAAAGATCGCTGCGACGCACGTTTTCCTGATCTCTGACGAGGCGTGCAGTGAGATGCCCTTCGACGTCCCTTCCACCTTTATTGAAACCTCTTCACTAATCAAAGGAGTCAGCGAAGAGTTACGGAACTTTTTGCGCGAAGGCGTAACCCAAAACCTCAAAACTAGTATAGTAGCCCCGGCATTCAATGATTTTGCACTCGTTCAGGATATTGCCACGGCTGCTTACGTTCACGACATGTTAAGTGATGGGTTTGTTCTCGGGGTACTATGTTTGGCTGAGTTATCGTCGATCGTTGTGTGTGATATCAAGCAGCTCACGACTGTGAAGACAATAGACGAAGCGGGCGAGCGCGTTGATCCAGCCGCGCTAAAAGCCGTACTGCGTTTGGCTCTGGAGCTGGGGAGAGAAGGGCGGGAGGGTAAGAAAGTAGGAACTGCGTTCATCATCGGAGACACGAACGAAGTGTTGAAAAGATCCCACCAACTTATTCTCAATCCGTATAAAGGCCACGCTGAAGACACGCGGGACATCAAGAATCGCTCGCATTGGGAAACCGTTAAGGAGTTTGCCCAGATTGATGGCGTGTTTGTAGTAGACGAGACGGGGGTGATAGCATCGGCGGGCAGATACCTAGATGTTAATACGAAGGCAATCGAGCTCGAAGGACTAGGCGGGCGACACATGTCAGCACTAGCTGTGACGCGCGAGACGCACGCAATAGCAATAACTGTCTCAGAAAGCGGAGGCACAGTCCGTCTTTTCAAAGACGGCATTGAAACCAGAATAGAACCGAGTGCCGATCTTCTCCTGCTTTTGCCCTGAAATGACGCACGCTCGAGACGAATTAGAAACGCCCCTTCGGTTTCGCAGCAAAGAGATTCGCAAAAAACTTTTTTTTGCCTTCGACTCTTTTTTTTGGCTATGCTCGTAGATACGGACGGGTTCACAAATTTATGTGCTCGCATGCGAAGCATTTAAAGAAATAAAAAAAAATTAGGGCCAGCGTAAAGTTTGTGCGGGGGGTGCGATTTGAACGCACGAACTCCTATGAGACAGGGTCTCTCACTCACACGGTGTGGTCCTAAGCCCTGCGCCTTTGACCTGGCTTGGCAACCCCCGCTATGAATCCTTATGTGTTTTGCTATTATTTAAGAATCTAGCTACGAGGTAGGCTGTAACTATGAAGAGCGGTGTGAGCAGGAAAGTAAATGTGGCGATCTGCGAAATTTCGCTTGTTGGAATGGGGGGGTGCGTGCCTAAGAAGTAGTCGGCGAAATCATTTGCTAGAAACCACACAAAGGCAATGCCGGCTAAGTGAGGTTTAAGCTGTCGAATCAAGAGCAGTGGAAGAATAAATTCAGCTGCCATCGCAACATGCAGGAGCGTAAGCACCGTGTAGAGGCCGCTGTCGACTGAAAAATAGAACGCGCTGAACCACAAAACGACGACTACAGTCCATGTACCATATTTTGCTAATCCGACTGCCGTGATGAAATTGATCAGATCAGAGCTTCGCTTTGTGCTAGCGTAAACAGCGAGAACAACCGCAGCTAACATCGTGTATAGGGGGCAGTCTGGTATGAATATCCAGACAAAGGGGCTCGCAGATGTCAGCTGATCCCAGTAGTAGAATAGACCGACCAGCGAACCGGCAATGTTGATTATTATGATTGCAATTAGGAGTGGAGTGTTCTCCACTAAGCTGCGAAGCCTCACGTCGTGGATTCACTCCTGATCGCTGTAGCTGGCACTCCACCGACAAAGGCGTCTCTGCCTACGTCCCCGTTGACAAGCGAGCAGGCCGAGACTGTAGCGCCATTTTCAATGACAACTCCGGCCAGGACCGTGGTGTTTGCTCCTATCAAGACATTTCTGCCGATTCTCACTGGCCCTTTTTTCCATTTGCCGATTAAGAACTCGTGACAAAGCAGTGTTGAGTGATATCCAATGATGGAATTGTCTCCTATCTCTATTAATTCAGGAAAAAAGATGTCAAAAGTGACTTCTAAACCGATAGAAACGTTCTTACCAATTTTGACGCCGATTGAACGATAGAGTGTGTTTTTTATTTTCAGTGAAGGTAAGAATCCAGATATGCGGATTACTAGGTAGTTCAGGGCTACCCTCAAAGGGCTTCTGATTTTAGACCAACCCCACATCGAGTTGCGTTCGTTTGCCGCATACTCTGCCAGTCGACGCACGCTGTATTGAAAGCATAGCTCGTGATTTATAGTTTTACCAAAACATTTAATTTCAATGGGAAAAGGATTCTGACTGTAATTTTTGTGCCATTTACCCCGTGATGAACTGCGGCGTGTAAAGGAGGCAAGAGGCTTACCATGTTCGGATCTTCGGGAATTCGTGGGCTAGCCAATAAAGACCTCAACTCAGAGTTAGCGGTCAGCGTTGGACTTGCTGTTGGATCAAGCTGTAAATCTGCCGTTATTGGCAGAGATCCTCGAATCGCAAGCGAGATGATTGAATTTGGGCTTATTTCCGGGCTCATCGCCTGTGAGTGCGACGTCACACGAATTGGCCTCGTATCGACGCCGACGCTCTCTCTCGCAGCACGCAATTATGATTGCGGGATTATGGTTACCGCTTCCCATAACCCCCCTGAATATGTTGGCATCAAATTGTGGAATGCCGACGGAACTTCGTTTAATAGCAAGCAGCAAGAAGCTATTGAGTCACTAATCACCGAAGCACAATCGCGTCCTGCATACGCGGGAAATCGGGCTAGCTGGGACGCCATAGGGAGAATAACATCTTATGAAAATGCGATCAATGATCATAAAAGGGAATTACTGAGGCATTTCAACCGGGTAAGCTGTCGAGTTGTCGTCGACTGCGGGTCAGGGGCAGGAGCCACCATTACGCCATATGTGCTCAGAGAGATGGGTTGTGAAGTGATTACACTGAATGCGCAGCTCGATGGGTTTTTTCCTGCAAGAAATCCTGAACCCATCGAAAGCAACTTGAGCCTCCTCATAGAAGCTGTGCGAAGTTTTCACGCCGATATCGGCATAGCTCATGACGGCGATGCTGATCGCATGATGGCGGTTGACCGCGGTGGGAGGTACGTTACGGGTGACGAGATGCTCGCGTTATTCGGCATGAAAGAGGCGAAAAAAATGGCCGTCTATCCTGTTGATGTCTCGCGCATGGTTGATGACGTGCTCACGTGTCCCGTCCATCGAACGCGCGTAGGCGACGTCTACGTCGCCGAAGAAGTCAAGCGTACGGGGGCGGACTTCGGAGGCGAAAGCAGCGGTAGCTGGATTTTTCCGAGCGTTTCGTACTGCCCAGATGGCATCTATGCTGCCGCGCTAATCGTTTCAATTGCGGCTCAGCAGTCGATCTCTGAACTAATCGCGCAGTTTCCTACCTATCACATTTTGCGAGGATCCTGTGTGTACCAAAGTGGCAAAGACCCGATGGCGGCGATTGCTCAGGAATTACGCTCGCTCAACCACGTCCAGATGACAACCATAGACGGCGTGAGGCTCGATTTTGAGGAAGGCTGGATCTTGGTAAGAAAATCCGGAACAGAGCCAAAGATAAGGATAACGGCAGAAGCGAGAGACGCGGCGACGACAAGACGGCTCTATGAAAAGGCGCTGGTCGTCGTGAAGAGGCACCTACAATGTTAGCGGTCATACTCGGTGCGGGTGAAGGGACACGGATGAGGCCTCTCACATACAATCGCCCGAAAGTTATGCTACCGGTGCTCGGCACGCCCATACTCGAACATATCGTTAACTCGTGCGTCAAGGCACGCATTGAGCGAGTGATAATCGTAACTGGGTATCAGGAGGAAGTGATTCACGCCCATTTCGATGAAGCGCAGCTCGGGGCTCAGATTGAGTATGTAACGCAAGAGCAACAGCGCGGGACAGCTGACGCAATTGGCCAGGTCAAAGACCTCGTGGATGAGCGCTTCCTCGTCCTCAATGGCGACAGTTTGATAAGCCCCCTCACGTTGAAATTGCTGGCGGAGACGCCACGAGATCGAGCAGTTGTTGTCGCGGCTAAGAGAGTGAAAGAACCTACCAACTATGGCATAATCCAGGCGGATGGTGACGCTGTTTTAGAAATAGCGGAAAAACCTGGTAAGCCGGTCTCTGATTTAGCAAACCTAGGCATTTACGCGTTTGAACCTGAGATATTTGAAGCTATTGCTCAGATCCCGAAGTCGGCAAGAGGCGAGTACGAGATTACTGACGCGATACAGTTTCTAATCGACCATGAATATAACGTGCGGTATCTTGACGTCAGGGAAGAATGGATCGATATAGGACGGCCGTGGGATCTGCTGTATGCTAATGAGCTCCTCATCCAGACACTAGAACCCGCAAACGAAGGGGAGGTCGAACCCTTTGCAACTTTAACTGGGGCTGTACAAATCGGGCGCGGTTCGATTGTGAGAAATGGCGCATACGTTATGGGCCCTGCAATAATCGGCGAACGCTGCGAGATAGGGCCAAATTGTTGTATACGTCCCGGTACGTCTATCGGAAATGGGGTTAAGATCGGAAACGCGGTTGAAGTCAAGAATAGCATCATAATGGACGATAGCCGAATTGGGCACCTATCTTACGTCGGCGATAGCATTATCGGGCAGCGTTGTAATTTTGGTGCAGGGACGTTAGTTGCCAATCTGCGGTTTGACGAGAAGTCCATTAACGTCGGAGGAGTTCACACCGGACGACGAAAACTAGGGGTCATCATGGGTGACGACGTGCACACAGGCATAAACAGCATGATAAATGTCGGAACGTCGATAGGTCCCGGATCGAGAGTCGGCGTTGGCGCGCTAGCTGCTGGAGTTTATCCTCCAGGTTCACGAATAGAACGGAAAGCTGCTACGCAACGATAATACGCGCCGCTCATTTACAGATGATAAGCTATTTAGCCGATGGTGCTCGTTAGCTCAGAGGAGTCGAGTTATGCGGATTGCTGTTTTCATTGGAACGCGAGCGGAGCTCATAGGGATGGCTTCTTTTCTTAAGGAGATTGACAAGAACGACGAGGCTGAGCTCATTTTCGCCCATACAGGACAGCACTACGACCGTGGGATGTATGAAGACCTCCTGATCGATTTGGGTCTCCGAGATCCCGATTACAGCCTCTCGCTAGGCAATATGAGTTATAATCAACAGATCTCCGCCATGATCAGTCAGGTCGACGGAATACTAGAAAGAGCACGACCGGATTTCGTGTTCGTTCAAGGCAATGTCATATCGTCATTTAGTGCAGCAATCGCATCGTCGATGAGCTTCGTTCCCGTTGGCCATATTGAGTCGGGCTATCGCTCGTTACGCGACGTGCACAGTGACGTGAGGAGAAGAGTAATCGAAATGTGCTCCATGCTATTCTTTCCCGTGTGTAACGCGGCTTATCTGAACTTGCTCGAAGAGTGCTATGATCCTGATTACATCCATTACTTAGGGGATCCTTTGATAGACTCGCTCCTTGACTACAAACCAAGAGCTCAGAAAGCGGATTCTTATGACGTGTATCGCGAAGGCGAAATGCAGCTTGCCGTATTCGCTGTGAGGTTGCCGTGGAACATTGGAAACCCTAAGGCACTAGGGCGAATCGTGAAAGCGGCGACCAGTCTTGATGATTATAGCGTTATCGTGTTATTACATCCAAATACGCGAAACCATTTGATCAAGTTTGGTCTAATGGACAAATTGCAGTCGTCTCAGAATGTCCATCTAATCGATCCCCTTCCTTACACGGATTTTATAAGACTAATGATGGACTGCGACGTATTAATCACCGATTCTGGGGGCCCTCAGAAAGAAAGCGCAATCTTGCAAACGCCTTGTATCACGCTGTCTGACAGCACTTATTATGTTGAGACCGTCGAGAACGGGTGGAATAGGTTACTAGGCAAGAGTCCAGATCCCGAAGTCTTGACGGATGCCATACGGTCGACAGCGCTAGGAAAAACGATAGACGACCCTCTTAACGATGGCAAATCGTCAGAACGAATAGTCTCCAAAGTCGTTCGGCTTTTTGAAGAAGGCAAGCTCACGATCTCACCGCAAGTTTCAAAGACAGGTTTTTACACCCACCTCACTTCTTTTTCGGAGGGTCTTATGGGCCTGCGCACGCGAGCTGCCTCTCAAGCTGAAGGTACCGTGCAAGCCATGTTCGACGAGACAGGAGATATTACCCTAGACGCGACGCGAGCTCAGATTGTGCGTACTTTTGGACCGACTCAGAAACCTTGAGTACTCAAAAAAGTGAAATCTTAGATGATCGATAGTTATACGCTCTATTTGCTTATCGTCTCCGTTCTGCTTTCATTTGTAATTACCTTTGCTGCGACGCCGCCGCTCATCACAAGAATGAAAGCTGTGGGTGTATCTGGGATTGACGTTCACAAAGTTGACAAGCCTCAGATTTCTGAAATGGGTGGCTTTGCAATTTATGCGGGATTTGCCACCTCGTTGATTCTCGCTGCTTTTTTAGGCATCAGTTTGGAGCTGATATTGGTCTCACTGCTGGTCGTGACTTTATCGGCGATGATAGGGGCCCTAGATGATGTCATGCACCTCGGTGCAAAGGAAAAGCCCCTCCTCGGTTATTTTGCTGCCATTCCGCTCATATTGGCTGCTGGAAATGACCCATATCTTGTTGTGCCGCTGCTGGGAACTCTGTGGCTTGGACTCGCATGGATTCCTATTGTGCCCTTTGCTGTGACAGCGGGAGCCAACGCTGTCAACACCTTCGCTGGATTTAATGGAATGGAGATCGGATGTGCAGCTATAGTTACGTTTTGTCTGATAATCGTGGGGGGTGTGCTGCTGTCGCCGACGGGTGGCATCGGTGGGCTTTTAATATTGGCGGCGCTACTCGGCGCCCTTGTGGGATTTTTTCCATACAACAGATATCCTGCCCGCATATTTACCGGCGACATAGGGACGCTTTGCATAGGTAGCGCTATTGCTGTCGGCGCCATAGCGCTAAAAATCGAAGTCTTTGCTGTCATAGCGGCGTTGCCTTACATCATCAACTACGCTATGGTGCTGTTCTCAGTTGGAAAGGTGACCGAGAGTCACTTATTCACGGCCACGCAGGTTACGAACGAAGGGTACTTGATACCTTCAAAATCATATTCTGTCCGAAAGAACTTGTCTGACTACATCTTAAGCCGGAGATCGATGAAAGAGCCGGGACTGGTGAGAATACTCTTGGTGTTGTGCGGAATATCGGGCGCCATAGCTATAGTGCTCGCAGTGCTGTCAACTTTTTAAGACCTTTCAATAAGCCATCAACAAAAAAGCGAGCGGATTAAGTAAGCGTCCGGGCACCACCAAGGCGGCATTCTAGGATCCAACGACGCCGTGGGGTGCTTGGTCACATCATACGACTTCAAACAGCGCTCAGATGTTGTGTTTGACGGACGCTCAAGTGGAGGCTTACTGCAGCTACAGCAGCTGCTGCGAATTGATATTAACTGCGTCGATAGGATATACGTATCGTGCATCCGTCGTCGAGCTAGTGTTGCCAGATGGAGGGTCCATCCACAGACTAACGTACAAAGTGCTCGTTGACCCTAATGTGGGCATAAATCCGAGTCTCGAACCGCTGCTTGTTGGGAGGTCAATGCTCACCTGTTTTGTCTCTCCAGCGTTCAACGTAACCGGCTTGTAAATGTCTTGCCAGGCTAGGTGCAAGCTCATGGGATCACTCGCGTGGTTCGTTACGTAGACAACTACTGAATTGCTGCCTACTTCAACGTTGCTAATCGACGCGTATTGCGCGGGCGTTAGGGAGAGCTTGCTTTGGTCAATTTGGTAGATTGTTACGTCGCTGTTTTTGAAGACTTCTGTCATAATCCCCGTATCGGGAACGAAGTTTGGGAAGGGGAATCCCCAGAGGCCGCTCGAGTAGTTTGCTTTTACTGGATCGTAAACGAAGTATTTTACGTCCATTTTTTTTGCGATGAGCAGCTTTGTGGCGGAATCCGTAGAGCTGTTCATAAAGTTTGAAAGATCTGTGAGATGCGATAACTGATGGGTGACGACGTACGAGTTTTCAGAGTCCGTAGACAAGACCGCTTGCGCGTTGGTGAACGTGGTTACGTATTGCAAGAAAGTTGGATCTGATAATACTCCGTCGCTTGCCGAAGTGTGGTTGTTGAGCCATTGTAGCGCAGCCATTTCATTATCGGTGAGTTTTGGATCTTGTGCGTGTGCGGCAAGGGCGGAGGCAGTGGCGATATGAAAGACCGGCGAAAGCACCGAGATAATCACAAAAGCGATGATAAGCAGTGAACGCATCGCTCGATTGTCTCTCCTCGGTCGCAAGCCTTGAGCGCGAGGCTGTGTCTCGTATGCCAATCTAAACACGAGGATGGCAGCGAGTATGGACAATGGGAGGACGAGATACAGTATCGAACGTACTCCGTCTTGATTTGCTAGAGCGTGCGGTACAACACGTTGAATAAGATACGGCATATGTGGAACGGCTATCCCGAGAACCCCCACTACCGTGGGCACCAAGGCGACGAGGAGCCAGCTTGAGACGAGCATGTTTCGCAGATTTGTCTCTGGGCGGTCCCAAAGTGTTGTTTTATAGACCAAAATGCTAAGAATTGGAATGAGGCCGAGACTTGAAATCGTAAAAGCAAGTGAGAATGCCGTTTGAGTCGAAAACACAAGGGAAACTGCAATGACTCCTGCTATGGCGACTAATACCAAGAGAATGATCCAGTTCAAGACGTTTTTTGTCGTATGGCCGATGACAGCGAACAGTCTATCGCGGCGCCTGTGTGGGGATCTTTTGTCGGTGCTCCCGCTAAATAGCATGCCGACTGCGGCGAGTCCCAACATCCCTGCTGATAAGGTTAAGACCTCTGGAATGCTCCAGGGCAGAGTCTGATAGTGGAGAAACATCGAGAGCCACCACGGGGCGCTGATGATGACTGGTAGCAATATCATTGCACTGATCTGCTTCAGATGCATCCTTGTGCCGAGATTAATCAACACGTACAGGATGATGAAAAGCGTGAAAATGTAGTAGAACGTCGTTGTAGAGAATCTATGAGTGAAGATTAGCGTTGTCACCGTGAGGGCGCCTAAAAGTGTGTATTTTGACCTCACTAAGGATTTCCCTGCATCGTCCTTGATTGCGGCGTATAAGTAGTACGTCGCCAGGTACATCAAAATGAGCCCGAAGCTTGATGGCACGATATACTGAGGCCCCAATATAGCTGGGTTTGGGCTAAATGTTGCCGAAAAAAATGAGGCGAGCGCGGCTATTCGTGTATCGCCCGTGATTTTTTTCACAACGACAAAAGTAGTGAGAATGAAGGAAACTAAAATAAAGGCGGAAAAAGCCTGCAAGAGGAGAAGCAGATCGGAACTTAGGTTGATGTTGACGCCGCCAAGTGTAGCAACTGCACTGAATATAACCGGAAGACCAGGCGGTTGATCGTTGTACCAGACATCACCAGGCGCCGCGTTTGGGTTGGTAGCGCTTATAGCGTTGTTCTGTTGGGTGTATTTAGCAAGCGCGATATACGTCGCAGTGTCGTGATCGATAAGGGCAGTGCCGCCATTCCAATAGCCTGCGTAACCTACGGTAATGAGTAGTAGCGTAAGGGTCGTCAGCATTATGCCGACCGAGACTTTTTTGCCAAGCTCTCTCGAACGCGTGCGCGCAGCTACCTCGCTGCGCTGCGCCGACGGAGGTTGAGGCGATCCTAGTCTCGAATACCCTTGAGTCGGATCGTATCGCTCTCGCATTAGACGTGGACTACCTCGAAATGTGCAATAATCAAGCTTTTCTATTGAACCGCTACGTCCTATTCACTTATAGTTTTTGGTTCCCGCTTTCTTGTGACGCGGAGCTTGAACCAGCTGAGCAGCAAGACGCCATAAACGATCTCGCTCGAGACCATTCCGGTCGCGATTGCGAGCATGCCGCCCAAAAAAGGGGTGAGCACTACCATAACCGACAAGAACGCAAACGTCCCAAAAACGATTCCCCAGCCAACCATCTTGGCACCTTCACACGCAGTTACTAGTTTGTCCCAGATCCTGTTGAAGACAAAGAGCCCGGAATAAACTGCGAGGACAAGCAAAAGCGAGGGAATCAACGCAACCCTAAAAATCTGCAGGAAGAATATGCCGCTCACGTAGGACAGCAAAAACCCCGCGAAACATATCGGAATCCCGAAGTATGCCAGATATCTCCCAACTCCGGGCCGCAACTCCCGGTCAATCGAGCAGAAGCGCGGGTATAGTGCCATTGACAGCACGGTGACGAGCGGCACGATCAGAAATATGCTCGACCGGTAGTGTGCCCCAAAAACCCCGACAGCGTAAGCGGTGGCTATGACGTTTAAATAGAGGATACTAATCTGTTGCGCTGAGACACCGAGGACACTATCGGCGCCTAGATAGACACTTAGCGGGACAAGTGATTTGATCCCCGGAATCGAGAAGCGCGTGAGACCCAAAGGCACTCTTTGAATGAGCACGAGAGAGCCCAGCAAAGATCCGATACATATGCCTACTAGACCGAGCGACAAGTTGCGAAAGAGCACGAAGAAGATAAGCGCAACGCTCCAATAGATGATGTCTGCGACGACGACAAACCTGATCTTGTAGAGCGCCAGCTTGAACGACTGTGCGACAGTATATAGCGTGAGCAAAAATGCTATAATATAGCCAAAAATTAACTCGTACTGCGTGATGCCAAGCAGTGTCAGCAAGCTGTTCGAATAGCCGATGACGATGACGGGCACCGACATCGCAATCGAGAGAAAAAAAGCCATAAAAAATGCATTTGTCGGCACATCAGCGATGCGTTCATTTCGTTCGGCCACGATCTTAACGACTGCCTTCGGAAGTCCAAGGGTCATCACTGAGTTCAAAATGGTCGCTATGGCTAGAATGATGAGATATGTCCCATAAACTTGTACACCGAGGTAGCGGCCAATGAAGAGCTCTTCTGCCAGCGAGATGATTTTCGCCAGCGCATAGCCGGCTCCTAAAACAGAGAGCCCTCGCAAGATGCTACGGATGAAGCGCAGAGACAGCAAGTCTCGCACTTTTTGGAAAGCCGACGCAAATCTCGCGACAGTGTTGGCCATATCGGTCAACTATTCAACCTGCTCTTGTTAAATATACTCCTGTTGGCTTGTGTAAAAGATTATTAACGTTCACTCTGCTATGATGAATCGGATGGCCCAAGAAAGGTGCAGAATTCTGTTTGTAACTTCATTTGATACTCGGCTAATTGACAGCGTGAACACCGACGGCAGCATGATTCGTCTGCTGAAGGATTTTTTGCGGGTATATGAGGACATGTGCGACCTGTTCTTGTTTACCGGAGATACCCGTAAATTTGAATTAGCCCCCACTGTAGTACACGTTCCCTCGGCGTTTTTTCAACGATTTGGTCTTTGGCACCTTTCTTATGCAGTCTTGAGTGCATTCAAAATTGCCCGCCGATTGAAGGGCAACTCGCTCGTAAGGGGCTTTTGTGCCGCGTGCCCAGGTGCGATTTTGGCAGCAAAAATCAAAAGAAAGCCTTCAATAGTGTTTTATGAATACAACTGGGCATATCAAGTAACTTACGTAAACAAAGGGAGAGTCATAGGAACCGTCGCTAGGCTAATAGAAGATTATGTCATAAAAAATGCTAATGTCGTCGTCACCCGCAATGAGTCTCTTGAGAAGGAGCTTTATCAAAGAGGTGCCAAGAGAGTGGCGATAATACCCCTAACTTTTGACGAAGATGTTTTTCGGCCAGGGCTTCGTGTCACTGAGCTTAAAAAAAGGTATGGTATCCGAGACGAAAAAATCCTCATGTTTATAGGGCGATTACATCCGGTAAAAAGGCTAGATTTGCTTTTGAAGGCAGTTCAGCAGCTTGAAATAAAATTTAAACTTTTTATCGTTGGAACCGGAGAGCTCGAAGATCAACTCAAAGAAATGGCAGAATCGCTTGGGGTTGCTGATAAAGTTCTTTTTACCGGTGCTGTGCCATACTCTGACGTGCCGAGGTTTATGAACATGGCAGACTTGATGGTAATGACGAGTTCCATCGAAGGACAGCCAAGGGTTCTGATAGAGGCGATGTCTTGCGGAACAGCTGCCGTCGGTACGAACGTGTTTGGAATAAGAGATACCATAATTGATGGGGTTACTGGATATCTTACGTCTGATGATCCAGCTATCATCGCGAAGAAGATTTCGGAAGCCTTGGAGAATGAAGCGCTTCCACAAATGTGCAGATCCGTCGCTCTTACGAAATACTCAAAAAAGGAATGCGCGTCGAAAGAAAAGGCCCTGTTTAAAGAGCTTCTAGGGCTTGACAATCAACAAGGCTAAAGCGTGTGTCTCGGAGTTCGACGCAGTTGTCACGAAGAAAGTTATAAGAACAATGCCCGAGTAACAAAATCCGCTTTTAAAGATCTTTTAGAACAAATGGATGATATTTGCACTTCGTTTTATTCTAACAAGACGATCTTGTTAACGGGTGGAGCTGGCTCAGTAGGAAGTCAGTTCGTTCGGGCTTTGCTTAACGCGAGTCCTCGGGACGTATTAATTTTGGACAACAACGAAGGCGCACTCTATGACCTTGAGCAAGATCTCAGATCTAACAAAGTCTCTTATTTTGTTGCTGACATACGCGATAAAGAACGGATTGAACCTCTTTTTGCTGGCGTTGATTACGTCTTCCATCTTGCCGCGCTCAAGAATGTGCCGATGTGCGAGTACAATCCCTACGAGGCCGTCAAAACGAACATTATAGGAACCCATAACCTCATCGAGGTCTGTGTACGGCATAACGTCCGGAAGGTTATCTTTACAAGCACGGGCAAAGCTGTTAGGCCTACTACGGCCTATGGTGCCTCTAAACTCTTCGCAGAGCGTTTAATATCGATTGCAAACACTGCGGAAGCAGATTCAGGAACCATTTTTGCTAGTGTTAGATTCGGCAATGTGCTCGGCTCGCGTGGTTCCGTATTCCCTTTGTTCCGAAGACAAATCGAAGCTGGAGGGCCGGTCACAATCACACACGAGGAGATGATAAGGCCGAGGATCCTTATGTTCAATGCACTTAAGATGATTTCGCACGCGTGTGAAACAGCGAGAGGCGGAGAAGTTTTCATTTTTAAAATGAAAGTAATGAGGATTACGGACGTGGCGAGCGTCATGATAGAACTATTAGCGCCTAAGTATGGACATAAGCCCAACTCCATTGGTACCGCGATCATAGGCGTTAAACCTGGCGAAAAACTAAGAGAAGAGCTCATAACGGAGAGCGAACAGAGGCGCGCCTACGAAACCGAGGATATGTTCGTGATCCCTTCAGAGATGGAAAAACTATCACACGTCCAGAAGTATTACAGTGATCTGGCAGCTCGCGGAGATATAAAGCCGTATTCTCCCAGAGAGCGAGTTTTAATCACTCGTGCAGAAATTGAGGACATATTGCACAACTTGAATTATGTTTAGTCGCGTTTTTCTGGCATTTCACTAAATCACGACTCTTAACGGGCACGCGGGTGCGCTGACGGCAGTAAACAATGTTAATGCCGCGACGAATTTACAGCAATCCCGAGTGTGGCCCGGTTCTACAGCTTGGTAAGAGACACGTTCCCTCGTTCTCCTGGTGCGAAAAAAGTTCCTTTAGCTTAAAAGTTAAACTAGCTTAAAAGTTAGTATAGCTTGCAAGAAGTGAAATATGCTCTGCTACGAGACCACGGAGCCGCGACACGGGTAGTAATATCAATATTTCTGGTTTTTCGATCCGCGTTGCACCTTTTCCTGAGCGCTTAATCTCGAACTTCAACTCGTTGCTCGAGCTCTTGCTCAAACATCTTAGTCAAAACATCTTTCATGTTTTCCCGAGGGATCTTGCCGGTATTTTTGAGCAGACATTTTTCGAGATATTCTTCATAGGTGCAAATAAATCTGGCAGGATTGCCCGCATACACTGTATTCGGAGGAACATCGCCTGTGACTATGGATCCTGCCCCGACGATACTGTTAGGACCGATCTCCACATCGGGCATAATGATTGAATTTACGCCAACAAAAGAATTGTCGCGGATAGTGATTGGACCAAACTTGGTGCCTTCAAAATCGTGATTTTGTTCCAAAACCCACTTCGCGCCGTCGTGGGTCATGAATGTAACCCCGTAAGTGATCTTACAGTTGTTGCCGATCGAGATTAGATACGGTTCGGTACTCAAGTTGCAGTAATAAAGTTCGCAGTTACTGCCAATCCGTACGCCTAGCCTACGTGCTAGGCGAATTCGCGTATTGCCTGTGCTAATTCTGAATAAAACAGTGTACAACCTGGAAACAAATTTCTCTAGCCAGTTCATCTAATCGTTGCTCGAGTATCTCTGCCGTCCGTGTAGGTGCAAATATGCAGATACGTATGGTCTTTACTTTCGTTATCGCCTTCAACTTTTCGATTGTTTAAATGCCGATCCATAAAAGCTAAAAAACCGTGAACTCGTCGCTTTGAGCATGCTGCTTATTATTATGATTTGAATACATAAAGCAGACACAACATGTTAAAAGCAGTCCCAATTGAGCGACGCAGCAGAATTATACACGATTTCCCATATCGTGCCAATCATCGGAAGTGTCCACATGCAGCCATAGTCAACATAACGAAAAGCGGACATTGCTTTTTTGACTGCGTTTATTGCTACGCAAAAGGCTACCCGTGGTCTCGCTCTGGGGGCTCGATAGAAGTATACGAAAACACACCAGAACTGCTTGACGCTGAGCTAAGCAGCGTAGCAATCTGCCCGCCGCTCTATTTTTGTGCAGTAACGGACCCGTTCCAGCCGCTTGACCTTGTATGTGATACTTCTTTACGCTCTATGAGAGTTGCTGTTAAACATGATGTCTACTTCACCATCGTCACCAAGTCAGATCTTGTTCTGAGAATCCTTGAGACCAGTTGGCGCAACTACGAACGACTTCGCGTTTCGTTTACGTGTGAGAGCATCAACAACAAAAAACTGCACGCGTTAGGCAAAGCTCCGCCGGCCTTTAGAAGGCTTAGAGCGATTGAGGAGCTCGTTAGCGATGGCATAGATGTGGTAGCAAGAGTAGATCCTATCATCTCCGGGTTTACAGACGATCAAGATGAGCTAACTGAGCTCTTTGAGGCATTGAGTTCGATAGGCGTTAGGAATGTGACCATATCAACAGGCACATTTAACGCGAGGGTTTTTGGGACGTTAATCTCTGGGATCGACAGTGGCCCATTCTCTGATTCGGTTGCTCAAGTACGCGCCAAATATGCGCTCAAAGATGGGAATTATGTGCTTGGTTTTGTGGATCGGTTAAAGCTTTACAAGCTAGTTGAATCGCTTTGTAGGAATTACGAGATGACCCTGACGATATGCTTGGAGCAGGTTGATCCTGCCTTATTCAGGCCAACACAATGTACAACGCTAGGTAAATTGACTGTGAGGGACAAGCGCGGACATTTCACGCCAGTTTGTCGCGGGGATTGCCTAACGACGTGCCCTGACAAAGACGCTCCGCCGTGTGAAAATAAGAAACTTGCAACCGAGTACCCCTACAAGTGGATAACTTTGCGATAGCTCTCAAAAAAAAAACAACGAGTGCCATAGTGGACAAACCAGCCTAACGATGTGTTTAAGTATTAGTCAGATGGAATGAAATTGTCCTGTGTTTAGTGAAAGACATGATCGGGTTAGTTACGGGCGGCTACGGATTTATCGGCAATCAAATCGTTGAACTACTTTCGAGCGAGTTCTCAGAAATACGGATTTTAGACAATCTTAGCAATGTGGCGCGAGTAGTTCGACTGCCTAACGTGCGCTTTATAAAAGGCGACATCCGGGACACTGATGCGACTCGCAAAGCATTCAAAGATGTTGATATTGTTTTCCACACCGCCGCGCGCATAGACGTAGTAGCTAGCACGCGAGAGCCGCTTGTCGATTTAGACAACAACATCTTGGGTACTCTTTCGGTATGTGAAGCGGCTCGGGAGAGTGACGTGTCAAAGGTAATCTATTCATCAAGCGCTGCTGTTTATGGAAATGCAGATGTTTTTCCGACAGACGAATCCCAGCCGATCCGGCCCTTGTCGCAATATGCAGTTAGCAAGCATTCGGGCGAGCTTTATATGGCAGCTTATCACAGCTTATATGGCATTGATACGCTTTCTTTGCGATACTTCAATGTCTATGGGCCGTATCAGCGACCCGAAAACGCCTATTCTGGTGTCATAAGCAAATTCTTCTACAACGCGAGGAATAATGTTCCCATCCAGATATTTGGGGATGGCGAGCAAACTCGTGACTTCGTCTATGTGGGGGACGTCGCCAAGGCTAACTTGCTTGCAGCAAAAAGCAAAGCTAAAGGCACGGTGCTCAATGTCGGAAGCGGTGTAGAGATCACTGTAAACGACCTCGCAAAAATAATAAGAAAGATGGTAACGTCAAATTCACGCATCGAACACGTGGCGCCGCGGATTGGTGACGGCAGGCGCTCTCTGGCAAATATTGGTAAGGCAAAAAAGCTTATCAACTACGGACCCGAAGTGAAAATTGCTGACGGTCTTGCTAAGCTGAGTCGATTTATGAGCAACAACAACTGATTTTGACTTCATTTTTTGGAAGAAAGATTAAGCTCCGTGAATTTCAAGCTTTGTCTGGGGCCGACGGAGTACGCGTTTGTCGAAACCCTATAAATCGTGAGGAATGATGTCGAGCATAATACAAATTGCCCTCGCTTTCATTGCCGTCCTCGTCGTACCTGGGTTTGCCATGTCGCTCGCATTCTTTCCAAGATTAAACCAGCTGGAAGTAACCGAGCGACTAGCAATATCGATCGGATTAAGCATTGCCATAATAGTTGCTGTTGGCCTTTTTCTGGGTTATTCCCAGACAGTCGTAAATCTGACGGGCGGAATCACACCTTACAGCTTGCTAATTGCCCTTACCTTCATTACCCTTTTTTTTCTTATAATATGGGCGTTGCGGGCAGCGCGCTTAGCAGTCGAAGATAGGCGTGAAGTGATTAAACCAAAAAGAGGGGCCTAGGCGTCTTAAAAAGTGCATCCGCGACAACTACTACAAAGTCATTTTTGCAAGGTCGAAAGCTTCAGCTTTGCTGTGATTATGCGTAGCTAACATTCCAGCCTGAAAAGCGCGATACTGGGCTAGACCGGCGATCGCTTCCGTTCTAACGTAGTACTTGTCATTCTGGGTCTCGTGGAGTTTCAAAGCCGCGATTTTGATGTTGAAGAAGTTAGTTATGTTGACGAAGACCCGTGGAGTAAACTCTAGCGATACGCTTGGGGATTCATAGAGGAATATATCGTCCACGTGCCGATAAAGCGTCATGGTTGCAAGTGCAGCGTTTCGATGATCTTGATGATGGTCATGCGGGCTGTGAGTGTATATCCTATCTGGTTGTAATTCATCTAGCTTCGCCTGAATAAGCTCGATTGTCCGATAGTCAGTCGCAATCATCCGATCTTTCAGGCCCTCTATAGTAATGCTGTCCGCGCCAAGTACCCGGGCGGCATCCTTGCACTCTGTGATTCTCCTGTCGCTTGGCCCTCCTGCCTCACCTTTGGAGAGTACCAGCAGATGAACTGCGTCTCCTTTGTCTTTGTGATAGGCAAGTGTGGCGTAGCAACCTAATTCACAATCATCAGGATGAGCTCCGATCGCTAGAATTACCTTACTCAAACAAATCACCGACGCATAGTTGTTTTATCGTTTCGAACGTCGCGTCCATTGTAGTATTAGTGTTCAAGGGCAACGCCGCGTCAAAATGCACGTTTTGTTCCAGTGCTGTCGACCATTGCGCGACGGTTGATTGGACGCCGACGTTGACAGCATAATCGATGATAGAGGGAATCAATGTAAGCGTCTTTTGTGTGTTGGCTACTATCGATCGATCTCGTGCGATCTTGTTTCTTTCAAAACGCGTCTTCAATTGATGTTGCATGTTAACGATAAAAGCTATTTTCTCTTTAAAACTATCAACTTTCCTATTTGCGACGGTACTTTTAAGATTATCGAGCGCGCAGATTGCTCCATCAATATCCGCTAGAAAGTCATCCAACTCGCGTTGTAGGATTACTGCATCGCACTTCTCATCATTCCTAACAAGATTGTAATGAAATCTCACCCTCAATAGTTCTAGGATTGCATCAAGCTGGCCGATGCCTCCGTATATATCTTTAGGCCTCCAGGTTGAGACGACCGGAAACGGTACTCCAAGGGCTTCAGCGATCTTTTCGGCTCTGCTGAGATATTCGACGCCTCCTTTGCCTCCGACATAGAATGTAATACCTATACCACTGAAAGCGATAAGCACGGCCTCTGCTCGTAGTGACACCCTTGGCAACATCTGCAGCAGTGCTGAGCGTAAGTTACCTTTGAACTCGGTAGTTGTGTTGCACGCGCGACACCTTGCAATGAGCGCGTGGTCGGACGCGCGCATTACCTCGACATCTGCTTTTCCGTCGCAAGGGCAATGGTACCAGATAGGGGCGTGTGACAGTGGAGCGGTTTTTTTCTGCGATTCACTCATCAATCTTGCATATTGATCGAAGTTCTCTAACATAAAAGCGATTTCATCACGGAATACTGGTTGGCATTCAGAAAAGCGCGCAAAAGCAGTTTTGTAACCACATTCCTCGATGAGGTATGCTAAAAAAAAAGCGTTAAAATCAGCCGCGTTTGTACTTCTTTCGCTGGCGTGATCAATAAGCTCAAAGACAGATCGCGTATCTAAGTGAACGTCTGAAATCTCCAACCCCAACTGCTTTGAGTTTTTTAAGATGGAATCTCTTGATTCAGTCGCCCAGCGTTGAATCTCGTTTTTTATCTTTTCTATTTCATTATTTTCAGGTTTCGGAACCGCGCGGAGGATCTTGTTTTTGTAAGTTTCAGCGATCGACAAATGCAGGCTTAGTGTGCCGTTTCTGTTTCTAACGCTCGGGAGTTGCGCCTCTCGAAACCACCTTTCATCCGCGAAGTCTTGGTCTGCAAAGCAGAAGAGCTCCACTACAGGACAGTTAAGGCTCTCTCGCAGACTTTCTGCCACCGCGTGTATCAGCACCGCCTTCCGAACAACCCCACTGTACGGAAAGAAATTTGGCTGGTGGGCAGTCATTAAAACAATCCCCTCAAAGTCCGCACCTAATGGGATTTGAGAATCTTTGTGAAACGCTTCGACGTGTTCAGCAAACGCTTTGCGCTTACCTTGCATTTCGCTATCAGGGAAAATGGCGTTGTCTGCGACAACTCTTGTTAGCTCCTGCAGGTTCTTGCATTGCTCTCCTGTCATAAATGGCCCTATCTGTGAGCGTTAGCACGTATCTTACTGCGTAAAATTCTATTTTTGCGCTTTATCTCAGCATGATAAGTAACGACTATATAGTTATTTTCCGTATAGGTGTGCGAAGGGATACAATGAAAGCCATTGTCTTAGCTGCAGGCGAAGGAACGCGTTTACGGCCATTTACATTAACTCAACCAAAGGCGATGGTGCCTGTGGCGAATCGGCCCATCCTTGAATATGTAATTGACTCTCTTGCGCAGAGCGGAGTCACCGACATAAGTCTCGTAGTCGGCTACAAGAAAGAAAAAGTAATGAACTATTTCGAAGGTGGCAAGAAATTCGGCGTAAAAATCACGTATGTCGAGCAGCCGCAGCAGCTCGGAACGGCCCACGCTATCAAGTTGGCTGAAGATTCAATCGAGGATACCTTCTTGGTTCTTAATGGTGACAACCTAACCAGTCCGGAGGCTATTGAAGAAGTCATGAGCAACGCGTCCGGCGACGTAACGCTACTCTTGACCGTGAAAGAAAACGTTAAGGGTTACGGAGTCGTTACAACGGAAGGAAGCCGCGTCACGCAAATAATAGAAAAGCCTGGCACTGATATTAGCCACTATATTAACACCGGGATTTACGTTTTTACGCCTGCAGCATTTAACGAGATTCCCTATACCAAAATATCTCCAAGGGGAGAATATGAGATAACAGACACCATTCAGAGGATGATCGAGAAGCATTATGATGTCACGGGCGTTCAAACGACGTCCATGTGGATCGACGCCAGCTATCCTTGGGATCTGCTCAATGCCAACGCTGCAGTGCTGGCCTCCATCAAAGAGGTATCAACGCAACAGAACGGTCAAATAGAAGACGATGCGAAAGTGCGGGGCAGCGTCATCATAGGTGAGAATTCAATTATAAGATCGGGGTCTTACGTGCTTGGTCCAGTCGTGATAGGTAGAGATGTTGAGATCGGACCTAATGTCACGATATTGCCGTCTACGAGCATTGGAAATGGCGTTACCATCGACTCTTTTACCGAAGTGCGAAACTCTTTGATAATGAATGATGTGCGGATAGGCTCTCATTCGCTTGTTGCAAACTCAATCATTGGAAAAAATACGATGATCGGTTCGCATTTTATTTCCGAGCAAACAAAGCTTGCAATGCCGTTTCTCGATGGGGAGCTCCACCACGTAATGAATTTGGGAGCCATAATTGGGGAGAACTGTCGTTTCGGGCACGGAATTCTCGTCGAGGCCGGGAAAATCATTGGAGTACATTGCACCGTTGAATCGGCAACGACCATCCGAAAGAACATCGAAAATTATAGCAATATTGTGTGAGGTGAATGTAAGAGTCTCTGTCAATGCGTTCCACGCGCACTATTAAACTTAAAAAAAGCGCCTAGAATCGACGTTTTTCAATTTAGCTCTCGTAAAAGCTTTTATATAGAAGTGCAAACATATAAAAAATGCAGTCTTTTTTCTGGGGGTATCGCCGATTCCACAAGATGATGACCAGGAGCTTATCGAAGTTGAAATTTCCGCTGAGGAAACAACTCTTTTGGAGGAACTTGACAGCGTCAAAAAACAGAATGAGGAATACTTCTCGCGCCTACAAAGACTTCAGGCTGACTTTGAAAACTTTAAGCGGCGAACTAAGACACAAAGTGAGCATCTCTCAAAGTACGCATCTGTTGAACTGATTAAGGAATTACTTGTTATCTCTGACAACCTTGAACGAGCTGCTCAGGCACTGCGGACTGAAAGCAATCAAGGCATTTCAGAAGGAATCGAATTAATACACAAACAGCTATGCGATATTCTTGGCAAGAGCGGCGTCACGAGCGTAAAGTCGGTCGGAGAATTGTTTGATCCGCATTTGCACGAAGCGATTATGACTGAAGTGGATACTAACCTGCCAGATAACGTGATAACTGAGGAGATTCAAAAGGGCTATAAGCTTCATGAAAAGGTGATTCGGCCTTCCAAAGTGAAGGTTAACAAAAGCACAAATAAGGTGGACAGATGAGCAAGGTAATAGGCATAGATTTAGGAACGACTAACTCTGTCGTCGCAGTCATGGAAGGAGGAGAACCAGTAGTAATCCCAAACGCAGAAGGAAATCGAACGACGCCCTCCGTAGTAGCTTTCGTGAAGAATGAACGAGTTGTAGGCGAGATTGCAAAAAGGCAGGCGATTACTAATCCAGATCACACAATTTCGTCTATAAAAAGGAAGATGGGCTCCGACTTCACGGTCGCCATTGAAGGTAAGACCTACACACCACAAGAAATCTCAGCAATGATCATACAGAAATTGCGGCAAGATGCTGAGAATTATCTTGGTGAGAAGGTGAGCCAAGCCGTTGTCACTGTCCCTGCGTATTTCAACGATAGTCAGCGTCAAGCCACGAAAGACGCGGGTACTATAGCAGGTCTTGGAGTCTTGCGGATTATTAATGAACCAACAGCATCTGCCCTCGCGTACGGCTTGGATAAAGCCGAAGATCAGAAGATTTTGGTTTTTGATCTTGGCGGCGGAACATTTGACGTGTCGATATTGGATATCGGTGACGGGGTATTTCACGTAAAAGCTACTAACGGCAACAACCTGCTCGGTGGCGATGACTTTGATCAAAGGATTATCGATTATCTTGCCGATCAGTTCAAGAAGGACCATGGCATCGATCTCAGAAACGACAAGATGGCCTTGCAGAGGCTCAAGGAGGCGGCAGAGAAGGCTAAGATCGAGTTGTCAACCTTGACCACTGCGGCGGTGAACCTCCCGTTTATTACGGCAGATCAAAACGGCCCAAAGCACTTGGATACGTCGTTGACGCGGGCGCAGTTTGACAAGCTTACAGAGGATTTGGTCGAAAAGACGATGGGGCCGATGAGACAGGCTATGAAAGACGCAAAGCTTGAGCCAAAGGATATCAACCGCATCCTACTAGTCGGGGGCTCTACTCGCACTCCTTCGGTGCAAAACGCCATAAAGCAATACCTTGGCAAAGAGCCCGATCGTGGCATTAACCCGGACGAATGCGTGGCAATCGGCGCTGCAATCCAAGCCGGTATTCTTGTCGGCGAGGTGAAAGACGTGTTGCTGCTCGACGTCACTCCCTTATCCTTGGGAATTGAAACCCTCGGCGGTGTGTTCACTAAACTCATTGAAAAGAATACCACTATTCCTACCAAGAAATCTCAAATATTTTCGACTGCAGCTGATAGCCAGACCTCTGTTGAGATTCACGTGCTTCAGGGTGAACGTGAAATGGCTGTCGGCAACAAAACCCTCGGGCGATTTCAGTTAGTCGGAATCCCCCCTGCGCCGCGAGGCGTTCCCCAAATCGACGTCACTTTCGATATAGACGCTAACGGTATTGTGCACGTTTCGGCAAAGGATTTGGGAACGGGCAATGAGCAGAAGATTACTATCACGTCAACGAGCGGTCTCAGTAAAGAAGAGATTGACCGCTTGATGAAAGATGCTGAGGCCCACGCTGATGAGGATCGAAAGAAGAAAGAAGAAGCGGAGATCAGAAATGGCGCGGATTCTATGGTATATACGGCCGAAAAAACGTTGAGAGAGTCTGGAGATAAGATCGACGCTTCTAATAAGGGCAAGGTTTCGACCGAAATCGAAAAAGTGCGCGAGGCCCTCAACGGTACAGACATCCAGGCCATTAAACAGGCAACAGAACAACTAACGAACACGATTTATCAAATTACGACCGAGCTCTACGCTAAGACTGCAGAAGATGCAAAACAAGAACCCCCGACCGAAGAATCGGACTACGAGGTAGTCGACGAGAAATAGTGCGTAAATAGACCTCATGAATCGTGATTATTACGAAGTGCTAGGAGTTGACAAAACTGCCACAGAGGCAGAGATAAAGAAAGCTTATAGAAAACTTGCTTTAAAATATCATCCTGATGTTTGCCCCGACAAAAGCGAGGCAGAAGAC
Source organism: Methanomicrobia archaeon (assembly GCA_015660915.1). GTDB lineage: Archaea > Halobacteriota > Bog-38 > Methanoflorentales > Methanoflorentaceae > Methanoflorens. The sequence continues at coordinate 148,802 of JACTTZ010000002.1, read as the reverse complement.
AAGTTTAAGGAGATTACAGAGGCTTATGAGACACTCAGCAACCCAAGCAAACGCTCAACCTATGACAGGGTTGGCCACGCAGGTTTCGGGCAAGCTTCGTCTGGTGCAGGATTCAGCGATTACGGCGGATTTGGCAACTTTTCAGATATTTTCGAGACATTCTTCGGAGGGGGCTTCGGAACCAGTCCATTCGGAACCCAAACAAGGACGCGTCCGACAAGCCCGCGAAGAGGTCCCGATTTGCAAGCCGACGTCGAATTATCATTTGAAGAGTCAATTTTTGGGGCTGAAGTCAAACTAAAAGTATCTCGATATCGACGCTGTGATAACTGCGCAGGAACAGGTGCCGAACCAGGTAGTGACATAAAAACGTGCCCTTCCTGTGGTGGTAGAGGCGAGATACAGCGTGCTCAAAACATCTTTGGGGGCCAGGTTATCAGGATCGAAACTTGCCCTGAGTGTCAAGGTGAAGGTAAGATATTCGAGACCAAATGCAAGCATTGTAATAGTACTGGAAGGATCAGATCTACGAAGATAGTCCCTATCAAGGTTCCAGAAGGGGCATATTCAGGCTTACACATCCGAAAAGCGAGTGAAGGTTCTGTAGGGGTCCGTGGCGGGCCCTCAGGTGATTTGCTTATAGTTGTACACGTAAGACCACATCCCGTGTTCAAACGCGAAGGCGATGACATCTATTGTGACGTAACTATAAGCGTCTCAACGGCAGCGTTGGGCGGGCAAATCGAAGTACCGTCTGTATACGGTGCTCTAAAGTTAGATCTTCACGCAGGCACGCAAAGTGGCACAACGATACGTTTGAAAGACAAGGGCGCCCCAAGCATTCACGGGCGTGGACGGGGCAATCAATACACGACCTTAATCGTTGAGATTCCAAGGAATCTGTCCGAAAAGGAAAAAGCGCTTTTTCAGGAGCTCGCGTCTATAAGCGGCGAAACAATAGTGAAAGCCAGTCGTAAGTCCAAAGTCTTTAGCACAGTCAAAGATGTTTTTGGCGCCAGTGATTGAATTGCTTGAGCCATGTATCCGCTCGCATTGAATGAAGATTCCCTGGGTGCAATCCGCCGGCAGCTCAAACGCTTCATAAAAGCTAGAGTACAATCTGCCAATGCTCGAGGTGCAGTTGTTGCTTTGAGTGGGGGGGTTGATTCGTCAGTTGTTGCCGCTTTAGCGCACGACGTTGTCAATACGAAAGCGTTGATATTGCCTGAAAAAGGGGTCACGTCGGCGCAAGACGTGCTTGACGCAACTTCTATCGCTGAAGCATATAAGCTCCCGTTCACAATCATTGAAATCAATGACCTACTCAACTGCTTCAAAGAATCGGCAAAGCCGATCCTGCCTGCTCGCACACTCGACCGACTTTCAATGGCCGAGGCAAATTTGAAGCCTAGAATTAGAATGGTCATCAACTATGTTGCGTCGAACGCTGACCGCCGACTCGTTTTGGGAACTGGCAATCGAACAGAGCTGCTCACTGGCTACTTCACCAAGTACGGAGACGGCGGTGTGGACGCTCTGCCTATAGGTAGCCTCTACAAGACCCAAGTTTTTCAGCTGGCGCGACACTTAAATGTCCCAGAAAGAATAATTTCGAAGGCACCCTCAGCTGGGCTCTGGTTAGGACAAACAGATGAGGCAGAACTAGATATCTCCTATTCGCTGCTCGATCGGATTTTGTGCGAATTGATAGATAAGAAAAAAACTGCTCAGGAAACAGCCAAGTTGCTCGGCGTAGAATTGCGTCAAGTTCAAGAAATCTCGGACCAAGTGTTGCACTCACGACACAAAAGGCGAGCCCCGTTAGTTGCACGCATAAGGTGAATCTCGCTTTCGAGCTCGCTTCCGGCCAAAGCAGGCGTCGTCGCGTCAACTGGGGGCGATTTTTATGTCAACGACGATGTGATATTGACGCGGAGCGTAGGATCTTACTTTTTTGAGATGAATCGTTTCAACGGTTCTATCACGATTTTGGAAAAACTCTTTGACCGTGACAATGGTTTGAGGAAACTCGTTCTCAGGTTTCACGTCGTAGTAATGGACGAAGCCACCGCTGCTGCTAAGTACGGTCAAAGCTTCGCTTAAGAAATTGAAGGCACTGTGCGGTAAATTCATAATAACCCGCTGTGCAGCCCCCGGGAATTTGGGAGCTACGTCTTTTACGTCGCCGAAGCAGGCCTCGACGTTATGTAATTTGTTCAGTTCGATATTCCTTTTCAGGTAGCGAAAGGCAATAGGGTTCAACTCAAATGCGATTGCTTTTTTGACTTTCCTAGCCAGTAATACGGTAAAAGGTCCGGCACCGGCAAACATGTCAACAACGGTCTCATTCGACTGCGCCAATTCAGCCAAGCGGTGTCTTTCTGTAGCTAAACGCGGGCTGAAATAGACTCTCGAGACATCGACTAGCAGTCTCGAGCCGTACTCTTTGTGTTCTGTCTCCGTCCGTCTTTCGCCAGCAACGAAGATGAGGTCTTTCAGTCTGTACTCACCGCGCACACCACTAACCGCAGCTAGGACCACTTTGATGTTTTTTCGCGTTGCCAATAGCTCAGCCGCGGCGGCTCGAGCACCATCGAACCAACCGATAATAGCAATGTCCCCAATTGTATCGTAACTAATTCCAAGCCCCTTCCGAAGCGTTTGCGGCCGGAGCTCCACATCGCATGCTTCAACGTCATAACGGCATTCGTGAGGCCATCCTTTGAGTGGTATATAAAGCCGTCCGTTTCGTTCTTCTATTTTATATCGCTCATCTAGGAGACTAAGCTCCTGAAGCTCTTTCCGGACCCGCTCGCCTTCTTGTTTTGGGACGGTGACGCACCATTTTTTCTGCGGCACAATCATTCGCTGGATAAAAGAACGCTCGAAGTTATCTTTTTTCTGGTCTTCGACTAAGCTGCGTATGCAAACGGGACTAACGCCGTCAATTTGATAGAGAAAAAGCTATTGCATTTGACACTAAGCTATTTGCCGGATTCTCTCAAGGAAGGAGTAGTTCGGTGCTGACATTCGTTGGTCTCGGTTTATTTGACGAAGATGATATATCGTTGAAAGGACTGAAAGCGATCGAAAACGCTGAAGCGATATACGCTGAGTTTTATACTTCAAAGCTGATAGGAACGACAATTGAGAAACTTGAAGAATTTTATAAACGCGAAATCCATTTACTTAGTAGAGACGACGTAGAGCAAGCTCCCGACAAGAACATTCTACGAGATTCTAAGCACAAGAATGTCGCCTTCTTAACTGCGGGCGACGCGATGATTTCTACAACACACGTAGCTTTGAGGATCCGGGCGCACAACGAAGGAATAACCACCCGAATTATTCACGGTGCCTCGATCGCCACGGCAGTTTGTGGATTGACTGGGCTGCAAAACTATCGTTTTGGCAAATCGGCGACCTTAGCCTTTCCGTACAGAGGGATCTCGGACGTGCCTTACAATACGGTCACGGTGAATCTCAGGAATGACCTCCATACGTTGCTCTTTTTAGATATACGAGAAGAATTCATGACGCTTGGTCAGGGAATAGAATTGTTGCTTCATAGTGAACACGAGAAAGGACGAGATCGATTGGCCTCTTCATTAGCAGTTGGCATTGCACGGGCAGGGTCCGTCTCACCAACGGTAAGAGCAGACACGCTGGCTAAGCTTAAAGAACATGACTTCGGTCCTCCTCCTCACATTCTCGTCCTACCGGCGTCGCTTCATTTCTTGGAACAGGAGGCGCTTCAAACGTTTGCCGGTGCTCAAAATGATGGAGATCGCGGATAAGGTGGCGCGTTATGAAGCGATGCTGCGCATCGCGCTCGAACGCGTAGAGATCGTTGCCAGCAAGGAGACCTCAACGGAGTTCTTGACGATGGCGCGGTCGTACTATGAAGATGGCCTTCATTTTCGCGCAATTGGCGATTTGGTCAATGCATTGATATGTTTTAGCTATGGTCACGGCTGGCTTGATGCAGGAGTGCGCGCAGGGGCACTTCGGACGCAATAAAGCGCTTGAACGGTGGTTCTTCAACGGTTTTAGCGCTAGCGTCTGCAAGAATCGCGCTATGAGAATATTAATTAACTTTGTTGACTCAGAAGGTATTATGCCTGATTATTATGTCACGCTCGAGGCAGCGTGGTTAGTCAAGGACGTCAAATCGGTAGATGATGCAATAGGCATAGCGATATCTGAGGCGGGCAAGCGTTTAAACCCAAAGCTGAGCAAGGTTGAAGTGGCAGTTGGGTCAATGTCTTGTCCCGCTTGCGGAGAAATATTCGACAGCGTTTATTTGGTGGCTAAAACAGCCCTCGTCGGATTGATACTCGAAATTAAAATATTGAATGCCGAAACCGAATCCCATGCAGCAAAGATCGCAAAGGCAGTAATTGGCAAAGCGCTGGCAGATGTACCGCTTAAAGCAATTGACGTTGCTCTCAAAGAAGATTGACATGCCTATCTGTTCTGGTTAAAGATGGAGTTTGAATGCGTTTGGCTGCTTTGATTTCGGGAGGCAAGGATTCAATCTGCGCGCTGACTTGCGCGTTGCGTGAACACGAAGTAGGGGAGTTGGTGAACGTTCAGCCTGTGGAAGACTCGCTCATGTATCACGTGCCGTGTGCGCATCTAACTCCCCTGATTTCACAGGCCGTCGACATACCGCTAGTATCAGGCGTATCTTCTTCACACGAGGACGAGTTGGTCTTACTAAAAAGCATGCTGCGAGGTCTCGACGCGGACGGGATTGTCGCTGGTACGATAGCATCGAACTACCAGATGAGTCGGCTCAAAAAGCTGTGCGATCAGCTTCATATGGAGCTATATGCGCCCCTTTGGAACAAAGGGGGTGAACGTTTGCTACGAGCAATGGCGCGCTCAATGCATATCACTATCGTTCAGGTCGCAGCGGATGGGGTGGATGAATCGTGGCTCGGCCGGACACTCGATGAAAAAGCGGTTGACGATTTGTCTGTTTTGCATAGAAAACACGGAGTGCACATAATGGGCGAGGGGGGCGAGTACGAAACGCTCGTGCTCGATGCTCCGATCTTTCACAGGCGAATTAGAATAATCAATTATGAAAAGAAGTGGTTTAATGAGCAGTGCAGAGGGTACATAGAGATTCGTAAGCTAGGACTTGAAGAAAAATAGGAGCGCAGCGAAGTAGATGAAGTTGAGCATATTCGGCCCGAAGGAGAAAGTCGTCAGGGGGATGGAGGAACGGACTGCAGGACTTATGAAATATGTCTTTGCTGCTCCGCGGTGGAAAAATACTATCCCTGTCACGCTAGCTTTGTCGCTGGTGGTCGGCGCGGGCGTCTTCAATTTTGGTTGGAGAGAGAACCTTCTCGCCGGTCTTGTCCTTATCGGGATACCGGCGGTGCTGGCTGCCGCCTTTACGCATCCGCTGGCTCGGCTGTTGCAGGGCACGATGACTATTAATCGTTCTGCTTTGTTGGCCTTTGTTGGGGCCATAATTATTAGCGTCTTTTGTGTCATTGGTGCGCTGATCTCATTTGCTACAGGTTGGCAAGTGACAATTTCAGCTTACGTCATGTCCTTAGGCGCAGTTTTCGCTTTCAGAATGTTGGTGTTAACGGCCATAACGACGAAGAGCTTAGTCCGAAACGTAGTCCCTTCGTCGCTTCAAACGATATTCGGGGCGCTTTTCTTGCCGTTATTCGGCGCCACGGGCTTCGTCGTAAACCTAGTGGCAATAAGCATCGTGTTCACATTGGGAGCCCTAGTTTTCATACGGTACATTGATGCGCCTTTAAGAAAATCGTTCGGCGTTAGCGGCATGGATTTCATCCGCGGCTATATTGCGCAAGCAATCGAAGGCGCCCCGGGGATGGAAGACTTCTTCAAAAAGATCGGCGAAGCTGTTGAGGTTCCAGTCACCGCACTCTCCTTTCGGTCCAACAAGCGTCTGAAAGCGACTTTTGTTATACCGGCTGTACATCCAGGTCCAGTCGGTGAGATTGGCGGGGGAAACCTGCCAGTAAGAATAGTAAGGAATCTCGACGGCGGCGAGGTTTTTGTTCCGCACGGAACCGCGACACATGATTTCAATTTAGTGTCAGCAACAGAGTCACTCAAAATAGTTCAAGCTGCGGCACGCGCGTTAGAAAACACTCAATATTGTACAGAAGCATCAAAATCAATTAGAGTACAGAAAGGGGACATAAAGCTTCTCGCTCAAAGATTCGGCGCCTCAGTTCTGTTTGTATCGACTTTGTCGCCCGAATCAACAGAGGATATAGAATTCGGTCTTGGTCTCGTCGCTAGTGCAGAAGCAAGAACGCAGGGCGTGCAATACTCTGCGTTGATAGATGCACACAACTGCACAGCTCCTTATGCTTCATCGATATGGGCGGGCACGAAGAATTCGTTCGATCTGATTGACGCGGTCAGGGAAGCCTCATCACGACTGATGCTATCGGAACCCTTGGAGACTAATATTAAGCTTGGGATAGCTAATAGGGCGCCTATTTTCGGACGAGACGAAGGCATGGGTGATCTCGGCATTCAGGTCGCTTTGGTTGACGTTGCAGGCCAACGAACTGCATATGTTTTGGTGGACGCAAACAACATGGTGCTAAATTTACGGGAAATTGTTATTAGCGCTTTAAAAGTCGATGAGGCGGAAGTTATGACTACTGATAATCACATCGTTAATTCCTATAGCGGCGTGAACCTGTTGGGGTTCAAGGGCGATGACGGCGTTTTGCTCAAGACGATTATCGAGCTTGTTGATGAGGCAGAGGCGGATCTAGAACCGGTTTCTTTTGGTATGAACACCCAACAAGCTAGCGGTGTGTCTGTTTTTGGCTCGCAAAAGACCGCGCAGCTCGCCAGCACAGTAAATGCGATAATGGCAATGGGCGGCGCCCTAGGAATCTCGGTGATTGTTGCGGCTGTAGCTATATCCTTATTGTTGGTTCTGTTCAATGCATAAATACACGGTGCGTGTTCGCCGTGCAGTGAGAAACCTGAAACAGGCAAACACTACTTATGGGTGAGATAGCAAATTATTCTTGTTCGTCCGTTTTGTTCCACCTGGTCTACTCTAACAAATCCGTAGCGTTCAAATTGCACAACCTTGTCCAGTTCGACTGCGATCCCAGCTTCGCCAACCCCAATATCAACTCCACTAGGCGTGAGAACCTCAACCAGCGGTCCTTGAGGCGGGGCCCAGTGAATGATTCTCGTGCCTTTCACGATTTCTTGGCCAGCGTATTCTGCCTCTAGCGGCTCCTTGTTCACAATTCGAACGTTATAAAGATCCTTCAGTCGTACCAAATCGCCTAGGGAAAAGGTGGCGTCTTGGGCACTTATGTAAACGTCTGCTTCGACGGGAATCTCTCTGAACAAACTAGAAGACGACGGATGCAGCGGCGCGTGCGCTACGGTGGGCTTGCTTTTGGCTATATGCATATTGACCGGGTCTCGCACAAAGAAATACCGGTTAGCAACGGGATCAGCGAGTTTTCTGTTCTCGGCATAGAGGTTCTCTAGGCTGACGCTAATGTCCGATTCGTTGACGCCAAGTTTCAAAATAAACAGCTTGATCGCTTCTGGAGCAAAACCTCGCCGTCGCAATGCTCTTAGTGTAGGGAGTCTAGGATCGTCCCATCCGCGATAAAGTCCCTCGTTAATCTGCTTTCTCAGCGCACTTGTTGAGAACTTGCCGAACTCGTGGACGCTAATCCTCCCCCAATGCAAGGTGAATGGGTACGTCCACCCTAAATGGTCGTATAGGAACTTCTGCCTTTTTTCACTATCACGCAGATCTTTTCCCCTAATTATATGCGTGACCCCGAGCTCGTGGTCTTCTATGGCAGATTCGAAATCGAGCATAGGCCACACTCGAAATGCAAGCCCTCTGGGGTGCATCAGATCGACAATCCGGAAACCTATCCAGTCCCGCAAAGCCGGATTTTTATGAGTTACATCGGTTTTAATTCGCAAAACAGCTTCTTTTTCGCTATAGCGCCCATTTAGCATTTTTTTCCAACTAGTCATATTCTCGTGAGGGGCATTGTCGCGATCAGGACACGCTAATCCTGCTTCTTTAAGCATTTTAAACTGCTGTTGGGAGCAAGTGCAAACGTAGGCCGCTCCCTGTGCGATGAGTTTTTCAGCGTACTGGTAATATACTTCCATTCGGTCGGAAGCGTTCACCACGACGTTTGGGGTCGCTCCAAGCCATTCGCAGTCCTCGAGGTACCACGCATAAGCCTCAAGCATTGGCCGCTTCGTTTGAGGGTCTGTGTCGTCAAAACGCAAAATAAATGAACCGCCATACCTCCTAGAGTATTCAGAATTTACGACAATTCCGCGTGCGCTGCCGAGGGTAGCAGGCCCGTTGGGGTTGGGAGCGAATCGCATGATTACACGTTCGTGGTGCGGCAACTCCGGAAGATACGTCTTTTTTCCCTGCTGCTTTGCCTCGGGATGCTGCAGTTCTGGGGCTATTTCTTCGAGCAACTCTCTCTGTTTATCGAGCGTCAGCGCGTTGACTTCAGCAACGATGTTCTCCATCGAGCCTGATATCTCCGAAGCTTGCTCTCTAAGTTCGCGATAATCGCCAATGAGCTTCGAGATGACGGCGCGTCGCTCTGCCTTGCCTCCGTGTCGGATGGCATTTTGGAGCGCACGTTTCTTAATCTCGGTGCTTAACACCTGAGGGTCCACTCAATCGCCTCGACTAAGCACGGTCAATAAACTCTAGAAATCATATAGTCCGCGAGTGTGAGCAGCTCAGATTTTACCTCTGAATCGGCTATGACCGAGAGTCGCGCCTTGCCGACTTGTAGAAGCTCTCTCGCTTTTTCCATAGCGTACTCGATCGAGCCAGCCTTCTGCAAAGCTTCAATCGCTTGGTCGATTTCATCTTCTGCCGTAAGTTTAGATGGGCCAAGCATTATTCCCTGTTTTAGCGCGTGTATCATAATGAGCGTCATCTTGCCCTCGATGAGGTCGCTCGCTCTGTCTTTTCCGAGCACTTCGTACGGCGTAATCAGGTCAAGCACATCATCGCGGATCTGAAAACCTATGCCCATTGCTATCCCAAAGTCCCACAAGGCGTTCACTTCGTCCTCAGTGCCGGCTCCCAGTATGCCCCCCATCGCTAGACTAGCTGCATAGAGCACAGCTGTCTTTTTTTGGACCATATCGAGGTAATCTGCCTCCGATACGTTCTTATTATTCTCGAACGTAATGTCGAGCCATTGTCCTTCGCAGATATGTGAACATGCCTTAGAGAGAAGCCGAAGACATTTTATTACATCTTCGGGTTCTTTTCTGGTGTAAGAGAGTACTTCGAAGGCTTTGGCGTACAACACGTCGCCCGCCAATATGCCTTCTGACACGCCCCACTTCGTGTGCACAGTCTCTATGGAGCGTCTCGTCGCATCAGCATCCATAATATCGTCGTGAATCAACGTAAAATTGTGGATGAGCTCCACGGAGACCGCAGCTGGAAGTATCGCATCTATAGCGATGTCCGGTTGCACCATTTGGGCACCCAACAGCAAAATAGAAGGACGCAGCCTTTTTCCGCCTGCTTCAATGAGATGCCTAGCCGCTCTATACAGTTCTTCAGGAAAAACTACCCGGACAAAGTCGTTTAGCGCCTTGTCGATTAGGTTCTTTCTTTTGTCGAAGTTGTGGCTTAAACTGCTCATTTTCTGGTATCTCCGTGAAAGCGCTACGATTTCGCTAATGATATGCGCTCTATGGGTGGTTTCGTGTTAAGGTCTTATCGAAATGTTCTGGCCGTTTCTTAAAAGGTGAATATTGTCCCTCAGGCTGTAACCCGCTTCTTCCGCAAGTTCTACGTAGGAGCTCGTCATCGTGAGATCTCCATGTGTTGGAAAGATGTGACTTGGTTTGAGCATATTGATGAGCTCCCAGTGATCTTCGCGGGCTGCGTGGCCTGAGACGTGGACGTTGGTATAAAGCCGCGAACCACGCATTTTAAGCTTTGTTTCGAGCGAATACCGGTTGGCCGCATTGATAGGGGTCGGGATCACTTCAGCAGAAAACACTATCTTGTCACCAGGCGTAACTTGATAGGGCGTCAGCTCGCTTGCAACCCTTGTTAGCAGAGCTTCGGGCTCTCCTTGATGACCTGTGACTATTGGAAGGTATTTGTCTTTGCCTTCCTGCATCACTCTCCTCAATATTTTATCTACCGATCTCCTATTTCCGTACACACCAATGTCATCTGGAAGCTCTACATATCCCATCCTTTCAGCTGTTCTTAGATATCGCTCCATAGAGCGGCCGAGGATCAGTGGGCGTCGGTCCATCTCTTGAGCCGCTTCGAAGATCGTTTTTACGCGGGCGATATGTGACGAAAACGTCGTGACAAGCACCCCTTTGTCTTCTTCTTCAGTTCCAAGCAGTACGTCGCGGACGAGGTCTTTTGCAATCTGTTCCGACGGAGTCTTGCCGGCCTCTTTGACGCGAGTGCTTTCTACGATCAAAGCGAGCACTCCTTCTTTTCCCAGACTCTTAATGCGATTAAAGTCGGGGGGTTTGCCAATCACAGGAGTGCGATCGAGTTTGAAGTCGTTCGCATAGATGAGAGCGCCGGCCGGCGTATGTAGCACGGCAAATATTGGATCGGGTATGCTGTGCGTTGCTCTTACGAATTCAACTGCTATGTCAGGAGTTATTTGATACACTTGTCCCGCTTCAAGCGTATAAAGGGGATTCTCGCCGCCGAACTTCTTCTCGGCCTGGATCTGTTGTGCGATCAGCTCAGCGGTAAACGGTGTGGCGATTATAGGGGCGTCATACCTGTGTGCGAGCTTAGGAACTGCGCCTATATGATCAAGATGTCCATGCGTGCAGATTATCGCCTTTACAGCCCTCTTAGATTGACTTAGCGGCGCGTCATTTGGTATCGCTCCCATCTTGATTAAATCAATAGGATGCATCTTCTCTATTTCTGCGTCCTCGTGAATTGCAATCCTATCGAGCCTGAGCCCCATGTCTATGACGACTATGTCTTTATTCACCCGAATGGCAGTCATATTGCGCCCGACTTCTTCGTAGCCGCCAATTGCGTTAACTTCTACCTGCACAATGCTACCTCCTTGCCTGAAAATCTGTTAGATCAAATCCACGTTGCTGTAACATTTCTTTGGTTTCGCCAGTGATTATGAGCGGGCATCTTTTTAAGTCAGCGAGTGTCGCACATCCCGTCAGTAACATTGCGACTTTCAGTTCTTCAGTTATCGCTGTGATCTCGTTTATTACGTATTTTGGGCCTTTAAATGCGAGTTTCAGTAGTGGCAACCCTATCCCGCACAATGACGCTCCAAGGGCAATTGACTTGGCCACATGAAGGCCATGCCGAATTCCTCCCGTTCCGATAACGGGCAAGACCAAGGACTCTAAAATCGATATCGCAGTAGGTATCCCCCAGCTGCTATATAGCCACCCCAATCTGGTGAGCAGGGGGTCTTTCTGTGCACGGTAAGTCTCAACTCGAGCCCAGCTTGTGCCTCCAGCTCCACCCACATCAATGGCGGATGCTCCGACCTTTTTTAATTCAGCTGCCGCCTCTCTTGAAATGCCAGCGCCAGTCTCTTTGGCGATAATCGGCACCCGTAGAGATCCGCTTAGTGATTTCATAGCGTCGAGGCATCCTTCTGCGTTAGGATTGCCCTCGGGTTGTACAGCTTCCTGCAAGAAATTTAGATGAATTGCCAGTGCGTCCGCGTCTACCATTTCGATTACGCGTTCGATAATCTCAAGGTCATACTTTTTGACTTGAGTAGCGCCGATGTTGGCTACGACAAAGGCAGTAGGAGCGCGCTCCCTGACTATGCTAAATGATTCGACTTGTTCAGGATGTTCAATTGCTGCACGCTGGCTCCCTACGCCAATGCCAATTCCGAGTTGTTCTGCCGCCTCTGACAGTGCAGCGTTCACAGCAGTAGTTTTCCCATGTCCACCTGTCATTCCTGCTATAAAGATGGGGGTTGTGAAGCGCCTCCCCAGGAATTCAGCAGTTACATCGATTTTTGACTTCGCTATTTCCGGAACCGCGTTGTGGACAAATCTGACATCTTCGAGGCCTGTTTTTCCCGATTCTACGTCTTCAGCAGCACAGACCATAAGGTGCTCGATTTTTCTGTTCGTGGTCATTTTGCTCCCATGGATATAGTCGTTCCTACCTCTTGATGCGACATCAAGAACTTAGCGACGTTGCCATCACGAGTAGCGTTGAATATTTCAGACTGAATGCCTGACTTAGCGATATCCAAAAGTTCTGAGACTTTGCGTAGCATCCCTCCAGTGACGTCTATGACGCTTGAACCGACGATTTCCTTGCGGTATTTTTCAAACTCGCTAGCGTTGAGATGGCCGATTTTACCGCCTTTGTACATGATTCCGTCAACGTCCGTACCCATACCTATCTTTTCAGGTCGCATCCTTCGCGCGAGAAATCCTATTATTTGATCACCTGATAAGATGTTGAAACCGTCGGCGCTATCCATAACGATGTCACCGTGAAGCACCGGAATGATATTATTTTCGAGCATTAGGTCTAATGCAGTCGTGTCGAAATGTACGATTCTGCCAGCATCAAGCGCGACGCTATCTAGTGGGTGAATTGGCAGCGCAGGCACGCTTTGAGAGTGTAGTTCATTTAGAAACTTGGTGTTCAACGAGCATACCGCCCGATGGGTCTTCCACAGGCCACTTGCGCTGAGGCCTTTAGACAAGTACGTCGCTGCTTGCGGGTGTCCGAAGGAGCCAGCGCCGTGGACAAGCACGAGACTAGATCTCTTCGCGTCGGCTATCTGTCTAGCGACCATGCGCAATTTATCTTTTCGCACAGTGCTTGCCCGCGCTTTATCCGTCAAGACGGAGCCACCGATTTTAAGGAGAATCACATCGAATCACGCCTTTTTCACTCTGTCTGCAGACCCAAATTAGAGAACGCCGCGTTTAGCACTTGGGCATCTTGCATTACGATAGCTTGCGAGACCTTCTTAACGTTTCCATCTTGCGCAAGTGCTAGCACGCAGCCTCCGCGGCCGGCGCCTGTGATTTTGGCTCCGAGTGCTCCTGCGGTTCTCGCTGCGTATACGAGTCTGCTCAGTGCGTCGTCACTCACTCCGATTGACTCGAGCAGTCCTTGATTAATGTTCATCAGCTCACCCAAGCCGACAAAGTCTTCATCAGCGAGCTTCTGTTTTCCCAAGCGGGTTACGTCGCCCATTGAAGACAAGATGTCCGTGACCAAAGAGGGGTACTTCTGTTTCATTCTTGCTACCGACGCGATGACGTCGCTGGTTGATCTTTCAATGCCGGTTGCGCCGATTATGATTGGGATGTTGAGCGGTGACAGATGGGAAGTTGTTGTCTGCTCTATAAAGACTACGCCGCCGGTTGAAGAGACAAAAGTATCAGCAGGACTGGCTCTCCCCTGAACAGCGGTCTCTACCTGATGTCCTATCTTCGCTACTGCTTCATTTTCCAATTCTATACCGAGACATTCAGCAAGCGCTTTTATCGTAGAGACAGTTACGGCTGCTGAGGAACCCAACCCTTGACGTGACGGCAGTTGCGATCTTATCGTTATTTCTGCGCCAAAGTCTGTTTCGAACAGTCGTTTTACAGTTTGAACAGCGCAGCAGGCGTACTTGAACTCTTCACTATTGCAGTTCAGGCGCTTGCCCATCGCATCTACTCTTGTTTTTCCCGAAGACACGAGCTCTATTGAGGTGCTTATTCGCCGGTTTATCGCGCAAGCTATTGCCGGCTCTCCGTAGACAACAGCGTGCTCTCCGAACAGATAGACCTTACCGGGCGCCGAACAGGTTATCATCTATAGGTTTTTTGTAAACGTGTCTATGAAGCTTGTCTCGAGCGTCACGCCATAACTATCCCTGCATATCCGACCACCGCAGCTGAGTTGCCGCACGTGTCCGCACTGGTTGAATAATCGACAAGTTCTCCTCGCTCGCCGCCCTTGTGCTTGGCGAACTCAATAGCGACAGCTATCGGCCCGAAGCCGCATACAGAAGTTGAGCGAGACCGTGAGAGAAACTCTTGCGTGTTCAGCCCTAAAATGGGCTCTATTACCCATTTATCAACAGTCCTAGCGGCCAACTCTGGCTCGTAATGTGTAAAATCGCTCGAGGCAATCATCACGGTGTTTTCGTCTGCGGCCCTTCGCACTGCATCAAAAACTCGCTGGATCGATTCGGGTCCTTGAACCCCCATAGTAATTGGGACGATTTCAAAGTCATCGAACAGGAATTGAAGGAATGGCAGTTGCAGCTCTATAGAATTATCCTCTTTGTTTGCCTCATTGGCTACGTCGATATGAAGTGCCTCAATGACACCAGAATCAACGTTGACTTTTCCGAGGGGAGTAAGCCACGGTTCGTTCGATACAGAGACAATAGGGTGATGGTGGTTAGGCCCTATGATAATATATGTGTCCGCCTGAGGAATTATTGAGAAGACCTTTCCTGCGGTTGAACCCGAACAAGCGTAGCCAGCGTGAGGAACCACCGCACTGTTGATTTTACGCGGTTGTGGCTTTTGAATGAAATCGTGCAGGAGTTCTTCCAGTGCTCGAGGGTCACTGGGATACCACGACCCTGCTTTTGCAGGCTTCCTCATTACTGATCTCTTAGATTTCGATTTCGAAATCGGTAACTGCGTAATCCATCTGTTGGCCGCGAAGCTTGGAAATCTCCTGGGCAAGGAGCCAATAGATGAGCGCTAAGGCTTTACGCCCTTTGTTGTTCGTCGGAATGACGACGTCAATATGCATTGTCATGTTATTTGTGTCGCACATAGCGACTACGGGGACTCCGACATCAACGGCTTCCTTAACTGCCTGTGAATCTCCGATCGGGTCTGTGACAACCACTACGTCTGGCTCTGTAAAGTCCCGATACTCAGGATTTGTAAGCGTGCCCGGAATAAAGCGTCCCACGAGCGATTTTGCTCCTATCACTTTAGCAAACATAGTTGCCGGGAATTGACCGTATTGCCGTGCCGAAACTACCAATATGCGTGCCGGGTCGAAGTTGCTAAGAAATTTAGCCGCAGTTTTTATGCGGTCATCTGTAGCCTTCACATCGAGCACATAAAGCCCGTCTGCTCGAACGCGATAAACAAAACGCTTCATGTCTTCCGTTTTTTGCTGAGTACCTATGTGGACACCGGCAGCTAGGTACTCGTCCACAGGTATGAGTGATTCGTATTCCGTGGTTTCTTCCATCGGTCCACCTTTTATCAGATCGGTTTATTTGCCATTTTATAGTTTTTTCCGTCAAATAGTTCTTGTTCTATACGTATAAGTTCATTCGTTTTTGCCGTGCTCTGCCTGCCCCTAACGTTCAGCTTTATGAAAGGGGCGGACAAAGCAACAGCGATGTGCGAAGGTGACGCTTCGCAGGTCGTCGAATTATCCGTGAGCACAGCGCAGCTGTGCCCTTTAGCCCTCTCATTGGCGCAATGCTCGAAAACGCTCGAGACCGTTCTTGTAGCTGTGATTAATGCCAAATTAGCCCCTCTTCCGTCTTTGACGACGCGCGAGCCAGTAATGCCTTTGTCGAGATTCGACTCTGACGCTATAAGGCATGTCGCCCGTAGTTCATCGGTCAACTGAAGCTGAAATTCAGATTCTGCTTCGTCGAATGGGTCTTCAATGTAGTAGAGACCGTATTCGCTGGCGAGGCTAAAAATATGCTCCAGTCGATCATTTGCCGTCATTTGGCCTTGCTTGTTGAGACTAAGCCTATTTTGTGCCTCTTTCGAGGCTTTGAAATCAACACCTAGCTTGACGTCGAAGCCAAACCTGCGGCTGATTCCTTCTGCTATCATAGTCAACCGACTAAGAATGTCAACTTGAGCCGGGTCTCTTGTCGTTTTTGGCGCGTTAAACTCACGATAGACGCTTACTGAAGCAGCAATTGCACTCGCAAATGAACTCGCTCCTGTTGGAATAGCGAAATAATCAACCTCCGCGCCAAAGATCTTCATCAAAGGGTAAGGCATAGAATTGGCAAAGAGGCCGCCTAAGTAACGATATAGCGGCATTCCTAGGGAAGCAGCTGCTGCATTAGCAACAGCAACTGAGAACGCCATGCTCATGCTAGGCAATGAAAAAATATCTTGCAGCAAGTCATCAATTTCTGCCTGCTGATTCACGTCTTTGCCGACAAGCGCTGAAACTTGTTCTCGTGCTTTTTTGACTGCCTCGCTCGGGACCGGGAATGAGCATTGACCGTAGCCGCTGGTCGTGACTATCTCCACTTCTACGGCGTCTGTCGCGTTAACATCGAGTATCGTGCTGACTGATACTGCTTCGATCGAGTTCATCGGGGGGTCCCTCGGCGCTTAATCGTTATCGGAATGACCCCTTTCTTGAGTTCCTCTAGCGCCATATCGATTGGATCTGTTGTGTTGGACTCTATTAACGTAGGTGCGCCCATGGAAATCTGCAGAGCGCGCGCCCCGACGATTCGGGCCCTTTCATAACGAGTAAGTTTTTTAACAACTTCTTTCAATGACTCTCCTCCTTTCTAAGGGCCCCTGCATGGGGTTGCTGAGATTCGAACTCAGGTTACGGCGTCCCGAACGCCGTAGGATATCCAGGCTACCCTACAACCCCTTGTCATTGATATGGAGCAAAAATATCAACGAGCTCCTTGTGCGTCAGGAGCATCCTGCGACAACAGTAACGCTTTACACCTAGATCATCGAGCACCATCTTTGAGTCTTCTCCGGCACTTATCCGGTCTTTATATTGATCCCAGTGTTTGGATATCACTGCGCCACACGTGAAGCATCTTACGGGTATCATCGTTCGCCTTTGTTACCTGTAGGATTTTTGTCGTCGCGCGCGCGCTCCTCTGCCGCCAAATTTCTTCGGTTCTTTCTGTCGGTAGTCATTGACGAGAAGAGTACGGTCTTGTTTGAGGAAAAGATCTTTCATACTCAGATCGTTCGTCCAATCGACTAACCCCCGAGCGATTGCTGTTCGCGCGGCATCTGCCTGTCCTACCATCCCGCCCCCCCGAATGGTTACCGTGATGTCAAGTTGTTTTGCGAGTTCACCGGCGAGATCTAGTGGTTCTTGGATCTTCTCTCGGATAAGCTGTGGCTCAACGACGTTTAGGAGTTTTTTGTTAATCCTTACAACGCCTCGTCCTTCTTTAAATGAAGCCCGTGCTATTGATGTCTTGCGTTTGCCACTTGAGTTAACTGTTTTTCTCCCCAATTCTCTCACCCTATTTTTTGGCCCCCAGTCGTTGGGAAATCATTTCTAAGTCAGTGACTTTGATGGTGCTTAATCTTGATTTATGCGCGCTATCGAGCGTTTCCGCTTCGACGTTCTTGAGCTCAGCAGGCGTCCCCATATAAACTCGAAGCCGACCGAATGCCGCCTTGCCGAAAGCTTTCTTATGCGGTAACATCCCTCGAATGGTCCGCCGCAAAATCATATCTGAACGCTTGGGGAAATACGGTCCTTTTTCTTTGGAACCTTTTTTCCGCATCGTTTGGTACTTTGATACAGTAGTTTCTGGCGACCCTGAGACGACTGCTCTCTCTGCATTAATAATATCGATCTCTTCTCCTGACAACAACCTTTTAGCTACTATGCTGGCGAGACGCCCAAGTATTAAACCGTTAGCATCGATTACTGTCACAGATTCACCACCCCTATATATATCACCGTATGATCTTTACGTCGCTGCCTGTTGGAGATCCTTGGATGATTTCGTCGATCGTCACAACGGTTCCTGCTGCCGCAAGGAGTTTCAGGCGCGCGTTCTCGCTGAAATTAAGCGCACCGATAGATATCGGATGATTGATTGATCCCGCGCCAAGGACTTTGCCCAGGACTATGACGACATCGCCTGAATTCGTATATCGGTTCAAGCGGCTCAAATTCACTTTAGCATAGTTGCTTGATGGCGCGTCCAACCTTCTGGCGAGCTCCTTCCAAATATCTGCTTGATGCTTTCTCGCGAACACTTTGAGGGTCTCTCTCAGCAGATCTAATTGGGGGTTGGTCTTCTCTGTTTTTTGCTTTGCCATGCTATCTCCTATCGAGCATTTTTTTATCAAAAATGCGGGGGGTGCGATTTGAACGCACGAACTCCTATGAGACTAGGCCCTCAACCTAGCGCCTTTGACCTAGCTTGGCAACCCCCGCCTATGCAAACGTTCCAAGAAACTCCGCTAATTCGCTAGCCGTCTTCATCAAAGACTCAACTGAAGTCAGTAGCAGATCTTTGCAGCTCATTGAACCGTCGGACTCTGTATAGAATACAAAGGACTGCGGATCGCCGGTTACTGTAATCGCTCGCGCGTCGCACGCTTCGACGCACAAATTGCAGAGGGTACATTGAAGCTCATCAATGACGTGCACTGATCTATTTTTATATTGTATGATGTGCTTTGGACAGGCTTCGACGCACTCCTTGCATCCGTTGCATTCGTTTATAGAAAACTTTGGCAAATACTTGTAACTTGTGGCGATTGACGATTGGAATTTTGCATGGTTTTTGGAACTACCTTTTCGTGCAATTGCTTCAAGAAGCAATTCTTGACCTTTGAAAAGCTTAATGATGGGTATGTTGCCGTCAGCAGGAACCACTTCGGTGTCGGCCGACGTCAAATCTCTTGAGTAGACTGTAGCCGGCCCCTGCACGTTTAGCGTTAAGGACACTTGACACTGAAAACACCCCTCACCGTCGCAGGAACACTCCGACTGAGAAACGTAGTGTTCCCCCCCTGTGAGCGGAATGAGTCCCAGACGAAGTGCCAACATCTCGTCGAAGAGGACGGACGTGTTGTTGTAGAAATTCACATCGTCAATCGACATCGATTGGACGTCAGCTATCACGCTTCGTCTGATGCTATTCACAAACGCTGGTGCCGTGCCTGAGATTATGAAACGCGCTTGTCTTTCTGTAAGCTCGAGAAATTCTAAATCCATATCGTACCAGGAATTCTTAGATCCTGCGTCCCCGCCGGCCTCCAGGCGATCGTGTGCCGTCGTGAGGAACGGGGGTCACATCTTCTATTCTCCCAATTTTTAATCCAGCTCTTGAGAGTGCTCTAATCGCAGCTTGTGCTCCGGGACCCGGGCTTCGTTGTCCGTTTCCACCTGGTGCCCTAACCCTTACGTGAACACCCATCACACCTTTGTCGAGTGCCTGTTCAGCTGCGCTCGTGGCAAGCTGCATAGCAGCGTAAGGTGAACTTTCATTACGATCTTGCTTGACTACCATGCCACCTGATGATTTCGCTATCGTCTCAGCCCCGCTTAAATCTGTGATGGTGATGATCGTGTTGTTGAACGATGCAAAGATATGTGCCATTCCCCACTTTCTCTCAGCCATGGTCTACATCACGCTCTACTGCTCGCTTGCTTTTCGGAATCGCCAACTTGGCGGAGCGGCGATCCATCGTAGTACCCGACCAGTTCCTGCTCACTTGTTGGGAGAATATAACTTGGCACGGTCACCCTGCGTCCGGCGATCGCTATATGCCCGTGAACAACTAATTGCCTCGCGTGCCTCGCTGAATTGGCAAAACCTTGCTTATGTACTTGCGTCTGCAGCCGTCTTGCCATCAAATCCTCGGTAGCGAGCGTAAGCACGTCATCTAACGATGAGTCATATTTGATGAGTCCTATACGCCTCAATCTGTCGAGAAATTTTTCCGTCTCAAATTTGGCGTGCTCACCGCGCTCGCCAACCTCTTGAATGTCGAAGAGCAATTTCCGTGCCTCACGCCGATACTTCCTCAACGTCGTGGCGACTTTCCAGACCTCTCTTTTGTTCTTCAACCCGTACGTCTTAACGAGCTCAGCTTCCGCGCTGATTCGTGCCCCCTGCCATGGATGACTTGGCTTATCAAACGTTTTTCTGCTTTTGCCTGGATACCCCATAATTCGCACCTTTTTCGATTAGCGTTTCTTGCGCTGGACGCCGACGGTGGCACCTCTCCGTCCTGTCGATTTAGTCCTCTGTCCGCGGACTTTGTGCCCCCGCTCGTGGCGAATGCCGGTGTAGCTTCGTGTCTTTTTCATTCGATTAAGATCCTCTCGAAGCGTCAAGTCTAGTTGAGATCCAAGCAGGTGTTGGTTCTCGCCAGTAACGGGGCTTTTTCGGTAGTTGAACATCCACACAGGAATGTTCTGATTAAAGTTAGCAACCGACTCCCTCAACCGCTCTACCTGTTCATCATCCAGATAGCCCATGCTGTCGTTGGGGTCTATGCTGGCGCGTTGAGTCAAAATCCGCGCTGTTCGTATCCCAACGCCTTTCAATCCTGTGAGCGCGTACTGGACTGTTTTTTTGCCATCCAGATCTGTTTGGGCGATTCTTACTATGTACTTGATTTCGTGTTCTGCCGGTTCTGTGTCACCCTTGGGCACATCAATACCTCGCGTGTGTGGTTTTTAACCCATCATCGTATTTATAAGTAGGCTCGCTAAATGCGCTTTTTTTGCGATAGCTCGAAGGATCGCTGCAGCTTAGCCGAAATGGAACGCGCAGAAAGCGCTGGGGGTGGGATTTGAACCCACGAGTCCCGGAGGGACACTGGTTTAGCAAACCAGCGCCGTAGACCAAGCTTGGCTACCCCAACAATGCGATGTGGGCCCACAGAAAGGTCGTCACTTCACAGCTTGTCAGAGCTCCCAACTCGTTCTCTATTCCGCGCCCCTCCGAGCGTCACGCGTCCGCGATAGGTTTGCTCCCTCCCGGGCCTGAACCGGTGCTCACGGTAAAAGCATATCACTGATTCTCCAACCAGTGGCATACTGCCGTTGACCCCGCAGGACGGAATTTCGTCGTCTGAATTGTCAGATGGTCAAACTGTCAAAATGCCTTCCTTCTGCTTCGCTCCCCACTTATCGACGTTTTTGGGTCGCAGATGACGCCGAGCCATCCGAGCTAGCCCACATAATATGTGGCCACAATCATCCATAAAATTATCGCTGAAAGCGCTTGTAAACCATTAGTTAGGGCTCTTGTCCAATTTGATCGGGCGTGAGCACTACGATCGCTCGAGCTAACCCTTGATCACACCCATGGGAGTGAGCCGCGCAACGGCTTTCGAAATACCGAGCTTAGAAACGACGTCAATGACATCATCTATCGGCTTGTAAGCTTCCGGTGCCTCTTCTGGCACAGCTGACAGATCATCAGTTTTTATCGCGATGTGTTTTTGACGCAGGTTTTCTGTAACCGTTTTCCAAGTGAGTGAGCTTCTCGCGGATTTGCGGCTGAGCACACGACCTGCCCCGTGGCATGTTGAACCGAACGAGGCGGCCATTGCTTTTTTTGTGCCGTGTAGGACGTATGAGGCGGTCCCCATGCTGCCGGGGATGAGCACTGGTTGTCCGATTCCGTAGCTCGCGTCCTTATCGAATGCCCTCGTAGCGCCTTTACGGTGCACATAAACTTCCTTACGCTCTTCTCCGACGGAATGTTTTTCCAGCTTAGCGATATTGTGTGCAACATCGTACACTAGCGTTGCAGTTGTGCCAAACTTCTGTTCAACTACGTTTCGCACCCAAAACGACATCACTTGTCTATTTGTCCAGGCATAGTTGGCAGCTGCTGCCATAGCGCCGAAATAATCTCGGGCCTCTGGCGAGTCTGCAGGAACACAAGCTAGTTGCCTATCGGGAAGTCTGATGGCATACTTGCGACTCGCCCCTTGAAACACTTTCAAGTAATCTGTGCAGATTTGATGGCCTGCTCCCCGTGACCCTGAATGGAGCATTATGCAGACTTGCCCCTCTTTCAAACCAAACAAGTTCGCGGCTTTTTTCTCACAAATCTGATCAACGCATTGAATCTCTAAGAAATGATTTCCGCTTCCTAAACTCCCAAGTTGTGGCTTGCCCCTCTTTTTCGCCAGCGGACTCACTTTTGAGGGATCTGAATCATCCATACAACCATTGCTCTCGCAATGCAAAAGATCGGTAGCGTCTCCATATCCTTGATTGACAGCCCATTTTGCGCCGTTCGAGAATACGTCGTTTAGCTCTGTTTCGGAGAGCCGCAGCTGTCCTTTCGAGCCAAGTCCTGACGGAATCGCTTGAAACAAAGCTGTCAGGAATTCATCAATTCTTTGCTCAATTTCTTCCTTGAACAGTGTCGTTGCCAAAAGCCTTGTTCCGCAGTTTATGTCGAAACCGACCCCTCCTGGAGAGAGGACACCTTCGGTTGCGTCGAAAGCGGCAACGCCGCCTATGGGAAAGCCGTAACCTGTGTGCACATCTGGCATCGCGAGTGACCACTTCTGAATCCCAGGAAGTGTCGCGACATTGGCCACCTGTTGTATCGCTCCAGGCTCGAGGTATTTTACGAGGGCTTCTGACAAGAAGATTCGCCCAGGAACGTGCATACCTAGCGCTTCGTCCTTTGGCACTTCCCAAACATATTCGTCTTGCCTGACTAGTTCTGCGAGCGTCATTCAACCTCCTATAGGTCGAGCGTTATTTCTGCGTGGTAGACGTTATTCTTCTTTACCTGTAGATTGTGATATGTCACCGCTTTCACTTCTGCATTGAATATGTGTTTGTTTGGATCGATTCTTTCTCCTAAACACTTGGCAGCCAACGAGAAACCTGCAATCTTGACTATACACTTCTTGACTGCAAAGCGTTCGACTTCGAATCTTACGAGAGGCTCTGCAAGCCAGTCGTACAGCAAGTTCTCATAACTGTCAGAGGTCATCTCGATGGTGGCGGTCTCTTTTTGCTCCACGCCGTCAAGCCGAACTAGTGTGCTTTCGAGAGCTTCTGCCGCGTTCGTGAATAGCTCGTTCAAGTCTCTTCCGTACGCTTTAAAAGTTACATCCGCTGTGTGCTCAACAAATTCGTACTTTGACATGCTGTTATGGTATAGGATATGAACCACAAGTTAATATACATTGATCAATTGGGGCAAATCGATGAGACCATTTGTCTTTATTAATTCAGCTATGAGTGCTGATGGCAAAATCTCGACGGTCGCGAGAAAACAGGTGCGGATCTCTGGAAAAGAGGACCTGCAACGAGTTGATGCGTTAAAAGCACGTGCCGATGCGGTTATGGTGGGGGTCGGAACCGTACTCGCAGATGATCCGAAACTGACTATAAAGTCGGATATGCTCAAGCGCGAGAGAGTGGACCAGGGGAGAACTGAGAACCCGTTACGAATCGTTGTTGATAGCAACGCACGAACTCCGGTGACTGCAGCAATTCTGGGTCCAAACGCGCTAATCGCGGTAGCACAACAAGCCCCGCGTCATAGGGTCGAAGAACTGGACAAAAAGGCCGAGATACTGGTTGTCGGAGAGAGCAAGGTGGATCTGGCTGCGCTCCTAGCGAGTTTGAAAGATCGGGGGATAGACTCTGTTCTGGTAGAAGGTGGCGCAACGCTCAATTTCGCCCTTCTAAGTTTGGGATTGGTTGACGAGGTGTGCACCTACGTCGGGAATATCCTCATCGGGGGCAGTACAGCCCCGACGCTTGTTGATGGCGATGGCTTGATCTCTAACTTCATTAGCCTGAAATTGAAAGAGATCCGTCAAGTAGGTGAGGGTATACTGATCAGGTGGGCAGTCCTTGGCCAAGGCCCCTGAGCTATCTTTACGCTTCTCGGCCCACCCCGTCAATTGCTCCTTCCACCACCGCGTGACCACGTAGGATCCGTATGCTCACCAACCCCCCCACGATTATGTTAAGATAGTAAGTAACCATTCTCCAACCTAGAATGAAGATCCCCAGCACCGAAGTGCTCACGAAGACTGAGTAGATCGTTGCGGTACTCACTTCGGCTATCCCGCTGTTTCCCGGGGTAAGGGGAATCGCGGCGATCATCATCAGGACTGTTTGCGCAGAAAAGGATGCCAAAATCCACGGTTGGGATCCGAGGCCTACGAGTATAAGGGAAGCAATGGAAAACTGCAAAAGCCAAAACGCTGTCGTAAGAAGGAAACCTTTGACCAAAGCTTGTCGTTCATCCTTGAGATAGAGTTTGGAGCTGTTGTGAACGACGTCTATCTCTCGCAAAAATCTTTGCATAGATTTGTCAGCCTTATCAACGCCTCTCACTTTGACGAACAACCAGCGCGCTTTTCTAACGAGAGTTTTCACTTTGCTTGGGTTTGCCATAACGTAGAGGAGGATGAAAAAGAGTATGCCAAAGATTAGGGCCGCGCCGCCAAAAAGGGCTATAAGTCCTGTGCTGCTCGGAAAGGACCGTGTAAACAGCACAAATGCGATCGGCGCGGCTATGCCCAAGAAAAGCGCATCCAACACTCTCTCTCCTAGAACGACAGCAGTGGCATCCCCTAGAGACAGGTTGCACCCGCGTAGCAACTGCACTCTGGTGACTTCTCCGCCGGTGTGCCCGGGGGTGATTGAAGCAGCAAACAGATTTGACAGGACTATCTCGACCGATTTTTTGAACGGGACTTCGCCTCCGAGCGCCTCTGCCATGGTCTTCACTCGGCCGCCCCATACGAGCCAAGAACAGAATTGGACGATGAACGCGGCAGCTAAGAAGGCTGGATGGATTTGTATGAGGCTGCGCAGTTGGCCCGGTGTGATCGTAAGCAGAAGCAGTGCAAGTATTGAGATAATGCTGAACGTTAACGAAACCGCAAGCCACTTACGTAAGCCCTTCACGATATATTCTCTCCTCTACTAGACCTCTGATCGGGTTATCTCAGTCCACTCGCGCTTGCGAGAAGCGAGATGTTGTCCGACTGCTACCACACCACAGAGCGTCATCAAGCACGTGTGGCCCATCAAGCCGAACAGAATCGCGAGTGATTCCGACAGCGTGTCACTTTCTGCCCTAATTGCGCGCAAGTATATCGGAACGAAAGGCGCTAGCAAGAATGAAAAAAATGGGACCGTTAGAGAGCTAAGCCATGTGATTTTTACCAAGACAGGCACGCTTTTTGTTAACATCGGGGCAAGATATTTTCGAAATCCTTCGACTGCCCCGCGGAACCACCGTACTCTTTGATTGTATAAGTCTTGAATGGAAGTCGGGGCTTGCTCGCCTACTTTTGCATTAACGAGAAGAGCGCGGCTTCCCGAGAGATATATCTGTTCGTTGAGGTCTAAGTCCTCGCACGAACAGCGTTCATCAAAACCTGTGCTCCGCAGAAAGGCTGCTTTTGATACCCCTATTGCTCCGTTGAATTGAATGAAACCGCCTGACCACCTGCAGAGGCGATAGATGTCACAGAAGAACTTGTACTCGACTGAAACGATCTTCGTAAGTGTATTTACCTTGTTGGTCACGAAGCGGCAACCGCTTGCAAGCACGCCGTCGCTTGTCGTAGTGAGTTCACGCACGCATTCAGTCAAAAAATCTGCGTTTGGCCGGCTATCGACGTCAAACAGCGTGATGTAGTCTGCTTCCCCTATGACGTTAAGAACGTCATTAATAGCACCAGCCCGCCGGCCTCTGTTGTCATTTCTGGTGACTATATGAAAATTCGGCGGCAGCAACCGATCCAGAGCGTTACGCTCTTTCCCGCCGCTATCAATGACGTAATAAGCCTCGAAATTTAGACCACTGTAGTCCAGGTCATTTAGGCTCTTGATCGATTTTTCGACAAGTGTGTTCGGTTCAGATGGCGCTATTGGGATAATGGCGCAAACTTTCATCTCAGAACAAAATTCGATCAACGTATATTAAATCGTCGCAATTGAAGCCTCTCCTACGGTCTCACGGTCGACTCTGCAACATTTGCGTATAAGTCAAGGATCCCCTGTGCGACTATTTTCCAGTCATACTTTTGTTCGACAAGCTGTCGACCTTTTTTACCCATGTGTCTCGCATTTGTTGGATTTTCAAAAATCTCCAGAATGGCGGTTGCTATGGATTGAGGACTACGTGGCGTTACTAAAAAACCCCCCTCGCCGATGACGTCTAGCACCCCCGGAATTCGAGACGCAATAACCGGCGTTTCGCACGCCATCGCTTCCAAAAGCACCACGCCAAAAGCTTCAAGTCGCGTAAACGATGGAAGCACGAGAACCGTAGAACGCTTGTACAGCGCTATTAGTGCACGTCTTGATATATATCCGCAAAACTTGATGTGATTTTCGTAACCTATGGCGAGCGCTTCGAGTCTTTGTCGCTCTTCTCCGTCGCCGACGATCAGGAATGTCGCATCATCATGCTGCTTCAGCACAATTTTCGCTGCTTCGATGAGATAGTCAATGCCTTTAACAGAGCTCAGTCGGCCCACGAAGAGCACTTGCTTAGACATCCTCTCATTGCTTACGTCGTGCAGCTGCTTGTCAAAAGCCTGTAGCCTAATACCATTTGGCACGATTTCGTACTGATAACCGCGCAGCACCGAGGAACTTTGTGCGTAGGATTGAGTGGTTGCAATTATCTGATTAACCTTATCGAGGACAGGCTTTGCATAAAGGCCTTTGTTGACTTGTTGCACAAGGTTTTTACAGACATTCGGGATTCTTAGGTTTGCGATGTGATCGGGGATTTCGAGATCACAGTGATATGTGAGAACGTGTGGAATCTGCGGCAGCCCCTTAACCGTGCCGTAAGACATGAACGGCGGCGGATAATGGGAATGGACGACATTAGCGCTGAATTGCGCAACACGCCGTCGTAGAGCAAACATATAGGGGACGTATGGGAGATCTATGGCGGGAAATCTGTGGACATTGAGTCCGTTCAGAACCTCAGTTGGTCTCGACTTCGGGACGGCAGCGCACAAAACGATGACGTCGTGCCCCATGTCTTGTAAGGTCTGTGACAACTCAAGAACGTGGGTCTCTACCCCACCTATATGCGGATAGAAGTACGACGAGGCTTGAATGATTCTCACGCAAATTCACCTTGAATTGTGAGCGTAAGCGTGAATAAGTTATCGTGAAGTTTAAGCGTTCGCATCGACACTTGTAGATTTCGAACAGCCCGAATTAAAGGATTTTAGAGGTCCCTTCGCGTTGTCGAATGGATTTGGTCGCACGTATGTAGGCCAATACATTTTTTCTAACGTCCAGTTGGAAGGATTAAATAGCAATGTGACAGAGTAAATTAGCATGGCATTGTTGATTAGATCAGTAACACTGTTATCAGTTCTAGCTATTCTTCTTTTAGTAGTGAATTGCTCCGTAACGGCCAGCGTAAAAGCGCAAAACGAGATCGCGTGGGTTTATGATTATCCAACCGGCATGAAAACCGCAGCCGAGAAACACCAGCCCGTGATGATATATATTCACGAACAATGGTGTCCCAAATGTAGAAACATGGATCAAAACACGTGGAACAACAGTGAAGTTGTCGCGCTTTCATCGAGCTTCGTGAACATCAACGTGCTCGGGACCCAACAGGGCAAACTGTATAATTACAGTAATCCTCCGTTGATCGTCTTCACTGACCCTCAGGGCAAAGTCTTAGAGAAGCAGAACGCAGAACTATCGGCCGCCGAGGTGGCTGCCTTGCAACGGAAGGTACTCGCGCAAGCGCCTTTTTCCTCCTCCCCCACAGCGACTCCCTCAAATACGCCAGCGCCTACAAGTAATACCGCGACTATAAGCCCCAGCAATTCAGCCAAAGCTGCAGGAGTGCCCGGTTTTGAAGCAATCTTTTCAGTCGCTAGCATAGTAATCGTGGCTATAGCGCTGACGCTCATCGGCAAGAGGTTCCGGTAGCGCACGCCCCACCACGCTGAAGCGAGCTCGAGACACTAGGGCTGATGCCTCACGAAGTCTATAGTTTCTAAGCTGAGGCAGTTTGTCTTTGAGCGCTACAGCTTTTTTGTGCTGGGAACGAATCAGATCGATCCTGCCGCTCGCAACGATGGCTTCAACAAGTAATATTTACTATTACGAGAACAGTACGTTCTATGCTTTTCCGCGCCGAGATCACCATCAAGCTCAAGAATGGCATGTTGGATCCTGAAGCTGCTACAATAAAAAACGCTCTTAAGCATCTTGGATATGAATGCCGATCCGTGAAACAAGCAGCTATCTTTAAGCTTGAATTCGAAGCAGATTCGCGCCAGAACGCAACCGACGTCGCTGAAGGAATGTGCCGGAGACTGCTCGCGAATCCAATCATCCATGATTATGACATAGAGCTCGTGTAACTAGTTGATAAGGTGCCAATGAAGATTGCCATTCTTCGTTTCGGTGGGAGTAATTGCGATCTAGACGTTCAAAAAGCTTTGAACAATTTAGGCGCTGAAACAGAGCTCGTTTGGTACAAAGAAGTCTTAGAGGGATTTGACGGCGTCATCATCCCAGGAGGATTTTCATATGGGGACTATTTACGGGCAGGTGCCATTGCTGCGCGAACCAAGATCATGCAGTCGGTTCGAGAGATGGCTGAGGATGGAAAGCCTATCTTGGGCATATGTAACGGAGCTCAAATCCTTAGTGAATCACACCTCGTACCGGGCACGTTTACTCTAAATCAGTACCCAAAGTTCGTTTGCAAGTGGGTAAAACTCCTCAAAATCGGTAGATCGCCGTTTACGACATTTTCAAGCGAGATAGTTAATCTTCCTATAGCCCACAAAGAGGGACGATTTGTCGTCCCCTCCCAACTGCTCAAAGAGCTGTATGAAAATGATCAGGTTGTTTTTAAGTACGTGGATGATAACGGGCGCCCAACGTCTTCTGCAAACCCCAACGGGTCACGAGATAACATTGCCGCAGTCAGCAATTTGGAAAAAAACGTGCTTGCTATGATGCCGCACCCAGAACGAGCCTCAGAGAAACTTCTAGGTTCTGTGGATGGGAACGTAATCTTTGAATCGATGATCAGTTACATGAACACGCTTTAAGGCACACGGCCTCACGAGGACATCTTTATCCTCGAAAATCAGCTCTAGTGTTTTTTTTAAACTAGCGATGACCACCACGACTCGTTCTCGTGATACCATCGAACAGTTTGTGCCAATCCGTCTTCAAATGAAATCTGGGGCCGCCATCCAAGAGCCTTAATCTTCGAACAGTCCAAGGAATATCTGTAGTCGTGTCCTAGCCGGTCGGTTACGAATGTCATAAGCGCCAAAGGTTTGTCCAGAAGTTGTAGGATAGCTTTCGTTACGTCCAAATTGCTCTTTTCGTTGCCAGCGCCAATGTTGTATATTTCGCCGGTTTTGCCCCTCTGACGAACACAGTCTATGGCTTTGCAGTTATCTTCAACGTGTATCCAATCTCGGATGTTATCGCCTTGGCCATAAATTGTTAGCGCGCTGTTTCTTATAGCGCTGGTGATAAAGCGAGGAACTAGTTTCTCAGGATGTTGATATGGTCCGTAGTTGTTTGCACTGCGGGTAATCACGCAAGGAAAGTCGTGCGTCTTGAAATAGGATGAAACCAACAAATCTGCGCCTGCTTTGCTCGCTGCATAGGGACTTGAAGGGTTTAACTTGTCCGTCTCACTGAAGGATCCAATGCGAATGCTGCCGTAAACTTCATCTGTAGACACCTGAACGAATCGCTCAATCTGGTGGCTTTTCCCCGCTTCAAGCAACACTTGAGTTCCTAGGACGTCTGTTCGAACGAATGCAGTAGAACCTACAATAGATTTATCGACGTGCGTTTCAGCTGCAAAGTTCAGCACGCAGTCGCAGTTTTTCACCAATCGGTTTACGATTGTCTCGTCGCAGATGTCGCCTTTGACGAATTCGATATCAGCTAATACATCTTTCAGATTGTCTACGTTCCCGGCGTAAGTCAGTTTGTCAAGAACTACAACTTCCACGGAGTTGTGTTTGCTGAGTGTGTAGCGTACGAAATTGCTGCCTATGAATCCCGCGCCGCCGGTTATTAATAGTCGCACGACCCCTCTTGTCTCCCTTTACCTACGTTTTAAACGCAAGCAGTGTTCCACTCAATGTAACTTAAGGACACATTGTGCAGTGGTTTCTTAATTCTTTTGATAAAAAATCACACGTCAGAGTGTGTGAGATGCGGTGAAATAGATGAGCACTTGCAGTGCCGACAAACGTTTTGTGGAATCACTTTGATGCTTTGCTTTAAACCGCTTTCAATAAGTCAGAAAAAAATATATTTATAAAGCTTATCGTCATCATCAATCTTGGTGAAAACTCCGGCGCTTTCGCCATATTCTGCCAAAACCTGGGCTCCGGTAGTGTAGTCCGGCCAATCATGTTGGCCTTTCGAACTTAACAAAGTGAAGCAAGCCAACGACTCGGGTTCAAATCCCGACCGGAGCATCCTACTCGTTTGCAGTAAGTCTTTGCCGGCTTTGCCGACTTATTGCGAAAGTTTTATGACCTGCTATACTTGTCGGCGGGCTAGGTTCTCGAAGTGCTATCCAATTGAGCTAGTGATTGAACGTCGTCGAATGGTGCACAAGGCTTGCGCAATTATTTCCTAAAGCACTTATTCACGGTCGGGACGCACAGACCAGACCAACCGGTTCAACTAAGTATGATTCTGATTGCGCAACAATCAACCACATATTTATGTGATTTCACGCTCTGTTAGAATTGTGGATCGAAGCCTCTACAGAAAATGGAATTATCAGGTGTGGCGAGCAGCAGTTCAAGAGCTGCAGCACAGCGGCGAAGAACAGTTGCGTATCACCTTTGACGGTGTTTTAGCGTTGGATAGAGTGCCTCTTGGGTGGGTGTATTAAACACGGCCCTCAAGGCAGGTCGACGGCTCGCAACAAACTAGCGGCAAAAATAAGCTTTATATGTTCGTGCGTTAGTCAACTAACGGCGGAGGTAGCCAAGCCAGGTCAAAGGCGCAGGACTTAAGAACCGTTGTTTGAGACATCCTGTTGCGAAGGCATTCGTGGGTTCGAATCCCTCCCTCCGCATTTCTCCCAGCAGATGTGTTGGGTTGCATTTCCTTGACGCACCGTCAGCATATCGCGTTTACGAGGTTCCTGACAGCAGAGACGACTTCATACGGGTTTGCCCCCCAGTGAACGATGTAACCCTTTAATCCAGCAAGTTCAATGGGTCCAACTCTTGCTGACCTGCAACATTTTGCGATAAAAGGCTTCTGCGGTCTTATGGTTTTCGTTGGACAGATATTCTCGTGTTCGAAATTTAACCCTTGAAATCGTGCTTCGAGCACTTGTCTCGAAATGTCACATCCCACAAGTACCGAATCCTTTCCAATTTGAACGTTGGGCCTGTTGAGATGGTTTAATCCAATGCCTGACGCTGAACAAGGAAATATAGTACCCGCGTTCAGTCTCCTGAGATCTTGCACGACCGGCGTAAACCGCACGGACAGATCGCCAAAAATACCGGCGTTGTCGAGTTTCTTGATAAGCGTGATGAGATATGGCGGGTCAGGGGGGGAAATGTCGAAGACCTCGATCTCTGTAACGCTGTTCAAGTCTGGATCATAGACAAACGTCCAATGAAGATCAAATCCTTGAAAGAGTACGGCTTTTGTGGGTGGCTTACACAATCGGGTTGCTATTTTAATTAACCTGCTTCTGTTGAAGATATCGACCTTTTTTTTGTACACAGAAGTCTCGGCAAAGCCCGCAATCTTGTTGACCGCCGATATAGATCGTATCAGCCCGTCTCCATCTGAAATGACTTCGTAAATTGCAGCTTTTTCTTGCCAAAACAACACGAGATAGCGCGAGGAGAAGTAGATTTGCTCGCCAGCTGCCGGTCGAGATATCTGATCGTCGCAGTGTCTAACGCCAACGTACATACAGTGTTTAGGAAAAATCATATAACCACAGGCTACGTATTATTTCACGCGTCACTTCTTCTGTTGAGCTCGTACCGCCTAGATCTGGGGTAATGACGCCTTTTTCAATTGTCTTTTTGACTGAGGTATCCACCAATTTAGCCTTGCTATGTTCACCGGCCCATTCAAGAAGCATTCTAACGCTTAGTATTGCCCCGACTGGATTTGCTATGCCACGCCCAGCAATGTTGGGTGCCGACCCGTGAATTGGCTCAAAAATTGCGAAGTTGGGCCCGATGTTCGCACTCGGACAGAGCCCGAGGCCACCAGTGAGTGCAGCAGCCTCATCCGACAGAATATCACCGAATAAGTTCGACGTTAAGATGTGATCAAACAGCTCAGGGTGTCTTATTAGATTATATGCGGCGGTATCGACGTACATCTCATCGAAAGACACATGGTGTTCCTGTAGCACACGCTTGCAGACATCTCGAAAGAAGACATCTGCTTTAAGCACGTTTGCTTTATGGACTATCGTAATTTTTTTCACATTCTGTGAGGTGCTAGCGAAGGCTGCCAGTCGCTCTGTATTGTAGCGAGAAATCACGCGCTTCGTGACTGCGACGTCGTCTGAAATCTCTTCTATGCCGGCGTATAATCCCTCTAAGTTCTCTCTAATAATTGTCAGGTTCAATTCATACGGGGTTAGATCGTAAGATCGAAAAGGCCGAAGATTTGCAAATAGATCAAATGCTCTCCTCAGTCGAACGACGACGCTGCTCCCAGGAGCAGAGGTTACAGCCCCTAAGAGCATACAATCGGCCTGTTTGATCAGATCGATGTCCGAATCAGTTATCGGCGCGCCTTCTCTGGCCCATTTGGCGTAGCCTATGTCTACATCGATGAATTCTGGATCATTCAGCAGCAGATTCAGTATCTCGATACAGGGCGGTATGACCTCCTTCCCGACCCCATCTCCTTGAGCAACCGCAATTTTCATATCTTTCGAAGGGAAAGCTGCATAGGCGCGTGCTTAGACCCGCTGAAGATCAGCCGTCTCCGGGCCGGCGCTGCGCGGATGTCTCTTTCTATATTCCACTAGCCCACCGTCTGCGAGGATTTCCAGCAGGAATTTGGGAAGCTTTGAACCTTGCACGACTCGAGTGCGTGTTATTACAAGTCCCGCGGATAAATCGACTTCAATCTCATCTCCCTTGTCGACAAAATCAAGAGCGTCCGCTTCGACTATGGGCAGGCCCACATTGATTGCATTTCTGAAAAAAATTCGAGCAAATGATCGCGCAACGACGCACCCGATCTTGGCGTGCTTGAGCGCAAGAGCCGCTTGCTCTCGTGAAGACCCGCAGCCAAAGTTCTTTCCGGCGACTATTACATCTCCGGTAAGAGGTGAAAAGTCCTTGTCAATTCCCTCCATTGCATGTTCCGCGAAAACGCTGACGTCAGTTGTTCTCAGATACTTGCCAGGTATTATTAAATCAGTGTTGATGTTATCACCGTATTTCCACACGTTTCCCCTGATGAGCATTACAGACTAATTGAAAACGTAGCGATATAAAGTATGTGGGGATTGTGAGGGCAAGCATATCTCTGCGAGCTCTGAAAAGACTGAAGAAGTGTTTAATAGTTCCGAAACAATTGCAGTACTATGTCAGTGGCGTTGTCCTTACAGGAAGAATACCTAGTTAATCAAAAAATCTCGTTTTTAACTCACAAGGCGAAGCATCTGGCGCAAGAAATCGAACAAGAAATCGATGAGAAGATGTGGGACCTCCAAATTGAAAAAATCAGCAGCGACGAGTTCAAAGCAACGCTTATCGTGCGAGAACCGATGATTTCCATAGACACAGGCGACGTCGTTACGTACAAAGGGGTCCCGAGAAAGTTTACGGTTAGAAGCCCCTCGCTCGAGTATCTGCTAGACGCCATTGAAAAGATCTTGATCGAACAGATTGAGGAGATCAAGAGATCCTCCGGCGTTTGATAGTTTAAGTCCTAAGAAAGCACTCGGCGAGTTGTCTAGATTCGTCGTGGATCTACGATTTCGCCCTGGAGTGCGGTCGCTGCGGCCGTAGCAGGAGACGCAAGATATACTAGCCCATCAGCACCCATTCTGCCTTTGAAGTTTCTATTGGAGGTTGAGAGACAAGCTTCTCCACGTCCCAAAACGCCGTTATGCGCACCGAGACACGGCCCGCATCCGGGACTACAAACGGTGGCTCCAGCTTCAATCAAAGTCTCCAGGATCCCAGTTCGCATACAAGTTAGCAAAACGTGCTTCGACGCTGGAACGACGATCGTTCGTACCGCGACCGTCTCACCGCGTACGATGGCTGCTACTTCCTTAAAATCTTCAAGACGTCCGTTAGTGCACGAACCGACGAACACTTGATCGATCGGCGTTCCCGCTACATCCTCCACGGCTTTCACGTTGTCCACTTCGTGAGGACACGCGATCTGAGGTCCCAACTCACCAACCGCAACGTGGAGCTCATCCGCGTAAGAGGCGTCCTCATCAGCATAGCACGGTGTATAGCTCAACTGTGGCTGAATTCGTTCGATGTACTCAAAGGTTTTTCGATCGGGCGGGATGATTCCCGCTTTCGCTCCCACTTCGATTGCCATGTTGCTCACGGTAAGCCTTCCTTCCATCGATAAGTCGGCAGTCGTCGTGCCGTAGACTTCGAGTGCTTTGTACGATGCACCGTCAGCACCAATCGTCCCTACAATCTTGAGAATGACATCTTTTGCGCTTACGTGAGCGCGGAGTTTTCCACTTAACACAATCTTGAGCGTTTCAGGCACCTTGAACCACAAAGTGCCTGTTGCGAACACCTCCGCGATATCCGTTGCACCGACTCCTGTCGCGAAAGCTCCGAGAGCCCCGTAGGTGCACGAGTGTGAATCCGCGCCGACGACTAGGGTGCCTGGGAGAGCAAGTCCGTGCTCGACCACGACCTGATGGCATATGCCCTCGCCAACGTCAAAGAAGTTAGCAATTCCTTGGCGTTTTGTCCAGGAGCGGATACTTTTTTGAAGAGTTGCTGCCATTTCCGTGCTGGCCGGGGCAATATGGTCAAAGACTATGGCGATCCTATCTGGGTCCCAAACAGAGGAAGCACCCATCGCTTCAAATGCCCGTACTCCTAGCACGCTGGTGCCATCATGGGCCATAGCTGCGTGAACACGCGCCAAAACAAAGTCATTAGCTCTCGCTGGTTTTCCCGACGCGTTTGACAGTATCTTCTCACTGATCGTTCTTTGAGCATCCAAAGCGCTACTCACCACGTACTATTTGCCGCTCCGTAGATTATCAACCTATGGATCTTCTGTACTGTAGCCGCTCGCAGTTGGCATAGTGTCCTGATCGTAGCTGCAACATAGAACTAGCGCATTCTCTTTTTCGTGCCGCATCGCGCGGCTAGTAATCTATTTAAGTCGCAGACTATGAATGTACATAGCGAATTTCGTTAGAGTTGTCTATGGGACATATTGGATCTTCTTCTGCATTGTCTGGAAGAGGCGTTAGCCACATTGAAATTTGTGACGTTACGCTGCGTGACGGCGAACAAGCGCCTGGCGTCGTTTTTGGTGTAGATGAAAAAGTTGAGATCGCTACGAAGCTGGACGAAATTGGGGTCGAAATGATCGAAGCGGGATTTCCCGCAGTATCTTCAAAAGAAAAGGCGATGGTGAAAAAAATCGCGAATTTGGGGTTAAACACCAAGATATGCTGCCTGTCGCGAGCGATTTTTCATGATATAGATGATGCGTTAGATTGCGATGTGGACGTTGTTGGGCTATTCATGGCTACTTCCGATCTGCATCTCAAGTACAAGTATCATCGTAGTTTTGATGAAATGTTAGAGTGTGCTCTTTCGACGCTCGAATATGCAAAGGAACACGGCTTAATCGTGAGATTTGCGGCAGAAGACGCAACGAGAACCAATCCTGAGGTACTCAAGCGCTTCTTCAAACAAGGTGAGGATCATGGAGCCGACTATGTCAACATCGCAGATACAGTTGGTGCGCTCCGGCCAGCATCGTGCTACGATCTGGTTTCTGAAATGAAAAAGGTCATCAACATACCGCTCTGCATTCACTGCCACAACGATCTCGGCATGGCCGTAGCAAACACCATCACCGCGGCTGAAGCCGGGACATTTCAACTGCACACAACGGTCAACGGAATAGGAGAGCGAGTCGGAAACACTCCGCTTGAGGAGTTGCTTGTGGCGCTGCGCGTCCAGTTTGGCATCGATACTTATGACCTTCCGAAACTGATGGGTTTGTCGAAAACGGTCGAACATCACTCACGCTTGCGCCTGCCGAAGAACAAGCCGGTCGTCGGTTTAAACGCGTTCTCTCACGAATCGGGTATCCATGTCGCTGCAGTGCTAGAAGAGCCGGAGACGTACGAGCTCTTCTCACCTGAACTGGTAGGCAACAAGAGACGAATCGTTATCGGCAAACACACTGGAAAAAAGGCCCTCCAATACGTAATCGCGCAGTTAGGCTATCGACCGACCCGCGATGAGCTGTGCCAAATTCTTGACGATGTGAAACGCGTTTGTGAAACTAAAAAATCGGTCTCTCAGGAGGAGCTCGAGGACATAATTCGAAGCGTCATGTACAGATAACTAAGCGTCAAGATTTGGAGCGGGCATCCTATATTTAGGACACGAAGCCTTGACAACAACAACTAGGGCTCCTGTGGAGTTGCTCGTTGCTCGCACGAGATTCTCAAATAATGTTTCGTCCGTCTCCGTTGCGTTCACTATTTTATAACTGATTCCGTAGTTTCGGCATATTGCGCTGACCAAGTCAGAGACCTCGGGCGTTTGCTGTCCTCCAGTTATGGCTGATATTCGATTTTCGAGTACAAACACCTTGACGTTACGCTTAAAGACGAGCGCGCTTATTAGTGCGGTAATGCCGCTGTGTAAGAATGCGAAATC
Organism: Methanomicrobia archaeon; assembly: GCA_015660915.1. Lineage (GTDB taxonomy): Archaea > Halobacteriota > Bog-38 > Methanoflorentales > Methanoflorentaceae > Methanoflorens. The sequence continues at coordinate 112,118 of JACTTZ010000002.1, read as the reverse complement.
TCCCAATATTGCAATGCCGCCGTGTTCAAAGCCAGAAGCCACTCCGATTGCCGAGCCGAGAGAATAAGCTACGTCGATCAAGTTTAGTGGCGGATTGGCGGTCCTTATTACGCAGCCCATGTCGCCGGCAATCATTATATCCACGTTGGCAAGAGCGCGGTACAAAGGCAAAAATGGGCAATCTTCGCAAATTTCTTCCATATAATGTCTGTTCTGGAGCGTCTCGACATCAAACTGTGTTGCAATGTAATCGGCTTCGACGTAATTCAACGCTCGATTAACATCGTCTGACGTAAGTTCTCCGAAACGTGGCACGTGCCCCGACAGCTTACCGAGGACTTTCCCGCGGATTGACTCCTCGACGAGCGGTGCACCTTCTTCAATGACTAGAACTCGGCTATGCTCTTCTAGAAATGAATCAATTCGCCGGTGACATAACGGATTGACCATTCCAAGTCTCAGGTGCGCTACATCACCTCGTCCTTCGATTGCATCATCGACCACTGCAGATGCATAGCCTGTGGAAACAACGCCGATGACGCCTGTGCCGGATTCTTCAGTTAGTTCTGTTGTCTCTGCAAACTCGAGCATCTTAGGATATTTGTATTTGAGGAGATACTGATGCCTTCCCAAATGTGTGAGATCCCAGACACTTTTTCCGACACTTCTTCCGCGAGGTGATTCAGATAGTACTCGCTCAATGTTGCCCTCCATGTTAAGGAGCCTGCTTGTTACTCTCACGATTGCCGGTACTGAGAGTTGTCCCGACAGTTCAAAAGCCCGCAACGCGCAATAATACGCATTGCTGGCGCTGTGTGGCTCCATCACGGGGATTTCCGCTAGCTTGCCGTAATATCTAGAATCCTGCTCATTTTGGGATAACTTGGCGCCGGGGTCGTCTCCTGCGATCACGACCAGCCCAGCACCTATGCCGTGGGTTGCCGCGGTAATCAAGGAGTCTGCTGCTACGTTCAATCCAACATGTTTAGCCACAAAAACTGATAGAGTGCCTGATGCCGAGGCTCCCAAAGCTAAATCGAGGCCTACCTTTTCATTAGCAGTGGATATCCAAATAGGCTTTAAATTGTCTATGATTTTTGTAACAGGATATCCTAAAACGCCCGTGGCCACTCCGACGCCGGCGTCAAATATCCCCCACGTAAGCGCATGTAAGCCGTCTGTTTTAAACATCTGCGTGAGCGCTAGTGGCACGTTGTGTGAAAACAGCGCACATCCTCTGAGCTATGTCATCCCTTGTACCTTGCATATTTAGTGTTTTTCTTTCATGCTGGCTTATTGAAGCAATCTATCGGCCCACGACTTGCGCGGCGGTCTCTCTTCAAACTGCGCAGGTTCTAGGCCACCACCGCGAGCAATTTACAAAGTTGTTACGGTAGCGATTAAGCACGCCATCACGACAAGCCCGAACGATAGTAAGGCACATTCAGTTATTTATTTTTTCCAGCCTGTTGCGTTCGCGAGCAAATGGTGGGTGCTGGGTGCACAGGAAGCCAATCACAACTTTTTTATGCGTGACGACCTTAAAAGAGAGCGGTTATTATGGCAGAAATACCACTGGCAGTCGTTTTACGTGTTATGAAGGTTGCTGGAGCCGAACGGGCGAATCGCAAGGCAGTAAAAATGATGGCTGAGCGTGCAGAAGACTATGGCGGCGCCGTTGCTAAAGAAGCTGTCATGCTCACGAAGCTTGCGGACAGGAAAACGATCTCAGGGAATGATATAAAGCTCGCAGCTGAACGAGTAAACAGACGCTAACACTCGTCACTTGTTTCGCCTTTTGACCGACGCAGCCCACCTATTCTCCGCCCTCATTGCTTGAGCCCGTCAGTTGGCATACAGGCCTTTTGGACAGGACAACAGCAGAATATATCCGCTGTTGCTAAAGGACCTTTTGAAGTAACATCGGAGTGACGACAAAGCCTCTTGGCCTAAGAGTGCGGTAGCCGGGACTCGAACCCGGGTTAAAGGCTTGGGAAGCCTTTGTGCTGCCTCTACACCACTACCGCGACTATGCAGCTACATTTTCCGTTCCTAATCATAAATGTTGTTACAGGGAATATTCCTCAAAACGCAGCCTGAACGGAAGACATTTAAGCGCAGATGCTGATGTAGGACGGGGGTTTTTTATGCCGAATGATCTGAGGACGCCTATTATTGCCGTGCTTGGTCACGTAGATCACGGCAAAACCACCATTCTGGACAAGATTCGCGGCACAACCGTTGCTGAAAAAGAACCAGGGCTGATCACTCAACACATAGGCGCAACAGAAGTTCCATTAGACGTTATATCAAAGCTTTGCGGGTCCCTCTTAGAGGATATTCGTATTCCTGGGTTACTTTTCATCGATACGCCTGGCCATCACGCCTTTACAACACTGCGCGCTCGCGGAGGCGCTTTAGCAGACATCGCGATACTAGTCGTCGACATAAATGAAGGCTTTCAGCCGCAGACCACAGAAAGTGTTAGCATCTTGAAACAGCATAAAACCCCCTTTATCGTTGCGGCTAACAAAATCGACAGGATACACGGGTGGCTTTCTCACGACAACAGGATGTTCACCGAAACCTTCAAGCTCCAGAGCGAAAGAACTCAGCGCCTTCTTGACGAGAGAATCTACACACTTGTAGAAAGTCTCTATAATGCGGGCTTTAGTTCGGATCGGTACGACAGAATTAGGGATTTTACCAAAAACATTAGCGTCGTCCCCACTAGCGCGCGAACAGGCGAAGGCATCCCGGACCTGCTCATGGTTTCGCTTGGTCTCGCCCAGCGATTTCTCGACAAAGATCTGAGACTCCACGCCGACGGTCCTGCGCTAGGCACAGTCATTGAAATTAAAGAAGAAAAAGGGTTCGGCACGACGCTTGATGCCATAATATATGACGGTGTTCTCAAGAACGGTGACCGGATCGTTGTTGGGGCCTTGGAGCAACCGATTGTGACAAAAGTTAGGGCTTTGTTAAAACCTGAATCGGCCGGCGGCTTCAAACGGGTGAATAGAGTGATCGCAGCTGCAGGAGTTAAGATAGCGGCTCCAGGCATTGAAAATGCACTTGCAGGCTCACCTGTCAGAGTCGCGACAGACGATATCGATGAAGTCATTGCAGACGTCGAGAGTGAAATGCGTGACATAACGATCAGTACTCAAGACGTTGGCGTCGTAATTAAAGCAGATACTATAGGCGCTTTGGAAGCGCTCGCGGGAGAGCTAAGCCGCGCTGAGATCCCGATTAGCAAAGCTGATTTAGGAGAGATCTCTCACCGAGATGTCGTCGAAGCAGAAACGATAAGTGACCCGTTGTACTCTGTTGTTCTTGGCTTCAACGTCGATGTTTTGCCTGATGCTAAGGATACGGCGGAAAAATCAAACGTGAGTTTGTTCGTTAGTGACGTGATATACGGGTTAATCGAAGAGTATCAAACCTGGTTCGAAAAACAGAAAACACTGCGCGGAAAAAAACGCTACGAGACTATCGTGAGGCCTGGGAAGTTCAAAATACTGCCTGGATTCGTTTTCAGGCAGAGTAAGCCTGCAATAGTCGGAATTCAGGTGCTCGGTGGCACGCTGAGGAATGGGGTCTCTTTGGTGCGAGAAGACGGAGTCCGAGTTGGGACGTTGAAAGGTATGCAAGATAGAGGTGAAAACGTCAGCGAAATAAGCGAAGGAAAAGAAGTTGCGGTCTCTATTGACGGACCAACGGTCGGAAGACAAATAAATGAAGGGGATCTACTCTACGTTGAAGTGCCAGAAAAGCACGCAAAGGTTATGGAGCAAGAACTGTATGATGCGCTTGGCCAGAGCGAGAGATTGATGCTTGACGAGTTTTTGGCGATCAAGCGCAAGGATAACCCGTTTTGGGCTAAGTGAACTGCAACAGGTCGATCTCGATACTGTAATATATCATATAACAGAGCATAGACGGACCACTAAAGAGGAGAGTAATGTGAATGGCAGACTTCAGGTTAATCATTTCTGATCCAAGCAAAAAGAACGCATTTAAGATGGACGTTTCAGGCGCGCAAGCAAACAAGCTTTTTGGCCTAGGTATTGGCGACCTAATGCAGGGTGAGGTTATTGGCCTCAACGATTACGCGTTTGTCATAACGGGCGGTTCAGACAAAGATGGCGTCGCTATGCGGCGTGACCTTCCTGGGACGGTCCGAAAGAGATTACTGCTTACCGGTGGTGTCGGCTATCATCCAACAAGGGCAGGGATTAGAAGGCGAAAGAGCATCCGAGGTCGAGTTATTTCTGCGGAAACTGGTCAGATCAATCTCGTCGTAGAGACAAGCGGAGCTAAGCCGCTCGATGAGATCCTTAAGGCGACGAAGCCTGACGAAGAGTGATCTGCAGCACTTCTTGTTTACGCGCGTCGCGTTTAAACGTGACCAAATGCCGCGCGCTCGGTTAGAGATACAGAGCGCGTTCCGAAGCGCCTGCGCAAAGCTTTTATGCTAGCCAAGCGAGGCAGTGTCTTGTCCCCTTACAAGACTACGAAATTTGGCGTGCAGCGCTGCGATTTGCTGCAGCTGCTCGTCAGTTTTTCCCTTTAAAACGTTTAAACGCGGGAAGACTGTATCTTCGGGAGTGCTGGCAAAAAAACGCGCGAGCTCCGGTATTACAGCGTGCTTTGGAATCAAGCGCGGGTCGCGTACAAATTCGCTACACTGATCTTCCCACAAGTTAGCTAAGTCGAATGCAGATTTGACACCACCTGCTCGGAACTCTGCAAGAATGAGATATAAAGGCCGAACATCAACACATGCCATTCCAATGTTGGCGTGGGGTAGCGCGTAAACGTTTCCATTGAACGCAACGGAAAGTCCGCCCGCGCTTCGAATCCGCTCGAGCATTTTGTAGTCAGTTATACTATCGCCGATTACCGCAGTTTGTTTCGCAGGCGCACGGCCGATCGCCGACATCAGGGCGCGAACCTTACGCTCACCGCCCACTACTGTGACCTTGTCGAAAATTGCATTGATTCGCGTACTAGGTACCTTTTCGAAGAAGAACTCATCAAGCTGGGTAGCCAGTTTCCCAATCTTTGATTTTTCATTACCGTCATTTGAACAAAACGAGAGAATTTCGTTTTGAATCTCATGTATCAATTCTATCTCTGAGTCCCCCAGCACATCAGAAAATGAATCCAGTGGAAAGCGGGTACAATGCACTTTTTCACGGTCAATTCCAAGCTGCGAAGCGACGTTGTAGGCGTGTTGTTCATAGCTTGTTGAAATGACGTGAACGTTCCATGTATCGTCCTTTAGCCACTCGACAAGCTCTCTAGCGCCACTTACCAGCTTAGCTCGTTTAGAGACCTTTCGGATATCCTGCTCTGTAATGCCGTTAACCAGCAAGAATGGAATGATCAGCTTTAGCGTGTCGCCGGGCTCGTAGTCGCGTCTGTTTTGAAGTGCAAGATAGTCGTCATATTTGCTTATAACTTCAAACAAAGGGGGCCCATCTTTAAACAAGTGCATTACTTCGTAAGCGTTATCTTGCGGTGACAACGGCCCCTCTAAATCGAAAGCAGCTGTGAATGTGCGAGACACGCGTACTTGGTGCCTCTTCAACGTCATATATATTGCCTAAGGCAGCCGCGTCCGAAACGCCGAGCTCGGGGATCAAATTTGCATATGCTTAGATCATCCGCTAATCAACCATACAGGCGTGCTGCTTACTCCGTTCGCGAAGCGAGCCAAGGGTCCAAATGAGGTTACAAACGGCAAACCTAGACTTAGTCCTCCTGAAGCATCGTATCACGTCTATCAGCCGTTTTTTTACTTGGATCTCGCACGAAATGCGTGTCGGAATGCGCGACCGGCGAGCGATTTCTGGACATCGTTTTGACGTGTTTTTTACGCAAAGCTATTGCGGAAAATGGCCGTGAACAGAGTGGATTTGAAGCGAGGAATTCTGGCTCTTATTGAATCTTTACCTTGTGGTGACAGCGCGAATTGACCTAAGCCGTCATGTTTTCGCCGATCTCACGGAGGCGTTGCAGTCGGTGCGAGATTAACCACCTAAGTTCGGCGACGTCGTGTTTCTTGGCGCTTATAGGCACAACTCGATCGATCCACTGCTTGTATGGGGGAAGCATTCCGAGTCGCGAGACTATCTTGTTTAAGCTGGCTTCGTGCATCTCGATCTTGTCCATTTTGTTGACCGCAACGATAGGGTCAACCTCGAAATCGAGCAAATCTTCAAACAGATCAACGTCAAGAGGCCTAGAATGCCGTTCAATAAGGTCCAGGAATGATTTTGCGTCGATGATTTGTACTCCTAAAGGCAGCGGTTGATGACCGTCGCGTGAGCTCTCGATAATGGTGCGTAGCATAGACCGGTAACTGTGCAGCCCACGCCGGAATCCGATTCCAGGCAAATCTATGACTACCAAGTTCCCAAGTCTATGTCGTACGGGTCCTCTTGTCACGTTAGGATTTCTTCCTGTTCGGGTTTTTAATCCGAAAAGTTCTTTAATAACCGTGGATTTACCCGCATTCGTTCGTCCAACGAAAAACACTTCAATGTCCTTCATAAATGAACTTTTATGGCTATAACCCCAGTTTATCCGCTTGTGTTGCTGTCTCTCTAATGTGTGAGAGCGTCATTCTGCCTCTTGTCTCGCTTCTGTCTCAAGTAAAACGCGCAGCATAAAACGATTAAAACTGCCGCGTTGGCAAGCGCCAGGCTTGAGATCGTTAAGCCTAAACTACCCGCCAAACTAAGCGCGATTGAAATCGCCGTTAGGACTCCGGCCCCGATGCCGAAAGACGCCGTCAGCGTCTCAATAATGTCAAGATCGTGCATCTTGAGGCCGGCGAGGATCAGATAGCCTGGAAGCATAATCAAGTACAATAGTCCTAGAATGAAGAGCAAGATGCTTGAAAACTCGATGTTCACGTTTGCACTCCTTGAGACACTAGGTTTCGCCAATCCTCCATTTCTGACGCATTTGCTAGCTATCCTTTAGTCTGTATATAGTAACCGTTGGATTTGAGTATACGCTCTCGAAATATCTGGGATCCTTGACCGTCGTAGCTATTTCGTACTGTTGCTCGTGGGAGCCTATAAAAACGTAGGACACGTTGTATTGCTTGAGGCCGAGACTTAGTAGCTGTGGATTGCGCTCGTTCATCAATGCGTTGATCTCTTGCTGTAAGTCTATCCCGTGATACTGAATCGTATAGAGTTCTCCTGCAAAAGCCAGCCGTCGGCCGGTCTCAAATGGAATTCGAGGGAATGTGGACGGTTCTTCGAGGAAGATTGCGTCTTTGGAAGTGTTTGCCTTAATCCACTGCATGGCTTGTACTTCGTTTGGCGAAGCGAGGACGTACGTTTCGTTGTTGTAGAACTCCCATAACATATAGGATGTGGGAATCGCGAGGAAGAGTGCTGCCAAAATGGCCAAAACCTCGAGAGCTTTCTTTCTTGACCAAAAGTGTTTATTTGGCACTTTTGCCACAGCCGTCGAAATATAATAACTGGCAAATACGGCTACTGGGAGCCACAGGTAAACTAAGAAGCGGTAGCTATTTGTCGTGAGCGGAAGTGCGACAACGTTCATGGCTATTAACGCGCATAGCGCAAAGAGTAAGAGTGGTTTGCCGGTTTCCTTGCTCAACGACCTGAAGCCTCCGATGCACGCGAGAATTCCGACGAGGCCGTAAATGAGTAACAAGAAATAGAGCGAATAAGTGGAAAATGCGATTTCGACTTGATTTGGGCCCCCAACAAGCAGAAATAGCAGCGGTGACGCAGTAGCCCCTCCAACCGCGAGGGCGCCGAAATGATATCGTGCAGGCCTAACTAGTCCTCTGGCATATGCCCATACCACGTAGGCAGCTACTGCCACAAACAACAGGAACGCTGTGATGAGATGGTAATATGGCAGCAAGCCAAGAATAATCCCAAGAAGCACCGCATTTCGGAGGTTAATCTCCTTAATCAGTGTTATCCATAGGATGAAAGCAAATACAAGAATGACTAATGCAAATGTTTGCGGTTGTGGCAGCAAATAGAACAGCAGGGTCTGATCGTACTTGATGGCGGCGGTATCGGTAAAATGGTAGATAAGGTAGGGAAACAGGTCGCTCGGCCGTTGAGCGACGATTACAATCCACGCCAGCCCTCCGCCGAGCGTGTAAAGAAGCATCGCGATTAGCGCCGTTGCGCTGTTGAATACCCTTCGACAAAGCACGTAAATATTCATTGAAAGTGCGAAGAAGAGGAAAGGAACTGCAATCTTGAAGATTGTAAGTGAGCTGATGCCAGTCAGAATGCTAAGCGTGCCCACGTAAACGTGAGTAAAAAAATCATAAACGACGTAGTGCGCCGGAAGATAGGGATCCTCAGGCGGTACGTGTGGGGATTCAACGAATCGTGCTATAATGGAAAGGTGGAAGTTCAGGTCACCCGCTTCCGTGGGATTCATCACCAGTCCTTGATCGCTAACGACTAGTGATCTAGAGAGGGGAACGCTGACTACTAGCGCGAGCACAACTGCAAGCAGAATGGGAAGTGTGAGAGACACCAACTTGTGATTCTCCCTATCTGTCGCACTGTTGACCTCGGGCGGTTTTACGCTATTTTTTCGAAAAACAAATGACAATATCGAGACTGTGATGACTGTGAGCCCAATAGATACTCCAGTCATGGCGATGCCGACGCCCGCAAGGTACAGCACTGTCGCCGCGGTCGGCACTAGCACGAGCGTTAGAGAAATAGAGTAACTTATAGCCTCTAAAATGTCTATCTGCTTGCCGGCTTTATAAAGCACATAGAAACCGAGACCAGGCAGGATAAAGAGTAACGGAAGTGAAACAGACTGTAAAGGGAGCAGCAGGAGCACCCCAATTGCTGCCGTCCAGCACTGATATGGAATAAGCTGCGGCCTTATCATGGTACACTTACGTTTCTGGGTCCCTCTCAATGGCTCTTCCGATGCTGGCGTCGAGGAACTGTAGGACTGCAAATGCTCCAACTCCGCCAGCGATAATCAACGACTCAACAAAGAAGGTCAGAAATCTGTCCATGAATATATGAATTCCAAGCAAATCGTTCTTTGTGAGCAAGAGGGTAGCTATGACCCACGAGTACAACAAGAACCGCTTTTCGACTTTTTTTATTTCAAGCCAGACAAGCCCGATCGCGGCAAAAGGAACGACTAGCAGCCCAGCTCGATCGAAGAATCCCACTGTAAACGCGCTCGCGAAGAAATCAACCGGGGTGCCTTCGTGATATCTAACTTGAGATAGCCCTAAAATGCTTAAGGTATGCAAGGAGTAGACTTGCCACAATCCATAGACTGCAATTGATGCAACGAGGGGGACAATTGCTTTAAGAAACTCGTTTCTGTTTTTGATCTGTGTGAGGGCGTACACTGCCAAAACGAGGGCTAGGATTAGAAGCGTGATTTGATGCGTCAACGCCGTTACTGCCGCCGCGATGACGGAGAGCGCTACGTATCCGTTGAACTGAAAAGGCCCTTCCTTTCTGTTTTTCATGACAAAAAAGAGAGTAAGCGGAAACATAACGAGCCCAAGGAGTTCTGGCAGTGCCCGAATCGTGAAGATCGTGATTTCCGGCGACAGCGTCAGGAAGAATAGAGCGCAAACGGCTGCGCTCGCTCCCAAAAGCTGCTTCGAGAATGCGTAAATAACCCCAAATACGGCGATCGCCAGCGCGATCGTCATCAGCCCTGACATCACCATTGGGTCTATTCCGGTAAACGCCGCCTGCGACACTATGAGCAGCCGATATGCCGGAACGTAAAAGTTCGGAAAGCCTCCGTTGTATGAGAGCTCCTGGGTCGGGTAATGCCCCGTTTCCAGCGTCAGCCGTTCTATTCCCACGTGATACATGGTGTTTCCGTACGTAGGTATCACGTAGCCTCCAAGGACATTCAGACGATAACTCAGAAACAAGATGAATAAAGCGACAATGACGACGTATCTGAGAACGGTCACAGCGTCAAGCGATCTCAAACGTTCGCGAATTTTTGCTTTGTTAAGCCACTTGGTAGATTCGAACATCCTCATTTGAATACTTGAGCTTGAAGTAATCGCTGTTATCAAATTTCGTAGCGTTGATTGATATCCATCCAAATCCGCAAAATACCTGTCTGTTAAGTGGAACGAACACGTAGCTCAAGTTGTACTGTTTGCATAGTGCATATGCATCGCCAGCTGAGTTCGTTTGGTAAATCTGCTGCGAATCTCTCATGTTCGAGATAGGATCCGGAGCGTTGGCCCAGTCGCCGCCAACGATAGGAATGCGCGTGGTCATTCCCATTATTAGCTCGCCGCCGAAGATGTCCGCTTGGAAGTGATCCGTAGGTTGGGTGTTCGTTTTTATCCACGTCGTAGAATCAAATTCCCCTTTAGTCACAACCGGATCGAGCCAGGGGTCGCCCTGTTTCTGCACATTTGCCATGCCGTATGTGGCCGTTAACAGCAGCACAGCGACTAAAAACAAGACTCTAACCAGATTTCGTACTAGGTGAACCATTCTCCTTCGTTTGAAATTGTGTTTCTAGTATTAAGTTCTTGTACTGCTCCATCGGCTGTGCAGGAACGCACGCCAAAAAAAAGCCCGTTGCTTTAAGGCACAAACACTCGGCCAGATTTCGAAAGCTTTAGATGGATTCCGATGCCAGCCCAATCTGCTTACTGATATCCTGCCCCGCCAAAACATCAATTGAGTAGCAGTTATATCAACAAGTTCTAACACTGGCGATCTCTGACGCGGAAAAGAATAACGCTGCTATCCTTAGCACGTCTGCGGGATGGAGCCTTCGGCTTAAGCTGTAGATGGCGCCGGTTAGACCGCAGTCGAACGCGTGTTGAACGCGTGCAACTGAGACTGGTTAGATATAGCTCTGAACATTTCGTCAGCACGAAATTATCAAGTTTATGTCGCGGCGGACAAGTCATTGTCCCGCAAATGCTGCACTATCTTCGAACATCGAGTGCGTTCTACTGTTGTAGTTATGCCCCTCCAAGCGGCATGCCGCTTATACATTCGAGTAGCAAAAACGCGCAGCAATCCAATTGGAACAGTCCGAGCGGCAAAGGAGCACGTATGCTCGCTAACCTGAATTTTTCAGCGTCTCTGCTTTATAGCGAAGAATCTCCAAGCGAGGGCGGGTGTTTTGGAATAGCATGCCCTTTTGGTCGGCGAGTGCGCGGAAACGTATGTTTCGAGAACGGACAACGTAGTTGAAGTTGCGCAGTCCGCGCACCGTAACAGCTTTTGCAAAAAAAAGTTAGATCCCCCCTTTGCGCTTCTATCTACTTTTAAGAGAAACCCCAGTGACCCGTGCGAGAGCTTCCTAAGTAAAACCCCGTCGAAATTTAAGTCATCCCTCAGACATTCCTCAATGCTTTTCGCGCAGCCGAGCGAAAAATCCTCACAGAAGAGGTTCTTGGTCAGCTCCTATCACTCGTTTTAGAGCTGCTCATTCAGTCAAAAAACAGGCTCAAAAGCGGTGCCTGCACTATCCAAACATAAAATTTAGCGCTAGTATTATCACAGCCGAGAGAATGCACGCCACGATAATTGATCGGGGGGGAATATGTATGGCATTCTTATCTTCTGATTCATAGTACCTCACCAAGCCAGCGCTTGACATAGGCCCGCCAGTTTGACGTTTCCCTTTCGCCATAGTTTAAAATACAGTTTGCTACGATTTATACGTTGCTATGGAGGACTACGTTGTTGGCGGGCACATTCTCAATGGCGACGATTTTGAGTTGATAACGGGTTACGTCTATGTGGAAGGCGGAACCATCGTCGAAATAGAAGAGAGATCAAACATCAAATCGGACAATTGTGCGGCAAGCGGCATCGTCATGCCGTCGCTGATCAACGCCCACACGCACCTCGGAGATTCCATAATTAAAGATGTCCCTTTCAGTGGGTTAGACACACTTGTGAAACCCCCTCACGGCTTGAAACACCGCGCTCTCCGCGACGCAGCATTTGGAGTTTTAGTCGAGGCGATGCACAAGTCGCTTTTAGACGCTCTTGTTACGGGAACAACCTTGCTTGCAGACTTTAGGGAGGGGGGCATATTTGGTGTAAATGCGCTAAAAACTGCAATGGATCCGGTGAAAAAGGTGCAGGTGATGATTCTTGGCAGGCCAAATGATGGACGAGATTATATAGTAGAAGACGAAATTGATACCATTCTCGACGTCGCGTACGGCCTAGGGGTAAGCGGAAGTCGCGATTTCAGCAGCGCAGCTATCGGGGCAATGATTAATAGGGCGCGAACACGCGGCAAGTTTGTTGCCATTCACGCAGGGGAACAAGACAACTCGGATATTGATTCTGCGATATCATTGAATCCAGACTGCCTTATCCACATGACCTACGCTTCCAAACACCAGATTGAAAGCGGCATTCCCATTGTAGTGTGTCCTAGGTCAAATCTAGTAACTGGCGTCGGCTCGGCTTTTCGACACCCGCCAATCGGAGAAATGCTACAGGCGACCACTGTTGGGCTAGGGACGGATAATGTGATGCTGAATTCATTGAATATGTTTGCGGAAATGGAGTTTGTATCAAAAGCATTTCTGCACGACGACCTCAAGGTGCTCGAAATGGCAACGTTGAACAATGCCAAGATATTAGGGGTTGATAATGACCTCGGCTCAATTGCCGTCGGCAAGCACGCTAGTCTCCTGATCATCAACCACCAATCAAACAACCTTTTTGGGACTGAGAATATTGTCAACAGTGTAGTCAGAAGGGCTCGTCCAGACGACATCGTCCTTCTCACTAACGGGGGCTAGGTGCTTAAATGAGCGCGCCCAACTACGCGGTTTGCGGCAGTAGCGCAAGACCACAAAATGACGCGCACATTAATTTAAGACTCTGCAACTCGGGATCCGTGCTATCGGTTTTAAAGCTAAGCGATGCCGCCGGAGCCCTACGCGGCCCTCCTGATCGCGTTAGAGAGGCTTGAAAATGATGAACGTAGAAGATGTGATGACAAGGGATGTTGTGTTCGCCGAGGTACCGGGATCGCGAGACACGGCCCTTAAAATCATGAAGGAGAAGGGGATAACAAGCGTCCCTGTCGTCAAGAATCGCATGCTTGTGGGAATAATCACGCGCGGCGACATATTTCGAAATCCTGAGGAGGATCAAATCGCCCTTCTCATGACGAGACAGCCCGTTTTTATCTCTCCGACGGCGACCATTAAAGATGCAGCTCGCATCTTCATTGAAAATGCGATTCGACGTATGCCTGTTGTCGACGACTCGCAACTTGTCGGTTTCATTACAGTAACAGATATCGTGAGTGCTATAGCAGATATGGATATCAAGACCCCTATAGATGATTATATCATTCGCGAAATCGTAGCAGTTTGGGAAATGACGCCGGTTAACGTTGTAGGTGAGATCATGAAGCTCGCAAACGCTGACGCGAGTCCGGTACTCGATTCGACCAACAGGGTCGTGGGTATTGTTACTGAGAGCGCCCTTTTGAAGGCGAGCAAAATTGAAGACACAATAGAAAAGGCAGACCTATCCGCGGGTTCAGACGAAGATGCTTGGACGTGGGAAGCGGTCAGGGATACAATGAGTTTGTACTACGGCGTGTCTAGAGTAGAGCTTCCAAACGCGCCGGTGAAGGACATAATGATGGCTGATTACGAATCGCTATATCACAAGACAGGCATAAGTGAATGTGCGAGACAAATGCGACGTTTTGACGTAGAACTCTTGCCTGCAGTCACGGCAGACGAGAAACTGGAAGGAATCATAAAAGACTCGGACCTCGTCAGAGTACTCCTCTAGACGGCAATAACGCAGATAATCACGTATCCATCGTTAGGACACTGGGCAAGTAACCATAGACGGGCTCTTTTTTCAGTTTAGGTGCGTTGCGCACTTTGTTGCTCTCGTTTGGCACCATGCATAACCATTAAGTCTTAGAATCGAACATACGGGCATATACAAGAAGGTCAACAGGAAATGCGTCGATTTGCGTTGCTTGCACTGTCGCTGGTTTTGGCATTTACAGCGCTCCTCATGTTTGCGCCGCTTTCGGAAGCGATGGTGCCCCCCCCACGCCAATCAACTGTCGCGCAGCTCAATACTGGGGGAAACGTTTTAGATCAAATTGGCAGCCTACTAGACAACTTCACAAAGCATTTTGACATCAATCCTTTTGCGCCGCAGCAAACCGCGACGCCATCGGTTAAGATCACCGGTGTCAAAACTGCCAATTCGGGGCAATCTACGGCTACGCCAGAAGTTATAGTCTCTCTACAAAACGGACAAGTCGCTCTTGACGGAGTCAGAGTTAACGTCGTTTATAACAATACAGCCGGCGCGACCGTGCTCTCAGATAGTACAGTGATAGCATTAAAGTCAGGTGAGACGCCCTCAATTACGTTCGTCCCCAAGGGCTTACCAAGTGGTAGTTACGGAATCGGGGTGGTTGTTTATAAGAACGGCACCGATCCATCCAATCAGGCGACGCCGCCCTATGCCGCGCAGCAAAATGCGGCGACACTTGTTATCGCAAGTCCAACTCCTGCTGCTGCAGGAGCGGGAAAAGCAGCAGACTCAGGGAGCCAGACAAGTAACGTCGGCGATATTCTGAGTCATCTCAGCCCGTGGATATATTTCATAATCGCAATGACAGGACTCATTACAATTGCGCTCTTTTTCGTCTTCTCGCAAAACAGGTCTGGAGAAGATCGCTATGAGGGTGACCATTTCAAAGGAGACGGCTATGCCGCTGGAGATAGCAGTATATCAAATCCTCCTCCGCTCAGCAATGAGTATCCTAGAGCAGCTGATCGCTCAGAAGATAATATGCGAGGGGCAATCTCAGGGCCACGGCGATCGAAACGGATAGAAGTGACTGCACCCGAAGGGACCGCAGAAGAAGCCGAAGTCAGTCGGGCGAAGAATCCTCCTCGTTCGAATGAGCCTGTTCTACAATTTGATGCTGATGGGTTTGTTATCGGGGATGTGACGTCAAAAAAGGCGTTGAGGGACAAGATACGGGGTAAAAAAGGCGCCTAGACGCTCGTTTTCGCACAACGTCGCTTTTTGTGGACTGCATACCAATGCACGAAGCCTTGAACGCATCACTCCCATATTGCGTCTGTATCGAGGTTCTCCCGTACGGTGTCCTTTATCAAGCTGATTTTCTGGCGGTCAAATGGATCTATGCGCGCGGTTAGTCTCTCTAATCGCTCAGCAGCGGTCAGCGTATCCAAATGGACAAGAATCACACTTACGCCGAGTTCTTGTGCTCGCGCGATAACGTGATTGGCCGGGTACAAACCCCCGGTGAGCACGAGGCACGACGTCGACGTCGATAAGGCGGCAAGCTGCAAGTCTGCTCTATCGCCTCCGGTGATGACCGCCTTCGCGGGTACCTGTCTGAAATACTTAAGTGCCGATTCCGGTGTCATCGCGCCGATAAGGATCCGCTCTATGGGGCGGTCCTCTCCCTCGACTATGACCTCTCCACCAAGTTCTTCAGCTATTTCGTATGCGTGAAGTGCTTTTAATTCCGTTAGAAAGGGAATTGACCCGACGATTTTTATCCCGCGTTTGATCATATAGTTTTCAAATCCTGGATCTTGTGACTGGTTCAGTACAACGCCCTTGAGCTTAACCTTGAGCTTGTCGAGAAGGAGTTTGGTCATCGCTACCCTGTCAAGCGAGTAAATGTCGGTTACAAGCAAGATCTCGGCGCTCAACATTTTAGCAATCTGGATGCTTGAAACGTTGTGAACGAAGCCTGTGCTAATATCTTTCGTCCCCTCGAGCAAAACTGCCTGTTTGCCGCTACAGATGCGGTTTAAGCCACAAATAATGTCCTCAGCTTTGATACCTTTAAAGAGGTTGTATGTAAAAGGCGATAGCAAAGACTCATCCTCTAAGTCGAGAACGTGTTTCATTAAATACGCGTCTTCCTCAACTAAATTTCCTTCAACGGGGATAAGATTTTCACGGATAGGCTTATAGAACCCTAACACTCCTTTGAAGTTTAACGCGAGACCTAAAGCGACTACGGTTTTTCCACTTCGTTCAGACACAGAACTTATGACGAGTGCTGGAACCTCGCATTTAAATCCCAAGTCGTCCACCTCCGCTGTTTTCAATAGCATTACTGTCTCCTTTCTATGACAACCAGTGCATCTACAGCAACGCAACCTTCTTCTTGAACCATAAGCGGGTTAATCTCTATCTCCTGGATCTCTTTGAAATCCTGGCTGATTCTGCTCACGCACAAAATAGTATGCGCTACTGCGTCGATGTCCAGAGCTTTTCTGCCACGTGCGCCAAGGAGAATCGGGTATGACTTGACTTCAGCAATCATCTGCTTTGCTTCGGCTAGGGTAATCGGGGCTAATCTATGCGATACGTCCTTGAGCACTTCAACGTACACCCCCCCTAGACCAAAGGTGATAAAAGGACCGAATTGGGGGTCGCAGGTGACCCCGACAATAACCTCTACCCCGTGCACCATCTCCTGGACCGTTACCCCCTCGACCCTCGCTTGTGGTATCCTCTTGTTTATGTTAGCATATATTTGATCGAAAGCGTTCTTTGCCGCCTTGTCTGTGCTTATTCCAGTAACTACCCCCCCAACGTCGCTCTTGTGGGAAATATCAGGCGAGTTTACTTTCAACGCGACGGGGTATCCGATTGCGCGCGCCGCATGAATCACTTTATCTCGCGAGGTCACAAGCTGCTCTTTCGGGGTCTTGATGCCGTATGCCCGTAGAACGTGTTTGCCTTCTTCTTCTGTTAACAACGTCCTCCCCTCTGCCTGAACTTGCTGAATTTGCAGCAATGCATCGCGTTTTTGGCCGCTCCCTCCTAGTGGCATCGATTCCGTCTCTGCTGACGTTGCGATCTCTCTAAACTTGATGAGGTTACTCGCTGCTCTTATGGCAGTTTCTGGACTTGTGAAGTTTGCTGTTTTGCCTTGCTTCAACTTATCGCGCGATTTGCTCAGCTCTTTGCCGCCCACGAAGGAGGTAAATATAGGCTTGGACGCTTGTAAGGAGAGCTCATTGAGCAAGTCTGCAGTCTCTTCTGGTTCCGTCATAGCTTGTGGGGTAAGAAGCACGATAACTAGGCCGACGTTCTGATCGGCTAACACAGTGTTGAGCGTTTCGAAGTATCGTCGTGGCTTCGCATCTCCAAGAATATCAACGGGATTGTAGATATTACTCTCTGGGGTTAGAGCGCCTCGAAGTGCTTCGATTGTCTCCGTGGTGAAGTTTGCTAGCGGGACTTTATACTCAGCGGCGGCATCGCTCGCAAGCACCCCGAGCCCTCCCGCGTTCGTTATGATAGCCATTCCCGGACTTTTAGGAATCGAGCAGCGCGAGAAGGCTTTCGCAGCGTCGAAAAGCTCGTCAATTGAACTGACCCGTATGATGCCCGATTGCTCGAACGCCGCGTCATAGGCAGCATCTGAGCCAGCAAGCGCGCCAGTGTGCGAGGAGGCTGCCCTAGCCCCCATATCAGTCCGACCTGCTTTGAGCGCGATAAGTGGCGTCAGCCTTGACACCTCTTTCGCGACTCGCATAAACTCGCGCCCGTTGTCAATCCCCTCGACGTAGAGCGCAACGACTCGTGTTGCCTGATCGCGCGCGATGTACTTCAGCAACTCAGCTTCTGTTACATCGGCCTTGTTTCCGACGCTCACTAATTTGTCGAAGCCAAGGCTTTCGCTGGCAGCCCAATCAAGAAAAGAGGTGCAGATTGCTCCACTTTGCGATATAAGAGAGATACTGCCGTTGCTTGGATATTCGCTTGCGAACGAGGCATTCATGTTCGCGCCAGTGCTTATGATACCTAGACAATTAGGGCCGACGATTCTTATGTTATACTTTTTAGATATCCCCCGAATCTGCGCTTCTAGTATCGCGCCTCGCGCTCCAGATTCTCGAAAACCCGCCGATATAATTATTGAGGCTTTTACGTCGGCGCGCGCCGAATCCTCTAACACAGAAGGCACGATATTTGCCGGGACTACGATAACTGCGAGGTCGACCTTTCTTATCGTAGGGTAAGCTTTTAATCCTAAGATCTCATCGGCGTTCGGGTTTACTGGGACGATTTTTCCCTGGAAGCCGGCATCTATCAGGTTTTTTAACACCGAGTGTCCAACTTTGCCACTTTCTCGGGAAGCACCAATGACCGCTATCGATCTCGGATAAAAGAAGTCGTCCATCGTGTTCTTTTTAGATTTCTTGATAATTATAAACGTAACTCGCCGATTTAGAAATTCTGCGGCTTTAGTTCTTGAATATAAGGATTGTGCCGCATTAGGATACTCGAATGTTTTATATATGAACTTGCCGATAATTGTTCACAAATTGTTCGAGGTAAGAAGAATGCCACGATCGGCCAACAAAATGACACTTCTACTGCTATCTCTTATTGCCGTCTTGTTAGTGCTAACAGCCGCCGTAATTCCCGCATCAGCAACCACGATCTTACAGGTGCAGCCGACTACAGTGAGTTCAGGTGACAAGGTATCTGTGTCGGCCAACGTGGCACGAAACGGAAGCACCGTGACGTTATCGTATTACTATGACGCTAACGCGAACGGTAAGGACGATGATGGGGGGTCATGGACAAAGATTGCAAATGTCACCGATGGGGGGGCGAACGATGGAAAAAACACAAGCAACGGCTTCATCATCTTTTCTTGGATGACTCCACAACTGTCTCCTGGGCAGTACATCCTTAAAGTTGAAGATCCATTCGGGCCGACCAGAACAACTATTTTTACTGTACAGAATATTCAACTCAAGCTTTTGCCAACAATCTATGGGCCAACAGGAGTATCTGACCAAGGACTCATCAATGCGGGGAACTCTTTTTCAGTAACTACCATGGTATCAGGGAATTGTCGTCTTTGTCATCAGACAGACGCTCCTACGGCGCAAAACCCAGGTGTGAACGACAGCGCTGTCGAAAGTCTATTCTCAGCTGATTTGAGCCAAGTTACGGGGAGCTCAAGTGATACCGCCGTCAATCCAAATATCGTACAGCACCACGCTGCCGACGGAGAAGTGGATTGGACCGGGATTGCTAGCAAGACGCTTGCCAATAATCAGACGCTAAATGTCACTGTAACTGGCACAAATCCGGCTGGCAACTTAACAACACAGTCGACAGCCTACGCTGGCGTCAACACGGCGGTTAACATACCGCCTACCTCAACTTACCAAAATGCTACCGGAAGCAGTGCCAGCGCCTCTGCAGCTCAATCAAGCGGTTCCAGCAGCAGTCCGCTGCCTGGTTTTGACGCGCTTTTTGCTGTCGCTGGATTAACTTTAGTAGCGTACTTGGTGAGTAAAAGGCGATAAATCGCTCTAATCAGATAGGACCTTCGCCTGTAACCTCGCTTATAATCTGGCTTTCGAGCGTGCCACAACGATGAAACAGCGTAGCCTTGAAATCATCCTCGAGCAGGTGAAAGTTTTCGAATCTCCTTCTGCAGAGCTTGAACAATATAGCACTCCAGCACCCATAGCAGCGCGACTCCTCCACTTCGCTTACTTGCGAGGCGATATTGCTGACAAGCACGTGGTCGATCTGGGTTGTGGGACGGGCGTTCTTGCGCTAGGCGCAGCGTTACTGGGGGGTGTTGTGACAGGCGTCGATTCAGACGAGCGAGCACTCGAGATCGCTCGAGCTAACGCGCAGTTGCTCGGGGCAAAAGTGGTTTGGCTGAAAAGCAGCATAGAAAGCTTTGAAGGCTCTTACGATACCGTCGTTATGAACCCCCCCTTCGGAGCTCAGAAGCGTCGCAGCGATAGGCCGTTCTTGCGCAAGGCGGTAAGCTTGGGTAAGGTCATTTACTTGCTTCACAATGCCGTTGTAAACGGCTTCGTAAGGCACTTCATTGAGCCGCACCGCGTTACTGACGCAATTTCTGTGAAGCTGCCTATTGCACATACCTTTAAGTTTCATAAGGATGAAGTACGATACGTAGACGCGATAATTTATCGAATTGAAGTCGCTGATTAAGTTTCTTGTATAGAATCTGGGACCGGAAGGAAAAGGGAAAGAAATGACCGATATAGTCGTTCCAGGGGACCTTATAGGTGCTTCTGAGGAATACTTGGCAGGCGAAGGAACCTATGAAGAAAGAGGCAAGATCTTCTCTGCAATAACAGGGACAGTTGAAACGAATAAGAAAGACCGCACGGTTCGGGTGCTGCCTGTGATGAAGACCCCGCCCGTTCTAAAAACGGGTGATATCGTGGTCGGGCGTGTCGTCGACCTTAAGAACGCTGTGGTTCTCGTCGATATTGCTAGAATAAAAGGTCAAGAAAACCGCGAAATCGCGAATGCGGATCAAGGTGCTATTCATATTTCAAACGTTAAGGATTCTTACGTTGCAAAGCTAGACACGGAGTTTGACCAGCAGGACATCATAAAGGCCAAAGTCATAGACGAAAAGAGCTTAAGACTGAGCACCGTTGAAAAGGATTTGGGCGTAATTAAGGCGCTCTGCTCGAGATGTCGAACGCCGCTCGTGCGGAAGCAAAACAAGCTCGAATGTCCAAGCTGTGAACGTATTGAAACGCGAAAGATCTCTGATGACTATGGAAAGGGTATAATCTAGTCTTTATCGACTGTTTTTGCCCGCATTTTCTTTAACGGGAGCTTTTTACAATGAATCTCAAGATTATTCGTGTTACAGAGGACGAAGCTGAGATAGAGTTTCTTGATGAGGGCCATACGTTCTTGAACGTCTTGAAATACTCACTCCTTCAAGATCCGCACGTCGAAAGTGCTACGTACGATGTAAAGCACCCGATGATCAGCAACCCAATATTCCACATAAAAACAGAATCTAAGGATCCGCTAAAGGCGCTGCGGGATGCTTCATTGAGGCTAAAAGATGAGTTTGAAACGCTCTTGGGACTGATTCGGCTAAAATCTGAGGAGTTTTCCTAAGGACCGTCGTTAGACCGATGAAGCACGTCACACTCGGTGATGGGACAACTGTCGAACTGAGAGTCGCACACAAGGACGACTACGACTATGGGAGGTATGAACACCTATACGCTTGGCTATGTCAAGTCGACCAGTTTCTTGCAAGGCACTATAAGCTGGACGATCTCGTCGAAAACAAGGCACTGTGGCTGCGCAACCTCGACAGAAATAGGATAACTTTGCTTGGTCTCCACAAAGATAAGATTATAGGTTCTGCGACACTGATCTTAAACGAACCTCAATCACGAGCTTCTCACGTCGCTTCTTTTGGCATAGCAGTTCATCCCGATTTTCAACGAAAAGGTCTCGGTAAACAGCTGATTGCCGCATTGGAGCAGACCGCTCGCAATCGGGGAATCAAGAAGATAGAGGTTAACTGTTATGAAGGAAACGCGGCGGCTGCATTATACCGGTCCTTAAATTACACCTATGAGGGGAGAAGATTTAAGAAAGGACGATTGAACGACGGCACGTACGTCGATGAAATACTATTCTATAAGTTCATAAACCCTTTTTGAGCAAGCACTCTAACAGGTTATTGCCGCTCTGACAGCGCTCTTGCTTCCACGCCTAAGATCACATATAGCGTCTCAAAAAAGGCCTTGCGTTCAGCAAGCGTTCTCACAATCTCAAACCGCGCTTTCATCCTCTCTGTGACTTCTCTATAGCCAGTGATCGAAGAGATCGAAATAAGCACCCGCCCTCTATCAGTCAAGTGCTTGTCAACTTGTGAAAGAAAACGCGTTATCACCTCCCGACCTGAGGGGCCCCCGTCCCAAGCCCGAGTCAGCCAGTCGCTCGACATATCGCTGTGTGTGGGGAGGTAAGGCGGATTGAAGATGACTAAGTCAAACCGACGATTTAGGTTAGCAAAAAGATCGCCGTGAATCACATCCACGCCGTTTAAAGTGGCATTTGCTACAGCTTGTGGATTTATGTCAGTCGCTATCACGCTGCGAGCTACGCGTGCAACAATTTTGGCGATTAATCCGCATCCCGTGCCAACTTCCAAGACCGAGTCGGTGGGTCGCACCACGTTTAACGCGGCGTCGACGAGCAGATACGTATCATCAGATGGCTCATAAACGTTTGGCAGCACATCTAGTTGTTCTCCTAGATAATACACTTTTTGCGCCCTCGCAGGGACGTTTAGTGCGACAACTGCTCGTTTTTGGCTCATCAGACTATGCGCGTTACGCGCCCCCTGTTTGTAATTGATTCAAACTAAACAAGTCATCCGATAACACTGCAATTTCTTCAGGGGACAGTTCATACGGTCGATGCAGTAGGCAACGTGGAGGAAGCTTAGCAATGAGTTCGTCTACTGCTTGCGCGTTGAGGAGCCGCGCCGCTGTCATCAGTGCAGCTTTAAGCCGCTTGCGTCTCTGCGTAAAAAGAGCACGAACAAAGTCGTGGAAGAAAACCTCGTCAAGTACGTCAAACCGTGGTTTTACTGGGATTAGTTTGACGATAGCCGAATCGACGCGGGGTCGGGGAACGAATGCGGTCCTCGCGACGCGCTCTATTACCTCAACTTGTGATCTATAACTAAGGCAGACCGTAAGGCGGCTATAATCCTTTGTGCCCGGTGTTGCTACCATTCGTTCGGCAAACTCCCGTTGGTACATCAGAACACCACATACGAAAGGATATTTTAACAGCTTAAATGTGACTTCAGACGAGATCTGATATGGCAAGTTTGAGACCGTCTTGTCAAATGGTGGAAACTCAACTCTTAGAGCGTCTCCGTGCAGCACTTCGACGCCCGGTATTGTGCGCAGCTTCTCAGCGAGTTGCCAATCCGCTTCAATGACTGACAGTTTGTAGCATCTTAGTGCAAGCTTCCTTGTTAAGTTCCCGGTACCCCCGCCAATCTCCAAAATCGTTTCAGTTGGTTGAACGTCAGCATAGCTGAGGATCCTGTCAATAATCTGGTCGTCGACCAAGAAGTGTTGACCCCATTTAGCCTTGTGCTTTCTTCGATTGACTTCACGGGGCATTGAACGCCTAAGTCGTCGCGACTGGCTATTTCGCAAAAAATCTATACTTCTCGTGTTCGTCTTTGAGTTCTTCTTCTATCCTTTTCGCGATTACTTTTTCGGGGTGATATAATCCTTTGACTCTGTGCGAGATATCTTCGAAACTGTCGAAGGGCTTTTTTTTGCGTTCCGAGAGAATCTGCCACATCAGCTTCTTTCCTACACCAGGGAGCAGCGCCACGGTGTGCAGACGCGTTGTTATAGGCTGTGCTTCGTTGAAGAAATTTACGAACCGGGGTTCTTGCTCTTTGACGATCATTTCAAGCGCGTACGGCAATTCTACTTTCGCGCCATGGGTGAGCTCTTTGTAGCTAACGCGCCTTTTCACGTGATCAATCTCGCTACGCTCTTCGTCTCCCACGTAAAGGCGTTCATAAGATTGCGGAACGTAGTTTTCACGGGGTATCAGTTCGAGGAGTGTAAAATTGTCCTCACCAACAACGTGCACGATAGGTTTCTTCTTATAAACAGGATGGGGGTCGTCAGGGTGCCCGTGCGGCAAGTAGTCTAACACGCGGACATATTGTTCCCTCTCTCCTTTCATCTTCCTCGCCTCACTTCAATAAAAGCGCGCGATAATATCGAGTATCTCGTCCAGTTCCGCCTCTGTAAGTGAAAATCGTTCTTTTGCGTAGATAGACCGAACCTCGTCCTTCGATAGCGGTATGATGTCGGCAATTCGAATTGCTATCTCGCCTTTCATTTTTTCGAGCTTCTTCAATTCGTTAACGAGTTCCCTGGATTGTGATGCTGTGAGTTTTGCGAAGGTATTGACGTGGTCTAGCGCCCGTCTGAACTCATAGGTGAACTCTTCTTCAGAACGAGGGGTTGTCAGTTCAACGAAGATCTCTTTGACCTCAGAAAGCGTCAGGTTCTCTTCCTCTAATACGGTCTTTACTATCATTATGCCTGCTTCTGCGCTTTCAAATGCTGCGGACGAGCCATTATCGTTTTGACAGCGTTGCCATCTGTTACCGCAACTACGTATGCGTTGCCACGTTGCTCCACTACTGTGCCAGTCCTGCCGTGGAATTTTGGATTCGGCATCCCCTTGTGCACGCTTGGGTCGAGGTCGATATGTACTTTCTGTCCCGATTCAAAGCTCCTTATTGCATGACTAACGGGAGCGATGCCCCGTTCACGTATAGTCTTTTTCAATTTGTACCGTGTCTTCCTTCGCTCACCGTGTGACCTTGGCATTAGAGACCTCCTCTAACTTCTAGAACATCAAGCTCTTCGACTTTTGCATCTACGCCCAAAAGGGTTGAAAGGCTCGGGATGGTGCGTTTATTGTCCCCAGATATCAGTTCTTTTACGTAGAGTCCACCCTCACACCGAATGATTATATCTTCCCCTCTCAGTGTGGCCGAGTATACTTTCTTGATCCGTTTCAATTCTGCACGACGATGAACCACTCTTTGAGGTGTGGTTTGTTCGACGTCGCCCTCAAGTTGCAGCAAGGCTTTTTGCAGCTTCTCCGGTTGGATCGGATGGTCGTATGTCACTTTAAGCCTATAAACTTTATCCGACTGCGTGTTCTTTACTTTTACAACGGTTTCATGGTCAACAAATGCGAGTTCGCTAATGGCAACTTTTTCTTGAGATGAGTTGACAACGTGTTCCAGCTGTTGTAGGTCTATCTGTCTCTTACGGGGGGATCTCACCTCCAAGACAAATGGCCTGCCGTTTCCAAGCATGAGTGCGTCAATATCTTCTCTACCAGCCCCGTGAAAAACGACGTCCTTTCCGAGGCTTGCGTCAAGAACGTAAGTCCCGATTAGTTCCTGAACAGACTCCTGATACATTTTACCCGTTAGATTGCACTTAGGACAGCCTTTTCCTCCGCAGTCGCGGCACGGCCATCTTGTCTGCGGGATGCCCCTTACGAACTTATTATAGCGGCCATACAGGAATAGCGGATTCACGTGGAGTTCAACCTTGTCTCGCGCCAAGTCGATGATGAGAAGAATCTCTGGCCTGCTGAATTCGGCCCTTTTGCCAGTGAGGAGTTCGATCCGCTTTCCCAATTCTCTATTCAAGGCAGATTTGAGCGGTTCTGCTGACGTTGTTTTAGACTCCGCCCATAGGATCTCCTCGTTTTCGGCCAGCCTGCCAGACAGTTTGGTGCCAACGAGAAAAGTGGAGAACTCGTAGTCGTGGAGCTGTTCGAGGCAGCGGTCAACCCACGAATCGAGACGCCTAAACAGACCTCCGCAAACCCAGCAGCCGTCGTCTGCAGTTTCCCAGTCATGAGCGTTGACTGGTGTGTTATTCAGCATTGCCGTAACGATGCGGATCGCCTGTCCTCGTTGTTTGTTCGTAAGGTGCGTGGAGCACTCTGCAAACTGTCGCCCCAGGCAATCAGCGCAAATGGGCCCTTCCCGCATTATGGAAGCGACTACGTCGAACATAATCTGTCCAATTCGTTATGCACTAGCGTTATACACTGATCTGTGTGGAGCTTGATTGGTCCGACTCGTATCCTTTGCGCTTGACTGAGCTGCTCCTCTTCCTCTTCAAAAAGCCCTAGATGATCTCCCAGTATGAAAGCAGCATTGTTTGCGTGCAGATCCACGTCTCGAACGTCTTTGCCGTGTTCGTGAAGGTAAAAAAGGGCAGATTCGTCGCTGTGACGCAGTGCTTCGGCGAGACCGGCACGCTCTACATAAACCCCCTTCGTCGACCGTCGCTGTTCCGTGCCGAGCTTCACTTGGAGGGCCTTCCTAATGAGCGCGCCAGCACTCCTTTCGTCCGGATTGAGGTATTTCAATTCAGAGCCCTCAAAACGTATGATCTTCGGCGGATCAGGTTCTCCTAACAGGACCAGGCGCACTTGGGTATCACGGCGTATATCAAACGACGTTACAAATGCGGCGGTCACGCAACGCGCTAATATATCGATACGGCCTGCTGATCCAGGCATATCGTCAAGCGTAAAATCTCCTGAAGTGGCGGCTTTGTGCCCAACTACAATGAACTGTCGCATAGCCGCCTCAGACTGTGTCAACTCAGGACTTTTTCGGTAAATGCGAGGGTGCCTGAGATCTTTTTGACACGGACCTTTACGGTATCTCCCTTCTGAGCGCCAGGAATGAATAGCGAGTATTTGCCAACCTTAGCGATGCCGTCGCCTCGTTTGCCGACTGCTTCGACGCGTACTTCGTAGACACTCCCCTCTTCAAGCGCACTCGCTGCGCCCTCTTTCTTCACGTAGCGTTTCCTTATAGGTCTATGGGCCCCACAAGCGTCGCATTTCAACATGACCGTTCTATCACTTTTCGTTAGATGCGTATCCGGTCTGTTGCATTCTGAGCAGATGACGTACTCGGAGACATAGTCATCGATGATGCCGGCTATCATTTCCTGCGAGAATCTGCCTTGAAAAATGACCCGTCCCCCCTCTACTTTGCCAGCCGTCGCAAGCTCTCGTAAGAGAAACTTAAGCAGGTGCTCGGGGCCTCTATTCAATACGTCGGTGATCTCGCCGAAATTCTCAAAAACAGTCATTCGCCCTTCAATAAACACGCGGGGCACAGGTATCGAAAAACGCTCGGCGTCTACCGTTGTCTGAGGCAAGTTCTTCATTCCGCGGTCTAAGTACTTTTCGTAACTATCCGTACTACTCACCTTTTCGTTGTTCGCACCATATTGGAGGAAATTAGGCGTGGCCCAGCTTCACGCCTTGACTAGCTCGAGCCCTTCGTCGACTACGATCCTGCACGGCGGCGGGACTTTCATCGAAGCGCGGCGCAACGCCTCTTTGGCTTTCAAGAAGTTGGGAGGATTTGTATACACGGTAAATACTCGTTGGTCAGTACTCACGCGCGCGGCAGTTCCTACCGCCTTACCGAACGCTCTCCTCATCCCATCTTGAACCCGATCAGCGCCAGCGCCGGTGGCCATCTTGTTTTCTCGCAGCACTTGGTGCGGATACAACCGAAGCTTAAGTCGAAAATTCAGCCTACCCGTTGACTTCATCAGGTAACGGTTAGCGGCAATCCTGGCGGCTTCTAGAGCAGTATGTCTTATCTGGCATTGTTCGTCAACGGTGAGCGATACTGCGACTTTAAAATCGCCACTGAGGTTGCCTGTATTGTACTGTGATACCTTACTACCGGGGATCCCCCCCATGTAATATTTTCGCGTGTAGGCGGGCCCTGTTATCTTTCTGTACATCTTAGCTGGTTTGCGTGCCATTCTATCCTCTCTCTGTCAGCTGTATCTAGCATATACGTGATGCATTAAAAGGTTTTGCCGGGTTAGAATGAAGGCGCAACACGAACGGCACTGCGAAAAAAGACCTGATTTGCTAACAAGTGCTTGTGCGTCACCTAAGCTAAGCGAGCAATGACTGCCGCGTGTGCCTTATAAAACGGTTCAAGCTCGTGGACGCACATAATATCGAGCAGCTCTTCAAGTTTCTTGACTTCTCTTTTGTACACCGCTTTCGGTTTTGCAGTGACGTCTATGCTTCGTGCTTTGATCATAATGCAAGCGTACCCGCCTGTCCTCAAGAACATTTCAGCATTGGTAAGAGCGATTTCAGCTTGTGTCGGCTGCGCGATATCTTGGTACAGGAAATCGGCTAGCTCGACAATGTGTCCGTAGTCAGGCTGGAGTGCATCTGCTATTATGGGCACGACATTCTTAAAGTGTTCTGACATGCGAACAAGGTCCCGAGCGACGCGTGGCGCAAACTCCACGGCGTAGACGAGTGAAACGATATTGGTCAGGTGTGAAACCGTCGTTCCAGATGCAGCCCCAAGGTAGAGTACAATCTGCTCCGGTCTCAGCGGCACGTTCTCTTCTTTCTTTAATAATGCTGCTAGCTTACTCCTTTGCGGACTCCAAAGCCGGTACTCACCAAACACCTTCTCGCCATAGATAGCCTCACCTTTCGTCGCAAGATGCGAATCTAACATAAAAACTCCGGCAACCTTGTGGGGCCTTACCGTCATGTCATACCTGTTCGCGTATCGCGGGCTTACTGAGCTCTCTTGCTCGCTTTTCCATTTGAGCTACGAGTTCTGGATACGCTTTTTTTGAATAAAAATCGATGCGAGCGGCGATAGCCAGTTTTGCGGCCATTGTCCTTGCAATCTTTCCCCTTTTGTTTAGGGGACTGCCGCGGATCAACGGATGTTGAAATATGAGTCCATGCTTCGGCGGTTTTGCACCAAACTGGAGATGTTTGAATAGCGCTTTAGACGCACCCATTACTTGAATCTTGCTCGCTGGCATTCGCGCGAGTGATTCTAGGCCGCCGGCTCGAGCGATTAGTCGTGCGCCGAGAAGTTCACCAGCGAGGGAAGAGAGATTAGGGGCGATGGCGTGCATCTCAAGTTCAATGGCGCCTGCAGTCTTCTTCCTCATTTCGCTAAGTCGCTCTATGGATTCGGCAAACTCGTGCTTAAGCGCAGGGTATGTGGTTGACTGGGGGGCGTGAGTTTCTGCTAAGTCACTTGTTCTAGATATTTCAAATTCAAGGATATCCCATTCCAAAAGACGTTCCGAGAGCAAGTTTATCGACTCGTCGATATCATCGATGCCGCCGATTAGCTGCATAATTCGTGCGTCTGGGCGAGCAAACGCCGCAGCTATCTGCTCTTTCGCACGCTTTATCGCAACGGTGCGCAGCAGCGAAATGTAATCCTCCTCTGACGTGACTACGCCGAGTTGAATCGCCATCTGCCTGAGACGGCCTCTATACTGCTTATCGAGATCGGCAAATTCTTCTTCCTGAAGCCGCATAGCTATCGCGTCGGCGTCCGCTTTCAAGACGTTCGAATGAACGATCTCATCATTGTGCAGCTCGATCTCCCCGAACCAAGTTTTGATGATTGTCATGCTCTATCTCATGATTGATGTCGCTATTCCTTGCGAATTGCCGTGACGCCTCTTTAGCTTGTGGATAGGCATTCTATATATCTTGGGGCAGAATAATAGTTTGTCGGCCGGAAGTGATAGATTTGAACGTCGGCATCGGCAAAATAACGCTTGTCAATCCAACCATGCTCGCAGCAGGGATCATGGGATCTGCCGCGTCTTCTCTAAGGCGGGTCATGTCGTGTGGGGCGGGTGCCGTTGTTACTAAGTCAATTGGACTTCTGCCACGAGAAGGTCACCCGGGACCGGTTCTCGCTGAGGTTACGGGGGGGTACCTCAACGCACTGGGACTGCCCAACATGGGCCTTGCGTTTTTGGACGAACTTGAGATACTGAGTGCCGAAGACGAGCGAAAACCGATAATCGTAAGCTTATTCGGCGACTGTCCCGAGGACTTTGTCGAGCTGGCCGAAAAGTTCTGCCAGTACGCAGACGCGCTAGAACTCAATTTAAGCTGTCCGCATGCCCAAGGTTACGGAATCGAAGTCGGCTCAGAGCCTGCGGCCGTTGAAGCCATTACGAATTCCGTGAGCAGACACGTTGACCTTCCGATATGGGTCAAGCTCACGCCTAACGTGACCGACATTACGGCACTTGGCCAAGCGGCAGAAAAAGGCGGAGCTGATGCAGTAGTGGCAATAAACACGGTCAAAGGGATGGTGATCGATGTAGAGAGCGCTAGGCCGGTCTTGGGCAATGTGTTTGGCGGGCTGTCAGGAAGTGCGATAAAGCCAATCGCGGTTAAATGCGTTTACGACCTTTACAGCGCCCTTACCATCCCTGTAATCGGTGTCGGTGGCATAAGCAATTACGAGGACGCATTAGAATTTATTATGGCAGGGGCGAGGGCCGTTCAGATCGGGTCGGCCGTCGCTAGAGATCTGTCAGTATTTGAGCACGTCGCAGTTGGAATCGACCGCTACCTGGCCACGAAAGGTTTAACACTTGAAGATGTTGTAGGAGTCGCGCACAAGAGCTACTAACATGGATCTGAAGCAGGTGCTCAACACTTCAAGCATATTGCTCGTAGACAACACGTACGCCGGGTTGAAAGACACCACATTTTCGAAGTATCTCCTTGCAGAGATGCTTGATTCGCCGCTTGACGCAATTACAGCGTTTATCTGCGACGGGCGAATTCGTGGAATCGCCTTTAAGCAGGATTTTTGGACGCTCGTAACTGATATCGTCAGGTTTGATCCTGAATTCGAAAGCTATGCCGCTGCCCTACGTCAGGAAGCCAAATGCAATAAAAACCAGTCACATACGGTTGAGGCGGCTGACTTTCATCGAGCTATAGTCACGCTGCTGTGCGATTTGTTGGTAAGCGGTGAATCTTGTGACTGTCAAGGCGGCAGACGTTCACATATATTGGCCTACTCTTCTGAACGTCAGGAACGCTTACAATTACTTTTTAAGACGAAAATTGACCTTCTTCTTGATCTAGGCGCCGCGGAGATGCTCGAGATATGCTGTGGAAATGGCATGGCTACCGCCGCGCTCCGCGATCTTGGATACAACGTGTATGCTTTGGACAACGACAAGTGTGCCGTTTGTGAAGGACTCTTCCATGGCGCGCTTCGAGCATCGAATACGGCCGTATTGGACGCTCGCCATCTTTCAGAATATGAATTCGCTCAGTATCACGACTTTAGATGCGTTGTCGGCTTTATGTTAGGGGCTATCTACGAATTTAACAAAACTGACTGGCAGAAAATACTGTCAGAAGCTGCGGCGATCATTAATGAGGGTCTTTTTTTGCTGACGGTTCACAAAAAAGAAGAAATTGATTTTATTCACAAAACGATGCAAGATCTCGGCATCAAAGGTCAGGTAGTGGACAACCGAGACGATACCAGCATTTACGATCAGTGGGTCTACATCGGTGTCAAGGCACCGACAGCTCCCCGCGCGCTAACTAAGTCGTGATTGTTCAAATAACGCATCTGGTATACAATCTATGACGTCGGTTGCCAACAGGCTGTATCCTAAGCGGGAAAAAGCCACATCGCCTGCACAGCCGTTCAGGTATGCAGCAGTTGATGCTGCTTGCATTTTGTCCAGACGTGTTGAAAAGGCGCCGACAAGCCCCGCCAAGACGTCGCCCGTGCCGCCGACTGTCATTCCGGGATTACCAGTCTTGTTTAGCCGATATTTCGTCCCATCAGAAATGATGTCAATGCGGCCTTTTAGGAGTGTAACGACGTTCCATTCCCGCGAAAAAGCCTTGACCGCCGCTATTCTTTCTTGAAGGCTGCTCGGAATTGTGTCACCTGTTAGAGCTGCAAACTCGCCCTGATGGGGGGTGACCGCTATCGTGCTTGCCTCGTACTCAGCGGTTGCGAGGGCACGAAGCCCGTCTGCGTCAAGCGTTAAGTTGTCACAAGCAGATATCAGGGTACTTGCTGCCCTTATCGTTTCTGAGTCAGCGCCAAGACCAGGTCCGAGCACGACGGAATCGTGTCGGGCGATGAGATCGAGGAGGGTCTTTACGTCTTTTGAAGTGATTCGTTCGGTGCCTACCTCTTTGACTATAAGGTTCGGACTGAAACCGGCTATGATTTCAGCTCTTGGCGAAGCGATAGTCACGATATCGACGCCGCTTCTTAACGCCGCCATACCGGCCAGAGTCGGCGCACCGGTATAAGGTCCGCCGCCAATGATCAGCACCCTCCCATTTTCGCCTTTGTGGCTTTCGGGGCTCCGGTGAAACGACATATCCCCCGGGCCCGTGTAGAGTTCTGCTTCTAAGGGAATCCCTATGTCGCAGACGGTGGCGTCCCGTATTGTTGTGCCAGCCTTAAGGCGATGGAGAGCCACCAAATAGTCTGCGTTGACCATTGTCTCTGTGCGATCGCCACTGGGAGTATCAATCGACAGCGTCTTGGTTTTTGATTCATTAATCAGTTGAATAACGGTTCGTTCTGGTTCGCGTACCGACCCGGTCAGCCCAGTCCCGAGAATAGCGTCGACGAGCAGGTCATAACCATCTAGGTTCTTCAGCGGACTTTTTGGACTAAAAATCGCTGCGCCTTGGTGAAGCGTTACGGAGCAATCCAGATGTTTTAAAGCATTCCAGTTCTTTTGTGATTCGTTAGTTTTCAGGCCTTTTTCGTAGCCAACGAGTACGACGTGAACAAGGAATTCACGTGACAGATGCCGAGCCGCGACGAAGCCATCGCCTCCATTGTTCCCTAGGCCGCAGATAATGGCTATTTTCTTGCAAGGTCTGTGCGAGCCTTCACAGAGGCGCTTAACCCGTTCTGCAACGGCTTTGCCCGCATTTTCCATAAGCTGCAATTTGGAAATCCCGAGCCCCACGCAGTTTTCTTCGATGCGGCGCATTTCTGCCACAGACAGCAGCTCGAGAGGCATAAACCTAAAATGGATAGTGTTGAAATATAATGCTTGTGCTACAACGCGTCCGGATCATTGCAGACTACCAGTTCGGGCCTGGTGCGGGAAAAAGTCTCTTTCCTGACACGGTGAGTTTCGCATTATCGCGAACGCGACGGGTCAGTCAGGTGCTTGACGGCGACATGAGAGTCGCAACCCTCCGTGCTTTTGACGGGCTTCTCACTTTAGGTCAAGTGGGAGCACGCCGATTGCACGCGCGTTTTCCATATCCAAAGCTTCGAGTTACTGTCAATTCCGAAGCTGCGCCGTTCGTCGGAGCGGGAAAAACAGCCTTTGCTAAACACGTGGTACACGCGGATCCTGACTTGAGGGCACACGACGAGGTGCTGCTGGTTGACGAAAATGACACGTTAATCGCAACGGGACGGGCTCTTTTGAGCCCACCTGAGATGCACGCGTTTAACAAGGGAGTTGCAGTGAAAGTGCGGCAGGGTTTCCTAGGCGCACGCGAGCAGTCGAACCACGAATAGGGCGGTTCGAATGCGCACCGTAACGTAAAAATCCTTTAAATGCTTCGTTAAGGTAGGTGATTCTTATGATTCCCGGCATGCGAGGAATGAGTCCCAAGAAGTTGCAGCAGATGATGAAACAAATGGGGATCGACGTAGAACAGCTAGAAAACGTCGAGAAAGTGATCATACAGCTTTCTGACAAAGAACTCATTTTCGAAGATGTGACGGTTACGGTGATGAAGGCGCAAGGGACTAAGAACTATCAGATATCAGGAGAACCTACAGAACGCGCGAGAATAAACGAGGAAGACGTACGGTTGGTCACAGAACAAGCGGGAGTCAACGAGGATGATGCTCGAGAAGCGTTGGCGGCAAGCGACGGGGACCTTGCCGAAGCGATTCTGAAACTGAAAGGGCCGCAGCAGCAATAAGATATGATTGAGAATGCCCTTCTGGTCTCGATCGCGAACAATAACAGGCAATTCTTGGTGCGATCCGAGGGAGAACTCCATACGGACGCTGGAATAATAAACCTCGAGACTCTCAAGACTCTAGACTACGGAAGCATCGTAGCTACGCACTTGGGCTATGAATTCAAGGTACTAGAACCTCGCGCTCCTGATTATTTTCGTCATTTAAAGCGAACAGGAGCGCCAATGATGCCGAAAGACATCGGCATTATCGTTGCCCACACAGGTTTGAACAAAGATGATCTTGTCCTCGATGCAGGTACCGGGTCGGGGATCACTGCGATCTTTTTGGGTAATATAGCCAAACGCGTGGTCTCTTATGAGATTAACCATAATTTTGCAAAACGCGCTGCGGAGAATGTTAAGCGCGTAGGGCTGACCAACGTAGATATTGTTGAAGGTGATATCCTCGAAATAGTATCTGAAATGGAGTTTGATGTCATCACTCTCGATTTATGCGAAATTGGCAATGCAATCCGTGCAGTAAAGGACTGCTTGGCACCTGGTGGGTTCATAGCTTCATTTTCGCCTTTTTATGAGCAGGCATTCGAAGCACGCGATGCCCTTGCGAGCTTCACTCAAATCACAACCTTCGAGGGAATCGAACGAGAGATGCAGTTTGGGAAACGAGGCACTCGTCCCGCCACGAGAGTTGGACATACAGGATTTGTGACAATAGCTCGAGCTTGACTGCTCATAGGTGCACAAAAGTCGTCCTTAATAAAAGGTGCGCCAACTTATAAATAATAAGACTTAAAACGTTTTTTTGAGAGCTGACATATGGGTTTGGGAACCGGCACGACTGAGCCCGACGTAGATTGCTTGGCGTTCATGGGATACGAACGATACGGAGCAACCAAGTACGTCCGTTGTGGTGCCTTTGGTATACTCCCGGTTGATTCGTGCAAACGGTGCGTGGAGTTCCGGAAAGCGACAGTCCCTGATTACTACCGCTAGTATTTCGGTTACGATACTGCTTTCGCGTAAGCGCTCTCGGTCTGCTGGGCGATTTTGTCCCACGTGAGTGTATCTTTAACAGCTACATAAGCTGCTCTTGCGAAATTGTCTCGTAGATCGTGATCAGCAAGGAGCTGGTTTATGGCTTTCGAAAGCTCGAAGGCATCCCGTGGGGGCACAAGTACGCCGCAGCTTTTGTTCATAATTTCGGGGATCCCCCCCACGTTCGTTGCGATAACTGGACGTTTACAAGCCATCGACTCGATCAGGAAGAGACTCGAAGCCTCCATCAGGCTCGGGATCACGACGACGTCCGCTGCTGAAATGAATTGCGGCAACTTGGTATGCGGAACTGCTCCGATGAACGAAACGTCGTTTTGAAGGTCGTGCTGTGCGACTAGGTTTTGGAGATACTGCTTGTGCGGCCCATCTCCCGCTATCACGAGCTCAGCATCGTGTTGTGCGACAACGTCTGGCATCGCCAAAATGAGGTACTCTAACCCGTTTTTTTCCACTAGTCTCCGCGCGGTGAATAGAACGGTTTTGTCTCCGGTGACGTCGCTGGAAACAACGTTAGGGTTAAACGCTTGTGGATCAAAGCCGTTGTGAATCGTCACAACCTTGTCAGGTGGTGCCCCCCACTTAATGACCCTGCGTGCAAAATAGCCGCCTGTGTGAATCTGCATTTTGGACATTCGGGCAAGCATCGGAGCAAGCGTGCGCTCGGTCAGCTTATACAGCGATGAGATAACAGGGGGCTCTATGTAACGCCAGATGTCATAATATGAGCCGTGAATTGTATTAACCGCATTCCCCCCATATTTTCGAGCTAAGACGTTTGCTGCCACACCCGACGTATAGAAGTGACCGTGATAGATATCAAACCCTGAAAGCTCTGCGGCAAGCGCTGCAAACGGAAATGCGACCTGTCTTGCAAACCGTAGGTTTGCAGGATCCCACGTGCGTTTCATCGTGTCTGCAAGATCAACAGTTTTAATCAACACGTCTTCGATATGAAACTCGGCGGCCCCATTGCTTGCCCCAGTGATGATCGTTACTTCGTGCCCCCGTTTTGCGAGTGATTTCGAGAGCTCAAGCAATGCGACTTCGATGCCGCCCAGCAGTACGCCCTCTGGCCGCGGGCCGAGCTCGTAAATGTGTGCAATTCTGAGCGACTTCAACTACGCACCTTCCATTGTTGCGCTATTTGAGCCAGCGTCAGAAATGTAAACCGTGCGTCTTCGCACAAATCTTGTAAGACCGAGGAGAACAGCCCCATATAGCAGCCGACTTCGTGGGCCGGATGGGCGTATATCACCAAAGGCACTCCTTTTGCGTGCCAAACGTCGCAGCTCTTACGTATCTTTGCTTTGATTTGGTCTTCAGAAAACCCCTCAGTGAAAAGTTCACCGATCGAATCCATCGAAACTGGCACCTGCAAAACGCGGCTCCTTTTGGCGCCTATTTTAGGGTAGAACGGAGAGGTTGGTCCATTGCCCTTAAAATCGCTTGAATAATCGAAGTCAATCGCATCAATCGCTTGTAACAGAGCGTTCGTTACAGTAAATCCGGGCGATGCAAAGCTCCTTATCTCAGCATTAGCTGCTGCCTGCAACGTCTCCAACCCTCTGCTGATAAGCTCTTTAATCTTGATCTCATCCATGTTCTGCAAGGTGTTCATCCAGGCGTAATGATCGTATCCGTGCAATCCGAGTTCGTGTCCTTCGTCGGTGGCTCTTTGTAAAGCCTCTGGACACACGGCTTCGACTGTTTCTTTTCGCAAGATACCGTTGAGACTGTGGAACCCGTACCGCAGCGGTTTCGCTTTGATGAACCTCAGGTAACTTCGCGGGTCGGTGATGTACTTGAATACGTTGAGCGCTAGCCTGTCGGGGCCTGTCGTGATGAAAAAAGTTGCTTTGATCTCAAGATGCTTGAGCACGTCGAGTAGTTCAGGCAAGAGGGCAACGTCTCGTGCGCTGTCGACATCAATTCTTATCGCTGCGGGGGTTTCAGGCATCGCTAATTCCACAAAAAAGTATATCTATACAAGTTCTCACAAACATACTTGGTATTAAGGCTGTCGTTGACTAGAAGCCGTATTACAGTATGTTTTTTAGTCCGATTTTTCAGAGGTAAGAAAAATCCATGGATCGTTTGCTGCTTCGGCAGGATCAAAGTGCGCTGTTGAAAGTAGGCTTACTGTGCGCCTGCCTTTTGCTTACGTTTTGGATATTTAGAAGCGTTTTTGCTGGTTCAGCCCTTCTTTTTGATTACGCTACGCTCAAGCAAAATGGATTCTATTTTTGGGCAGTACTAGTCCTATGCTTTTTGTGGGCGTACATCAAGCGAACAGAAATCCTTGCGGCCGCCCGTCGAGGGACCGATGCGAAATGGCTGACATTAGGCATAATACTGGTGGGCGCTTCTGTGGGACTCCTGTACTTCGTTGCCACATTCTCGGATTCGATTCCACTGACTCTTTTTACCATTGGGTTTGTCGTCGTCGCGCAATTCTCGCTTTTTTTTGGCCCAGCGTCAAAAATACCACTCATGCTGCTGGGATTATTTGGAATTGCCGTTGGTTTTCCCATGCTGCTTGAAAGCACGGCGGCTGCATGGTTCCCGCGGGCTACCGCGGTGCTCACCGTATCAACGCTGCAACTGTTCAGATTGCCAGTCACTTTAAATGGGGTTACGGTCACTTTGAACAGCCTACTAGGTTACGACATCGTGACGAAGGTCGACACCAGATGCGCGGGAAGCGATTCGTTAGCGATATTCCTGGCCATTTTCGGGCTCATGCTCATCGACCGAAAGCCACAAAACAAGGTCTTGATCGGGCTGCTCGTTTTTGGTGTGATTGGCACTTACCTCCAGAACTTCGCAAGGCTTTTGTTGCTTTTCGCAGCTGGTTACTACTACGGCGGTGACACACTTTGGGCGGTGCATGACTACGCCAGCTACATACTTTTTCCGGTCTGGTTTCTTGGCTTTACCGTTGTCTACTTGAAATTCACTCCGAAGCCTGAGAGCTCATCGATCGAGCGGATGGCGAGCAGCGAAAGCTCTCCAGAGCTCTAAACGATCTAAGCTGAACCAGTGCCACAGGTAGCGCACCTCTCTCCACTCCGTGTATTGTGCAGCGAAATCGACGTAGTCCTAGTCCGTCTTTGTGCGGCTGAGTTCTATCGCGTGGTGCAAATCATAAAAACTTGGTACTAGGCACTCGTCGTCCGAGCCGTTCATTATCTACCGATATCATAGCAGCACCCGCTCGAACGAGACCACCAAGACCATCAACGTCAGTTGCCAGATCGCCCTCACCCGGAATAATGGCTTCGCCGGCAACAGCGCCTGCTACCCTGCCTCAGTCGGTGACACATCGCACAAGGCATCGACTAGCGCGGTCGTCTTGATCAACGTGCAAAGTGCGGACGCTGCACAATCGGCAAAAAAGACTGTGTATTAGCATTATCGTCATTCTTATATACGGGCTGCGTCTAGTAAGCTATTTGAGCAATTAGCATGAGGAATAGTCGTCTCTCTCTGTTAGTGGTCGCCACGGTGGTCGCCACTATCTTGGTAGCTGGCTGCACTTCGTCGAATCAACAAAGTTCATCTAGCCAAGGCACAAGCACTCCAAGCACTTCAACCTCGGTAGCTACAAGTTCATCAGTGGCCAGCGCGTCTCCGACCGTTAGGCCGTCGGCTAGCGCATCGCCAACTGCGGCGACTCCAACGTCAGCTCCTTCGGGGAAGATTGCTACCTCGATTGACGGCACCCCGTCCTTCAACTCAAACCCTACTATTACGCGGAACCAGCCGGTAACAGGCTGGGGGTTCGAGGTGGTACCAACAGGACAGGCTCAAGTACTTTCTGTTCCGGTCACCGTCAGGATCGATAACAAAGCAATTGGACAAGTGACGCCGCTAAGCGGTGGCACTGCGACCGCGGCCTTCAGTCTTACCAGTGCCGAAACGAACAGTTTAGCGGTAGGTCAACACACGCTCACAGTGAGCTTTGCGGGTGACAGCACGTATCAACCCTCAGAGCAAAGCTTTCAGATAACAGTCACAACAGTCACGTAGCCTAACATCTTCTGACTGCGAAGTGGGACTTCTTCTCTCGACTAGTGATGATAGCTGCAAGGTTTAATATGGTGACGTTAAAGTTTTTGCACCGTTACGCCGTTCAGATAAGCTTATGTCTCGCCTCAATAAGAAAAACAAGAGTCAATTGCGGCGCCGCACGTTTTTTCACCTTGCCGAAGTCGCCTGATAGATGTTCTTGCTGGTGATTATGAAAGCCAAAAAAATCGTTCAGTTAGTTGCAGCGTGCATCGTTTTGGCGGCGTGCTTCTTGACGCCAATCCCTCGCGTTAGCGCTAGTGAACTGAAAGTCGGCGGGCAGGGACAGTATCGTACGATTTCAGAAGCTGTTAAAGCAGCGAATTCGGGTGACACTATACAAGTTGGGCCTGGAACCTATGTAGAAAATGTTGTAGTCGACAAGCCTGTCACAGTCGTCTCTACCAACGGAGCCCAAGCAACGGTAGTTAAAGCCTCAGACACGAGCAAAGACGTCTTTGTACTCAGCGGAACCGGCATCACTATCCAAGGTCTCACAATTACAGGAGGGAATACGGGGGTGACGTTTGGGCAAGCCTCGAACTGCATATTGACTCAGTGCGTCGCGAATGGCAACGTCTTTGGCGTGTACCTAGCTGGCGCTACTTCCAATTTAGTGAGCAACAATAATCTCAACTATAACGGTTTTGGCATCTACTTGGACGGATCATCTGGAAATAAGCTATCGAACAATAGCGCCTCGTATGAAAAAGGTGGCGGGGGAAAAGCTTCACTAAGCGACGGCATTTATATGTTTAATTCTCATGGCAACAACGTTGTGGGCTGCGATTTAAGCAATAACAACAACTTTGGGGCATCCTTTTACCAATCAAGAAACAACGTTCTTTCAAATAATACGTTCAGTTCGAACGCACAATTCGGCGTGCGGCTTCGTGACGGGGCTAACAACGACAAGTTTTCGTTCAATACGTTCAAAGCGAACGTTGAGAACGGTGTTCTGATCGGGAATTCAAGCGGCAACACGTTCTATTTCAACAATTTTTTGGATGAGAAGAGCCATTTCTACACGCAGGAAGACAATAATATCAACTCCACAACAAAGGTCAATTACACGTATAACGGAAATTCGTTTAGCGGATTTGTAGGTAATTACTACTCGGACTACGTCAGCGTCGATTCAGACGGAAATGGAATCGGCGACTCCTCGTTTGCGCGAGACAACTATCCTCTTATCAAGCCGATCGCAAACTATGGTGAGGCGCAACCGACCCCGATACCAACCGCATCGCCCTCTCTTGCGGCGTCAGAAACTTCAAACGCATCAACGAATGTGGCAGCGGCTTCCGCAGGTCAGCGTTCCCCCGTGCTTACGCCAGGATTCGAAACTATGGGAGCGCTATTTGGCTTGCTGTTTGCAGCAGGTATCGCCGCGACTTTGAAGAGGCGAGGCAGCTGATTTTAGCTTGCTGAACTACATTACGTTGAGCGCTCTGTTGCAGCTCACGCATATCTTCAGTTCGGGTTGCTTGCAGCCGGCTGCACAACTCAGGGGCTCTCCATCGCTATTTGTCTAAAACTAGTAGAAGGAAAAGTTTCAGTTATGCGAATTAGCACCATGTGGTGACTAATAATATCATACGTTCTAGACAACATGGCCACGTCGTGAGGAACGTCGAATAACTCGCTAAGCTCTTCGTTTAACGTGGTTTCAATACGTCTGATTTCACGCCGTGATTCAATTTTTCGTTGCGTCATGATTCTTCCTATCGGGATATCAGCCTTCATTAGGTCATGTCGGAACTCTTTTTGGAGACGTGCGATAGGCGTATAGGACTCAGCATAGATGAGTGGTCGGTCGCCGTCTTCGTTTTTCAGAACAACAACACGATAGTTTAGGGTGTCCCCCTCCTCCACGTCTAACGCCGCTGCCCTTTCGGTGTCTGCTCTGACGACCTGCTGAAGCAACGTTGTCACGACGATAGGTCTGCCGGTCATCACTTCGAGCAGGGTCGTAACAGAGCCGTCTGTCATCAGCAGCAGGCGCTGAGCTTTGGACAGGTTAATCTTCAGATCTTCCAACAAACCGTTTAATCCTCCTAAACTTTCATTCTGGAGACCGTTAGCCAAACGGGATCTCTTTAACGTACGCACCGCTGTTTTGCGCTTTAACCGCGCGTACTTCCCCGCCGGTCGTTTCATTTAAGTAACTCTGAACAGCTGATAGCAGCTGCGTTCCCTCAGCTATTCCGTAAACGGTGGGGCCAAATGAGCTCATACCAGCACCGAAGGCCCCGTTCTCTCGCATAAATCGAATGAGACGTGCGCAAAATGGCTGTAGCTCAAGTTCTCTGCGCTTGAAACCGATCGTTTGAACTCGATCGATCGATCGTCCAAAACTCTTAATGTCGCGTTCCACGACAGCCGGTAGCATTTCCATCAAAATAACGTGACATAGCTCCTGGATCTCTGTGAGCGGCAGCGGACAGTTTTGTCGAAAAATGTCGACCTCGCGTCTATCGCTTGCACCTTGCAGTTTTGGAAGTGCGAGGACGATAGTCCAATCCGGAAAATCGTGACGGAAGATCACAGGAGCGGGATCGCAGTTTCCAGAAGCCGACGATGGCAAGAAGTCCGTTTTTCCTTTGTGACCCCCATCAACAATGAAGCCGCCCCACTCGTAAGCCGCTACGCCGATGCCTGAGGTGCCCCCCCTCCCAATCAGTTTTGCGATAGAAGTTGGCGTAAGTCCGAGACCGTAGAGTTCGCTTATGGCCGTTCCGACCGCAAGTCCAACTTGCGTTCCGGAACCGAGTCCCACGTGAGCAGGATACTCCTGCACGACCTCGATCGCGACACCATCGACTTCATGCTGCGTCATTATCGCAGAGGCGGCACGCCTGATTCTGTCTGCGAACGTTGTGGTCCCTGAGATCGAAAGCTGCGTATCTTTTTTTGCGTTGATTCTAACCGATGGGTAGTCGAGAGTAAGTCCGACGCTCCCGTCAATTCGTCCTAATGCTCCATTTAAGTCAATGAGGGTAATATGAAGTCGCGAAGGCGTTACTACTTGAATCATGTCGTTTGTCGATTGGACGTCTCCGCTTTAATGTGAGTTATCGGTTCCCTGACGCGCGGTACGTGCGTTTTCATATCATTTTCGAGCGTACGTGATACGCGTTTACGGCGCTCATGTTCGATTGAATGTCGTGTGACGTTCTTGTTGTTGCCTGCTCGTAGGGCGTGAACATCTTAAAGGTCTGCGTCGGGATTGTCAGTATAACGTCTATAATTTTTAAAGTTGTTTGTTTCGGTGGGGCTGCCAGCAATAGTCCCAACTTTCACACAGCCCAGCAGAATCGTTATTAAAGCTGAAAAAGTTGTAGCGCGAAGTATTTTTTGCCGATTCCGCAAGCGTGGTGTGCTCGCTGTCTATCTGATGACTTTCGCATGATTGGGGGGGGGGTATCGGAATCCCGTGAAGCGGGCCGTTACGGCGTCAGTAACCTTTAAGTAACTTTGTTGTACTTTTAAAGACTACACGGGTCAAAGCGTTATCGCGAAGAACGTGCGAAGATGCACTCTGAGATACAGCTCGCAATACCGTCCTCCTTAACCATCGAAACTGCTGACCAGAAAATTAAGACGTACAAGGTCGGACAGGTTGCCCGGGCGGCAGCGATATTCAGAGTACATCAAATCACGATCTATCGTGACGCTGCGCACAATGACAGCCGATTCATAGCGTCGATATTGCAGTACATGGAGGCGCCGCAGTACCTTCGAAAGCTGCTTTTTCCGCGCTCAAATGAACTGAGGTATATTG
This sequence comes from Methanomicrobia archaeon, assembly GCA_015660915.1. Classification (GTDB taxonomy): domain Archaea; phylum Halobacteriota; class Bog-38; order Methanoflorentales; family Methanoflorentaceae; genus Methanoflorens. The sequence goes on along the minus strand of JACTTZ010000002.1, from coordinate 69,950 downwards.
GCGTCGTTCCCCCGCTAAAGACCCCTCATCATGTGCGAGTGCATGATGATATTCGTGACGGAATTGTGATAGACGTCGGAACTGACTGCGCTTGGGTTGAAATCGGTTTGGATTGCCCGGCCTTTTTGCGCACGAGAACGTTGCGCAAAGGGGAGCGCGTGACAGTTAAGATCTTTTCGCGAGATCGGCTCGAAGTTGAAGCGATTCAAAAGCCGCCCGGATATTGGGGATATTCGGTCCGAGTGGTAGATAGCATCAGAGATGCGCTGGAGGGGTTGGTCGTGGCCACCTCGAGGCGTGGACAAGTGATAAGCCCCGCACTACGCGATGAAATTGGAAGGAGAGGCACAGGCTTGACAACGTTCGTATTTGGCGCCCCAAACCGTGGGTTAGAAGCGCTGCTTAACGAAGCCGGGTTGTCGATAGAGGAAGCGTCAGACTTTATCGTTAACACGATTCCTAGCCAAGGTACAGAAACGGTGCGCACAGAAGAGGCTATAATGGCAACGTTGAGCGTGTTTAACATCGCGCTGCACGAATCAACATGAGGTAAACTGATGACAAAAAGACATCGTCCAAGGCGCGGATCACTCGCCTACAGCCCGCGAAAGCGGGCCAAGAGCGAATTGCCGAGAATCCGTTCGTGGCCACAGCAAGACGAGCCACAAATACAGGGATTCGCAGGCTACAAAGCCGGGATGACGCACGTGATCATACTTGACGATACGCCCAATAGCCCAACCGAGGGGTTGGAAATAAGTGTGCCCGTCACGGTCGTGGAGACTCCAGCAATGAAAATAGCGGCTTTGCGAGCATATGGACAGACCTCGTATGGAAAACGGATTGTGCTTGAAACGTGGGCGCGCGGTATCGGAGGAGATCTCGCAAAGCTGAGGCCGCTTCCGAAGGAGGCCGCACAAAGCGCAAATGTTGATGGTGCGGACGAGATTAGGGTGCTGATGCATACCTCGCCAGCGGCCGTTAGCGGTATCCCCAAGAAGGTGCCTGAACTCATGGAAGTGCCTGTTGGTGGGGATGACGTGAACGCTGCATTTACGTACGCGAACGATCTGCTCGGAAAGGAAATCGACGCTGTCAATGTCTTCAAGGAAGGCATGCTTATCGACGTAACTGCAGTAACAAAGGGTAAAGGGGTGCAAGGGCCGGTCAAACGGTGGGGCGTTACCATCCAAGACAGAAAAGCGTTCAGGGGTGGCAAGGGGCGGCATATCGGGAATCTCGGTCCGTGGAACCCGGCGCGCGTTAGATGGACGGTCCCACAACTCGGCCAGATGGGCTATCAGCAAAGAACTGAGTATAACAAACGAATACTTAAGATCGGGTCGGACGGAGCCGAAGTGACCCCTGCGGGCGGATTTATTCGATATGGGGAAGTCAAAGGCGCGTACGTTCTTCTCCACGGGTCGATTCCTGGGCCCTTCAAGAGGCTTATTAGGATGAGACGTGCCAGCCGGCCAAAAAAGACCGCACACGCGATCCCGCAGCTGAGCTACATTAGTCTTGAATCAAAGCAAGGGGTAAGATAGATGAAAGGCCGAGTGCTAAGCCTGAAGGGAAAAACGAGGAAGAAAGTCGATCTTCCCGAGCTTTTCGACGAATTTTATCGCCCAGATCTCATAAAAAAGGCAGTTGTAGTCTCGCAGGCAAACCGGAGGCAAGCATACGGACCGCAGTCCACAGCAGGCCTTAAGACCTCGGCAGCATCGTGGGGTTCTGGGCGAGGGGTCGCACAAGTTCCGCGTTTAAAGAACTCAAGTAGAGTCGCGAGGGTGCCACAAGCTGTAGGCGGAAGAAGAGCACATCCGCCGACCGTTACAAAGGTGTTTGCAGAGAAGATAAACAAGAAAGAAAGGCAGAAAGCGATGCGGTCTGCAATCGCAGCTACGGCAAATTCTGATCTGGTTAAGGCGCGAGGGCACCGGTTTGACGCAACGCTTCCCCTCATCGTAGTGGATGCCTTCGAAGAATTAGTAACGGCTCGCCAAATCGCTGAAGTATTGACTGCGCTTAACGTCTGGCAAGACGTAGAGAAAGCGAAACGTGGCAAACGTGTGCGTGCTGGGAAAGGCAAGCGGCGCGGTCGACGCTATAAGAGCAAGAAGAGTGTCCTTATTATAAGTACGAAGCCGGTATTAGCCGCGCGCAATCTCCCTGGAGTTGACGTAACAACGGTGGATCAGTTGAACGTGGAGCTAATGGCACCAGGCACTCACGCCGGGAGACTTGCAATATGGACACAGTCGGCGATAAATGCCGTGGGAAAAGGGTAGAGTCATGCTGAAATATGCGTATGTCACGGAAAAAGCGACAGCTCAGCTTGACAGAGAGAACAAGCTCACGTTCATCGTCGACGTGGAAGATACAAAAGACGACATAAAGAAAACGGTAGAAGAAATCTATGACGTGACAGTCGTCGATGTGAAGACACTCGTCACGCCAAAAGGGTTCAAGAAAGCTACTATTACGCTTTCGAGCGATGATTCAGCCGAAGAAATTGCGTCAAGACTTGGTATCTTCTGAGGGGGTCGTGCTATGGGGAAGAGGATAACTTCGCAAAATCGAGGAAAGGGCACACCGACTTATCGTGCACCCTCTCACCGCTATAAGGCGGCCTTGAAACTCATAAAAGCTGACAAGAACGAGACCGTAAAAGCCCGGGTAGTTGAGGTGCTACACGACCCAGCTAGGAGCGCCCCAATCGCGCGGGTTCAGTTGGCGGACGGCACTGAGCGCTTAGTGCTAATACCTGAAAGCCTGTGCGTAGGCGATGAGATTGCGTGCGGCGCATCGGCGGAGATCAAGGCGGGTAATATCTTGCCGCTTGCTGAAATCCCCGAAGGGGTTCCGATCTGCAACATTGAATCGCAACCGGGTGACGGAGGTTGTTTCGCGCGAGCATCTGGTGTTTACGCGATGCTCGTGGCGCACGACGTACAAAAAACCGTCGTGCAGCTTCCGAGCGGGGAAATGAAATGGTTACATCCGCACTGCCGAGCGATGATAGGAACGGTGGCGGGTGGAGGCCGCCTTGACAAGCCCTTTGTCAAAGCTGGCAAGAAGTTCCACAAACTTCGTTCGAGAGCTGCTAAATATCCGAGGGTGCGTGGGGTCGCGATGAACGTGGTCGATCACCCATTTGGCGGTGGTGGTTGGCAACACCCCGGCCGTCCAAAAACGGTCAGCCGAAATGCCCCTCCGGGCCGGAAAGTTGGCAGCATAGCTGCCCGACGAACGGGTAAACGATAACTAATCTTAGGGCTGGTGAATGTATGGCTAAGAGAAGGAAGGTTGAAGCGCCTCGCAGAAAGGAAGAGTTCTCGTACAGGGGACACTCCCTTCAGGAGCTCAAAGACATGGAACTTGACGAACTAGCTCAGCTCTTTCCTGCGCGGCAACGCCGGAAGCTTAAGAGAGAACTTACGGAAGAACAAAAAAAGCTTTTACAGAAGATACGCGAAGGAAAACCGATCCGGACCCACCAAAGGGATATGATCGTCCTTCCCGAAATGGTTGGCGCCACTATCGGAGTGCACGATGGAAAAACGTTCGCCAGCTTTGAAGTAATGCCAGAAATGGTTGGGCATTACTTTGGTGAATATGCGCTAACAAGAAGAAGGGTATCGCACGGGGGTCCAGGAGTGGGAGCTACGCGATCGAGTCGATATGTTCCGTTGAAGTGATATAATGGCATTCACGACGTATTCGGCAGAGTTTCAGAAGGAGAAAACCGCCCGTTCACAGGGGCATGAACTGCACGTTTCGCCACGACATTGCGTGGAGATCTGCAGGGAGCTGCGAGGAAGGTCGCTCGTAGAAGCCAAATCCCATTTGGAAGCGATCACGAAAATGAAGACGCCGGTGCCTTTCAAGCGCCACAGTTCGGGCGTAGGACACCGAGCGGGAATGCGCGGATGGGACGCAGGGCGCTACCCGCAAAAAGCAGCCCGAGAGATTCTGACGGTCGTCAGGAACGCTGAAGCGAATGCTGAATACCAAGGGCTTGATACGGAGCGAATGCTCGTCGTCCACTGTCTGGCAAGAAGCGGTCGGGTCACTGAAGGCCGAATGCCTCGAGCGATGGGCCGCGCCACCGCAAAGAATACTGATACGGTAACCGTCGAGATAGTCCTGCAGGAGTTAACAAATGGGGATTGAAAAGAAATTCGTAGAGGAAGGCTTGAAGCGGTCTCAAATGAACGAGTACTTCAACCGGGAGCTAGCGCGTGCAGGCTACGGCGGTATGGAGATCAATCGCACTCCCATCGGAACGCACATCACGATCTATGCCGAGAAACCTGGCATGATCATTGGTAAAAGCGGTAAAACGATCCGGCGGGTCACAAGAGAGATCGATGCAAATTTCAAGCTCGACAACCCGCAGCTTGACGTTCAGGAGATTGAGGTTCCTGAGCTAAATGCCCAAATAATGGCGCAACGGTTAGCGAATGCGCTTGAACGTGGCTGGTACTTTAGAAAGGCAGGCCAATCGACGCTTCAGCGGGTCATGGACGCCGGCGCGCTTGGATGTGAGGTGATTCTTGCGGGAAAAGTGACCGGCCCGCGATCACGAACGGAGAAGTTTTTAGCCGGATACATAAAACATTGTGGAAAGCCTGCAGAGGAACTGGTAATGAAAGGCTACGCCGTGGCAAAACGAAAGCTTGGCATCATCGGCGTCAAAGTCCTAATAGTGCCTCCGGGAGTCAGACTTCCCGATGACATACGACTAGTCGAAGAAGTTGAAGAAGAGGTCGAATCGAATGGCAATATTGAAGAGCCAAGAGATACGCAAGATGAAACCGGATGAACGTCGCAAGCAGCTCGGCGATCTGATTGCGGAGCTCTTGAGAGAAAGAGCGCTTGCTTCTGCTGGTGGCGCTCCTGAAAATCCGGGAAGATCGAAAGAACTTCGACGGACTATTGCTCGAATTCACACAATCATCAACGAAGATAAAAAGAAGCCGGAAGGACTTGCATAGGTGCTAGATGAAAATTGATCGTCAAAATGTCGTAAATCACGAGCTGATTGGCCTACACGCGACAGTAGTGGAGAGCACCAACAGGGACAGCGTTGGCGTCAGTGGTCGGGTCATTGACGAAAGCAGAAACCTCTTCACGCTGGAAAGCGGCGGACGAGAAAAAAAGGCCGCGAAGCACGGCAACACGTTTGAATTTTGGCTATCAGAAAGCGATAAAGTGCGAATAGATGGGGATCTCGTCGTCGGACGGCCTGAAGATCGTGTTGCGAAAAGGCTTCGACGATGGCACAGCGGGTAACAATATGCGAACGAACATCGGATTTCAGGTAGCCCCCCCGACAAGGCAGTGCAAAGACACCAATTGTCCCTTTCACGGTACGCTTTCGGTGCGCGGACAACTTGTAGACGGAACGGTTGTTAGCGACAAGCCAGCGCGAACCGTTGTCGTGCAGAGAGAGTACCTCAAGTATATCCCGAAATATGAAAGGTACGAAAAAAGGAGGTCGAAACTACACGCTCATAATCCAGATTGCATCGCGGCAAAAACGGGAGACCGCGTGAACCTGGCAGAGTGTCGGCCGTTGTCCAAGACTAAGTCATTCGTGGTGATCCAGGTACTATGAAGAGCTTAAGGGCAAAAATTCCGCGATCTCTTGCAACGAGCTCCAAGCTTGATTGCGTCGACAACACGGGGGCACGGACCCTTGAGATTATCGCCGTCAAACGCTATCGAGGGGTCAAGAAGCGACAACCCAAGGCGGGTTTAGGTGAGATCGTCGTCGTATCGGTCAAGAAGGGGGCGCCTGACATGCGGCGACAAATCCTTAGGGCCGTTATCGTACGGCAGAAAAAGGAATTTAGAAGGCCTGACGGTACGAGGGTCAAGTTTGAAGATAACGCAGCCGTCATAACAGACGACAACGGGGAGCCCCGCGGAACGGAGATCAAGGGGCCCGTTGCCCGTGAAGTCGCGGAACGCTTTGGTAAGATTGCGTCAGTGGCTCAAATGATAGTGTGAGGGATCAGATGGCGAATAGAGTGAGTTCTGGGCAACCGAGAAAGCAGCGGAAGGCACGAATTGACGCCCCTCTTCACGTGCGTCAGAAGTATCTGCACGCGCGTCTGGAAAAGAAGCTCGCAGACAAATACAAGCTTCGAAGCGTTCAGATACGAAAAGGTGATACAGTCAAGGTGCTTCGCGGGGACTTTCGGGGTCGGGAAGGAAAGGTGGCGAAGGTCAATCTTAAGGGCGAGTCGATTGAAGTAGATGGGGTAACCGTGCACAAAGCCGACGGGTCTGAAGTAGCTAGGCCCATTCATCCATCAAACGTGATACTTACGAAACTTGAACTCAAGGACAAGCTCAGAACGAGTAAACTAGAGGGGGAATAGCGTGCACCAAAAAAGGATCTCAGCGCCGAAGAGTTGGCCAATTGCTAAAAAAACAAGCAAGTGGGTTGTTGCTGCGTCTCCTGGTGCACACTCGAGAGACGCAGTTCCGATATTGGTCGTGCTAAGGGACATGTTACACCTAGCTGACAACGCTAAAGAGGCGAAGCGCATTTTGCACGGCGGAAATGTCACGGTGAATGGACGTGTGGTGAAGAAGGATAAAGCTCAAGTCGGACTGTTTGATGTGTTAACGGTTGCGGGCAGAAACTACCGCATGCTACCTAACCCACGCGGTAAGTATGAGCTGACAGAGATAGGTGAGCAGGAGGCAAAGCGCAAGCTGGCCCGTATTGACAACATTACGGTCGTGAAAGGAGGAAAACTTCAGTACAACTTGCACGACGGGACCAACATGCTTCTTGCGGAAAAATATAGCACGGGCGATTCGCTCGTGTTTTCAGTACCTGATTACGACGTCGTCGAACACTATGAGTGCAAAGCCGGCAATAAAGCAATGATTGTTGGAGGAAAGCACTCAGGTGAAACCGGCACGATCGTGGAACTAAAGATGGTAGCGAGCTCGCGTCCGAATATGGTAAGAATCGAACGCGATGACAAACAGTTTGAGACGATAGATGAGTACGTCTTTGTTACTGGCAGCGGCGGTGGCTGATCGTGGCTGAGAACCAAGAAGCGCGAGAGCAAGGTGGCAACCCTATGACGAAGCCGACACTCGACAAGGTGACCGTTCATATAAGTGTCGGTGAAGGGGGCCAAAAGCTGATCAACGCGGAGAATATCGTGAAGACTCTTACAGGACAAGCAACTGTGCGAACGTCAGCTAAGAAGACACAGCCAGTATTCGGGATAAGGAAGGGACAGGCTATAGGCTGTAAAACGACTCTGCGAAGTGAACGAGCGAGCACGTTTCTTCATCGCGCGCTTGAAACCAGGCAGAATTTCGTGCACGAGTATCAGTTTGATGAGAATGGCAACGTATCGTTTGGCATCGTCGATCACACCGACTTTCCAGGAATGACCTATGATCCTCAAATAGGCATATTTGGCATGGACGTGATCGTCTCACTTAAGAAGCTAGGCTACCGCGTCGCGCGGCGGCACGCGGCGCAACGGCGCATTCCCATTCGGCATAGAGTTACGCGCGAGGATGCAATCGCTTTCCTACAAAGCAATTACAACGTGGTGTTGGGATAATGGCGGAAAAAACGCGGCGTGAGGCGCATCAATGTAGGCGCTGTGGGCGTAAACAGGGCCTCGTAAGTAAGTATGATATTTATCTCTGCCGACAATGCTTCAGAGAGATCGCCAGCGACATGCAGTTCGAGAAGTTCAACTGAGGTGACGGAAGAATGGTTTTGCTAGATCCGCTCGCAAACGCCCTCTCAGCGATCAAAAATGCTGAAGGCGTCGGCAAAAGTGAATGTTGTATTAAGCCCGTTTCAAAGCTCATCGGCAACGTGCTTCGTGTGATGCAGCAAGGGAACTACATCGGCGACTATGAGCTCATCGAAGATGGGAAAACAGGCATATTCAAAATCGTGCTGCTCGGCAATATCAACAAATGTGGTGCTATCAAACCGCGATTTTCCGTTCAGACTAATGAGATAGAGAGATGGGAACAACGGTACTTGCCGGCGCGCAACTTTGGGTTCCTAATACTGACGACATCCGCGGGAATAATGACTCACGTTGAGGCACGAGAACGCGGAATCGGTGGAAAACTCATCGCTTACTGCTTCTAGGAGAGCACCATGGTTCAAGTTGTTGAAAAAGAGGTTCAGATTGCAGCGGGCGTTCAGGTTACACTCGATAACGCGGTTGTGCGAATAGAAGGCCCTCGGGGAACGCTTGAACGCGACCTGTGGTACCCGAATATCGAGATACGTGTCGAAAAGGACATGGTGTGCGTCGGAACCACGGTGAATAAGAAAAGTCAAAAAGCTATCGTAGGCACGTATGCCTCTCACGTCGCCAACATGGTGAGCGGGGTAACCGACGGATTTCAATATAAGCTCAAGTTAGTCTATTCACATTTCCCCATTCAGGTAAAGATAGACGGAAGCACTGTATCCATCGAGAACTTTTTAGGTGAACGCAAGGCGAGAAATGCTCGAATTATGGGCGAATCACTCGTTGTCGTTCACGGCGACGAGCTAATCGTTACAGGCATTGACAAGGAAGACGTCGGGCAAACCGCCGCCAACATCGAGCAAGCGACCCGGATCAAGGGACGCGACCCTCGCGTGTTTCAAGACGGCATTTATCTCATTGAAAAGGGCTTGGGAGCGCGTACATGAAGGCTTTGGACGAAATGAACGAGGATCAGGTTAAGGCACTCGTCGGTGCGGGATACCGAACCGTGGACGATCTTAGGGATGTAACAGTCGATGAGCTCGTGACAATCGCAGGTCTCGAAGCCGACCTTGCGCAGCGAGTAGCTCAAGAGTTACCCTCATTCAAACATAAGGACTTCAGCGCCGAATTCAAGCATTTACTCGCTGTCAGGAAGCGGCACGGAAAACCCTGGTTCAAGCGCGACGACTACGAGAAGAAAAAGAAGCTCAGCTCGAGCTGGCGGAAACCGCGAGGACTTTTCAACAAGATGCGCCGAGGGTTTCCCGATAAAGGAGCGGTCGTTCAAGTTGGATACGGTGCGCCAACGGCAATACGTGGTTTTCATCCCTCTGGATTTGAGGAAGCGCTCGTCAACTGCCTAGCTGATCTGGAAGAAGTACAACCTGACCAAGCCGTGAGAATCGGTCGGACGGTGGGGGCTCGCAAGAAGGAGATTATCCTAGAACGCGCCTTCGCCAAGGGTTTGAAGGTGCTCAATCCCCGAGCTAAACGCCGGCCCTTGGAGGAAGAGGAACAAACATCGGGAAGACTGACCGAGGAGAGCGAATGACCGGTCTTTCGAACCAAAAGCGGATGGCCGCTGACGTGCTCAACGTTGGGGTAAGCAGAGTGTGGCTAAATCCAGAAAAGCTCACAGACGTTGCGAACGCTATAACTCGTGAGGACATTCGTGGCCTCGTCGAGGACGGCACTATTAAAGCCAGACAAGCGCAGGGCGTCAGTCGCGGGCGTGCACGCGGGAACGATGCTAAGCGCAAGAAAGGGCACAAGACTGGACAAGGCAGCCGTAAAGGAGCAAAAAATGCCCGAACCCCAAAGAAGCACCGATGGATGCGCAAGATACGAGCGCAGAGAAGAACTCTTCGCGGCTTGAGGGACGATAACACGTTGGATCGAACTACGTATCGTCGCATGTATAGGAAGGCCAAAGGGGGCCAGTATCGAACGGTGAGCGTTTTGCGTTCTCAAATTGAAATCGCGACAGCGGCAAGGGGGCAAGAATAATGGCCATCGGTCCGCGCTATTACGTCCCATTTCGACGTCGCCGCGAAGGGAAGACGGATTACCACAAGCGCTTAGGTTTGATGCTTTCAAAACAGCCTCGGGTCGTCGTGCGAAAAAGCGGCCGCAATTTGATGATGCAGCTTATCGAGCATAGTACGGCGGGGGATAAAACGTTGACGTCCGCCAGCGCTCTTGATCTTAAGAGCCTCGGCTATAAAGGCGCCACGGGTAACACTCCTGCTGCGTACCTGACGGGAATCCTTTTTGCGAGCCGCGCGCTTGCGGCTGGTTATTCGTACGGGGTGTCCGATCTTGGTCTCAACGCAAACTCACGCGGGTCGCGAATATACGCCGCCTTGCTGGGCGCCGTTGAAGCAGGGCTGGAAATTCCACATGGTCAAGAGCCACTCCCTACACCTGAGAGGGCGCGTGGAGAACACATCGCTGCTTACGCAATCGATAACCGAGCTCGGTTTTCACGATATGGCATCGATCCCAAAGACCTTCCCGGTCACGTTGACACGGTGAAGCAAGAGATACTCGAGCGCATTAAGCGTGAATGAATAGAGGAGATAGGGGCATAGAATGGCGGAAATGATAGAAGGATGGACACCTAGGACGAGATTGGGACGCCTTGTTTATGAGGGTAAGATAACCACATTCGACGACGCTGTAAACACCGGATTTCCTGTAAAAGAACCTGAAATCATTGATACGCTCTTCCCCGATTTGAGCGACGAGGTTTTAGATATAAACATGGTGCAGCGAATGACGGATTCTGGGCGGCGTGTGAAGTTTCGAGCCGCAGTGGCGATCGGCAATCACGACGGATATATAGGCTTTGCTGAAGGGAAGGATCTACAAGCAGGACCGGCCATACGAAAGGCAATCGAGACTGCTAAACTGAATCTTCTTAAAATAAATCGTGGCTGTGGCTCGTGGGAATGTGGCTGCGGAGAGGCGCATACCGTTCCCTTTACGGTCGAAGGCAAAGCGGGCTCTGTGAGTGTTGCGCTAAAACCAGCACCAAGAGGGCTCGGCATAGCCTCAGGTAGCACGGCACGGAAAGTCCTCGAGCTCGCAGGCATAAAAGACGTATGGACGAGATCTTCAGGACAAACGCGTACTACTATCAACTTTGCGAGCGCTACTTTTGAGGCGCTCAAGGGTACAACCACAGTCAGAATCGGTGGGGGGACTCGGTGACGTACGCTGTTATTAAGATGCGCAGCATCGCAAAGATGAAGCCGGACATAAGGCGTACGCTCGAACTGCTGAATCTAGACAGGACTAATCATTGCGTTCTCATAGAGGACAATGCTCACTACAACGGAATGCTGCGGAAAGTGAAGGATTACGTAGCCTGGGGCAACGTCGATGGTGAAACTCTCAGTGTGCTCCTCGAAAAAAGGGGCATGCTAGAAGGCCGCAAAAGACTCACGAACGCGTACGTCAAAGATCGCACGGCTTTTGATGATATCGGCTCGCTTGCAAAAGCTGTTGCGGAAGGCGAGGCGACTTTACGAGATGTGCCCGAGCTGAAACCCGTGCTGCGGCTTCACCCGCCGCGCAAGGGCCATAAGGGAATAAAAAAACCGTTTCCTGAAGGTGTACTAGGGTTTCACGGCACAGACATCAACGAGCTGCTGTTAACGATGAGGTAGGCAATGGGTGCGAAAAATAAAGCCAAGAAGTTTCGAGGAAGTCGTACGTGTGGCGGAGGCACGCATAAAAACCGTCGCGGTGCTGGGAGTCGAGGGGGGCGCGGCCACGCGGGCGGCTGCAAGCACCATTTCGTCAGGGAGCTCTTGCTTGGTCGGGGTTATGGTAGTTATGGGTTTATAAGGCCACAGAATATGCTAAGAGACCCCACAATTGTTGACGTGGGCGCTCTTGACGAAGGTGCCGAGCGGCTCGTGGAACTGAAGCGTGCCAGGGTGCGCACCGGTAAGTATTATATCACGCTCGATGTCGACAAGGTGCTTGGAAAAGGCCGTGTAACTAAGCCACTCATTGTGACGGCCCGAAGTTTCTCGAAACGAGCACAAGAAAAACTGGAATCAGCTGGCGGGAAAGCAAAAATCGCAGAGCAATAAGCTGTTGCTGCTGTGCGTTTGACGACCAGTTTGAGCGCGGTGAATCATGACTGAGCATCCACTGATAGATAGAATCGAGCCTGTCCTGCAGAGACTTCCCGCTATCTCCAAGCCCGACGGGCACGTACACTTCAGACGGAAGCTGACGTGGACGATCGGCGTTCTATTAATATACTTTGTTTTGACTAACGTCCGGCTTTTTGCACTTTCACCTGCTTCCCAAGACCTTTTTGGGTTTTACAGGGCGATAATGGCAGGAAGCCAAGGATCCCTCGTTCAGCTCGGTATCGGTCCGATTGTCACGGCGTCGATCATACTTCAGCTCTTCAAGGGCGCAGATATCATAAAGCTCGACACGAGCGATCCTCGGGATCAATCAGTGTATCAACAGCTCCAAAAGTTACTCATCTTCGTCATGATCATCGTCGAGGCAGCGCCTCAAGTGCTGGGGGGTTTCCTTAAACCCGACCCTACCCTTGCTGCTTCGACTGGTTTGGGGCTCGGAGGCATTTCATTACTGATTTTCATCCAGGTCTGCATAGGGGGCGTGCTCATTCTATTCTTGGACGAAATTGTGACCAAGTGGGGAATTGGCTCAGGCGTCGGCCTGTTTATCGTTGCCGGAGTTGCGCAAGGCCTTGTGACGGGTACCATCAACTGGGCAGCGGATCCTACGACTGGGTTGGCAGTGGGGTGGATCCCTCGCTTTGTTCAAATCTTCCAGACATTCACTGTCCAGCAGCTGCTCAGCACTCAGGGGCTAATATTCCTGCTGTTCCAGGGCGACGTTTTGGCTATAATAAGCACGGTGGCGATATTTGCCGTTGTCGTTTACGTGGAAACGACGCGTATTGAGATCCCTCTTGCGCACAGCTCTGTAAGGGGTGCGCGAGGCAGGTTCCCAGTGAAGCTTGTTTATGCGAGCGTTTTGCCGTTGATACTTGTCCGAGCGCTGCAAGCGAACATTCAGATGGTCGGAATCCTCCTTTACAACGCGGGATTTACTTGGGTGGGAACGTATCAAAATAATCAGCCGACAAGCGGGCTGATGTACTACTTAGCACCAATTAACGGTCCAAACAATTGGTTGCCAGGCTTAGCTCAGAATCCAGCATGGCAAGTTGCACTGCGGTCTGGAATAGACATCAGTGTGATGGTTATCGGGGGGGTCATATTTGCCCTCTTTTGGGTTGAGACCACGGGGATGGGCCCAAAGGCTGTTTCGGAGCAAATAAAGGACTCGGGGATGTCTATTCCTGGATTCCGTCGTGACCCCAAGATCATCGAACGCGTCATGCAGCGATACATTCCGAAAGTGACCGTCATTGGAGGCGCGTTTATAGGCCTCCTCGCTGTCATTGCGGGTTTTTTTGGGACTATCGGAAACGTGGGAGGGACTTCGTTGCTATTGGCCGTCAGTATCACGTACCAGCTTTACGAGCAGCTCGCCAATGAGGAAGTAATGGAGATGCATCCCATGTTGCGGACCTTCTTGGGAGAATGATTTCCGCTGCGCGCAGGCCGATTGTTTATAACTCTGAGCTCTTTTGGCCTCGCTGCATTCCCAAGGCTTTCTTCGTAGCACGCGTTAGGAGGACGCTGCAGCTCAACGATTGCGTAAGTTAAAGTAGGATGTTTAGAATAGTTCGTTACACGAATCGGGGCCAAGAATGAAGAAAGTCGTAGTGCTTACGGGAGTGCCAGCAAGCGGCGGGACGACGGTTACAAAAAAAGCCATCGAAAAGCTGGAAGAGCAGGGCCAACCGTTTAAAATGGTCACTTACAGCGACGTTATGCTCGATGAAGCGATGCAGCGCGGTTGGGTCAAAGTACGAGATGATATCCGAAAGCTCGATCCGGTTCGGCAGCGTGATCTCCAAAAGACTGCAGCTCGAGCAATAGCACAGATGGCTACAACGGCTCTTGTTGTTGACACGCACGCAACAGTGCAAACCCTCCAGGGGTACCTCCCGGGTTTGCCTACGTGGGTCTTAGACGAATTGAAGCCAGAACTAATCCTTATCGTTGAAACCGCACCCAGCGAAATTATTCGACGCAGAAACGCCGACAAATCGCGTCAGCGCGACGCTCAAGACGCGGCGGCTGTCCAGCAGCACCAAGACGTCAACAAGGCAATTTGTATGGCCTACGCTGCATATACAGGGGCTACGGTTAAGATACTGCAGAACCCTGACGGACAACTCGATAAAGCAGTCGCCGAACTGGTACTTACATTGCAGGAAAACTGAGCCTGTCACCGTGGGGCCTAACGAGGTGCGATCATGCTACTAACTATTAGCGGACCTTCAGGTAGTGGCAAGACGACTGTCGCGAGTGGCTTGTCGCAGAGACTCGGTTTTATGCACATTTCAGCTGGAGAGGTATTTAGGGAACTTGCAAGCCGGCGTGCATTGAGCCTCGAGCAGCTGAGTAGGCTTGCAGAAACAGATCCGGAAATCGACAAGATGGTTGATCGGCGGCAAGCAGAGCTCGCCCAGTCGCACGAAAATGTCGTCGTCGATGGGCGGCTTTCAGGCTGGGTTCTCAAAAAAGATATTGCCGTTTGGTTGAAAGCGCCACTGGAAGTGCGAGCAGACCGAATTGCACGAAGAGAAGGCAAAGAGCGCGCAACCGCTTTGCACGAAACGCGGACGCGTGACAGCAGCGAGGCCGCACGATATCTCGCGTTTTACAATATCGATGCAACGAACCTGGACGTATATGACCTTATTATTGATACGAGACACTGGGACCAATTCGCAGTCATTGATATTATTATGCAGGCTGTGAGGGCACGTCGGGAGATTGGCTAACGATGTCGAATTCAGCCGACGGTCAAAGAACAATAGACGAGCTTATTCGAAAAGGCGTAATAAACCTCGACAAACCCGCTGGGCCGACGAGCCACGAGGTTGCTGCTTGGGTTAAACGAATTTTACAGATAAAAAAAGCCGGCCACAGCGGGACATTGGACCCAAAGGCTACGGGAGTGCTTCCGATCCTGCTCCAGGATGCCACCAAAGCAGTCGGAGCGCTCGTAAGATTGCCCAAGGAATACGTCTGCGTGCTTCACTTGCATAAAAGGGTCCCAGAAGGAGAGCTGCTGGACGTGTTAAAGGAGTTTACGGGCGTACTCTATCAACGTCCGCCTCTGAAATCAGCGGTAAAGCGTCAAATTCGCAAACGCGAGGTTTATTTCATCGACGTGCTCGAACGTGAGGGTAACGACGTCCTGCTTAAAATAGGATGTGAGGCGGGGACCTATATTCGCAAACTGTGTCACGATGTGGGCGAAGCACTAGGCGTCGGGGCGCACATGCAAGAGCTTCGAAGAACGAAAGTGGGTCCATTTGATGAATCAAAGCTGGCGACGTTGCATGATTTAACAGATGCATACCACTTCTGGATTGAAGATAATGATGAAACGCCGTTGCGTAACATCATTATGCCTCTTGAGCGCGCGCTAGAACATCTCCCAAGAATCATAATCCGAGATACCGCAGTCGATGCCATTTGTCACGGGGCTCGACTCGCCGAACCTGGCGTTATTTCGCTGCCTCGCCTTGACGCGAAACAGCTAGTGGGCATGTATACGACACGGGATGAAATTGTGGCTTTAGGCATCTCTGTTCTTGAAGGCGGAATAGTCGCCGAAGTCAAAAGAGTGATGATGGCGCCCGGTACGTATCCGCGTTCCTGGAAGTCCAGAAAGACCAACAGGCCCGCTAGCGGTACGTAAAACGGTCGCGGCTTCTGATAACGTAAAAGCATATTCCTACTCTTTTGCTTGAGTTCGGCGAAAACGTTAGCCAGATAAGCCATCGTTTCTGAGCTGACCGGCTTCAGCCGTTAGCGATCATCATTTAACTTTTGAGGTTTTACGTAGACTTGATGAAGATAGTTGCCGTGTGCGGATCTTCTAAGTCAGGAAAAACGACGACCGTCGTTGAGATCGTTAAGGAGCTGCGGCTGCGTGGGTACTCAGTAGCAACGATAAAAAACATTCACGCAGACGACTTTGTCTTCGACACAGCTGGGAAAGATACATGGCGCCATTGGAAAGCTGGAGCTGAAGTAGTCGGCTTGAGGGCGCCAACTGAAAGCATCCTGATGATAAAACGGTCAATGACGCTCGATGAGTTGATAAGCCACATCCACAGCGATTACTTGGTATTGGAGGGGTTTAGAGGAACAGCGCTCCCTAAGGTATTATGTGCAACCGATGAAAAGGGCGTGGAAGGTGAACTGCAGGATACCGTCTTTTGCATTTCGGGGGTGGTTTCTGCGCAGCTCTCGGCTTATAAGGGGATTCCAGTCATAAACGCGCTTCTTAATGTCGCTGAGTTAGTCGATCTTGTCGAGCGGAGAAGTCTCAAGCTGTAGTCGTCATTCCTATTTTTGCCGCGTCGCTCTTGGCTAGTTTGCGCGTGAGTCGTTTGAGGTCGTCTCTCGTGTTGACGTTGTATAACAGTGATTCATCGCGAATAACAAGCATCGTCTCTTGCTGTAATTGATCGGACAGGCCCGCTTCGACGATGTTTATGCCGCTAGGAACCAGGAGTTTTGTACCAGCGCGGAGCACGAGGTCAGGGCTGACGTTAGCCTCCTCGCAAAATTCAGAGGGAAGGTATACCCCGAGTGCAGGACTCTCGACTTCTGCACGATGCTCGATGATCTTGTCGATGAGTTGGTGATTGACCAGTGGGAGATCTGCTGAGATGATGAGGACCGGGCCTTGAAGGCCAAGTCGTGTCATAGCCCACCTGTAGTCTTTGATATACCCCCACCCCGGCGCTCTGAGTACCGGAACACCAGAGCTTCTTGCCCAGCGAGTTGTGCACGGAGTATAGGGGGATGTGACCATCACGACACTTTCAATTTGCGATTGGAGCAAAGCAGCGAGGACGTACGCAACGAGTGGTTTTCCCGCGAACTCCAACAGCGGTTTTTCTACGCCCCCTAATCCGAACCTTTCGCCTTTGCCGCCGGCCATGAGGAGTGCGAGCACGCAATCACCTATAACAGTCCTATAACAATGAGCGCAGTTAAACGCCCTAACTCGTTAGAAGATCCGATTACGTCCCCGTTAATACCACCGAACGCCATATCAGCGAGTTTCACCAATCCAAAAGAAAGAGCGATAGGGGGCAGCAGCACAACGATACCTTTGACGCCAAAGCAGAGAACGGCTACCGCCACCGTCAGCAGCAATGCTGCCACGAAAGTAAGCGGACCACTTCTCTCAGAAAAACGTGATCCAAGGCCTTTATGCGTCGCTTTTCCGAGCGAAGCAACTTCGACCATAGAAAGCTTTGCCGCGGCTTCCGCTGTGACGAACGCAGGTATCAGAGCGGCTGATTTGATTGATGTTACTGCAGAGAAAAGCAGAAGGAACGCGAGCGCACAAAATGAAATCCCCCCCACACCGATGTACGGATCTTTGATGACTCTGAGCCGCTCTTGTATGGTGCCGTGCTTGAGCAATCCGTCTCCGACGTCAGCTAACCCGTCGAGGTGCATAAACCCTGTAAGCGCGTATAGGGCTATGAGCGTTAGGCCCGCATGCACAAAGTCATTTAGATGTGGAGTGAAAGTAAGCGCATAACTAATTCCTCCAGCCAAGAGTCCGACGGTGGCTCCGACGATTACGAAAACCCACATGCGGCTGGCTAAGCTCTCGAGGTCCTCCTGCTTGAATCCCACCGGAATCGTCGTCAGGAATCCGAAGCCAGATCGAATGGAGTTAATGAAGCGTCGCGGCATCAGTCGCTCCTCGATCGTACATGTTTGCGGAAACTCCACCAATTAAGCCAGCGACAATATCATCTAAGAACGGCCCGAGCGATTTGAGAATTCCGGGTTTTAATCTGTCAAATCGGGCGTAATCGAAGTGCCCTTTATAGCCGCCGACGTATATCGATACGGTCATGCCCAATACTTCGTCTGCGATCAAAAAAGTCAAGTCCTTTTCGTAAGCAACAGGGTCAAGTTTCGGGATACGGCCTTCCTGTGCATCTCGCTCTAACGCTATCCCTACATAAAGAAGGACCCATAGATTTGGATCGGTGAGCGCGCGACGCAGCTCGCTCGAAAAAACTTCTCTAGCACGTGCTTCTGTCTCGACGCCCGGATGCGGACACCACAGCTGCATAGCTGTATCGACAATATCTTCGCGCGTAATGCCCATTTGTTTAAAAAAATCGTCTGTCATTATCCTGACGCCCTATACCTCTTTTAGTGGCTTGAATTGAGAATTTGCGAACGACGTCTTCGCTGGCTTAGATCACGAGACTCGCCGTGGCTGTCGGCCAATCTTTGAGACGGCTATGCTTTGAGCCCTGTGATGGGCGCTCATCGTATCCGACCGCCTTTAAAAAATCGTGATACTTACCAAGCGGGTTATTTTGCGATTTCCACCTGAAACTCTTCATTTTGAACTCGTATCCCTCGTCTCGAAATAGTGCCGACCTGTCTGGCACCGTCGCTGAGGCTTTTGATGCGTGTCGCTTCGCTTTCAGGTGCAATTATGGCAAAGCCCATTCCCATGTTAAAGGTCTTATACATCTCTTCTACTTCGACACCCTCTGCTTGAATCATTTTAAATATCGCTTGAGGCGTGAGCGGATCTGACAAATCAAAGCCCAGACGCGTAAGCCGCTTGAGATTTAGAAGCCCCCCTCCCGTGATGTGCGCCAAGCCGTGCACTTCGCAGTTTTTATTAATGTCGAGTACCTCTGCGTAGATCCGTGTAGGCACAAGCAGCTCTTCGCCGAGTGTCCGCTGCATACTCCCGTAACGCGCATGAAGACTGTATTTGGCCAGCAGTTTGCGGGCAAGGGTGAGTCCGTTACTGTGGATACCGCTGCTTGGAATGCCGATAATGGCATCTCCCTCCTCGATTTTGTGGCCGGTTACGAGCTGTTCTTTAGTAGCAATTCCTATGCAGCTGCCTGCCAAATCGAACCCCCTTATGATATCTGGTAAGCTTGCGGTTTCACCACCTACTATGGACACATTAGCTATCTTTGCCCCTTTTGCGAGCCCTTGTCCGATTTGATCGGCAATAGAAGGTTCAATGCTCTCCATTGCCAGATAATCGACAAACGCTATCGGCTCTAACCCCATTGCATAAAGGTCGTTGACGTTCATTGCCATGCAATCGATTCCAATAGTCCGCCAGTTTCCCATTTCTGTCGCGACGAGAACCTTTGACCCCACTCCGTCAGTAGTGATGCCAATAATGAAATCGCCCATATCCAATAGGCCGGCATAAGCTCCGTCTATGTTGATCGGGCTGCCTCGTCCCTTTTTTTTGGCCTTAAAATGGCTTTTAAGGGCTCTGATTGCCTCCTCCTCCATTAGAATGTTGACTCCAGATTCCGCGTATGTATGAGGGTGCTGTGAATTCATATACGACCTATGGGTGTCACCGGTATTAAGGCAGGCTCAGGCGACAAAATCTCGTGCTGCGTCACAAAACCTCACTAGCTGTCGACTAACGCGGCGCGCTTATTGAGGGATGTGCGCTCGGCTAAAATCAATTGGGCTTTTCCCTTAAAAAAAGATCGTTCGAAGGCCAGCGCATATGGTCTGCTAGTTACGAACGATAGTTGCCTGTCTTAGCGTTATTGGGGTTCTGAAAGAGAAAACTCTTCGTGAAGACTCTCCACAGCGCGCCGCACCGAATCTCGTCTCAAAACGAATGAGACATTATGCTCGGTTGATCCTTGGCTTATCATAATGACGTTGACGTTGATACTTCCCATGCGGCTGAAAATCCTGCCGACTATGCCGGGCGTTCCCGCCATTCGAGAGCCAACAACTGCTATCGCACTCACGTCCTCGTTGCACGAGATCTCTTTGACGATGTTGCCGTCAAATTCACTCTTGAGGCCGTGAAGAGCGTTTAAGGCGCTGCTTAGATGCTCTTCTTCTACAAGCACCGATATGTTAGCCTCACTTGATCCCTGACTTATCATAATGATGTTCACGCCTGCGCTTGCAAGTTTTGAAAACACGTGGGCTGCGACGCCGATAGTTCCGGCCATCCCGGCGCCTGAAAGGGTAATGAGGGCGACGTTACTAATCGCCGTTACTGCCTTGACGAGACTCTGATCATTAGTGACGGTGTCGACGATAGTCGTGCTCGCGCCGCTGGGATTAAAAGTGTTCTTCACCCGCACAGGAATTCCCTTAATCACTGCCGGTTCTATTGTTTTTGGGTGTATGACCTTTGCTCCAAAGTACGAAATTTCCATCGCTTCGGAGTAAGACACCTGCGGGAGGGTGCGGGCGTTGGATACGAGCTTGGGATCTGCGGTCATGATACCATCAACGTCGGTCCAAATCCATATCTCGTCGGCATCGATGGCGCTACCAATAATTGACGCTGTGTAGTCGGAACCGCCCCTGCCCAGGGTTGTGATGATGTTATGTATGTTGTATGCAATGAAACCGGTGATAACGGGCACCACGCCAACCTGAAGGAGGGGAACGAGGCGTTCGTGGACGCGCCGTTCTGTGATCTCAGTTGGGCGTGCGCCACGATGCTTAGTATCGGTGATGATGCCTGCTTCACCGCCCATCAAAAAGACTGATTGGACTTTAAGCGATTTCAAAGCGCCAGAGAGGATTGGAGAAGATAGCCGTTCACCGAAAGACGACACATAGTCATAAGATCTGTCAGTTAGCTCGCCAAGATGGTATATGCCGGTGAGGGCGTTTTTAAGTTCTTCGAGCCTCGTCTCGATTTCTGATATGACTTCAGTAACGATCATCTCATCTTCGATTGCGGCATAGGTGGCATCGAAATGTCTCTTGCCTACGAGGTGAACGAATTCTGAGACCTCGGTAACCTCAGCGTATTCGCTGGTCAGGCGTTCTGCTATGGTTTGAAGCTCGTCCGTCAATCCCGACATTGCAGAAACGACTACAGCAATCTCATTTCCTTGGTCATAATAGCTTCGCACGAGCTCCCCGACCTGTTTTATTTTTGTGCCATCTCCGATGGAGGTGCCGCCGAACTTCATCACATATCTCATTTTATCTAGACCTTGTAGGCTGCGTTTTTAAGCTAATTTATCCCGATTGATTGTATTAAAGCCTTCTGACGCGAAATAGAGCTTCGTGGATAACATATAAAAAGACTTTAACAAAAGAAAAAGCCTGAAACTTGAGATGCTAACCCCATCTTTGCCTGAGCTCTCAATATTTTTAAGCACTCCTTTTTTCGCGGAGGGCGCTAAACTCAATTGTTTTAGCGCTAGCCACGATCGTTGATTCACGACGCAACGCGCTCAGTGTGACGAGCAGCTTGGCGTTCGTGATTGCGTCCTCATTCTATAGCCAGTTTTTCGTTTACCTTTTTTACGCACTTTGGACGCACAGCTAATCATCGTTTTGTGTATGGGACGCAATTCAGGTGCTTTTGCGTCTTCTTCTAAACGAGCCCTGCTAGAGTAGAGGTGGCTTAGAATCGTTCAAAATACGTTAAAAATGACGACAAGGACATAAACAGCGGCCACAAAAGGCACGGTCGCGACCGCCACGTATTGCAGGACGCCCCAATCGAGCACTTTCCGCCCATCGAGGGGCCCTATCGGAAGCAAGTTGAAGGCGGATAGCCATATGTTGATCGCAAAGCCGTATATGCCAATGTAGCTAAGCAAGCCCCCTAGGGGCGTCAGCAGGTACAGGAGCAGGTAAAGCCCGCCTAACGCCAGATTAAGAAGCGGCCCGGCGGCTGATATTATCCCATTTTGTCGCTTGGTGATATTTGGACCGTAGATCATGGTAGCGCCAGGAGCTGCGAACACGATGTGGGTTACATAGGCAAATAGGATCGACAGCCCTAGGGTGACATAGTTCGCTCTGAATTCAGACCAGAATCCATACCGCTGGGCCGTAAACTTGTGCAAGAGCTCGTGCAAGACAAAACTTGAGCCTACAACCAGAAGCGGCACCGTGAGTGTAAGAAGGATATACCCCAATGATACATTCGACAAGTTTGCTCCGCTAAACGCAAGATAGAAGGCGAAAGAAACTCCCAGCCAGGCTATGAGGAGGTCTAGGACTTCCTTGCTGCTGGTTGCGTGCCGTGCCATATTTTTATACCATCCCCATTACGCGTGAGAGTGCGGTATGCAAGATATCATACGGGCTAACCCCCGTCATGGGAAATATAACGAGCAGAGCGATGAACGTAGCCAAGGAGCTTCCTACATTAACCGCGACGGCAACGATCAGTATCCTAAAAACCTTGTTTGAGAGAAGTTCTCGCACAGACGTCACCTTGGTCATGCCCGAAAAATCTTCTGTTCCAGGCGGCCGCTTTGCTGCTTCAATTAGTCCGGCAATGACGCCGACCTTGAGAAAGGGAAGCGGAACAAAAGGGCTGAAGCCGGCGTATCCTGCAGATGCTGCAATGGCAAGCGGATGGCTTCTGCTAGCTGTCGCAAAGCTCGCCGCAAAAACCGCGTGAAGCGCAAACCAGTACCCAAAGGCGAGAAGGACGACGGCAAGCGGTGCGCCAGAAAGAAATATGAGCGCGAATAACCCAATTATTACCGCCAAAAAAGCAATTCCTACGATTTTCGTCAAGTTGAAGCGTTTCTTCGGGACAGTATTAAGTTCTTCGAGCGACGGAATTAGTTCGGGCCGCTCAAGATAATGTTTTATCCCCTCTTTATGCCCGGCTCCGACGACGGCCACGATCCTTCCGCGCAGCTTGAGCAAATTTCCTGCCAAATAAGCGTCCCGTTCGTCAACGAGCACTTGCGCGGCGTTTGGTGAGAACTGCCGCAGCTCAGTGACTAGCTGCGAAATAACGTCATCGTTTGTAATCTCTTCAATGTCGATTTCTTCGTTGCCTCTGGTAATTCCGAGAAGGGCGATAAGCATTTTAAGCTTCTCAATAAGGCGCATCTTCGCCCAGAATCGAGCAATGGTGACGTTAATATCACGATCGACGAGTGCGACGTTCGCACCGACGCTCCGAGCTGCATCGATAGCGGACAGCATCTCGCTCCCTGGCTTGACGCCGACTTCCGCGCCGAGCTTGTTCTGTACGTAGGCGAGTAGCCAGTGAACTAAGAACTGGTATAGTTTGCCGCTCGAGAGGATATCCTTGATCGACGCAGCTTGTTGTTCTGGGTGCGTTAACGCCTGGTACCGACCGGGGTCTAGCTCAACAGCCACGACATCAGGCCGTTCAGCTTCGATCGTACGCCGTACCTCCGCTATGCTCTCTTGGGAGATATGGGCGGTTCCGACAACGGTGATCTCTGCGGGCTGCTCGGGTCTCTCGTTCATCCGGTACTGCTTCCACTATGCTTTGATCACGGTGCCGTCAGGGTGCACAATCTGTTCGCGCGCCTCCCCGAGCAGAGTCATGGCGCTTGTTACGTCTTTTTGCGTGACGATCCCGACAACGTTGCCTTCCTGTACGACTGGAATTGACCCAAGTCGCTGTTGCGCGAGCTTCACGAATGCCTCAGAAGCCTCATCATCCGGCTTTGCGGGCGCAACGTTGCGCGTCATGATGTTGCCCACCATGATGTCATCTCGACGGTTTGCAGGCACCTGATGCACGTTACCAAAGGTAATAAGACCTACTAGCGTTCCGTTGTCGACGACAGGAAAACTTGCGTGTTTGCTCTGAAACATCACTTCAATAAGCTGGGCAATCGTCATCGACGGAGGGACGGTCACCACCTCCGCTGTCATGATATCGCGCACCTTAATGCCCGCGAGTGTCTGCGTTAGTGTCGTCTGTCGCTCCTCATCGGACGCGGCGATGTAGATAAAGAAAGCGATGATGATGAGAAAGGGACTAAGCAATCCGACGATGGCCATCCCAATCGCAAAAATCTTGCCGATTTGCACGGCGGTGTGTGTCGCCTGCAAGTACGGTCTCCGCTCGGCCAGCCAAGCCCGCAAGACGCGACCTCCGTCCATCGGAAACGCAGGCAGAATGTTGAACCCGCCGAGAACGAGGTTGATGTACGCAAAGTTCTGCAAAAAGAGATTTGGCACAGTTGCCTTCACGCCAAAGCTCAAGCCAAAAAAGATTGCGCCGAGACCCAAGCTGACTAGCGGTCCCACTAATGCAGTTCTGAACTCAAGTTTAGGGTTTTTCGGGATTTCGATTGCTGAAACTCCTCCGATGAGGTAAAGGGTTATGCTTTTCACTTCGATGCCATAACGCAGCGCTAGAAGAGAATGGCCAAGTTCGTGCAGCAGCACGAAAACAAAGATCATTATTCCTGCTATCGTCCCATAAACGAACGAGTTAGCGACGTTTCCAAACCCAAATGGGGGAGGATTTACCGAAAAAACGTAAGCGAAGAGGGGAATGATCAGTATGAGCGTAATATTGACTAGAATCGGGATTCCGCGAACGGTAGCGATTCGAAAAGACCAAGCCATAGAATAATCCTAATTTAGCCTTTATTTAACAAACTATATATCACTTTAGTCGATAGTGCATGCCGGAGTTTGCTCGCGAAACTCAAAAGGGAGGTTGAAATGCGAATCGAGCTGACACAGATTATGGACCTCAACGTGTATACTGATAAGGGGGACTACGTAGGAAAAGTGGAGGATATCAAGATCGACACGAACGACAAGAGGGTAACTGGCCTCGTCATCGGCGACATTAACCATAATATTTTTGACATAAAGTACCGATTTGTTGTGATACCCTACCGGTTTGCGAAATCAATAGCCGACATAATTCTCGTCAGCAGCGTCGTGAAAACGCTCATCACCCGAGCTAAGCCCAAAGAAGAAGCGGGATGAAAGAGCGCGAGATCTATGCAGGCTTGCGCACAGTTGCTCCCTTTTTTGTGCGTGTTGACGGAAGAAATTTCCGGCACGCCCTTTCGTTGCTGAACCGCGAACAACCGCACGACCTCACCTTTGCACAATCCATGGGCGCTGCTTCGGAAACGCTCATGCGCCAGAGCGGCCTGTCTGTGCAGCTTGTTTTCACGTTTTCTGACGAAGCAAATGTGCTCTTCTTGGAAGCCCCTTTTGACGGCAGGATCGAGAAGCTTGACTCCGTTATTGCCAGTTTCTTCGCTAGCGCAGTGACGTTGAAGCTCTCGCCGAGCGTCCCTCTGGCGTTTGATGCGCGCGTCGTTCCCGTGAGCGAAGTGGACGCACCGCTTTATCTCGAATGGCGACAAAATGAAGCCTGGCGGAATCATCTGCACGCATACACCTACTATCACTTGAGACAAGATGGCGAGACCGCGCGCGAAGCTCACACTAAACTGTTTGAGATGAACGCGAGCGAAATGCACGAGCTTATGTTCAACCATGGTGTCAATCTGGCGAAGACTCCCTCGTGGCAGCGGAGGGGAATCCTCGTTCACAAGGAGGTTTACGAGAAGGAGGGCCTTGATAAGGCGGGCCGACCAAGCACTGCATGGCGATCAAGAGTTGTACAAAACTGGGACGTGCCGCTTTTTAAATCGCGAGAGGGGCGAGAGACGCTCTTCGGACTCATTGGTGAGAACATAGATAAATATCAATAATTATATATTAATACCTAAAAAAAACTGGTTAGTGTAACAGATCCAAAGAAGTAGATGAACCGGTTAAAAAGCACGAAGAAACCGATTGCGAAGCGATCGAGGACTGTTGAGGGGAGGAAAGCATCGTGGCTTTAGGTCTGTGGGGAGCGAAGCCGAAGGTCGCAAAGAACGAACAGGTGTCCCTGCTTGACATCAAAAAGGGTCCGTTCTATGTGGTAGCGTCTGTTGAAGTGGGCAACACGACGACGAAGAGTATCCTTACGGCCACGAACATGCTTGAAGGCAAGGCCTATGTCATTAACAAAGTCGTTAGTATGACGCGCAACGTGCGTGACCCGAAGCCAGGCGAAGAGATCTTTGGGCGTACACTTACCTACAAGCCGCTTACACGAAACAGCATCGCCGAAATGGTGAAGCGCACCCTAATTCAGTCGGTGCGAAACGCAAATCTCGAGCTTGCAGATGATCTTCACTTTGTCGTGCGCTCCACCGGCGTCGTCGCCGGCTTTGATAAGCCCGAAGACATTGGTGAGTTCATAAAGGCACTCGCCGATGGCTGTTTGATGGCAGGCGTTACGGCGAGAAAAATGACGCCAGCAATGAGTATTCACCACCTTCCAAAGAAGTTTCGCGAATATAGTCTCCTCGATAAGGTTTCGTTTGACGGTTCGGTAAGTGGCGTCCTCCCTCCGATAGGTTCGACGGGCGTCGAAGTAGTCGCTAATGAGATGGAGGGAGAGCTAGCGACTGCGGGCATCAAGGAAGGGGCGAAATGGGCAGATGTTGACTTCCGAAATCCGTGCCTTTCGATGGATTTCGGCACGACCTTCAAGGGGCGCATTACCAACGACGTTCTTCCTTATGCGAATACGATCGCGAACTTCTGTGGCATCTCAGGTGAAATCGTCGATTCTGTTGGGCGCGGCACCGGTTTGGTAGATAAAACGAGTGGCACGACGTTCGATCTGCCGAAGCCCAGCCGATTAAAGGTCAGCATTGGACACGAGCGGGACGCAAGAGCCCTCGCGAACGAGGTCCACGAACATATCCGAATAGAAGAAGTTCCAAAAACGTCTAAGCGATTTGGCAGCGTTCCGGTCAATCCACGCGCCGCGGCGCAAATCGGATTAACCCTCATCGGCGTTGATTCAGGTGAGAACGGTAGCGATCTTCACCGCATTTCGAAAGTCGGGGGCGAGATCTATCACGAGTTTGGGCTCGAAATGCTCTACGACGTGATTGACTGGGTCTCCACCGGCATCGCTGAAAGAATCATCAACACGGCACTTACCAAGGGCCTGATCAATGACAAGGTAAGCATCGGGATAACAGGCCGCGCAGGCATAACTGGAAACAAGCCGAAGCATATTTTGAAGGCCATCAAAGAGATGGGCATCTATAGCAAGCCGGAAGAGTATGTCGTGTTCGTTGATGACGGGCTCGCACGGGGAGCTGCCATTATGGCGCGATGCATGAATTCGCTCGGCTCACCTAAAAATCCGTTCGGAGGACTTAGAGGTGGGAAGTGCATTCTAGGCCAACGGATGCGACTTCAGGCCTACTAGGTAACCCTTAATGCGGCATTAACGTTTTTTGGTCGTCAGCAAAGTTTTGCATATTATGAACTGCTACCTTGTGCCTCAAACGATAGTATTTTAAACCACTTCGAACAAAAAAAAGAACTATAAAAATAGCAAGATAAATTAGTTTTTTTGCGGCTGAAGTAAAGAAAGATCCAATGTCGAAGGCAGTTAAGTTCATGCGCGGGAAGACTATTGTCGCGTTTTCTATTGTGCTTGTAGCACTGGTGTGTGTTTCAGCGATTAGCTCAGTCGCCGCGCAGACGTCATCGCCTGCGAGTTCCACAGCCGTTGCGAGCGCCAAATATCCACCTTACCCGGTGAATTTGTATGAGTTCTATAGGAGTGATTGCCCGCATTGTGCGGCGCTGAAGCCGCATATTGATGCGTTGATAGCCCAGTATCCGACGCTGCACGTGTATATGTACGAAACGCAAAATGACGCGAACTATAGTCTTCTTCAGACGTTCATGAGTGCCTATAACCTCAAGTTTGACACTGTTCCTACTGTCATAGTCGGCAAACAGGCTTTCCAATCAGATACGGAAGCGCCGCAGATTGAGGCAGCTGTTGCGCAGGCCATTCAAAATGGTGCGACGGGTCCCGGTGACGTGATAACAGGTCATTCGGTGCCGACACCGACACCGACGCCAGGAACTCATACGGCCAACGCAACCAAGAATTCAACTAACAATGGGACGGTTGTGAATACACCAGTGCCTCCGCCACTTTTTCCATTCATTGGGACCGCTATAATCAGCGGCGTGAACCCGTGCGTCTTTTCTGTGCTCATATTCCTGATGGGGACGATCGCTCTTACAGGGTCACGTTCCCGCGCCCTTGCCATTGGGGTGACTTACATTGCAACGGTGTTCGTGGTGTTTTTCCTTACGGCACTTGCTGTCGTACAGTTTGTGCGAATCATCGGTGCCTCGAACTTGGCGCTGACTAAGACGGCGATTGGCATCTTCCTCCTTGTTGTCGGTATCGTTTCGATCAAGGACTTCTTTTGGTATAACCGCTGGTTCAGCTTTAAGATCCCGACGTTCACGAAACATAGCATCAGTTATCTCGGAAAAACCGGGTCTTTTATTGCGATCATAGGGCTCGGCTTTATCGCTACGATCGCTGCTTTGCCGTGCACTATCGGTCCTTTCACGTACTTTTCGACGACATACTTGACCAGCTTGTCTGCGGTGGATAACAACCTCTACACCGCCCTCTTCTCGTTAGCGTTCGTCATACCAATGATCATCGTTTTCGTAGCGATATACGCGGTGAAGGTGGGTACAGACCAGGCCGAAGAATGGAGAATGAAGTCAGCGCGATATATGAGGCTTATAGCTGGGCTTCTCATGGTCACGTTTGGGCTTCTGCTTGTGTTCAAGGTGTTCTGACGCGAATTATTTCAGAGACTGCAGCCGTTGCACTTCCGAAGCTTGGGTTCTTCGTTTTTAAGCGCGCAAACTCTTTGGCCGGAACAATCTTGTGAAGCGACATGGTCAGCTCACGGCATGACTATATTTAGGCCGAAGTCTGTTTGGGAAAAGCCTCAACATGGAAACGCGCGAGAGCACCTACTATTCAACCGATCGAAGGGAGCAATACAAAAAACGCGCTCTTGAAGCAGATCTGCTTAAGCTTGTCATAGCTATTGTTCTCGAGTTGCTGATCTTTATGATCTGGTTTGAAGGGCCAGCGAGAGAGCGTTACGAAATTCTCGTCCACGCAGCGCTGCCTATAAGCATCGTGCTGACGATTATCAACTATCGTTACCTAATCTTGGTACCGTTCATAGCCTTCTTACCCGACGTGGCACGAGCGATCGGCATCAATATTTCACATTCTTTAGTTATTTTGCCGCTCGTCTTCATTGCGGCGTTCGTGCCTTTTGTGCGCCGGCCCAAGACAGCACTTGTCGCAGGTTACGCGGCTTGTGCTATCTGGGCGAGTCATCTCGTTGTTGACGCGCGTAAATATACTCCTATTCAAAACGTCGGAGGATATCTGTGGAGCGATCTGGTGTTCTATGCTCTCCTACTGACCGTAATAGGGTTTCTGCTTGTGCAGCTCTTGCGTTTCGGCGAAACCAACGCGATGGCAGAAAAGCTGTGACCGCGTGCCTGAGCGTCTCACTCGCCAGCTTTTCAGCTCCCCGGAAAGAATCTTGCTTCCGCTATAGAGCCACTTAAATAGCTTGCGTGACCTTGAAGAATCGCGCTGAGGGCTCCATGCACCATACATATCGCAACGAGGCACAGCGGCGGGAATGGCAGAACCCTGAAAAAATCTTGATGGAAGCAGGGGTCAAGGCCGGCGACGCCCTCATAGATTTGGCCTGCGGATTTGGTTTTTTTGCCATTCCAGCAGCCAAGATGATTGGTTCCAAAGGCGCAGTATGCGGCGTTGACATCGACAGCGAAGCTCTGGAAGAACTACGTGCACAATCCGCGCGAGCAGGTCTGAGCAATCTCCACGTCAAGCTTGCGGCAGCTGAAGACGTTTCTTTATGCAAGCAGTGCGCTGACATAGTGTTTATAGGAATAGCGCTCCACGATTTCAAAGACCCGCTCAAGGTATTGCAGAACGCCAAGAGAGCCCTCAAGACGGACGGCAGACTGATCAATCTAGACTGGAAAAAAGAAAAAACGCCTTTCGGTCCGCCGGTTGAAATAAGGTTTAGTGAAGCGGAAGCCGCGTCTCTCATCGAAAGAGCGGGATACAACGTGGTTTCAGTAGAGGATTCAGGACCGTATCACTATGTGATTTCGGCGGATTTGATTCCTTAGCTTGTTCTGTCGGCCTCGCGAGCGACTTGTATTTTCTTACAATTGTCGGACCACGAAAAAGAATATGGCGTTTCACTTGCATAGAATAAACAGGTTTAGACTATGTGGCAAAAACGTTCTTAATAGGGCTGTCTCGGATAGAAGCGGCACTGATTGGGGGCTGTCACAGTGCTGCCGTCGTTGGCGCAAACCTCGAACAAGCCGAAGTGTCGCGCCCAGCAACTCTCACTTTCTAGTATGCTAATCATAGTGTTTTGGTTGTCGAGACGTTTAAAGCAGAAGTTGCGAAAAAAAATCGATGAAGGAGCCCGGTTTTGCCAGTTTATCCAGTTTCAATGTGTTTGGTTTGCAAATATTATCGAAAAGCCCAGCGGTGTGAAGCGTTTCCGTCGAGAATACCTCAGGCTATCCTTATTGGAAGATATGATCATAGAAAAAGTTTCACAGGGGATCACGGTGTAAGATTTCAGCCAAAAAAAGGTGTTAGTCAAGAAGAGCTTGAAGTCATTTTGAGCATATTTGACAAACCGCGTTCTTAAACGAGTCGAAAATCTAGTCTTTTTACACATTGGCGCCTTAGGCAACGCTAATCTCAGCTTTTTGAAAGAGGCTAACTCTCACTTTCGTTTCTTTTTACTTAAAAATCCAATTTATTTCTTTAGTTCGTAGCTATTGTTTGTGCTAACTTGCTGCTATTCAATTTACAAGCAGCCTTCTTTGACGATGTAATTAAGATATAAAAGATATTAAATATCATTTAAAAACTATTAATTATAATAATATTGATCAGTATTATTTATTTTGTTATGTTGTTTATTATTTATATTATTAAACTAATTAAAAAGTAAGTTAAAAACTCACTATTATAATATTTAAGAAATAGTGTCTAGTTAACTTCGATGAAAACTTCTGATTAATTGAATTAAGCCGTATAGGTCTTTTTTTGCCTAAATTATAACTTTCAGAGGCTTTTTGGCAAAGACGTCCGAAGAGTTTTGTGGGATTTAGAGTTTTGGGCTTCGCTGCAGTTTTCATATATGTCTAAGAGTTTAAGTTATAATTTCATGTATTTCTATTAAGATAACAGCTGTAAATTTCGCAAGTTAGAGCGCGGCGCTAAGTCACATAATTGATCTGATATCGAAATGAAACAGATATGATTTGATGATATCAAAAAAATGAAGTGGATGATTAGTTCAAGGGGTTTTCTTAAATCTATAGTTTTTAGCGCATCAACTCTCACTTTTATAAAAATCACGGAGAGAAACGACATTTAAAAAGCTACTTTTTCGTACGCTTCGCGTAGGTCATCATCGTTAAATTGAAGGTAGACTTGGGTTGTACTGAGGCTTGTATGTCCTAACATGAGCTGTAAACGCCGTAAATCTGTTCCCGACCTAACCATATGTATAGCGAAGCTGTGCCGTAGAGTATGCGGATGTATTTTGACTCCTGACATATTCCCGTATTTTTTTACGATCTTGAATACTCTATCTCTTTTAACAGGAAAAACAGGCTGATCCTCTAGGGTATTTGATGCTAAGATATAGTCGGAGAGCATTTTCAGGGTCTCTTCGTCAAGAGGCACCCTCCTCTGCCGCCCTCCTTTAGCTTTTCTGATGTTAACAACATGGTTCTTGAACTCAATATCGTTCGGCGTGACGTTTATGACCTCACTTACGCGTACGCCAGTTCGCCACATAAAACGTAAGAGCAAATAGTCCCGTAAGTTGGACGTTTCAGCCGCCCGCAATATCTCATCGACCTGCTCGATTTCGAGATAATCGGGTATTTTGGTCATGATGATACAAAAGATAGGTTTTGTATCTTAAAGATTGTCATTTTGAGCCTCTTTGTAGTACGAATATCCTTTTTTGTACAATGAGGAAAAAACCGTATGTATAAAGGTCGCTTTTGTAAGATTTATAAATTTAATATAATTAATTTAATATTAATAAACTAATTTTAAGCTATATTGATCTAAGCGAGATAGCCAATTTAGTTCTGTTGAATTCTGAGTGTAAATTAGCAAAAGTGAGAGAAAGGCAACTTTGCACATGGTTCTAGCTTATGCTACTTTAAAAGCGGAGCTCATTATACTACGTTTTTGACTACTTACCAAATCTTGATTACGATTTTTTTTGCTGGCTTGCTCAACCCAATTTGGCGTGTTCATGTACCGCAGTAAAACAAAACTAGCGGAACGCAACAACCCCAAAGGTCACGTTTTTTAATCATCCCCAACGTGTTATCAGTCGATAAAGCCCGAGCAGCGCAGACTCGATCTGCGCAATACTAGGTTGTGCGATTATCTCATCACCCAGACTTCTGAATTATGAAATAAAGAATGTACGCTCACGCGTAATGCGCTTCATAAGTTCCACTTGTTTACATTGCAGCAAAGAAAATGTCACAGTTAAAGAACTGGATCGAAAACGGTTTTAACTTGCAGATTTCATCTATTAGCTAATTTGCATAATTCACCACAGCAATTTTTAAAAGAGCTTGACATTGTTCTAGTGCTGAGGAAACTACAAACGCGGAGGATAGCTATGAATTCGCAAGACAATCTCGGGTCAAACTCGAAACCTGTAACTTATATACCTATTTACTTAGACGTTCAGACTGTACTTGGCCTGTTATCTCAACTAGCAGGGGGGTTTTCCAACAAATCAACGGTTAAAACAACAGCTGAAGGGATGGATAGTCGCGGCTCCGGTGGTGAACTTGGT
Source organism: Methanomicrobia archaeon (assembly GCA_015660915.1). Lineage (GTDB taxonomy): Archaea > Halobacteriota > Bog-38 > Methanoflorentales > Methanoflorentaceae > Methanoflorens. The sequence goes on along the minus strand of JACTTZ010000002.1, from coordinate 37,442 downwards.
GGTAGCGTAGGAATACCAGGTGGCCCTAGCATTTCAGCTAAAGTTGGCCGCGGAAAGGGACGACAGGAAAGCACAAAGACAGAAGAATCGAGAGACGTGCAACAAACCCCTGTGTCATTGTTCGCAACTCTTCGAAATCTTCTCGAGATACACAACCTGATCACTGAACTGACATCTTTGGAAGATTTAGATAATGCGAAAAGAGGCAGTTTTGTTGAGTTTTGGGCTACGCTTAAGTACAGTCCTGTCGTTGAGGCTCTAACTGTCATTAAACAGCTCGCGAGCATAGCAAGTCAGTTGCAAGACCCGAAACGTGAATTGCCGCGAGCTAGGAAACGTAAGGGAAGCGAAGCTAAAAGTGCAAATGTCTCATTTAAGGACATTGACCAAGCAATGGCCGAGTTGATTCAATACCGTTCACTAGATCTTATTGCAGAAATGCTAGACGTTGAAGGCGCTAAGGCAGTTATGTCTATCAACCCCGACAATTTTATCGGTCAAGGCTCTACTGAACTTATGAGCGCTGAGGTTACTGTGCTTGGCAAGATCACTAGGGTTCTCAGATCTGGATCGGACAATAAAATTGACCTTCTACGCAATTCGAGCTTGGGCCAAGTCGAACGCAGTATTATAGAAGAGTTCAAAAAAGGCCCCACTCAGATGGCAAATGGATCGAGTAACGTTGGAGAGTTTTTCAAGTTTGACTTCACAACAGAGCTTCCGGCGCCTGCAATCCAAATTATCCCAGTCGCTATCTATGTGTAGTTGCTACAGCTTTGGTCGGATCGTTCATCAAGCAAAGCTGAAGTCAATAAAGTGAGAGTTGAGGCCTATCTTGTGCGTGCACATAGGTTACCGGCACAGGAGAACGCACCGGCACGCATAACTGTCGTGATTGCCCTTGACAAAAAGTTCAGTTAGAGCAAACGGAGAGTATAACGTTTGGACGATCCGGTTGCCTCATTATCTCGCACAGTCGTTTGCTGGACGTTCGACGCGTACAAATCAAACGGTTCACGATCGAGCGCTTCCTTTTTTGTAGTCGTTTCATCTAGTGACGCAACTGCCGAAAGTTCCGAGAAACCAGAAAACGCCACCTTAAGCGCTAAATCTTCTGTATTCACACGACAATCAAATGTCTATAGATAAGGTTAGCTTCGTGGACCTAAGAGGCTTAACCGAACGACCAGTTTCTTTAGCTACGAACTGAACGAAAAGCTTTCCGGGCGCAAATAGCACAGAAAAGTCCTACCTTGACGAATTTGTAGTTATCTGGGTTCTTGTTTTTTGATTTCAGCTCAATTTCATCCCAATTAACCACAATCGCGAAAGGAAGGGCAGCATGCAGCATTAGAGCTGCTTCTCTGCCTGCCCGCTCTTTCTGCAGTTTTTTTGGTTCTCTTCTAGGAAGTCTTTGCTCCTTTCTTAATACGGTTCAATAGCACGATCTTTGATTTACGGTTTCTTTTTTTCGAATAGCGGCAGCATTGCAGTTTTTTACAGAGGTGATACGTTACTTTGCAAGAGCCACCTTGGCCAGACAAGCACGACAACTTTTACTTTTGGGGGCACGTCCCGCAGTCTGCATCCGTAACAGCGTCCTGTTACAGCAAGCTTTATACGGATTGCGCGCATCACGTAATGTTTATTTGTTATTTGACGGGCGCCTTAGATGTTGTCGCACAAACGAACCGATACTGGCGCGCCTTATACGCACACGAGCCAAAAAGACCAATGCTGAAACAACTCGCGACGAATGAGTGGATCGGTATTCTACGCGATACGGGAGCTTCTCTCGCAGGACCGAAACTGCGGTATGCAGGAGCTTTTCTTGCAGGACCTATCCTCTTTACCGCGCTTGTCACGCTGGCAGTGCGACACCTCATCAACGTTGATTCGTTAGAGGGCTTGAAGAACCACTGGTAACCGTCCGACTTTACGAGGTTCCTGCCCCTATATACACCGTCGTGCTCTTTGTCCTAGTAGGCCTGCTCGCTTTGCTCTTTTTGGTTGCTTCTTGGAGAAGAGATCAACACAAGGACCAAAAAACTGCGTTGAAGTCAGTCAGTTATCGCATAGTTCAGTGTTTTTTGGCCACCGCGTTCCTAATTCTAATCATCCTCGGATTGTTCCAAGGACAGGACTCTATCATAGTCGCTTGGTTTCTGCTCCTTGTGATGTCCCTCCTTATATGGCTTTTAGGGGTCGCTCCGTGGGCAAATCCGAAACGAAGAGATGTCGATCGATTTTGGAGTCAAAGCTCTTTTGTGGTAACGATACTAAACCTGCTCGCCCTCGTTGTGATACTTGGTTTGACACCTAAAGTCTCGTTTTGCGCTCTTCTTGGTTGTTGGTTGACCACTCTCGGGCTACTTAGTCTCTTGGCAATTTACATCGGCTACGTGAGAAACGATCGCTTGCTGGGGATACTCATCGATAAATGCAACCGCGTCAGCCTATCCTATTTCCAGATTCTCATTTGGACGATATTAATCGCGTCTACTTTTCTGGCGCTTGCGTTGGGGAACATTTCAGCAGCTCCGCTCAATTACACACAGAATTGTACAGTGATCAGCGGATGCATTTTGCAGGTTGAATATCTTGAGAATGCGACTCTTGTGCAGCAACACTACATAAATGCGCTTAACATCTCTATCCCGCCGACCGTGTTGGCACTCGCTGGCATCGCTGCAACCTCCCTCGTCGTACCTCCTTTCCTTGTAAAGACTAAAAGAGAGGCCCGGGCGCACGAGGTGTGCGATGCACTCACGTCGTGGATGAACCGTCAGTTTGTCCCTCGACAGGATGACTTCGCGAAGCCTAACCGACAGATGGGTTTAGATTATCACGATGGGGAAAAGCTCATTGACCTTGATTCGATTGATTGTCAAAAATACCGAAAGAGCACTCAAACATTTCCTCAGACTGTGAACTGCCGTATTGACGTGAGGGCGCTAAAACAACGGATTCACAGCACTTTTGACCAGGCTCTCTTGTTGTGCGAACCGCCTGCACCAGATCGGACACCGGCTACTAGTCCCGGCCTTTTCAAGATTATGTATCAGCTCAGAAACAGCGCACAACAAACAATCGAGACAGTCATAGGCACGTCAAGATTTCGTGACTTAGAGAAACCTCAGAAGCTCAAGTTTGAGTTGGATACGCTTACCACGCTTGTCAACACGTGGTCACAGCTCGTCACCACGTTCGCTTTGACACCATTCACGTTCAGCGACTTGCAGGGTTACCAAAGAGACCATCAACAGGATCTGGCAGGGTTTCCCCGAGAATACAACGTCGAGGCTTGCAAAGACGAGTTGCGGCACAGCTTAGGATATATGCGAGCCCACAGCATAGTAGAATGGATCGACGCCTTCAATTGAATGTTCTCCCTTCTAGAAAAGCCGGATTACATTGAATCACTTTACGAGATCGGAAGTAAGCTTCGAGACGGGATCAAGGCCCTCTATCTCACCAGCGAACAAGAGCTGCACGAAACCATAACGTTTGAGCCACTCATGCAAAAGCTTGAAGAGCGGCGCACAGCCTATAGCAAAAAAGAAGCCGCAGGTTCAAAATTAGAGGAAAATGACGCCAACACCCTACTCGCTTTATTACTAAGCACAGAAAAGCATCTCCCCCGACTCTTGCCTGAGGGGCCGTCTCGCGCGAACGTTCGCAGGAGTTTGGTTCAACTGATTGGCGCACTGAAAACAAAAATATCACTCGATGGCATTGTTATGGAGGGGTTGATCGTAAGCCGTCGTCGAACCGGCGATGCGCGTTTTTCCGACGTGTTTTTCGGCGACGAGATCGCGTCGTGGCTTCAAATTGATCTTGCAAAAGTGCAGATGTTCTGCTTCACGCTTGTCCTTGCGCTGGCATACGGGGTAACCACAACTGCGATGTTTTTAGGCGTTTACCCCCCATACTATAATTTCCCTGAAATCCAGCCCGCAATTGCCGGGTTTTTGGCCATCAGCAACGCAGGATACTTAGTTTACAAGCGTGCTCCCCGCCATACTCCTAGCACGAGTAGTTCAGATTGATGCTCGGAATGGGAAGGGCAGAAGTGAGAGACGTCCAGAATATCAACTTTAACCTCCGACGCCTTGGCGGGACTAATGGTCTCTGATACAGCCATACTGGAGTGATATGGACTTGCTACGTCTGAGACTAAAGAGAAACGATTACGCGGACAGATGTAACAAATAGACAGCTTAGGCACGCGCATTCTTGGAGCAACTCCCGGTAAGCCCTGCTGATGGACTAAGATTTTTGTTGCATGGGCTGCTGTTAAAAAAGATTGCCGCAAATGGCGTTGTGCACGAATGGGATCAGGCTTGAGCAATAAATCGCTCGAGAGCATCCTGACTTGGCGCAAGTGCCGTGAAAGATCGTCAACACGTGTGCCAAAAGTGCCGCCGTTGATGCTCGTTTCAAGCGTGTTTTCATAGCATTTCTCTAGGTACTCTGGGACGATAACTACACACAAGAGAGGACTTATTGCCATCAAACGCCGTTGCGTCATGCACCCTTGAATCACCATACCTGGCAGCCGCTAGGTAAAGGCAGCTGCCTAAACTTTTTGTTTAAAATTTCAACGGAGCGCGATTTGGCGTTTTCCCGTAGTCCACTTTATATATCCCCTCTTGGTTGAACATGTAATTAGTGAATAAAATGGAACCGAATATGAATATGCCGTCGATTACGATCGACGAACTTGTTGCTCCTCGGCGCCGGCCCACAGAGGTTCCCGAGATCAGTCTTGAACGAAAGCGGATCGAAAGACAACGAGTAGACAGAACGAGGGGGGGCAGGTAAATGCCCTGCGCAGACCTTGCACGACGCCGCGCATTCGACTCGGCACGTAAGCGCAGGCAAATGGCCTAGGGGTGGACGAAAAAAAGGGCGGACATGTGTCTAACCCCCGCCGAAATTAAAAATGCGCCCCCCGAGGTTTCCGAGACGAAAGTATATTGATGCGCACTGTAAACCTCATATGAATGCGTTTCATGGTTAAATGCAAATACCTTTTAAAAGAGAGGGACCTATGAGTCCGACCACTCGCGTCGTCAGATCGTCTTGCAGGGGCTGCCATGGCGTCTGCCAGGTCCTTGTCCATATGGAGGGCGACAGGGTCGTCAGGGTTGCAGGTGACCCGGACAGCCCGACAAGCCGGGGTTACATCTGCCCGAAGGGGGCGGCCGCCCCTGAGATACTCTACCATAAGGATCGGCTCACCCATCCATTGAAAAGGGCGGGAATGAGGGGCGAGAACAGGTGGGAGAGGATCTCCTGGGAAGAGGCGATCTCAGAGATAACGGAACGACTCGACCGCGTGCGCTGGGAATCGGGGACCGAGTATTTCGCCCTGGCCCAGGGCACGGGGAGGCCCTACACCGAGTATACCAACCGCTTCGCTAACGCCTTCGGCACCCCCAATTTTGTGTCGCCCGGCCACAATTGCTTCCTCCCGAGGGTGATTGCCAGCAGCATCACCGTAGGCGCCCTTCCCATCGCCGACATTTACGGCTTTGGGGACGAGATGCCCGCGTGCGTCATGAACTGGGGCTGCAACCACACGGAGACGGGAGCGTCCGACGGCATGTGCGGGGCAATGTTCAAAAGGGCGCTCAAGCAGGCAAAAAAGGTAATCGTCGTAGACCCGAGGCGCATCGGGCCGGCCGAGAAGGCCGATTACTGGCTTCAGCTGAGGCCGGGCAGTGAATGTGCGCTGGCCCTTGCCATGATAAACGTCATTATCAGTGAAGACCTCTATGACCACGAATTTGTGGAAAAATACGGATTCGGTTTCGACCGCCTGGCCGACCACGTCCGGTCCTTCACGCCTGAATGGGCAGCGCCCGTAACGCGCGTCAGCGCGTCCTTGATCCGTAGCGCGGCGAGGACCTTTGCAACAACGAAGCCCGCGTGCATCCAGTGGGGCAACGGGATCGACATGAGCACAAACGCCTTCCAGACTGCCAGGGCGCTCCTCATCCTCATGGGGATTACGGGCAATATCGATGTGCCGGGCGGGAACGTTTTCTGGGTGCCGCCTAAGGGGATCAGGCCCAAGGGGCACAAACCCCCCGACTTCAAGGGTGGGGGCGGCCAGTTCATGTCCGCCGAAAAAAAGGCGACCGTCATCAGCGGCAACAGGTTCCCCTTCACGCCTGACTGCCATACGCCGACGTTCTGGAAATCGGTTATCTCCGGGGAGCCGTACAGGGTGCGGGCCATCTGGATCGTCGGCTCCAACCCGCTGAGTACGGCCACGCAAGGGCCAACGATCGAGCGGGCGCTGAAGGACTACATGGAATACACGGTCGTCTCTGATCTCTTCATGACGCCCACCGCCCAGCTTGCCGACCTCGTGCTACCGGCTGCTCACTGGCTTGAGCAGGATGACGTGGTCTTTATGCACGAGGTATGGTGCGCTATGAGCCGAAAGAAGCTCGCCCAGATTGGCGAGGCCAGGGACGATAGAGACGTAATCCTCGAGGTTGCGCACCGTCTCGGCCTCAATGATGCCTTCCCCTGGCCGGACCGCTACGCCTACCTCGATTGGATCTGCGAGGGGACAGGCATGCGCTTCGAGGAGTTCAAGGAAAAGGATATCGTCATGGGAGAGATGCGCTACAGAAAGCACGAGGAGCGTGGGTTCGGCACGCCCTCCCGCAAGTTCGAGTTCTACTCCACCGTCATGGAGCACGCGGGCCGCCCGCCCCTGCCGGTCTACGTCGAGCCGCCCCTGTCTCCGGTCTCCGCGCCCGAGCTCGCGCGGGACTATCCGCTGATTCTCATGACGGGGACGAAGGTACTACACTATTTCCATTCGGAGCTGCACCAGATCGATTCCCTGCGCAAGCGGCACCCTGACCCCCTCGTCGAGATCAACCCCGAAACGGCGGCCCGTTTAGGCATATCGGACGGGGACTGGGTTTCAGTCGAATCGCCCCACGCAAAGGTCAGGCTCAAGGCAAAGCTCTTCGACGGCATCGCGCCCGACGTCGTCAATGCCGAGCACGCATGGTGGTACCCGGAGGCGACCCCGCCCGACTATCGCTGGAAGGAATCGTGCGTCAACCTGCTTTTCGGGGACGACCACTTTGACCCCGACACGGGGGCGGAGCCGCTGAAGTGCTACATATGCAGGATCGCGCCCGTCTAGCGGTCTGACCGGGCGATCTCTTTGTGCCGTGACGCCTATCCTCACTTTTCGTCACTACTCCAAGCCTTAATTTAGTCAGCGGTCGAAACGGCGCACTGCCCAGGACGTGCCGACTAACACAGATTCGTTCGCATAGCCGGAATAGAGGTTAGCCGCAGGCATTGGGCATGTTCACTATTTCATATATTAGAGCTTCTTGGCCTGTGACAAAGCTGGACTCTTTTGGCTTGCGCTCTCCTATCTTTTTGTCGTTCATTCTTGACCTTCAAGCATCAAACAATCGCACAATAATGTCGTTGCACGTGTCGCCCTTATCCGCCAACCATTTTAGCCGCTTCCAACTTCGGCAGTCACTTGTATGTTATGCGTCGCTTGAGGCTGATGTTGATATGACGCCCGTGATGAAGCTTGCCGACTTGGAAAAGGCGGGACCGGACATGGAGAAATTAGTTCGCGACAGTAGATAGCTGCGATTCTAAAAAAAATAATGGACTGCAGTTCATAACCGATTTAAGCTCCGGCACCGATTTTTGTTGTTGATGCGTTGCCACTCAGGCAATATTTATGTAAGGTCAACGAGCTCTTGACGTTTAGGTGAAAATCGTGGTCAAAATACCTGATGAAGTGTTCAACGCGATTAACAACGAGAAGAATCCAAAGATCCTCGCGACCGTTGATGCGAACGGAGATCCGCACGCTATCCAGGCGGGAAGTATTAGGGCACCGTCGAACGAAATGATGATTGTGGGCGCCATTTTGATGAAGCGAACCGGAAAGAACCTGGAAGCGATGAAGAAGGACGGCAAAACCGCTTCGTTCCTGGTCCTCGACGGTCCCAAGTCCTATGAGGTCAGATGCACGGTGGGGGACTTCGTCACCTCCGGACCGATGTTTGATGCGATGTCCGAGAAGCTCAAACAGATGGGTATGACCCTCAAGGGCGTCTGGACATTCATGCCGGTCGAGGTCTGGAACCAGAGCGCCTCTATGGAAGCCGGCACGAAAATGGTATAGGCACCACCCAGGTATACCGTTGATTCCCACTGGAGAGATCTTCTAAGCCCCACTACCGTTTTGAACGGACGTAATCTGGTTCCGTAAGAGATAGACTTACTAATATCTTGCTTTCGTTGAAGACCTATATTTAGCGGGCGTTGAAAAGATCCTAGAAGGCACCACCATCATCTCATACGTGAAAGATGCGCTCTTGATTCTCCTTTATCTCCTTTAAAAGGTCTTCGTCCCTCTTTAAGAGCTTTGCATTAGCCTTTGCTGCTTCCTCCATCATAGCACGCATCTTATCCATCTCCTGCATAGCCCGTTGTTCGCGCTTCAGTCCCTCCTCCAGATAATGCCCATAGACTTCCTTAAGCACGTCGACCTCGCGCTGAAGCCGCTTAAGCTCGCTCAAAACGTAGGCCTCGTTGTTGGTCATTTATGATTAACCTCCCCCTCAAGCGAGTATCAGAGATAATGGCCACACATCTCGCTCTGAGTTGCGTCTACAAAAAAGAGGGGTATTTAAACGGACGTCTGATCGCTCGAAAACATTCATTTTCTGACCATTTAAACACCTTAGCACAGTTTCTGTGGTCACATGTGAACCGGAGCCTTTATCTATCCTCTGACACGTTCTTGCGCGTCTAGTATCTACGGACTTTGCAAGAGGCAATCATGCGTTTACACAGAATCGTCTCATATTCTGCAATCATCCTTCTCATTGCTGTCTTGTTCGCAGGCGTTGTAGCCGTTCCTACAGCGGCACAGAACGATACGATGCAGTTCCGCTACAACGCTACGCACCTCGGCGACTACAGCCCCGTAGCGGGGAGCAACGTGTCGAATGGCAAGCTGACGTGGCGCCTCACAACCGGAGACTACGTGCTCTCTTCCCCTGCCCTCGTTGACGGGGTGGTTTACATCGGGAGCGATGACAACAACACCTACGCCCTCAACGCCACCACCGGCATCGAACTCTGGAACTACACGACCGGGGGCGCCGTGCTCTCCTCACCCGCCGTCATCAACGGCACGGTCTACGTGGGCAGCGATGACAACAACACCTACGCCCTCAACGCCACCACCGGCACCAAGCTCTGGAACTACACGACCGGGGGTGCTGTGCTCTCCTCACCCGCCGTCATCAACGGCACGGTCTACGTGGGCAGCAATGACAACAACACCTACGCCCTCAACGCCACCACCGGCACCAAGCTCTGGAACTACACGACCGGGGGTGCTGTGCTCTCCTCACCCGCCGTCATCAACGGCACGGTCTACATCGGGAGCGATGACAACAACACCTACGCCCTCAACGCCACCACCGGCACCAAGCTCTGGAACTACACGACTGGAGACAACGTAGAGTCCTCACCCGCCGTCATCAACGGCACGGTCTACATCGGGAGCGATGACAACAACGTTTATGCCCTCAGCGCCGCCACGGGGGCTAAAGTGTGGAGCTTCACGACCGGAGACTATGTGTTCTCCTCTCCTGCCGTTGTCAACGGCACTGTGTACGTGGGGAGCAATGATGGCAACGTCTACGCGATCGGCAACGCAGCTGCGGCCACAAGCCAGGGTACGACGCCCGGCTTCGAGGTTATGCTCGCTTTGGTCGGACTCGTAATCGCCGCTTATGTAGTGAGAAGGAAGAGCTGACCCCTCTAACTTCCTTTTCTTGAAGCGCGTTGGCATGCTGAAACTCCTACGTCCCCCATGCCACCATCAGCGCTTCCGCTCTTCAGCTGGCCCAACTGGCTGTCCGAGCTATCCGAACTAAGCTAAACAAGGGTTTTGCGTTCGTCACTCGAATTCAAGTTTGACGCCCCCGATTCTGGGAGCGAGCCAGTTGTAGACGAGTGCTACGATTGCTGTGATAATGTATCCGCCGATGAAGCCGCCTATAATGGCGAAGATAATAATGGTAATCGCTAGCGTTGCGCCCGAACCGATGTTGACCCCCGCTGGCAGGAGAGAGTTTAGGTTTGCGGTTCCCACGAGGATGAAAATCGCTGAAATCACGCCATAAATGAACGATATCACCGCTTCAATTGTCGCACCCATTAATGCAACGGCCCCGACCGGAATCTTACTGACTGTTTTTACTTCTGTCATTTTCGTCACCTCCGTTCTTCGTTAAGCGCAGCAATGCCCGACGAACTTCATAAATGTTTCAGCGTTTTTCCGCGTTTGGCCAGATTGATGAAATACCTAAGGGGGCTTTGGCAACCCAAGATAGTAAGAAGGCGATGAACGACCAAGGCCACATCGCTGTAAGCAGACCGCGTGAGTTGACAGAAAGGTTTGTAACAATGGATCTCGTACGATGATGTACTTTTCTTTTGACAGAAGAGAGGAGACATCAATGAACGATTATGACAACTTTTTCTTACCCGTAACTGACGTGAACCAAGCCAAGGAATTTTATCGCACTGTGCTCGGGCTTCCGATGAAATTTGACTTTTCCGAGCGAGGCATGGTGGCGTTTATGGTGGGAAATCAAGAACCTGCGCTCATTGTGAAGGACGTGCATACGTTTCCTGATGCCATTCAAACGATTTGGTTTGTAGTCGACGACGTGAACAGAGACTACCAACGACTGAAGGAGCGTGGTGTTCGGTTTTTGTCAGAGCCGTTTCGGATTCCCACTGGACTGGCCGTTGAATTTACAGATCCATTTGGCAACAGACTAGGGATAACGGACTACTCGGTTACACAGAGCACCGTACGTCACGACGCTCACTATACGGCGTGTTGCGGATTATTTTGCCGCGACTGTATCCCATCGAACGTCGCCCTTTTTTCCGCTTTTGAGCAGCTAGAGACGCTGCTCGCAGAGCTGCACTTTAGTGACTATGCGCGGCTAAAAGCACAAAAAAACGAGACATTTAAAGCGTACCCTACGTTTGAACTTGTCCTGCGCGAGATCAAAAAGTTGCGTTGCAAGGCACCGTGTCAAGAAGGTGGCGGCAAGCCAGACTGCGTTATTAAGCACTGTGTAGAGCGTCAGCACTATGTGGGGTGCTGGGAATGTCCTGAGGTTTCGCGCTGCGAGTTGCTGGCCCCGCTGAAAGAATTTCACGGAGAGACGATCGACCATAACCTTGCCGTGATACAGCGAAACGGCCGCGATAACTGGAGTGACAAACGAGGCAGGCACTATCGATGGTCGTAATCGCGGTATATACACGAAATGGTAAAAAAACGGGAAATACTAAAAAATGATGTTTTGACTGTTATTTCTAAACCAGGACTTGTTAACTGGAACGTTGCAGGTGGAAGTGTGTCGATCAAATAGATTTAAAGGAGTTTCGTCTATGGACAAAGGACAGCATTTCAAAATATTTGTCTATGGTCCTTATATGAATCCAAAGTACTTGGATCAAAAAGGAATCACGTATTACAACGATTATAAAGCTTCTATAGTTGATTACGACATCTGCTTTTCAACTAGAACGGATGATTGGAAAAAAGCGATGATAGACTTGAACGAGAGGGAAGAAAACAAATTAGAAGGCGTTGTGTATGAAATCGATTCTAAAGCTTTGAAGATATTTGACGATTTGGAAAAACTACCAGAGGGAGAGCACGAGAGAATTCAAGTAATTGTTGAAACACAGAAAGGGGAACTAGAACACGTTTATACCTATATTTGTCCCCATAAAGAAGGATATTTCAGACCCTCGAAAGAATATATCGATTTGATTGTAGAAGGAGCGTTAATTAATAAGCTTTCATGATCTCACATTGATCACATTAAAAGCTTTTTAACATAGGGCTGAGGCAAAATCGACGACTGAGCCTAAAGCAAAAGCGATCGAAAAAGCGCTCGTCCTGCCCCATCAGATAATATTCAGCGTCCCTCCTATCTCCGCCCCTTCACCGCTGCTGCGAGTGCCGTGCACGAGAACATATCCAACTATAAAAAGCCCCTCGTTTTTGAAGTATATGGGCTCTCTCGTAGGACTTTTAATTGCCAGCGCACGGCTGTTGAGGATCAGCGTACGGTGTTTGAGACATCAGTTAAGGTCAAGAACGCGTTCATAGCATCCTCCGCTCTGAAATGTAGCCTCCAAAACCAGTTCGAACCAGTTAATTCGTTGCAGCCGTTGTCAACCCCTCTCGGTCTCTGCTGCGTCCAGTGCAGCTAGAACGTAAGCGCTTGAGGAGACTCTGTGGTATTTGGGCCCCCCGCCCATCGACAGAATCCCTATGTAGCCTGCCGCGAGCAACTCGTGTAGGGCTTCTTGGACTTCGAGCTTCGTCCCGTCAACTTTTTTCTGTACCTGCCATAGACGCAGGCCCTCGCCGCTCGCCTGATAGATAGCTCTAAAAACCGTCTTTTGCAAATCATTCATCAAGGCTATTTCGGCGGGACCATCGTGCAACGTCGGATTGAGCATGGTTACTCACGCGTTTTGCTATGAAACATGTAGCGGATGATACAATATTATATAAAGCTCTCACGGGGCGCGCGGCTTGCGAGCCGAGAGTCCCTCTTTGCAATCGTAGCATATCCTCCCGGTCGTCTACGCGCTCAGGAAGCGCGATGATTTGGCCGAGAAGTGTGTATCCTGCACTATTGGATAGTCAGCGGTGCGCCTGAACGCGTCTCGTACGCCCTTCTAGAAAGTGATCACATCGACAAAGTCACATAGTTTTTGTAAGAAGTGTTCATAACACCGTTAGCCTTCAAAATCACGCCGGCTTAATGATGAAAGATGATATCCCTATCTGGAGTCAATGCGCCGGACGCTCGGTTGGAGGCACCGACTGCTCACAACGATGATCGTGCAAATGGGCACACGTTGCCGTGAGAGTGAGACGAGTTGAGGTGATAAAAATGGAAATCGGCTCCGAAGTACCTGCGTTTTGCCTTCCTGATCGCGCGGGCAAGCAAGCGTGTCTGAGCGACTTCAGAGGCAAATGGGTTGTCCTGTACTTTTATCCCAGGGACAATACGAGTGGCTGCACGCGAGAGGCCACGGATTTCAGTGAACAACTACACGATTTTGAGAAGTACGACGCAGCAGTTATCGGGATAAGCCCGGATTCGCCTGAAAGTCACGAGAAATTCGTTGAAAAACATCAGCTTCGTGTGTTGCTATTGAGTGACGAAAACCACGAAGTGGCGGAAAAATATGATCTAGAAACTGAAACGTGCGTACGGGAAAGAGTACCACGGCATTGAACGTAACACCTTTCTGATAACGCCCGAAGGGAAGCTGGCCGAGGTCTGGAGAAAAGTCAAGGTGAACGGCCACGTTGATGCTGTCAAACGGACTCTAGAAGCCCTCAAACAGTAAAAACCACGTCAACGACTCAGATCTGCACTCTGGTAGTTGTCGCGAACAAGCGAGGGCAGCTCTCCAGAGCTGACCGTCGTAGGATAGCTCACGCAGAATCTACGTCGTGACGCCGCCCCTCTGCTCAAAGCAGGCCAACAGAGGTTACCATTCGGGTTCGCCCTCGGTGCCAAATAAGCCAGAATAGAATAAGCCGTTGAAGCGGTAGTCCTTGAGGTTATCTGCAATCTCGTGCGATTCGTTGTTTTTACTGCCGACTAACCTCCCATCTTCAAACCATCTGAGAGAGTCATAATGGGAAAGCGCCAGAATGACGTCAAGCTCAATGGGTTCTTCGTCGGACCCTTGAGAACTCGCCACTTTCACGTCGTCGATCGCCCATTTCGACACGTCAGGCTTCAGCCACTGGATGAATTCTCCTACCAGCCACGGATATATGATAAGCGACCGCATGCGACTTTCTCTAAATTGTTTGGAGTCTTCATCCTTCTTGAAGATTAAAACCTTTTCCTTTTGCATTACGTTGTAGAGGCCAAAGATGGTCTTGTCGATGCTTTTCGTAAGCCGCAATCCGATCTCGGTCGCGTATTCGGTGATGAGCTCCACAGACTCGAGCGTATGGCCCCCATAGACGGCATTTCCGATAACGATGAGAGCGAAGGAGAAGTTTCCATGCACCAACTAAGAGGCAAATTACGGGAGGGGTTACTAAACTAACTCCTGTGGTACAAAAAAGGAATCATTAAGGACATCCATGCCGAGAAGCATAGTAAAGGAATTTAAGTGACGAGGGGAGATTCGTTAGATTGGAAGCTTGAGGTGCGAAATAGAAACTGGAGTTCGACCTTGCAAAAGCTCTAAATAAATTCGAAGAGACTAGAATTGAAAGATGTTATCTTTGACCCAGCCGCTAGCACTTAACAAGATTTATGCTATGGATTGTCTTGAAGGGATGAGACTCATCCAGGAGAACTCCATAGACGTAGTTGTCACGTCTCCGCCATACAATATTGGCAAAAAATATAATGGATATAACGACGAGCGACCGCGAGACGAGTATTTAGACTGGATGGAACAGGTGGCCCAAGAATCAAAACAGGTTTTGAAAGAAACTGGCTCATTTTTTCTAAATGTTGGTGGAAAATCCTCAGACCCATGGATTGCATTAGACGTTGCAAATCGGTTCAGAAAGCACTACAAGCTTCAAAATCTAATCCATTGGATTAAATCGATTGCTATCCCCAAAGAAGATATGGGGGACTATAAGCACACGCAGCAAAGCATAGCCGTTGGGCATTATCAACCTGTCAACAGCGCAAGATACCTAAGCGGAGGTCACGAGTTCATTTTTCATTTCACGCAGCACGGCGACGTTAACTTAGATAAAACCTCGATTGGAGTGCAATACCAAGATAAATCAAATATCAAGCGTTGGAAGTCCGTACGTGCCGACCGAAGAGAGCGGGGCAACGCGTGGTTTATTCCGTATGAAACTATACAAGAATCAAGACCGCATCCTGCAGTTTTTCCAGAGAAATTACCCGAAATGTGTATAAAACTGCATGGGGTCAACAGCGAAACCACTGTGTTAGACCCCTTTATGGGTATCGGAACCACCGCGTTAGCATGCGTAAAATTAGGGGTCAAATTCATAGGTTTTGAGATAGACTCGTCGTACGTTGAAATTGCTAAGGAAAAACTAACCCAAGAGAAATTACTCCAAAAAACGCTGCTTTAGGAGGCGAAGCACTTGCAACCGAAAGATGCGATTCTCAAATTAATAGAGATTACGCCTATACTAAATAAAGTCAGCTTTCAGGAAGTTCTCGAGTTGACGTCACCATATAAGCTGCACCCAATAAATCTGAGCCAAGAAGACGATAAAGAGCTGATTGAGGCTCTTATTAAGTCTTGCAGAGGCCTTCTCGCCCTAGCCACTAAAGCTAGAAGGGGGTATAAAGGCGCCAGAATTAACGAAGTGAGTAAATCAATTGAAAATGAGCTGGTTGAAGAAATTAGAAAGACAGGATTAAGCACAAGAATTCTTTCCGCGCAGGGCTATCCAGACATAGAGCTGAATGACAAGCACAATCGGGTCACCTATTTGGAAGTAAAAATATCGAGCAAGAAAAAGAAAACTGGTTTCAGAGCTTTCTATTATAGTACTGGAAAAAAAATTGCAAATGATGCGAGACATCTTCTACTTGGCTTGCGGGTTATTAAAGACAGTGACAACTACTGGACGATCGAAGAGTGGACTTTGACAGATTTGTCAAAACTCGATGTTCACCTTAAAGCCGAATTTAATGCGAGTAATATTGCTATGTACACCGAAGAGTCAACACTTGCGAAAAGTCGTGCGGATTCGGAGCTTTTTTAACTTGTCCGGCAACCCTTTTTTAACAACCCACATTTAACAACTCTTGGTTTAACAGAACCGGACGACCGCGGATTAATAAGTAATGCAAATCTCTCTATAGCACGGCAAACCCTTGCGGCTTATGCTTTCCTAAACGGCGCGAAAACTAAAGCTATTGCTGCAAACTGCAGGCGGTCGCATCCCGTTTCCAGTCAAACTGTATCACGCACGTGCAGCTGTCATCGCTGGCAGTACTAACTTCGCAGATTGCGTGTGGTGTTTTTCCTGCTCAGTTACCCCGCGCAACGCCGGCCTGAAGTCGATGTCAGCTTTGCGGCGGGAACGTTGAAGTTGATAGCTGCGTTGCTAGCAGCGGTGCGCCGAGTGGATGATGCAAGCAGCTTGAGCGCTTTCGCTAGTTGTTTTGTGCGACCGTAGCGCATGTTCATACACATTTCAATGGGTCCAATTGGCCTACTCTTCTCACAACGGCGAAACGATAAATCGCTGGCGCGCCTATAAGCACCAAAACAGCCACTCTTTCGACGTTAGCTGCAGCTCCACGAGATCATCAAAAAAACAGAAAAAGCGGGAGGCGTGCTCCCGGTTTCACAAGCTCTCTAAAAAAGAGCTAGTTCATCGCCTAAACGCGATTGTCCGAAAAAGGCGAGTGTTTTCAGGCTTATGCTATTACGCAAGCTTGCACGTCGGACACGTGGCCTGTTTTACAGTCGTTGCACAGCTAGTACACTTTGCCGTCGTTGCACAGCTAGTACACTTTGCCGTCGTTGCACAGCTAGTACACTTTGCCGTCGTTGCACAGCTAGTACACTTTGCCGTTGTTGCACAGCTAGTACACTTTGCCGTTGTTGCACACGCTGAAGTCGTCTTGCAGCTCGTGCATTGCGCACTGACGGTAGCAGGGCAGTTTGTACCCGCCGCATTTCCGCATGTTTTTGTCGCGCATGTTGCTGTTGTCTGCGCAGTGACGTTGGCAGCTGTGAAAAGCGTAAGAGCTGCGAGCACTACGAGAATCGAAATTACTGCTTTTTTCATTCAGGTTCTCCTATCTCTTAGGACGTGATTCCGTCCTCTCCCTTTCGTTCTTTTTCCCGCCATATAAATATATTCTCCTTAAAATATTAGTTTCTAATAAAAACGCCGGAGAGCTTGTATGGCCTTTGAGAGCTTATTAGCCTTCAGAAGGTTTCTTATGCGGCTTTCAAGAAGCTCAACGCAACTGTAAGTATCTCGCGCTTCGCTGCCGGTCTCATTCCCTAAAAAAACAGCAAGCACCTCTCAACGTGCGATTCAGTTACGTGCTTCTCACAATACAAGGCGAACTGCAACGTTCCGCATGCGTCCGGCGAAACGAGTGTCCCGTTCCCATTTTGCATAAGATATATATGAGGGCGATTTGAGACCGAGTACTATGCAATCGAGTACCGCAAGCGCTGGAGAAAGCGCACAAGCCAGCCGAGGTATACCACTGATCGGTGATAAGTTCCCACAAATCGATGTCCAAACTACGCACGGCAAGATGACGCTGCCGGACGCTTTTAACGGCAAGTGGTTCGTGCTCTTCAGCCACCCCGCCGATTTTACGCCGGTGTGCACGACGGAGTTTGTGGCCTTCGCCAAACGGTATGATCAGTTTAAAGAGCTCGACTGCGAACTCATTGGTTTGTCTATCGACCAAGTGGTAGCGCACATGAAGTGGACTGAGTGGATACAACAGAACCTCGACGTTGAGATCCCTTTCCCAATAATTGCGGACACCGGCAAGGTCGCTTCGATGCTGGGGATGATCCACCCAGGTAAAGCGTCAAATACCGTGCGCGCAGTGTTCATAGTCGATCCCAAGAGCGTCGTCCGTTTAATAATCTACTATCCACAAGAAGTCGGCAGAAATATGGACGAAATACTTAGGGCCGTGAAAGCGCTCCAAATCGCCGACAAGTACGGCGTCGCAATGCCCGCCGGATGGCCCCAAAACGAGCTTATCGGGAAGAAGGTACTCATACCTCCGCCATCAGATGAAAAGACGGCCAAAGAACGTGCCAAAATGTATGACAACTACGACTGGTGGCTCTGTTATAAAGATCTGGAAGAATGATTAGCGTCAGCTAATACACTACGACGGTGCTCGCGTTACAGAAATCTCGGGCGCGGATCGCAAGACAAGCCGTCAGCACAGGCGCGGCCACGACTGGTGGGAATATGCGTAAGAACAGCAAGATACAGAATCGCTTCATCTTCATTTCGCCGGGAGAGCTTGCGTTCCTGCAGCTGTTTGAGCTCTTCTGCTGACAAACATTCGATCTTCGGATTCCAATACTCTATAGCAGGACCATCCTTTCTTATTTTGTCACGTATCCTTTGCCATTTTAATACTTTAACATTATGAGTCACCGCGTGCCGTCTAATAGCTCGTCTGTGCGCAAAAAAGCCCAAAAAAGCGTACGAGGTGAGCTGCTATCCCTGCGTTATATTACTTAGTAATATATCAAGAATTTATATATAGGCTAAAAGTGATAAATACTGAATGTAGAGTGTTAGCCAAAGTGTTGGCTACCTTTGATTTGCTAATGCGCTTTTGAGCAATGTGAGTGTTCCATGAAAGCTATCGAAACACATGACCTCTTCAAACGATTTGAGAACGTTGAAGCAGTAAAGGGAATCAATCTGGAAATAGAAGAGGGAGAACTTTTCGGGTTGCTCGGGCCAAACGGTGCGGGAAAGACAACCACCATCTCGATGCTGTGCACGATCGTGAGGCCTACGAGCGGCTCGGCCAGCATCTACGGACACGACGTAAAAAAGGAACCTGGTACTGTCCGGGGACTGATCGGAATCGTGTTCCAGGACCCAAGTCTCGACGATAACCTGACTGGCAGGGAAAACCTCGATTTCCACGGTCGGCTCTACAAAGTGCCCCGAAGTGAAATTGCCGGGAGAATAAAAGACGTCCTCGAACTCGTCGAATTAAGTGACAAGGCTGATGTCATCGTTAAAAAGTACTCCGGCGGCATGAAGCGGCGTTTGGAGATCGCGCGCGGTTTGCTTCACCATCCCAAAGTCCTCTTTCTCGATGAACCAACGCTCGGGCTTGATCCGCAGACTCGGCGGCACATCTGGGAGTACATCGAGCGGCTCAACAAGGAAAAGCAGATTACGATGATCTTGACGACGCATTATATGGACGAAGCCGATCAGTTGTGCGACCGCATTGCCATTGTGGATCACGGAAAGATCGTTGCGATGGACACGCCCGATAACCTTAAGCACGACGTAGGTGGCGATGTCGTAATTATGACGGTGCCAAATGGGGGTGAGCAGCTCAAAGTCAAGCTCGAACAGCTCGAATTCGTCAAGTCGACCCAATTGGTCGACGGCGCGCTGCGCCTGAGCGTTGACAAAGGCGAGACTGCAATACCGATCTTTATGGACGTGGCGCGTCAAGAAGGGATCGCCGTGCCCTCGATTTCACTCCATGAGCCCACGTTGGAGGACATATTTATCAAATACACGGGACGCGAGATTAGGACCCAAGAAGCGGCCGACGGTTTCGCCAATATGCACGCACGGGGGAGACGATAGCGATGCCAAACGGACGAATGGAGTTTATGGGTGATGTCTATTCGATTTGGCTTAGGGAGATGATTCGGTATGTCCGCGCTCGGTCGCGGGTCGTCACCTCTCTTATTACTCCGCTGCTGTGGCTCATCATATTCGGGTCGGGGTTCAGCTCATCGCTGTCGTTCGGTGGGCCTGGCGGTAGCACGAACTACATCAACTTTCTTGCGCCCGGTATCCTCGGCATGACGGTGCTCTTTACCTCGATATTTTCCGGAATGAGCGTCATGTTCGACAAAGAATTCGGCTTCATGAAAGAAATTCTCGTCGCTCCTGTGTCGCGGACGTCAATCGTCCTCGGAAAGGCCCTCGGCGGCACGACGCAAGCGTCAATACAGGCTTTGATGATACTTGCTCTCTCAACGTTTATCGGCGTACGGATATCGGGCACGCTCGGACTCGGTGCTGCTCTTGTGCTCATTCTCGTGACGATTTTCTTCATCGGCATGGGTTTTGTGGGGCTCGGTATTAGCATCGCCTCACGGCTTGAGAACATTGAGGGCTTTCAGGTGGTCTCCAACCTGCTGGTGCTCCCAATATTTTTCCTAAGCGGGGCGTTCTTTCCGGTCACGTCGCTCCCTAGTTGGATGAAGTTTCTTGTGAACATCAATCCGCTTGCGTATGGGGTCGACGCATTGCGCTATGCGGTCACTGGCCTGCACACATACGCTCTGACACTCGATCTCGCAGTCGTGTTTGGTTTCTTCGTATTGATGACCGTTATAGGTTCTATTCTGTTTAGAAACGTGCGCTAAGGCGAACGCGTCAGTGCGAGCAGCAAAAAAGGAAGATGCGCATCTGGCAATTCAGTGAGCACCTCCGATCCGGGCTTTAGATGAAGTGTTCCGGATCTCGGTCAAACATCACCTTGCAGCCAGGGGCGCAAAAAAAGTACTTTTTTCCCTTATATTCGCTGACGTACTTTGCCGTCTTTTCGTCAACGTCCATGTTGCAAACCGGATCTTTTGCCATTTTTCCTCTGCGATAGTGTCTACCTCTACGCTTAATATACTAACTCAGTCGACCGGGCGTGTTGAGCTGCGATCCCATAAGAAAACAAACAGTTCGAAGAGGAGGCGATAGGCCATATTTGACGCGGTGACGAGAAACCCGCACGATAAGTCCGTCTCGTATCCTTCTTGGGTAGTCCCCATCGGGAAACAAATGAGCGCGCGAAGTTCGTTGACGAGGAGTACTGTGTGGACGCCATCGACGCTTCGAACAGTCGAGCTTTCAGGTGTGGCCGTGCGTTGACGGAGCACTTTGACCGCGGACGTCTTGACTGTTGCCTGATTGACGGCATAATTCAAAACCCAGAGGAAGCTTCTCGCATCGCGCTCGATATCCGTGGCTGCTGCGAGCAGCAGGTCACCGTCCGCCACGAAAAACTCACTGAGGTCAGCCGGCAAACACTTGAGGTGTATCGGCAGTTCAGCCGCTGAGTGGTGCTCCCAGTATTCCAACAAGTCGTGGACCTCGCTTATGCCCTCAACGAAGGTTACAACCACTTTTCCGTATTCTGAAATGACGTACTCGCCGTTAGGAAGCTGGAGGACGAGTCCAACGTCTTCTAAGCGACGGAGATGCCGCACCGCTTCGTGTACGAGCAAGCCAAATTGCTTGCAAATGTCGATGACTGACGTTCGCTCATACAACTGGTTGAGGATGTCAAGCCGGCTTACGTCTGAAAGTGACAAAAAAAGCCTCGTCAGTTCGTAGGAACTCCGTACAGGCATAGTCTCTCCTTCGGGTGTCTCGCGGCCGGTGCGTTAATGCGTACGGTAAGAAACGTATAAATAACATTCCCTTTTAGAGTTTACAGCGGAGGATGGCCTTGAAAACGGTTCACGAGGACGTCAAGCGCGAATTGACACAAATCCTTTCGGGACTTGACCCGCGCGAGACGAAAAAGCTGCACGTCGTTTGCACACCGAGCTTCTATTTAGATCACTTCGTTGAGGTTGATGATCTGAGCACGTTTTGCGGTCAGCTTCGAACGAAGTACGCAGGACGCGGGGGAAACATTCCGGGTTTTGTTCAAAACGTGCTCTCGGGCGGCGGCGCGGTTAATACGGCAATAGCGTTGTCGCGACTGGGACTGAGCTCTCATTTCATCGGCCGGACGAGCGAGTTTGGACATCACGTTTTGAAGTTCTTCGCCGAGAACAGCGGCATGGACGTCTCCCACGTAAAGACCGACGGCAGGTTAGGGCAGACCCTCGCGATTGAGATCGGAGAACGAAAGGTCAACGTCATGCTCAACGACGTTGGCTCAAACTATGACTTTGCTTTTGACAGCTTGCGCGACACCGACCTCGAACTGATCGAAAGCAGCCAGCTCGTGACCGTGCACGATTGGGGCACCAACGTCGTTGGCGGCACTGATCTTGCGGTGAAGACGTTCGAGTACGCCAAGCAATACAACGTCAAGACGTATTTTGACTCCGCAGATCCGAGCCCTCGAGTGCACGAACTTCCCGAGCTCTTTGAACGCGTCATCGCGAACAAAAACCTCGACATGATGAGCATGAATCAAAATGAGCTCGGCAAGCACACCGGGGGGGCCACCATTGAGCGCGCGATTGCGCTTAAACGGCGAGTAAGCTCACGGATTGACTACCACACCCCACGGTATGCGGCCTCTATTGATAACAACGTGACATTTTTCCCCGTATTTGACGTGGAACTGCACCGATCGACGGGCGCGGGCGACGCGTGGAATGCCGGCAACATCTTTGGTGAGCTTCTCGGCGTGACGCCAGCGTCACGTCTATGCTTAGCGAACGCCGTAGCCGGTTACTACGTTTCGAGTAAGCGCGCGGTGCATCCCACCGTCGATGACTTAATCGCGTTTGTCAAGGCGGAGCAACTGCGTGCGTTGCCTCCAGAAGTCGGGAACGTCAACTCGTAGCTACGAATCTACAGTCGTTGCGCCAAATTGCTACTGTTGAGGGCAGAGCTTACGGAGTCACAGGACTCGAGCGGAAACGAGCTTATTCGTCCCTTTCGACGCCAATTTCAGCGTAAAATCGGCGCTTTACGACCTCTTCGACGAGGTGGAGCAGCGTCGTACGGTCGCGGACGCCCGTAAATATCCCAAGAGGGATTTGCGCGGCAGCAGCGTTTGAATGGCCACCTGCGGAGCCTATGTCGCTAAATGCTTGACTCATGACCGCGCCAATGTTGACACGGACGTCTTTGCTGCGCGCGGATATGTGAATCTTCTCATCGTTCATTCCAAAGACAGCGACGGCAGTCACTCCTTCAAGGTTGAGCAGGTAGTCAGCAGCCTGCGCAAGCGCGTCAACATTGTGGATAAACCCGACGCACGATACCAGGTAGCTCGCGGTGATGTGTTTGTTGTGGATAGCCTCGCCGATTATGTCGAGCGTCTCCATCGACATCGTCGGATATTCGATTTGATTAAGGATGTCCCTATCGGAGAGCTGCATAAGCTTCGTAGTGGCGGCGAGATCCGCCGGGGTCACGTGCACTTTATAGTCCTGCGTATCGATGCGTATGCCGTAGAGCAACGCCGTAGCGAGTCGCTTATCGATGTCGATGTCGAGCTCTTCGAGGTAGTCAGTCAGTATCGTGGCGGTTGCGCCAACGTCCCTAATGTCGGTGTAGAGGACATTCCGTTCGGGAACGCCGTGGTGGTCAATAATAATCCCTACGTTGTCTAAGCTCGTCAGCGGGTTGTTCGCCCCTGGAGTGCCCGTGTCGACCAAAGCGAGCATATCGTAGTCGCGCGGGTCAATTGCGTCCACGTGCATGAGGTCGATATGGAGAAGGTTGACGAATGCCCGGTTCTCCTGTCGGCTAATCTCTCCGTGATAGATTATGGCAGCCTCGGTGTCGACGCTTGCGGCGATTTGCCTAAGCGCGAGCGCGCTTGCTATCGAGTCCGGATCGGGGTTGTCATGAACGAGAATGCCGAGCTTCTTCATGCTTTTGAGGATTTCGTGAAGCCGATTTGCCGATCGCTGCGATTCTGCCTTTCGCAGATCGTGCAACGTTGCGTTCGCGATAAGCGCCGTTGGATAGACAACCGCGTCAGCGCCGAGCTCTTCGAGCTTATCCTTGCTCAGCGGGTCGGCAGCGCGAACGATGACCACAACGTCGGGTTTTTCCGCCTTGATCAGGCTTAGCGCCGTCGTATTTGCCTTGGAGTCGGAGCTGAGGATCATAACGATCTCGAGGTCAGGAGTAAGGAGGTTCTTGATGACCTCTTCCTTCGTGATGTCACCAACGTAAGCGTCAAAATTCTGGTCGCGAAGCGTCTCTACCCGTTTCGCGTTTTTCTCGATGATAGTGAACATCCGGCCGCGTTGTGCGAGTTCCTTGGCAACAAGAAAGCCAACGCTGCCTGAGCCGAGTATCGCGTACGTAATCCGCTCGTCTATCTTGAGGGGTATGCCTTGCTCGAAGCTATTCGAATTGTAACCCGAAATAAGCTACCACCTGTTTCTTGAGCCCGTTCACTTCAAATTTGAATTGGGTAACGTATATATGTGGAAGGGGTATAAGAGCATATGCCAAAAACGGGCCGGTAGCTTAGTCAGGCAGAGCGTTGGGCTCTTACGGTATTTCTGTTGTGACCTGTTGACCAGAGAAACCCAAAGGTCGAGGGTTCAACTCCCTCCCGGCCCGCGTACTTGTGGGGCTGTGGCCTAGTCAGGAATGGCGACGGGCTCCAGCGGTATGAAGTTCGCGATATGATGAGCAACGGGTCAACTGATGGCTCGGGGACGCTTGGGCCAGGTGATGTCCCGTTGGAGCACTGATCGGAGAGACCCGTCGATCGAGAGTTCAAATCTCTCCAGCCCCATTTTTTTGAGCTGTAGGCGGTCGTAAGGTCACTGAGTATATGCCGAGATGCTGGGACCGGGCACAGACTTGTTAGTGTACTTTGATTGAGTTCCTTGACGTAATCTCGTCTTTTTTTAAATGGCGCGCCGGCTGCCGGGTGCCCTCGAATGAGCGATAGACGTCACCAAAACGTTAAGTATGTAAGGCTCTTACCCTAGGGCGAAGTCCCGTGGTGTAGTGGTCAATCATGCGGGCCTTTGGATTCACGTGGTCTTGAATATTGGCCACTGATAGAAGAAAGCCCGCGACTGCGGTTCGAATCCGCACGGGACTATCGTATATTAGAGACGCCGAGGTGGGGTAGCCTGGTAATCCTATGGCCCTGTGGAGGCCACGACGCGGGTTCGAATCTCGCCCTCGGCCTTTGATTTTCTTATCTTTTTCGTTTTTAGAGCCGAATATTTCGTTATTAGCGATAAGCGTATCCTCTAAGGATTGAATTCTCGTTTCGAGGTTAGAAAAGCGAGATTCGGTATCTATCTCAGGCGTTTGTAGACAACAGTTGTCTACTTTTTTATCAACGGTAACCATGAACGCAAGCTTTCCTTCGTGCGTCGTTTGATAAATTTCGGCTTTCGATCCCGCTAATTCACGAAACTCACGCGGTAGCCGAATAATCGGGTACGCGTGCGACGGTTTCGAACTTTGGACGCCTATAGTGTGCGTGCAAATCGCTTGCGTAAAGTCAGCGTTTGTTATTTTGCTCATAATTCGCGCCCCTCTCAGTTTATCTTTTGCATATTACCATATTAATCGCGCCCATCACGCCCAGTACCCCACGGTCCGCGCCCCTCAGTATCCCACGGTCCGCCCCCATACGCCACTATAAGACGCCGTATGATAGTATTATACGTCTCGCCCTTCGCGCCTATCTTCTTTAGCGCCTCGCGTGTCGTTTTGTCTATCTGTATGTTTGTCGGTTGATTCATGTTTTTACTATATGTTGTAACATATACTTGTATATTATTGTATGCTCTACCGCGTTATATTAGTAGAAGAACAAGAAGAATAGCGCGCAACTAGCGCCAGAGTGCTATCGCGAACGTCCGGACCAGTAATACAAATCGTGCGTTATTTTCGCTGCCGCCTTGTAAAATAAGTGATTTAAGCTTTGCTATTTGAGATTCGATGGCGGAGAGGCGGTGGTCGAGGCCTCTATAGGGCAGCGACCCTTAAAATTGCCGAAAAGCGACGTATAACATATCAGTGGTCGCTGAAGTTAGAAAGCGCTTAAGTGGTTGGGAAATAAGGGGGACTTTTAGTGGTTTAATATCGCGATGAGGAACGCCAAAAGAAATAACGAGCTATGAGAAAAACAAGCAGTAACCCAAAAAATAGTGGCAATAATAAAAGAAACAGGAACCCGAAAAATAGCACCGCTAATATTCCAAATATCACTATTATGCCGACCGCTGCCATAAAAAGGTAATATAGCAGTCCATTTGACGTTTCAATTTCTAGAATCTCTTCGGGTTGCTCTTGCTCCGTGAAATCAAGATACAGCGTTCCGTTTTCATCCATCCTGCTGCGATCATCCATATGTAAACCACTTCTTTCTATTTGCGCAATATCTTGGCTATAGTTTCGGCAGTTACAAACGACGACCTGTCTGCGGGTCAAATCTTTTTTGACCTTTACATATCTCCGACAGGTTCAGTAGAACGGAAAGTACTGTTAGATGCGCTAAAGGATTTAGTTGTTTAGCTGCACCTGAATAGAGAACAATTGGTATTTATCGTTTGAAAGGAATGAGGGTTTTCAAATGGAAAATCAACAAAAATCTTCCCCGCCATTACTGATGGTGTATGCCAGCATCGGTATCGCATTTATGTGGCTGCTGTTCGTGGGACTATGACTCATCTTCTATGCCGGTGATTTTAGCATCTGGCAAAACATAGGGTTCGTCATTGTCTCTCTTGCAGTTGTAGCGATATTAGAGACCGCGATCTGGCTCCCGTGGGGAATGAAACAACCTGATTGGAGAAAGCGCTAAGCTTTGCGACTATCTGCGCCGCCTCGCCTATCTATAATCGTGACTAGCACCAGGCGCTTGCGTAAGGGGCTAAAATACGACTGACGTCTTTCTTCTTCCTGACCATCATTTGCAGCATTTCTGAAGCACGAAACGAGCGCATCGAGCGCCTGAGCATCATCAAGGCTAGCTTTATACTCGAAAAGCACTGTTAGAAACACTTTACGGAAGCTGAGGAAAATATGAAATGAGTATGACTGTAATAATAAGCATAATTTTTCTGGTAGTAGCATACATCATAGCTTCTCTTTACTATCCTATGCTGGCAGGAGGCGCAGCATATAGTCCCACTCCGAGGAAGATTATAGCTGAAGCTCTTATACTCGCAGACCTTAAGAAAGATGAAGTCTTCTACGACCTTGGATGTGGAACAGGAGAAGCCCTTATAGAAGCCTCAAAGTTATGCGACCATGTGAAAGGAGTTGAGGTAGAGCCTATTCGATGGTTTATAGCCAAGCTCAGAGCAAGAAAAGCCAAAGTCATTCTGGGAAACCTTTTCAAGCAAGGCATTTCTGACGCTGATGTTATATTCATATTCCAATACCCAGGAAGGATAAACAACAGAATCGTGATGAAAATAAAGGCTGAAACACGAAGCGAAACAAGGATCATAAGCTATTGGCACCCAATAGAAAATATGAAGCTCGTCAAAAGCCAAAACAAGATTTTCATTTACAAGGCGTCAAAGGTTCTGTCAACTCTTTAACAGGGCGTACTCTGCCACCGAAGTTGTTAAGTTGGAGCCTCAATAGGCTCCACTGACGTGGAATTTTGCAAATAGTCTGAAAGAAAAACATAATGTAAATTAAATCACGAGGTTATTCTGATACACAAAAAAATGAAAGAAAATACATTAAATCGTGGTAAAATGGAAGAAATAGACCTATATCCTACCATATTCCAACGGAAGTCCATTAGAAAGTACGATTTAGACCCCCTCGATGAAGATACATTAAAGGAGATCAGAGATCATCTTCAAACTTTAAAACCGTTGCATAAAGACATTAAAATTGAATTTAAGATTTTATCTCCCGATGCTGTGATAAGAAGGACGATGAGAAAAGCACCGCACTATATAGCTGTTTTTTCAGAGGTGAAAGAGGGTTATCTAAGCAATGTAGGGTTCATGCTCCAGCAGATGGATCTATTTTTTTCTGCTAATGGATTGGGTAGTTGCTGGCAGGGGATCCCTACTCTCAAAAAAGAAGGTTTGGCAAGTTCACGTCTGAAATTTATCATATTAATGTCCTTTGGAAAACCCCAGGTAACATTACACCGAACAAAAACTTCCCAATTCAAAAGAAAATCACTCCAGGAAATAAGTGACATTAAAGGTGCAGATGATTTACTGGAAACAGCTCGTCTCGCTCCTTCTGCACGTAATGCACAGGAGTGGTTTTTTACGGGTGATGAACATTTAATTCACGCATATTACCGCAAACCAAGCTTCATCCCGGGACTTTTAATCAAAAAATATCCCCCCATGGACGTGGGAATTAGTCTTTATCACTTGAAACTGGGTGCAGAACATTTTGGCAAGGAAACTGAAATTATGTTTGATAACCCGGAGGATAATAATCTCAATGATTATGGGTATGTTGCCAGTTTGCGCTTAACATAGTCAAATTCCCTGATTTGTTCTCCAGTGATTTCTACCAATCTTTCGGCTTCGGTCAATGTCTCGAATTTGGACGAAAAAACGTTTGATGTCAGTCAGTCAGAGCCTCCACCAGGACAGTACTTCTCACCACAGTTTTCCGGCCGATTTTGAAGCGAAAATCGCACTTGTTTCCCCCTTCGGCAAGTGTTTTCGTCCGGTGAAGTCCACTTTGTCCGGCTTCGCTCAGCAAGATATCCATTGCACAGATATAAGGGACGACGTCTGCCATTCTATACTCTCGGTAGAGTTTCAGAATGGCACATTCAACGATATCCTGGCCTACGTCAAAATCAGTTCCATCCCCCTCGTAAAACTCATATACCCAGTCTCCAGGATAAAGGCGCTCCTGCGATACGCTAGCCCATTCCTTCAGCTGCTGTAGATAGACGTCGTCATCTGATGTGCCGGCGTTGTTTTCGGAATGAACTAAACTATCCAGCCAATCTCTGAACATTTTCAACGAAACTATGCCGCCTTCGTCTTTGTTTATCCCTTTTTGTCGCATCACATTATAAAAAGCTAAAAACTGGACAGAGAATAGCAGTTGTCCAGTGAACGGGTTCGCATCACCACCTATGTACGGTATA
This sequence comes from Methanomicrobia archaeon, assembly GCA_015660915.1. Lineage (GTDB taxonomy): Archaea > Halobacteriota > Bog-38 > Methanoflorentales > Methanoflorentaceae > Methanoflorens. The sequence continues at coordinate 8,811 of JACTTZ010000002.1, read as the reverse complement.
TTTGGGATGAGCTTTTCGAACTCGTTAAGCGCCTCGAAAACGAATTCATCGGCAAATTCCTGACCGTATTTAGAGACCACAATTCTTTTCCAGCCGCCAATATCTGAGTTAACTCCTCCAAAAGGCGTGGTTTCAGCAGGGTATAGTAATTTCTACCTTCAAGATCTTCCATCTTGATCACTCCAAAAGGATGTGAAAGCCTGGGCATCAAGCGAGCTAGCATTCACGAACGGGCTTTTAATGGCATTTTCGTCTAATAAAGGCTTTGACTCTTGCCGCTCACAAATGAACGTCTTTTCAATACTGCATATAAACGTAATATACATGCTCCGGCAACGGATGCTTGTAGTGCTTCCAGTCAACTCCGCTCACTCCATGCGTGAGTATGTAGTTCTTGTTTGACTGATCCCATTGCAAAATATCGCCCTCCTGCTCACAGCATTTTCTAAGATCGCTACGCACGAAATGCCTGTCGCAAAAAGGGCCTCACAACGCAACTGAAACATAACGCTTAAGCAATATCAACGCTGTTTTACGCTTTTGATTCAATCTTCTGCCGACTTGTGCCTTCGATTTGTGATTGCAATACTAATGTCCCAAAAAAAGGCCGGTGCTACAGCAAGCTCAACGCCCGCGTTAGCACGGCGCTTGCTTACTGAGAGCACGCTAAGAGATCATTACCGGACAGAATCAGAGGCCGTTAAACGGGAGGTTGCCGAAAATGGAGACTAACGCGGAAAAACCTTGGTCCGCAACACCGGACCGGCACGATGACTTAAAAAACCTCATTTTAGAAATAAAACGCAAAAATGACAGGATAATGCAGCTATTAATCGTGCTAATCGTAATACAAATAATCATAATAATTTTGTTCTTCGTTCCATAAACTCAAGGCCGACGCCAAGACAATCGAGGTGACAACGCTGACGACGGATTACTCTAAGCAAGAACGAGTTTTCCGAGTCCTAGAAGGCGAAAGAGAACCGATCTTTGATTTTCGTATGTAATGCATATCAACATCACCGTTCGTTAACGTTGACTAGCTGGCGACGCAATACGTCGGCTTTTTCATTTGCCAATGCACGCGTCGTGGGATCGTAAACTATCATCGATATTTCGACAGATAAATAAAAGCAACGATGGCGATAAAAAACAGGGTTGCGACGATTGCGACGTATAAGGGGACGTTTCCACCTTCGATAACGCCCTCATGCTCATTCTCGGAGATATTGGTGAGCCCTCGTTCGATGTCACGCATGTCGACTCGCGTGGCTGTCCAAAGAGAGAGCGCGATCGCGCCGATGAAGACAGCCGCCAATACGAGATATTGCCACTTCACGTCAATCACTGGCAACGTCTCATAGGGTGAGCATATCAGGGCGCACCTTGCCCACATATTCTACCACAAATCCGGTCACAATCGCCTCGCCTACGGCCACGACCAGATTTAAGAGGGGAACTTGGAGCGTGAACACGAGCAGCGCACTGCCCGAAAGGGTGCTCCCCTGTATCCCAGAAATCACGATGATAAACACCGACAGGACGTTGCCGACAAGCAATCCACCAAACGCCGCGACAGCTCCGCGGGTGAAGAGCTCAAAACGGCGGGTCGCATAATAGAAGAGGTAATACGCGCTCGCGACCTCGCTGACGTTCACAAGGGTGTTTGCCCCAATGAGCCCCCACCCGCCGTGGCCGATCGCGGCGCTGAGAATATTGACAATCAACACGATCAGCGATCCGATGGAGGGGCCGGCAAGAATGCCGATGAGCTGGGTGAGGTTCATTTGCACCCCGCCAGCGAACGGGATGTTCACCTGAAATATGGCAAACGATGCGGCGGCGAGCATTGCTGCGGTGGCGATCCGCTGGGTGGCGATAGTCTGGCGACGTGCGACGAAGAGCGCGACGGCAAGCACGATCAAGGCGAGCGCCCACTAGACGATCACCCACTGGAGCGAAAATACTCCATCCGGCAGATGAATGTGTGCCATAAGCGATATCCATCACGCTGTATCCTCCGTGAAGAGGACATCTTTCGCAACATGTTATCCTACTCTATCGATAAATAAAGCTATGGATTTTTAGAGTAGGATCTTGTTCTTATGCACACAGAATAAACGGTGCAGCATGTTCAACAGCGGCTTACGGTTAGGTTGCTGATATGACCGACCCGATCTCCTGTTGTATCGCTTTAAGAACGGCGTCAAGCCGTGCTGCATAAGTTTGTAGCATTTCGTCGATTTCCTGTTGCTTTTTCCAGTCAGCGACGCCCTTCTTCACTTCAACAAGACGTTCCCTCGACACGTAGCGCCACTTTCCGTGCTGCTTCGAAGGCTCAAAATAGTAGTAGGGGCCGTGCAGTGCGCCCGTCCTGCAGCGACAACTCCGCTTACCACATCGCATGTGCCGCTTTCGCAGTGAGCCGGGAAGCGGGTTCAGTTTGGCACGCTCATTAGTCAACGCCGAAATACGCTCGATGAGTTCGCTACATACACGCAGCAAGTGCTTCACACGGGCGATCTCTGAGTCGGCACGATTCTCCACGTCCTACTCTCCTTCGTTTGAACCGATGCGATAATTGACGAGCTTGATGCGTTGCATTATCTGTTCTAACTCTATTTCAATCGATTGCCTAAATTGGCAGCCCTCATTTGAGGTCTTGTATAGTGTTTTTTGTCTTATGATAGGAAGCGGTGACCACAACGTCTGCGCATGCTTGAGCGCATCAATCGATGAGGTATTTCGAGAAGCAGATGCGCTTAATAGAAAGATGAAGCATCAAAATATTCTTGGGCAACTTTCTGAGGGGGATGCAAAAGATAAGGCCCTTACTCAGTTTTTATAATAAGGAAGCCCCCCAGGTAAAGGGCATTTATTTACCGCAAATGTGTTTGTGACTGAGTAAACGGAAGCGCTGTTGCAATTTTTTAGGCAGACCGGCTACTTCGTGCTTCATGGTTCATTGCTCCATATCGCTTTTACTACGTCTGCGTGCTCTGAAACGGCCTTGTGTATCTTTGGTGTAATTCTATACCAGCCTGATCTGTTCAGTGCTCCTTGCTGCTCAACAGCATCAATAAGGTCTTGATAGGTAAGGCCTATGCTCCCAAGGTCCTCGAAGGCCTTGACTTGTTCGTAGTATTCCCCCTTCTCATCCCGGCGGTTTCTCGCAACCGCTAGGTTTGCAGCTAGATTCCAAACGTTGATATAGACTCTCAAGCCGTCCAAGTTGGTCGTGTTTTCATTAAGCGCTTCTTCAGTTTCTTGTGTTGTCATTATCCACCTTAAGGCACCTAACGCTCAACTTTTAGCCACAATCATTAGCCGCACGGTTCTGTTAATTCTATCAAGCTTAACCCTAAGTGGTCCATGTGTGCCCTTATTTCTGCAGCCACTGCTCGCAAAAGAGGCTCGTTTAGCTGTAATTCCTTAAGCTTGTTTAATTGGCCGCACGCCCGTTCCACTTCATAAATTAGAGCTTCTTGGCCTGTGACAAAACTGGGCTCTTGTGGCTTGCGCTTCCGTGGCGTTTCGTTGCTCATGCGTTACCTTCTATCCGCGCCGCTGGCTCTATCGAGAAGCGTGCCTAGCACAAGGCGCTTACGTAAGGGGCTAAGATACGAGTGACACCTTTCTTTCTCCTGTCCCTCTTTCGCCGCAGTTTTGAAACACGCGACGAGCGTATCGAGCGCCTGGGTATCGTCGAGATTGACCTCGGACTCCTCAAAGGCTTTTGTTTTCACTTCTGAAAGTGCACGGCTCAATAATTCCGCTTCGCTGCCCGTTAAGATTAGTCCATTTTCAATCATCTTTTCCCTCCTGGTCGGTGTTTTTTACATGAACACATGACATTATAGCGTGATCGCTTTTTTCTGATGACAATAATAGCGTCAAACTGAAGTGCTCACGTGCTATCGTGAACGTCCTGACCAGTAATACATGTCACGAGTTATTGTGCGTGGCCGCCGGTAACACTCGCAAGCATAAGGCAGCTTATCCTGGTCGCCGCGTAACTCGCACTTGATATAAAGCTCGCATCGTGCGCAGTAGGTCATATAACAATAACGAGAAAGTGACTCGCTAAGTGCCTAACCGACGCGTATTGCGAAAGTAATTGTTATTCTTGGAGTCGGCACAAACGCCTGTCACAACAACCTTTATCCCATTAGGGCGCCTTCGTGAGTGTTTTAGAAAAAAACGACGGTCACTACCGCCGCGGCCAACATGAAATAAGGTGAAAGAAATGGCGAAATTTTTGAACGTGTGGCACTACAACCCGAGCGCGCCGTGGCCGACCGACCCGGTTGAAATGACAAAGTTCTCTGAGATGATGTTCGCAGCGCTTGACGACGCGTTAAAGAGAGGTGACCTGCTAGAGTTCGGGTAATTCCCGAATGGAATGGGAGGATATCCAATTGCCAGCGGAGAAGCCAAAGATTCGTTTAGGAGGACGACCGCGTTCACCCCCTGGATCATGAGCGAGGTGCACGAAATGGTGCCCTACGAAACAGGAAAGGAAGTCATGAAAGGAATGTTAAAAGCCCGAGCAGAAGGAATGAAGCGGTAATTCTGCGTGAATAGTAGGGGCTTGCTAGCCCCTTTTCTCTTTTTTTTGGTATGTTTACAGAGTATGCGGAAGGCTTATTGTAGAGTATGAAGCAGTATATATTACGATGGTAGTTTGTCCTACGTGTCAACACGAGCATGCAGGCCCACAAAAGACGTGCCAATCGTGCCGCGACCGAATAGCAGCTTGGAAGCAGAAGCACCAAGACAAAGACCGATTACATAAGCGCAAGTACGCTGCCAAGAAGCGTGGGCCCGAGGGCTACGATGAGCTTTTTTACAGCACGAGAGGGCAGCAAGATAAGTGGGACAAATGGGTAGGGCTCGACCCAGATGAAGTAATGCTTTGGACTGGTCAGACACGTGCAGAACTCTGGGAGGAAGTTGCTCAAGTAGGCTTTGAGGAAAATGTAAGAGATAGGTGCTTAGGCGTTTTGAATGATACTTTGGCCGGTGTCCGAACTGACGACCTACGAGTAATGACAGACAAGGAAAAGCAGACAGAGTGCCTTATTCTGCTACAGAAGATACAAGTTCACTTAATAAGCGTGTTAAGAGAGAACGGAGTCGTCTGGCAGGAGGACTAGCCTATGTCAAGCAAAGTGAGTTAGATGTACGATAGTGATGACAGAATGCTTGCACGCTACCGGCACATTTACAAGAAAGCACTTAAGGTCAAAGCCTTCCAACTGCAGAAAATACAAAGAGCAGAAACACGTGAAGTGTGTATCTCCGTGCTACTACGTACCGTTGCAATATGCGATAACGTCCTTAAAGAGATGGGCTTTGAACAGTACGAAGCAGGCCCTGAGCACAACGCGGCAAAACGCATAAAGAGCAGAAATCTACCATAACAAAGAGGCGATCACGTGAAGTGCGGGCGGTGCGACAAAAAACTGGTCAGTGACTGCTGTTTGTGGGCTGGGGATCAAAAACTGTGGATATGCGAAACGTGCCGCGCGTCGCGTGAGCTTAAGCCGCATGACAAGCCCGAAACCACTGCAGACAAAAAGCTCTATGATCAGCTTTTTGGCGACACTTATTAACAAAATAAGCAGCTAAAACGGCACGCTTGCATATTCTTCTTGCAGGTCTTGGTCATTGAACCTCAAGAAAATTGCTGTCGTGTTGATGTTTGCTGCTAGATAAAGCGATTATTTCTTGGCTTTTCCTTTTGTTCTGCTACCTCTTGCGATACCTCCAACCGAGACAGAAACGGCAATAAGGTATCCTAGGTTATACCAAAATCCATTATTATGAACCTGGTAGAGCACAATATTGTTGTCAAACCAGCTGGCTATGAATGATAGGACAATAATGAGACCTTGCCATAGACCAAGCCAAAAGTTCGCCGGCGCCCCCGACAGATCGACATCTCGGGTCGGCATACCAACATGGTATACTGTTATGTAGATTGCGGCAGCTATTATAGCCAGCCCAATTAGTACAAAAAGTGGGATAAACTTTTTCATTTTCTTCCATGACCTGTCCTTTGCTTATGCTTAAATTATAATATTTTGTTTCAGCTCTAACATCTCAGAATATGATCTGCTTATTAGACGGCTAAGCAGTGTTATTTGGCGTGCGGATCTGCTAAACTATCCTATTTAATTGCAGCTTATTGTTGGCTTAGCTCGAAAGTCCCCCAATATCGCACGTAAATATCATACACATGCTCAGGCCGCGGATGCTTATAAAATCACCAATTGACTTGATCCGGAGCCGCTGTCGGGGCCTGCCTTAGGCTCACCACCGTTAGGGTGTATTTCTGTTTTTCGCGAAAGATAGTATCTATAGATGAAAAAAGGGAGAACATAAGAAGCAAGAAAAGAAGCGGTGGCAGCCCTGGAAACGATCGCGTTTCAATTTGGTTTAAGATTAAACATCCCTTTCCGAACTACTTGGTACTAAGCGGGTCATCAAAGACCGAACGTACTCATCTCACGCCCTAGGCTGCTGCAATGTTTTGTGTATCTGCGCTAGGGTGTATGCAACCCAGATCAATACAACTACGACCACGATGCGCATTATAAACCATAACGCTACTAAAAATGGGTGCGGCATACTGATCCACCTCCTTCACAATTGGTTAATTCTTCCAATCTAATAGCTACTAATTGGTGCTCAAAACATAACTCTTTTTGGAACAACGCCATCTTTTCGCGCTTGCGATCGCTTATTCGAATGCCGCCCTGTCGGAGCCTTATAGGGCTCTTACGCTCAGCTGTTTGGGTCGCGTGATTGCGACAATACTTTTATGGAGTTGGCTATGAACTTCAATTGTGAGATTATGTCGAAAATCATTCATTTTGAAATCTATGCCGACGACCCGGCGCGAGCATCTGGGTTTTATGAGAGCGTCTTTGACTGGCGTGTTGACAAGTGGGAAGGGCCGGTCGAGTACTGGCTCATAAGTACTGATGATCGCGACGAGACCAGCATTAACGGGGCGATCAGAAAGCGTATGAGCCACGAGACAACGGTCAACACGATCGACGTTCCTTCCATCGACGAGTCCACGCAAAAAGTGGCGGGCGCAGGAGGGCGCGTTATAGTTCCGAAATCGGTCATCCCTGGAATTGGATACCACGCCTACTGTACGGACACCGAAGGGAACCTTTTTGGGATCATGCAGCAAGACTTTTCGGCGCGGTAGCTAAAGCCAGCGTCACCATACGATTATCGTTTGTTGTTCACCCAGCGGATGTCGATAGATACTCCAGGAAGCGCCTCGACTGCCGTGCCTCAGAATGTAGGCCCAATGCTACTAAAGCGTTGAATTGTGGCGCGGTAACGCTCGCAGCGTGTTCTTCCTCGCCTCCTCTTTATGAGCTAACCTATATCTATCATTCAGCTCAGTTTCGTTGTGATGCCTGACGACCACTGACGACGAGTTTACCCACCGTTTAATCGGTTTCGGGCTCACAGAAAAAGAGGCACTGCTTTATCTGCGCCTGCTTAAGTACGGCCTTAATACCCCTTCTCCCCTCGCAAAATCGCTGAAGACATACCTTGAGGACGTGCACCGGACGCTCATCAGCCTCATCGACAAGGGCATGGTGCGTCCGTCGCTCGACTCACCAACGATTTACACTGCGGTTGATCTTGATGTAGCCCTCGACTCTGCAGTGAAACAGCACGAGAGCGCCTTCCGCCAAAAAGCCCCTTTTGCTTCAAAAAATCTAATCAAATCGCAACGCTTAAGCATTTAGACGAACCCAGGCTTTTGAGGTTCGGCTAATGGAAACAATTTTATTAAGTCAATTTGATGGTGAAACGGTTAGTCTATGCGAGGCTGATGCACAGGAGCGCCTCCGTGAGCTGTTGCGATGGGCTGTCGACGAAGCGGCGAGGCGGTACGAACACAGGTATCTCGCGCCGAGCATTGTTCCGTTTATTCTCGCGCGTATGGTTCATCATGCTGATCCCTCGTTTTCTGAAGCGCTGGTGCGCGCTGAGTTTAGCAAGTCGGCCCTCGAGTACGTTGAGCAACTCGACCGCGCGACACGAGGCAGATTCTCGCTGAGTCACGTGTGGAAGACGTAGTGGTGACTTCTTGATCTGGCAGCAACTTCCGCCGTGAGAGCGCCGATAGTCCGCAGATATCGTTAATATCGTCAGATGATAGGCTCTCTGGGTGCACGCGGTAGGTTACCAAGCAGGACGCGCGTATCCCGCACTGCTGCGCAGTGTGCAAGTTATAATCTGGAACAAACTGGAAGTAAAGTCAGACTTGAACACCCAGAGTCTCCGCAATCAAGAGGACGCGTATTTATTGCGCAGACGCTGCAGCGGACTTTATGCGTAACCGTGTTTTGGAGTGCCGGTAAACCTTATATACCTACGAACGCTATATAACAGAGGACTGATCTTCAGAGATGAGGTCCATCGCGACCAACATACGGTCCTTATGTGGAATTTACTTCCAACCGTGAGGGATCGCTCTCCGGTCGCGAAATATATCAGTGGAGTTGTAAGTTAGCTGGCGTAATCTGTCAGAAACCTTGCAACTGACGTAGGTCTTGATTGATTCGGCTGAAGCCGTAAATATACGGAATCGGTCGAAGCGGACATGCATAAGAATGCGAATCCGCACAATTCCTTGTAGTGTGCATACAACTCTGGTTGATCCTGCCAGAGGCCACTGCTATCGGGGTCCGATTAAGCCATGCGAGTCGAGAGGGGTTATGCCCTCGGCGAACGGCTCAGTAACACGTGGACAACCTACCCTCAGATCTGGGA
>JACTTZ010000010.1 GCA_015660915.1 Methanomicrobia archaeon | reverse complement strand
AAAACGATGACGCATCGATAGCGCTCGCTGCTCAGATAATCCCAGAACGTCCGTCCTTTCACGGAGTCAATGCTGAGCTTTTGCAAGTCACCCATCGTCGGGTCAAAAATGTCGTAGGTGTAGAGCAGGCCGTGATTACCGGGGCTCAGGCCCGTGTTGATGCTCGCCCAAGCCGGGATAGTATCGACCGGAAAGACCGACTTTGAAAGAAACGTAGGGCTGTCTCGCATGAGCGCGGCGAAGTTCGGCAACACTGCCTTATGCTCTGACAAAACGTACGGATCGAGCGAGTCTACGCCCAATATCATAATCTTGGTCATTCATTCACCAAAGCAGTCGTAATTATGAGTGCGTCTTGCGTTAGCTCTTGCACAGTCCGCGTCCCGTCGAGCACGATTACCCGATTAGCGGGCAGATCCTTTAGCAGCTCTTGCTTCTCCTCTTCGCTTCGCCACAGAAACTCGAGTGAGGGTATGTCGTCCTTTCGGGCGTACGCCAGTTCGGGCGGCACCTTGATGTAGAAAACTACCGTTGGTTGAGGAAACAGCTTCGTGAGCCACGCCACTATTCTTCGTGACGTCGTGTCTTGTCCGTGAAGGCCTTGTATCACGTCATAAACGTAGCGGTCGACTACCAGCACCGTACTAGTCAGCGACGATGCCACGAGCGCTGGGCACACCCGCATGAAATAATCAACCCACGTGAGATAGTCGAAAAAAAGGATTCTATCGTGTGCAGAAGCAACGCCACGTTCGTTGCCCCGCTTGATCATGGCGTTTTTCGTAGGCGCGGCGAACGGCTTAAATAGCCACGACTCGAAGCCGCGCCAGCCGCACCAGATGTACTTTGAGGATATGCGGGCTTTACTTAGTGATTCGTGGAGCGATTTGGCAACGGTTGTTTTTCCGGATCCGTCCACGCCCATAAAACACACAATTATTCTTCGTTTCATACAAGCAAATTCTAACGTTGACACAGTGCGTATGACGCTCACATGACTTAAGATATGCGACTAAACAGGCCACGCCTGGCGCTCTTGTCACAAACGAACAGCAGCACGAGAAGCGAACGCAAGAGTTTTTCCCCTCTTGCTGTCAGGAGATCCCGGCGCGCCTTAGGCACGCTGCCCTTCTCAAACCGCAATCCGAAATGATAGGAACTGTGTAGATTAGTTCAAGGACTCGCCGCCCCTTCCTGGGCTCGCCGGAGGGATTCGTATAGTCCCTCTAATGTTGTCGTTATGCTCTGCCAAGAATACGGCAACACCTTAGTTCTGGTGTCAACGTCGATGCTGTGCGTTTTGATTTCAGCGACCGCTTTTGGGATATCTCGATCCTGCTCCACAAATAAGAGCCCTCCTCCTTCGCGAAAGCTTGTTAGCAGCGTATCGTGCTTAGTCGACACAACGGGCAGATTGCAGGACATGGCTTCGAGCACGGACAAGGGAGAGAATATGGTGGCGCCGCGCAGGACAGGAAAGACGTAGCAATCAGATAACGCGTATATATCCTCAACGTGCTCGAAATAGTCCTGCCAAACCAGGCATCCCGATTCCACGAGAGCGTTGCGGACCTCTGCGTCCGTCTCAAAATGGGCGCTCGCTACCACGAGCACTTGATTATCTCCATGTTGTAGATCGCGGAGCGCCTTGAGGTTTCTTCCCTGAATGAGATGGCCGACGTGCAAGATGACAAACTTGTCGTGATCAATGCCGTATTCGGTTCTCAACGCGTTTTTCACGCTTATGGGCGCTTCATCGAATTTTTCGGTATCCACTCCGTTAGGCAGATAAGCGGCGTGAAGCGATAATCCCTTGAGTTTCCGCAAAGCGCGTTGCGACTGGGTCAACAACAAATCTGGTTTCAGGATCAGCACCAACGCCCTCGTGAGCGGATTTCGCAACAGCGTAAAGAAGTACGGGTGCACGGCCGACATGACCGTCTTTGCAGATTTGTTTGCTGCCGCGTAGTATGCGCATTTGAGCAAGACAAAGCTCTTGAGTGAGGGGCCTGATACGCAATGAATCACATCGGGCTTGAAAGCGTGAAGTCTCTTCCAGAACCGAAAAGATAACGCTTTCGTAACGTCGAGCCTGAGCACATCGTTGTCGCGTTGGAGTTCTCTGCTCAAAAAACAATTAATGTTCTTAACGCCTTCATTGAGTTCGCGTGAGAACTCCCCCACAATGCATATCTTCATGCGTGCAGAACCTCACCATAGATGCTGGCCAGCTGCCCCGCGACAGCGGACCACGAATATTCCTGCAAGACCCTTTTTCTTCGGTTTTCAACGTCTTCATAGGTTCCCTTTCTGAAGATCTCTTTTACCGCTATTGCGATCTGAATTGGGACATCCCCCCCCATATCCAACGGTGAGCCTCCCAGGTCTGAGAGCAGGAAACTGAGGCCGCCTGCGTTTGCTAACACGACGGGCGTTCCTGCGGCCATGCTTTCCAGCGCGGTAATCCCAAATGCCTCGCACGTCGAAGGCAAAATGAAGACGTCTGCGTTCGCGTAGAGTTGTCGCAGCTCTGTGTCAGATACAAGGGTCAAGAATGAGCATTTTTCGTAAACTGCCAGGCTGCGCGCTAGCCCTATGAGCGAGCTCAGGTACCCGTCATCCTGGCCCACAAATACGAACCTCGTGAACGGATAATCGGTGGCGATGTCTTTAATCGCCTTGATGATGTGCTGGGCTCCCTTATACGCAACAAAACGACCCACAAAGAGCACCATTTTATCTTGTTTGAAGCCCTCGGAAGAACTGTCTGAGTCCCTCAAACTTGCAAAATCCTGCGTTCTGATAGCATTTGGAACTATTCTGATCCTTTCACGGTGCGCCCCCAGTCTCAGATACTCGTCCCGGTTGATCGGAGTTAGCGCGATCAGCACGCTGGCTGCGTTAAGAATAAGGTTGCCTACAGTGAGATCCGCCATCTTCTTGGTTAATCCTAGAATGCCGCCATATGACGACTTCAAATCGTGTGCAGTGAGAATGAAAGGTTTCTTTTTTAATGTCGCGATGCCTGCTACAATGGCAGGCTCAGCGTGCAGGTATCCGTGAACGTGGACAATATCAAACTCGCGAAGATGGCGATATAGGTAAGCGATGAGGCCGGGCGTAAACAGCAACGTGTAAAAGCCGAGTTTCGGCTCAAATCTGCAAATCTTAACGTTCTCTTCCGTCGTCTCGTTAGGGGGAAGATCTGGCAGCGAAACGTGCAGACTTAACCCTCTCTTTGAGAGGCCTCGGACATCATTCGGTGCGATTGAGGTCGAGGTAACTACGGTCACCTCGTGGCCGAGCTTGCCCAGCTCTTTCGATATGTTATAGACGTGATTTTCTGCTCCGCCTACCCGAGGATAAAACCGCTCGAAGACTTGCAGTATTTTCATGGCTGGTTTACCGGAGCTTCGACTCGGCTAAAAAAACCAGTGCGTCGGCTCCAAAAGTTTGCACTACTAGTGCTACTCTGCGGTTTCTTCTCCTTTTTCATCAGCGTGACGGATGTACTCCAAAAAAACTTTCGCGGATCTGAGCATCCCAATGAACTCGTGCAGCCCTTGTTTTCGAAGCACGTTTCTGATCGCCGTAGGCAGAAACGAGACGTTTAAGTAATATTCCCTCAGACCACGGTTCACGTATTTCTCGATGTCCTTGTTAGTGAACTCAGGATACGAAACGATGCACTTTTGGAACCCGTTCTGATCGATAGACTCTGCAAGATCGTCAACGAGCAGATAGCCGTTCTCCTTCGCCCAAGCATAAAACTCGGTTCCTGGTATCGGCGTCGCCACGGCATATTGCACTATATTCGGCTTGATCTCTCGAATAAACCGCAAGGTTTGATTTGCTGTCTCTGCCGTCTCGCCAGGCATGCCGATGATAACATCTGCCAGAACCATGAGGCGGGCTCGTCGCGCATCTCTCGTGAACCGTCTGCTGTCAGCCGTCGTCACACCCTTTTTGATGTCCTTCAGTATCTCGTCGCTTCCTGATTCGTAGCCGACATCCAGAAGCCTGCATCCGGCCTCCTTCATTAGTTTCATCGACTCGTAGTCGAGATTCGCCCGTGCATTACACGACCACGGCACGTGAATATCCCTTCGCTTTATTTCATTGCACAATTGCCGTATTCGTGTTCTATTTATCGTGAACGTATCATCCTCGATAAAGATCTCTCTGACGTCAGGCAAGGCGTTGACGATAAACTCAAACTCATCGACAACGTTTGTGACGCTTCTTGCGCGGTATTGTCGACCCATCAACGTGACTGGCCACGAGCAGAAGGTACAGAAATTGGGGCACCCCCTTCCCGTGAATACTTGAACCATTGGATAAAGCGCGTGATCAAGGCGATAATCCCACACGCTGAGGTGTCTTTGATACACGCGTGAAACAAAAGGGATGGAGTCAAGGTCTTCAGAACTGATGTATGGCCTGTTTGCATTATGCATTATCCTTCCATCCTCTTTGTATGAAAGTCCAAGAACATTTCCGAGAGGCGTATTTTCTTCCATCGCCTTCGCGTAGTCTCTAACAGCAAAATCGTATTCAAATCGGGCGACAGCGTCGACTTGACTATTCTGCAGCATTTGATCGGGAAACTGCGACGTTGGCGGTCCAACAAGCACGATTTTTGATGGGTCAGACTCGCTCTTAAGCTCCGCTATCACATCAGTGTCATTCTTGACGCTTGAGAAGTTTGTTTCAACGATGACTAAGTCCGGTTTGAATTTCTTAACGTCGTTGATGACGTCCTCACGATCCCATTGCCACGCCGGAGCATCGACCAGCCTAACACGCTTGCCAAATTCTTGTTTCAACACTCCAGTCGCATATGATAGCCAGATCGGATAGTAGAGAGTCGCGCCACGGGCAGCAGCGCCTTGCCATCGTCCACACCGGACAAAATGAGGGACAAAAGGGGGATTGAGCAGATAGACCTTCATAAAACATCTTATTGCTTGATTATGTTCTTCTTCTCAAATATATGCTTGCTCGATTTAGAACGTTTCTCGTAGTATTGATAGCGAGCACTATCGTTTATGCGTCGCGAACCCTCAGTAGCACCTCTTCCAGCCTGATCACGGTCCTTTTTTTTGATTCTTCCAGTGAACGTCGCGAGAGTTGGCGCTTCCAGCACTAGTGCGCAGCACCGTCACGACGCCCTAGTCCACTTAATGAGGACCTATCACTACTGTGGCTCAATGGCCGATGCTTCTGAAATCCGCTAATCTGGCCTCACGTAACGAGCACGCATTTCGATCGCGCAACCCAGAACGGGCTACGTGTGTGTGCTAGGGCGCTCTTTCGCAGCGCACGTCAATATGGCTTCGAGTTTCCGACAGATACCGTCCCAGCTATAGCCTGCCTCGACGAGCCTCTTGCCCGCCGCCCCGAGTCGCCGCTTTAGCGCTTCATCCTCATAAAGAGCCGTTATGGTCTGCACGTAATCATCGACGCTCGAACAATACCGAACGACGTCGCCGGCGACCGCTTTGACTTCATCAAGCTCCGACGAGATGACGGGTTTCCCGCACGCCATATACTCGAACAACTTGAGCGGAAGCGCGTGGCACGAAATCTGACCAGATTTGAATGGAATCACGCACACGTCCATTGCCGCTATGTAGCGCGGCACATCGGCGTAACTCACCTGTCCCGTGAATACGACTCGGTCTGCTATGCCGCATCTCTGCGCGAGTTCAACCGTCTCGCGGAACTGGCCCTCGCTGCCTACGACGAGCATCTTGATCCGCTGATCAAGCTTATTCAAAGCCCGAAACACCGGCTCGAGATCAACCCATTCTCTCAACGCCCCGACATAGCCGACGACGAATCCGTCTAAACCGATCTCAGCTTTTGTTGTGGCGGCTCGCGTGAAAAAGTCCACGTCCACTCCGTTCGGAAGAAGATCTGACTTTGCGTCGGAAATGCGATACAACCGCTTTAATCCCCCGCACGTCAGCGTCACATGGTGCGCCTGCGCGATCTGTTTGTGCAGATAATGAACTCCCAACGCGTGTCCGACGGGTCTCAGCGGCAACGGAATCTGCGGTGAGGTGCTAATCATCGCAGCGAGATCATCTGCAATGTCAAAGACCGTCCTCACGTGCTTTGATATCTCGTACCCCGAGATTAAGCTGTTATAGTTCAACTGAACGTCGAACCCGTCTCGTGAAAACTCAGTCCTCGCCTTTCGGAAGAACACTTCTTGCACGACCGGGCTTACTTTCCGCTCGGTCAAGTATCGGTATTCAACGCCGTTCAAAAAACCGTTCGATCCGCCATCGTCGGCGCGGGGGCCAGCGTGAGCCCTCTTCCACCAATCGTTTATGCTTAAAACGGTAACGTCGTGGTTTTGCGCTAAGTGTCGCACAAACTGGTGCGGTCTGTTATGCTGCGAAGCTGTCAGATCGACGATCGATGTCACAAGTATCTTCATGCGTGTGCTACCGACACAACTTCTGCGGCGGATTGAAACTTCTTTCTACGTTGCAAAAATATGTAAATATTATTATGATATATCAACGTGCACCAATACTATAAATATTTTGTAGGTGTAATAACGGGAAGAGCTGTGTTCATCGCTCAAAGCATTTTTGGGGATAAGGCGCCCAATGACCCCTAGGCACGAGCTAAATTCACGTTGTGAATAACAGGTTCTCAGATCCTTCAACAACTTATTCATCTATACCATGAGCGGAGTACGGTTGCGAGATAAGGTTGTCATCCTTGTGAGTTTAGAAATCGGAACGGTTGGCTTGTTCTTTGAGAGAAGATTGCTAAAAAACCAGTCTATGATTTATCGCAACTATTTAATCGCAGATGTACTTGTTAAAACCCATAACGGCACCCTTTTTTGTAGACAAGCATCAGGAGGTCTTTCAATTATACTCTTCTTTGAGCACGCATTGAGAGAATACTTCATGACGGTGCCAAGGGAGATTTCATTGACGTAGGGGCAAATATTGGATTGGACACGGTCATAATGGCTAGAAAACTAGACCGCGACAGCCGTGTTATCGCTTTTGAACCTGATCGCAGCAATTTTGAGATCTTGAAAGTGTATGTGCATTTAAACGGCATGAACAATGTCATCCTACACAATTTATGGCTTTGGCGCGAAGAGGGTAAGTTACCGCTCTTTGCTGATCCTAAAAACCCCGTAGTGAAGTCCAGGCTTACGCTTAAGCAAATGCAGACGTTACACGGGCAAGTGGTTCAAGTGGATACACTTAACCCCATTATAGAGACGAGAAACGTGCAAAGTAATCTCATCAAGATAGATGTTGAAGGAGCCGAAGTAGAAGTGTTAAAAAGGGGCATCCAGATACTTCGCCGACAACGGCCAGATATCATATTCGAGTGCCTTACCGAAGAAGAATTGGGCGCTATTGAACAACTTCTAATGCCAATGGGCTACGTTATTGGCTCTGCGCCTCTAAGATGGGGAACCCGAAACCTTCACAGTCGCTTGCGAGGAGGAAGACATCGAGCGCGTTGTACGCTTCGACGAGCTTGTCTTGCGGCACGCTGCCGGCAAATGTCACGTCATCTGCCACGCTCAGGCTTCGTGCCTGTTCAAGGAGATTCCCGTATTCAAACGCCCGCCTGCCGTGGATAACGAGCTTGGCCGGGATATCGGGATAGCGCTGTTTCCAAGCGCCGACAACGCCTTTGCCTTGGCGTACGTCTGAGGAGTGCTCGGCACTCTCATCGGAGCTGATTTAACGAATTTAGGAGCTGTTCAAGAAATCATAGCGCCTATTGCTTCTATTGGAGGCGCCGGGACCTTTGATGGGGTTTTTCTGTCTAGCACAATAGCCGTGCTCCTTGCTTAGAAGCGAAAGTTCGAGCGAACCTCGATGCGCAGCAAGAACTCACCGCAGCGCCGACAAACAAGCTTTATGTAGTTTCTACCCATGTCCTATCATCAGCTATTTCACGCGGACGCCGCGACAAAAGGAAGCTATGGCCTACAACCGCCTTTTAAAAACGAATCTCGTGCTGCTTATCCTCGTACTGATCGGCATTGGTGCTAGCTCGTTCGCACTCTACGCAGGCAACAAAAAATTCATCGGGATACTCGGCATAGCACTATTAGCCCTTGTCCTCGTTTTTTGGCGCATCTTTAGTCTCACAAGAAACCCGCCGACAGTCTCAGAACAAAAACCGGTAGATATTGACCTCGACTTGGACCGCATCCAGCGAATTCGGCCACCACAGAAGTGAAACCGCAGCAACGTTCAGCACCTTGCCAGTTTCCATCAGACGTTGATGACGATGCTTCTCGCTACCTGGTTCCCTAGCCGCTGCCATTTTGCGTTGCTCCGAGCGATGATTGTGCCGAGTATATATGGCACGACGAATGGTAGCGCATCAACGACGCGTATGCCATTTCTGATTACTGAACCGCGCAATCCCGGGGCGGTGAAATCTTCACCCACCACAGCTATCTGTAAGAGCCACTTGCCTAGCGTTACGCATTTTATGCCTTCTAAAGGGGTATAATAGATGATCAATACGATGGCAAAGTGAAGATAAACGTGACAGT
The DNA here is from genome assembly GCA_015660915.1 of Methanomicrobia archaeon. GTDB lineage: Archaea > Halobacteriota > Bog-38 > Methanoflorentales > Methanoflorentaceae > Methanoflorens. The sequence continues at coordinate 65,364 of JACTTZ010000010.1, read as the reverse complement.
AAGAGGTGTGACGTTACCGTTTAGCGTGTCCGTGCTAACGAGCAAGAATAGAGGGACGAAGGCAAAGCAAATGAGCAAACTGTCAATGAGCGCCGCAAAAAACCGAGCCGAGAGCGGCGCAAGCAAGTCCTCGATCGGCGTCAAACTCCTGAACTGGTCGACCGGCGTCGGGGTAACGGCCACTTCGGCTATGGGGCCTTTTGATTCACTCATCGTCGGCTTCACGATGCGTGTCTCTCCTCATTGATTAGTTCTCCATAACGTTAGATACAAGCTCGTTCTCGGCTCATTGCCGAGATAATATCAAGCGTTGGATTAGCAATCAAGAACGGACTTCTCCATCGCTCGCCACGGCATTGATCATTCAGTTTCTGCTGGCTAGTTACCTCTTACCGAGTCCAGCGCACGACGTGCACTGCGGGTTGCGCGAAATCCTGACTTTATCGAAGTTCATCATTTCGCCGTCATAGATGAGCATTTCGTTTTCCAAAACGACTCCTGCGCCGGTCAGTGACTTTATGGCCTCCGTCGCTTGGAGCAAGGCTATTACGCCCGGAGTCGTGCCCAGCACAGGAAACACGGCGCGCGGCGGAGCGTGAGGGTAGATGCACTCCAAGCATGCCGTCTTGCCAGGCACCACGCTGGCAAGTCGCCCTTCGTAACCGTATACTGCTCCGTGAATCAACGGAACACAGTGTGCAATAGCCGCCGCATTGAGCAAGTACCGAACCGCAAAGTTGTCCATAGCGTCTAAAATAACGTCGCAATTCTTTGCTAGCTCGAAGACGTTTTTGTCGTCGATGGCTAGATTAAATCCTTCAACGCGCGTTGTCGGATTGATCCTTTGCACTTTCTGCAATGCTGAGTTGACTTTCGATTCGCCCACGTCCTCATCCCAGTGCAGAACCTGTCGGTTCAGATTACTGAGTTCTACGTTGTCCATGTCAACCAGCTTAAGGTGCCCAACTCCCGCTGCCGCGAGGTAGAGCGCAAGAGGAGAGCCAAGCCCCCCCAGGCCGGCTATGAGAGCCGTCGCCCTTTTCAAACGTAGCTGCGCCTTTTCGCCGAATCCAGGAATCATTATTTGCCTGCGATATCGCACGCGATCGTATTCGGATAAAGGCATTAATGAAACCTCCAAGTTGAAAACTGATACAAAGCGAAACCCGACGCTCCGTTTGACTTGACGAACATGACCTTGTTACATTTTTATTCTTTTTCGTTCAGTATACAGAGTCATTTGGATGTCCCTTCTAAATTCGTTGTTGTAGAGCAGCTCAAAATTGCCGTCGGGATCCTTGGACCGCAGGTTATAGACCTTGACCGTCTCTGTGTCGATCGAACCTTCAAGCACCCTCCCCTCAGGGACGCCTTTCGTCGGTTCATCTAGAATCTCACATACCTTCTCATCGCGTTTGATAAGCACGTCGAAAATGGTGAGATCCCTGCGTCTCAATATGTCAAACAGCGCGTCAGTGACCTCCCGGTGAAAGGACTTTTTCTCTTGCCACAGGTCTGTAGCCTTGATGATCCCGTGCAACGCATCTGATACCGCTTCATCGATTTCGTCCTCGCTCATATCTGACACGTTCATCGAATACGTCTTGCCCTGCATAGTAGTAGGATATGAATCTGTTCCTCTTAAACCTGAAGCCTGATGGCGCGCCTGCCCCGACCTGTTTTTTTTTGAACTTGGGCCTAACCCACCCTCTCCCATCTTCCGCTGCCTAACCGTACCGGATGCAGATCCCATATGTGAATGTGACGCGCCGACTCGCTTAACGACTGTGGAGCTGCGTTTATCTATGAAGTCGCTCAAGCTTTCAGCGGCAAACGCGGAGGAGTTGGCACAATGGTCAATTTACAATTGACGAGTGTCTACAAACCTATGGCGACGGGGATCAATTTGACTCTTTTCGCAGTTTCCTGCAGCTTATATGTAAGTAACGGTAACGGTTGCACAAACGAGAGGCAACCGATTGTGTGGAGAGAACCAGTACGCAACAATTTAAGAACGGTGCACCACAATCTATCTTGTTGCAGGGACTCGACCCAAATAAACACCGGAAAAGCAGATGTGGCCTCGAAGAATACCCAATCGTCAGCGCAGCCGCGATAGACTCGCCATAACTAGTCAGAAGCGCGCAACGGCGAAACTGAATGAGGGGTTGCGCCACTATCAAAAAAGACAGTACACGCTGGCGATAGCACGTTTTTCAGAAGCGCGAACCATCTGCGAGGCGTCGGGAAACAGCTCGTCACTCGCAGACATCGCCCAATATATAGGAGCCGCCTCTCTTGAAACGCAGCGCTACGAGCAGGCCAGCGCCGAGCTGGCGAAGGCTTACGGGTATTACAAGACGCGGTGGGACCGACGAGTGGATGCAGCGCTGTGTGCGAGAGGACTAGGCGATGCGCTTGCCGAGCTTGAGAAATATGACGACGCTTTATGTTATTACGAAGCAGCTAAGTGCTTGTTTGAAAAAGCGCGGCTGAAGGCCGAAGTCGCAAAATGTGATATGGCTTTAGGACGCACCCTGCAGTCGAGAAACCGCAAAGACGAAGCACTTGCTATTTTAGAGTGCGCTGTACGCGGATTTACCGACTGTGCCCTCGACGACGAGGCAGCTCAGACTTACCTACTGATGGCTGATATTAACGCGGCAGTTGGCCGTTACGGCGCAAGCGCGGAGCTTGAAAGACAAGCAAAAAGGATGCGTGCTCGCTCGCGATCGTCGTAGCTCGTTGCCGTTGGGCTCTCACATCGGTTGCGCTTCATGGCCTTGCTCGGCCGAACATTTTTTCATCGCGCGCATAAACCCGATGCCCCAGTGGAACACGCAGAGCTCTTCGCCAGTTGCCGACTTTGATTTCTTGAAATCGGTCAAATTCTGATCCTCAAAGTAGCTCGCACACTCTGCGTGATGCAGGCAGCTTTTTTCGATGCATTTACGCGTCATGCTAGCCTATCATTTGATTCCATTTGTCTAAACATTTGCCCCCCGTGCGCCCCCCATTGCAGCATGAGTAATCTGCGCTTGTCTCAGGTGCGACTTACAAAACGAAGATGCAGCTGCAGATGCCATGAGACATTCAGCGCAACGCGAAAGTCAGGAGCAACTAGATGGACCCCGGGTGACACCGCAGAGATTAAGCATAGTATCGGGCGACTTTCATGCAACGAGAAACTGAACATAAAAGCGCGCTGTTCAACAAAGATGACATCATATCAAGTTGTGAAGGTGGCATAGTGCTTGATATTGAATTGGAGCCGGACGCCATCAGGCTAATCCTGAACTACAGAAAACTCTTTGAAATTTTAAAGGTGTCTCTTGACCTCGATATCTACACGCGCATCACGAGTCCTTTGACAGCGCGCCGCCTGTCACTGTCGCTCGGAGTCGATGAGCGTTTTCTTACATACCTGTTCGAAACATTGCAGCGAATCGGACTTGTAGTACGCGTAGAGGGTGATTCGGGTTCGTCGGCGTACCAAAGCGCTGCGGTAGCGCGTCAATATTTGAGTCGAGAGAGCCTCTTGTACCTCGGCCAAGAACAATTTCAAGACGGAGAGACCGGTAAGCTGCTTGAGCGCTACGTAAAAGAGGGGCCTTCCGATGAAGTTATCTCCGCGGACTATTGGACACGAGAGATAATTAAGAAACTCGAATTAGCGGCCTTGCTCGGCGGAGTACAAAGTGCTGTGAAACACGTCAATCTCGCTGGCCGTAAACGCTTACTTGACATCGGCGGCGGGCACGGGCTGTACAGCATCTTCTTTACGAGGAAGTACCCGGAATTACGAGCGTGCATCCTCGATTTACCTCAGGTCATCGACGTGACTAATGAAAACATCAAGCGGCACAATGCGGGTGGGAGGGTGGACGTTGTTGCCGGAGACTTTCACGCCTTCAGACCAACTAGCAAGTTTGACGCGGTTTTCTTGAGCAATGTCACGCCGTCAGCAGATGAACTGCGTTTGTTGCTCAACAGATCCCGTAGTTTCCTAAGCGACCGCGGCATTGTCATCCTCCGAAGCTTCGTATCTGACAGCACGCCGGACGTTTGGTCAGCTGTGAGCACGCTCGAGCGGTACGCACGACGCGGCAGGGCTGGCTTTACGCGCGCTGACCTGATTACAGCGCTGCGTGACGCGGGATTTTCCGACGTGACCGACGTTCACTCAGCTGAAGGGGTCATTATCGTGTGCGGGACAAAGTGATACTGCCCGCGCATACGACACTTCGGCGCCATCGATCACGCCTGCTTGCGTACTAAGGGAGCACGATATACACTCTCGAGACGTTTGACGCCTTCTCGAGCGCCTTCCAGTTATTTAGAGATTATTTCTATGACATTGCGGACGAACTTCTGGGCGCCTTAACCGCCGTCTTTGTAGACTACGCCAGGATCGAACACTTTTTTTCCGATTGTAGTCCCGTCGATAGTCCTAAAGAAGCACGACCGGAAGCCCATGTGGCACGCTGCTTGAACTTGATCCACCTTTATTACGAGAGCATCGCTGTCACAGTCAACTAAGATCTCCTTCACCCACTGAAAGTGGCCCGATACCTCGCCCTTTTTCCAAACGCGCCGGTTTGTTCGGCTCCAATAGTGAACACAACCGGTTTTACGGGTCATCTCGAACGCATCCTCGTTCATGAAGGCGATCATCAACACCTCTCCGGTCTCATTGTCCTGTGCAGCGACCGGAATGAGGCCATTTTTAAAATTAAGCTCCACCATGCTTGATTCCTCGCGACGTGCTTAGCTTGATGCACGCTTAGTGTACATTGACCGTGCCTCCTGAAGGGTTTCGCCATCAGACATAACGCCGGCTTCGGCAATGCTGCCGATAACGACGACATGATCACCGGCCTCTTTGCTCCACGCGACGTTGCAATCGAGAAACGCTAAGCAGTCCTTGAGGAGAGGCGAACCGGTGCGCCCGAGCTCGTAAGGGATCGTCGCGAACTTCTCGACTTTCCTGCCCGAACTCTTGCCGAAAAGATCGACAAGCTCCGCCTGATCGGTTCTAAGAACGTTGATGGCAAACGCATTACTGTTTGTGATGAGCTCGTACGTGTAATGCAGTGGATTCACGGCAACCATGACCAACTGCGGGACAAAGGATGCCTGCGTTATCCAGCTTGCGATGAAACCACTCATATTCTCGTTATAGTGGGCCGTAACGATTGCTATCGGGTTTATTAGTTTCCATAGCGCTGTCTGTATGACATTCATGAAGTTCTCCCCTACCTAGATGGTTGTGACACCTCTACGCTACTCAGGACGCGGTCTATAATCTGCTGAACGCTGAACGATTCTTGCTCGCCAGTTTTCAGATTCCGCAGCGTTGGTTTGGATGTCTCCATCTCCTTCTTTCCGATGATAATCGCGTAATCAAAGCCTGCGCTGTTCGCGTACGTCAACTGCGCGCGCACCGAGCGGCCCATAACGTCGATATCCGTTACAAAACGGGATCGCAGCTCATTGGCGACTTGAAGCGCGTAAATGCGTGCGTCGCCGGTAGGCACTACTAAGAGCCGTGGCGGTTCAGGCACCGAAGGGTTAACGGCGTCCATAATCCTATCAAATCCGATGCCAAAGCCGGTCGACGGCACCTCCTGCCCGCCAAAGAGGTGGGAGAGCCGATACGAGCCCCCACCCAACACTTGATTCTGAGCGCCGAGAGTGCCAGCGTAAGCCTCGAAAACGGTTCCCGTGTAGTACTCCAAGCCCCGCGCTATGCCGAAATCAACGGTGTACGAAACCGCGAGGGTATCGAGCAGCTCAAGAACTCGTAGCAGGTGGTCAAGCGCGACGAAGTTTTGTGCTTCGCTTAAAGGATCCTCGGCCGTGATGAGGTCGATTGCGCGGTCTCCGCCCGGGAGTTCCCCGAGGCGATCGAAGTCCCCTTTATCGATGAGGCGCATGGCAAGCGCGCACGTTTCGTCGTCGAGGTCACAAAACATCACTCTGAGCACGTCGAGCGAACCGACGTGCATGTCGACATCGAGCGCGACGCTCCGAAGCATGCGTTGTGCGAGCGCAATGACCTCTGCGTCCGCTTCTGGCAGGGCGCTCCCAATAAGCTCGATTCCAAACTGCCAGAACTGCCGATATCGCCCTGATTGCGGCCGCTCATACCGAAAGCAATCACCAAAGTAGTAGAGCTTGAGCGGCTTGGGGGCAGACTGGAGCTCGTTAACATATAGGCGGGCAACCGGGGCGGTAAGTTCAGGTCGCAACGCTAGAGGTCTGCCCCCTTTGTCGGTGAAGCTATAAAGCTCGTCGACGATCGCCTCACCTGATTTGAGGGTAAAAAGCTCTAGCGGTTCGAAAGCCGGCGTGGCGACCTCTTGATACCCCCACCGTTCTGCAACGTCTCTCAAGCGCGATTCAACGAAGCGACGCCGTTTCATTTCCGCGGGCAAGAGGTCTCGCGTGCCACGAGGCCGCGCGAGCGGCGTGTTTTTCCCTGCAGTCACTTTCGGATCGGTCACCTTCACATGCTCTCCCCTCTGGCACGCAATCAAACGATATGAACCTAAGAACACTTAGACTGCTTAATGATTATGGCTTTTGTGTTGCTTAGCGGAGATTTTAGCTGCCGACGTCGCGGTGGGCTACCGGCGCCTTTGTTTAGGCTCGTTGGCAGCAGCCACACTAACGAACCCCTATCACCTGGAACAAGTGTTCAAACAGGGGGAGCGGCATCAAGTTCGTCGGCAAGACGGCGAGACAGTACAAATACCCCGCAACGCATAACAGTGCGAGGGGTATAAGGAAGTAGCGGCGCTTCTTCGGCATAAGCGCATCGAAGCCGATGATCAGAGCGAAGGGCGCAATAGGCAGCAAGTATCGGCTAATATCATTATGGACCACGAACAGCACCGGCACGAACATGAAGAGTGCGTATAAAAAGAGCTCCAGGTATCCCTTCAAGTAGAGTTGGACGATGCCAACGGCATAGATGAAAAACAGGATGACGTAGAGCTCAGAGCCGGCCGCGCCGCTCGTCAGAGCCATCATAGGGATGGTGAGCAATGGTATATTCGTCAGAAAGGCCTGATTCACAGCGAAATAAGCGAAGAAGTCGCCAAGCGAGTACGCATAAAACGAGAACAGCAGCAACAGCGATGCCGGAATGGCGAGAGCCAACACAAACCTCCTCACGGTCAATTTCTTGTTCCACAGCCACACGCCAATCAACACGGGGAAGGTGATGATGCCCCATATTCTCGTGAGCGTCGCGAAGGCGCCCAAAAGGGTGGATTTTGTCGATTCGTCCTTTTTTAAGAAGTAAAGCATCAACAGCGTGAGCAGGATGAAGAGCGGTTCTGATGCACCGACACTCCGGTAGAGGAACCACCGTGGTGGAAAGAAGAGAAACAAGAGCGCCGAGGAAAAAGGATCGTGCACGAGTTTGAACCTCGCTGTGAGGAGGTAGAAAGCGACGACTGCTGCCGCAGAGATAACAAGGTTCGCGACGAGCATCGCTACGAATGGCGGCGTCGCGAGCGAAAAGGCCCAGATCGCAGTCGGGTAGCCAGGCAGGTGGGCGGCATAGTATTGCGCCGGCAAGAGCGACGCGCCATAAAGTGGGGAAGCTCCGGCGTAAAACGTCTTTGACACAACGACGTATAACGGTCCGTCGTAGTACCGTTCCAACACCTGTATTCCTGTGGCCGGGAGCTGCACCCCCAACACAGCGGTCACATTGAGGGCGAAGGGAAGGTACAAGAGCAGCGACGACACGATCGAGACAGCGACGAGTATGAGGATTTCGCTTCTCTCGTTCACAACTATCCCCTCTTTACCGCGTGGCGCGTATGAAGGTCTCGCGCTATGCCCTCACGCGTAACGTGAAGGAAACGTCTCATAAGCTTTGTGATTCAAGTGCAAAGACCGCGCGGCATTACGCACGAGAGAGAAGACAACTTGCGTCTCTTACCAATCAGCATTGCACCTCACTCAATTGCACTTGTCGTCGCCAAAGACAGCGGACATCTTCGTCGCTGTTGCTTCGCCTGTCCGCGTCAGTCGGCGTCGGACACGCACGGTGTTACTTCTGCTGCCCCGGTCGACTGCTATGCGCTTCGCTGTCTCGCCTGCCGCGCGGTGCAACGGTCACTTTAATTGCACGCTGCGACCGCACCGAAGGTACAAGTTTATTATCGTTGCTAAAACAAACTATAGCTGATGCCTTCCGTTGAGACAATTCTCAGAAAACTCACGACCGGAGAGATTTCTTACGACGATGCCGAGCGGCTCATCCGGCGCGAGCTCAAAATTGACGAGTATATCAGGGTTGCCGACATTGCAAAGCTCGATACTGCACGAACGCACCGGGTTGGAATTCCGGAAGTCGTCCTAGCTGAGGGCAAGACGACGCGCGATCTCGTTGCTATCGTTGAAGCACAGCTCAAGGCGGAAGGGCGGACGGTTCTTACGCGAGTTTCCGCCCAGCAGTTCGAGGCACTTCAGCACTTTGAACCCGAGTGGCACGAGCGAGCTCGCATTGCAGTTATCGGAAAAAGGCCTGAATTTAACCATCCCTGCGGCTTGGTCGGCATTATTTGTGCGGGTACAGCCGACGTTTCAGTCGCCGAAGAAGCACGCGTCGTTGCAGAGGAATTTGGATGTCAGACGCTCAAATCGTATGACGTCGGGGTTGCAGGCATTCACAGGTTATTCCCGGAGCTTCAGAAACTGCTTGACGCTGACGTGCTCATCGTCTTAGCTGGAAGGGAAGGAGCACTTCCGACCGTCATTGCCGGTTTGACTGACATTCCTGTCATCGGCGTACCGGTCTCCACCGGTTACGGCTTTGGAGGTCGTGGAGAAGCTGCGCTACTCGCGATGCTGCAGTCGTGCTCCGTGCTAACTGTTGTTAATGTGGATGCGGGCTTCGTGGCCGGCGCTTTCGCGGCAAAAATCGCCAACCGAGCCGCCTATTCTCGGGAGCTCGATCGCTGACAAGCGCGACGCACGTCTCGCCTGTTCCGTCCGCGCGCCTCAAGAAACGACTTGTGCTAACGCAAAAGCAGCCCAATTCTTTGCTTTATCTCCTCGAGGCTATCCGTTTCGAAACCAAAATAGTCAGCGAACGCTTTCGTGGTTCGCAGTAGCCTTGTTCTTCCGTAGGGCTCGGATTCGACAAGCTTGCGCGCCTCAAGTTCATGCACGTGACCATACGCCTTGTTTCCCCGAATTTCCGCTACTTTCGACTGCGTGACCGGTTGGTGGAACGCAATGACCGCAAGCGTGCGCAACACTGGCGTTTCGAGATCGCGCTGGGCGATCGTCCGCACGGCGTCAGCGTACTCACCCTTTACTTGCATGACCACGTCTTCATCGGTCTGAACGATCTCGAGAGGGCCTTTCTCTCGATATTCCGCAACGAGTGACTCAACAAGATCTTCTACGTCGGCGTCGATGCTCGCGATAGATTCCAGCTCAAGGAGAGTCAGAGGTCTGCCTGCGACAAACAGCGCTGCTTCGATGAGGTCTCGATCGTTCATTACCGCTCATGAATACTACACGAGCGTTAAAGGTTTTTGCATTTGATGGAGAGGTCGCCAAACAGCTCCTTTTGCTCAAGCTGGATCTGCCGCCGGGTTGCCATAAAGAGCAACGGTATGTAGGTTTGGACGATGGCTTCAACCGTGTTGTCGACAATGAGCTCGCTGAAAAGAACCTGATCACGCACCGCGAAGCGTCGCTTGAGCTCACGCTTCACACGTTTCACCTGTCTTTCGATGTCCTCACTATGTGCCACTGCGAGTGCGTCAAACTCTTGCGCTTGAAGCTGCACGAACCGCCGAACATCAGACCTTTCCTTGCGCTTTGTCGCTTTTTTAAGCTCTTGGATGAGCTCTGAGAGACTAACGCGCCGTTTCGCGTGCCGTCGCACCTTCGGGCTGAGCGCGGGGAAACACGCCTGAAGGTCATCTTCGACCGGTTCTTCTTCGTCGACGTCTTCCGGTTCCGATTCCTCGAGGATGTCAGACTTCATTCTGAGCAGTATTGACGCGAAAAGAAGCGTTCTGCTCGACACCCGCAGATCAAGCTTCTCGAGCTCGGCGACCCGCGCGAGAAACTTATCGGTAACGTCGACGATATCGATGTCCCACGGATCGATCTCGCCGTTTTTCGCGAGGGATACCAAGATGTCGATCGATCGTTCATCGAAGTCTTCCGGCGCTGCACCGTTGGCGGCGGTATCGGGGCTTTCCCCGCTCGTCAATTCAACTTCACCCCGGTGACGCTCGAGATGTTACCTTCTTGCATCGAGACGCCAATCGTCCGACTGGCTGCTTCGATCATGGGTTTTCGGAGCGAGACAACGATAAACTGAGCGTTGACCGAGAGCTTTTTGATCATCCGTGCGACGCGCTCAGCATTTGCACCGTCTAAGAACATGTCGATCTCATCAAACATGTAGAACGGCGCCGGCAGATACCGCTGAATGGCGAAGATCATCGCGAGCGCGGCAAGGCTCTTCTCTCCACCGGACATCCCCTCGATTCGCTGCACGTGTTTGCCTTGTTGCCACGATCTGATAAAGAGGCCGCCGTCGAAGGGGTCCTCATAGTTCTCTAAGGCGAGCTCACCAGTGGCCCCTGAGAGGTCGGCATAGATGTCCTTGAAGTTCGCGTTGATGCTGTTAAACGCCGTCAGCAATGCCTCCTTTTTCATCTGGCCGTACCGGTCGATGCGTTCGAGAATCTCAACCCGTTCGTTAAAGAGCGTCTCCTTGCGCGAGCTGAGATCTTGCTGCCGTCGTTCGACGTTATCATAGTCCTCGATGGCTCGCATGTTCACGTCGTTCATCGACTCGAGTTGTGATTCGAGCGTTCGCAACCCGGCTACAACAGCCTCATACGGCTCATTGAACGGCATTTCATCGATCTCGCCGGCCTCTGCTTTGAGTTCATCGCGCCGAGCTTCGAGCTCAAGCCGCTGGTAGTCGAGCGCGTCGATAGCTTGTTCAGTGCGGTCAATCTGGCGTTGGAGGCCCGCTTTCGCCGTCTCCTTCACGCTAATCTGTGCTAGCAGCGCGTCGCGTCCTTCCCGCAATTCCGAAAGCTCGCGCGCGAGATCGCGTTCGCGGCCACAAACGTCGTCCAGCTCGTGCTCTAAACGCGTAGCGGCCTCGGTATGTTCACGGATGCTGCTGCGAAGCTCCTTGATCCGCCCATCCGTCGTTTCCAAGTGCTCCTTGGCGTCGCCCAGCTTCTTCTCGTTATAGTCTTCATGAAGACGGAATTCAGTGACGGTGGCGTCGCATCTGCTCACACGGTTCTGGAGCCGCCGGACCTCGTCTGCGATCTGACTGATATCCTCCGTGAGCGTCGACGCATCGGTACCCTTGAGCCGCTTCTCAAGGTCGGCGATATCCCGCTCGAGAGACACAATTTCCGCGCCGTGCAGCACTTCCTGCTCCTCGAGCTCATTAATCTGCGCGCCCGCCTGCTCTTTCTCCTGCCGCATCGCAGCGAGCTTGACTACTTTTTCATCCGCCGACGCTTCGGCCTGGGCCTTTCGCGCCTCGAGGGCCGTAGCCTCCCGTACCAAACGTTCCCGCTCGCCTTCGCTGGCAACGAGCTCGTGCCGTGCCTGGAGCAGAAGATCGTCTACTTGGCTGAATTCCTGCTGTGAGCGCGCACGTTCCTTCTCGTACTCACGTATCTGCCGACCGAGCCTGTGCAGTTCCTGTTCTTCACCAGCGATAAACTTCAGTGCCCTTCGGTCGATGCCCCCTGTCATCGCACCGCTCACCTCGAGCAGTTCGCCCTCGAGGGTCACCATACGGTAGGTGCCAATAAGCCGGCGCGCCGCCTCGAGCTCCGTTACCACGACGGTCCTGCCAAAAACGTACGAAAACGCCGCTGCGTACTCGGGATCGAACTGAACGAGGTTGATCGCGTAATCGATGACGCCGTCACACACCTGAAGCGTCTCCCGGTGGACGGGCTTCATCTTGTTGAGCGGCAAAAAGGTCGCCCGCCCCGCGTTGTTTTCTTTCAGATACGCGATAGCGCGCGCCGCGTCGGCGTCAGTATCAACGATAATGTTGCGCAGACGGGGGCCGGCCGCGATCTCGAGCGCAGTAGCATATCGCGGATCGACACGTCCGAGCTCAGCGACGACGCCTCGCACCCCCGGTAACTGTGCGGCCATTATCGCTTCGACCGCTTTGCCGAAGCTCTCTTTGAGACGTGTTTCCGCCCGAACGAAATCTTGGTGCGCTTGATTGAGCCGCCGTTCGACCGTTTCGATGGCAAGCTTGAGGTCCTCACGTCGAGCCTCAAGGTCTTTGATGTCCTCACGCGCATCCTCTAGTTTTCGCGTCAATTCGGCCTGGTTCTGATGAAGCGTCTCTAGGTCACTTTGAGCGGTCCCAACCTCCGTGCGCGCGGCGTCAATCTCCCGCTCGACTGCTTGCACGTCCGTTGAAGCACGGCGGATGATGTCAAGCACGCGGTCTCGTGCACGTACGACGTCTCCGCGCTTGTCCTTCTCTTCGCCGAGTGCCTTGCGCTTCTCAAAGAGGTCGTCGCGCGCTTTGGTGACATCTGAGTCGAAGTTGGATAGCTGCTCTTTAAGTGCGTTGAGTTCTCGCTCCTGCTCGTCAAGCTCGCTTGCTAGGCTTGCCCGGCGGACCGTTTCTGCCGCGAGATCGCTCTGCAGCGCCTCGTGTTTCTGCTTCAGGGCGTTCACCTCTATGAACGCCTTGCGCTTCTGCGTTTCGAGGTGCTCAACCTCCTTGCTTACAAGATCAACCCGGTTCTGGTGTTGAGCGATATCCCCCTTGATGTTTTCAATATGCCTTGCCAATTCGAATTGCTCGTTTTCGCCTTTTTCGGACACCGCACTGTTGAGTGCACTCAACTGCCCCTCAAGGTCGTAGATCGCTTCCCGAGTCGCGGCGAGTTCATTGACTGCCTTGTCCTTGCTCCGTTGCCTGCGTTCAAGATCGCCTTCGATCGCCTTGATGTCGTGTGCGAGCTTGCTGAGCTTTGACGCAAAAACCATCTTTTCATAGTCGTGCTTCTTCGCTTTGAGCTCCTGGTACTTGAGGGCGTATTCGCGCTCGACCTTGAGCTGCTCGAGCCGGAGCGCCACCTCGTTCAATATAATGTCGACGCGTTCAACGCGTTCGCGCACCACCTCGAGCTCATCGAGTGCCCGATCGCGCCTCCGGTCGAACTCAGCGACGCCGGCGATCTCGTCGATAATCTTCCGACGCTCCAGCGGGCTCACCTCAATGATACGGGTTATATCCCCCTGCAGCACGACGTTGTAGCCTTCTGGCGTGATACATGCTTTTGAGAGAAGCTCGTGGATGTCTGCGAGCGTGCACGGCTTGCCGTCGAGATAATAGTAACTATAGTACCCGCTCGCGGTGCGGCGCACCTTACGCGCGACCGTTACCTCCGTGTCAGCGGGGAGTTCGGCGTCTGCGTTGTCAAACCTGACCTTAACCATCGCCTCGTTGGCGCCGTCACCGTTGAAAATAAGATCTGTGAGCTTCTCGGCGCGCATCGTCCGCGACGTCGAAAGCCCCAGACAAAAGAGAACGCTGTCAACGATGTTGGACTTTCCCGAGCCGTTCGGTCCGGAGACAGCCGTGAAATCGTCAAAAAAGGGGATCTTCACCCTTTTTCCAAATGACTTGAAATTGTGAATCTCCAGTTCTTTGATAAACATCGGTCCATCGGGCCGCGTTTCCGCTTACAGATCGCGATCGGCAATGATTATGTCGTCCCCAAGGCGCCGTTCAGGTTCCGGAGGATAATCGTTGTCCGCGATGACGTAAGCGGTCTTTTTTCGTCTCCGTTGTTGGCGAAGTGAGGAAGGCTCATCGACCGGTTCCGCATCGCTCGAAAGCTCACCTTGTCCGTACACGCCCGGAAGGTGTGTCATATCGTGAACGGATGAACTGACGTCAACGAGTTGTTGGGTGATCCCGTTGAGGGTAGCAGAGAGCTCGGATACCCTACGCTCGAGCACTGTCACGCGTTGTTCGAGCGTCGACCGGGGAGCCCCCTCTTTGAGCCTTAAGCGACGCGGTATCGCATCTAGATCGTCCTGATAGCGCATACCCTACCTCATATTGTAGTGCAGGGTCCGCACCTTAAACTTTATGGTATGTGATCGAACCACAAGCTGCGTAATTCAGTTCACGGCGTAATCCGGCGACGATCGCGAGGAAAAAGGACGCTTTCTCGAATGTTGGCGAGGCCGAGCATAGTCACAAGAAGACGCTCGGCTCCGAGACCCCACCCCGCGTGCGGCGGCATGCCATAGCGAAACGCGTCGAGATAAAATGCAAAGCTCTCAGAAGCAAGCGATTTATTAGCAAGCTGTTCAGACAAGAGCCTGTAGTCGTGAATCCGTCGCGCGCCCGACGCGAGCTCCATCCGCGGGTGCATGAGGTCAAATGCGTAGCAGAGGTTGTTGCGCGGCTGCACGTAGAAGGGCTTCAGTTCAACGGGCCAGTCAACGATAAAGTAGTGCTCTCCGATCTCCTCGCCAACCGCTCTCTCAGCCGCAGTGTCAAGATCGTCTCCCCACGGAATATCGGCAATTTCAATAGCCTCTGCGTACGTGATCCGGCGAAAGGGGGTATGCGGAACGGACAGCGTAACCCCTAGCGCTTGAAGCTGAGCGCTACAGCGCTCGGCGACTGCCACATAGACGTGCCGGATGAGCTCCTCAAGGAGTCCCATAACCTCGCGGTCGTCCATAAACGAGGCCTCGACATCAATCGATGTGACCTCGTTGAGGTGTTTTCGCGTATCGTGCTCCTCGGCGCGAAAGATAGGGCCAACCTCAAACACCCGTTCCAGCCCGGCCGCCATCATGATCTGCTTATAGAGCTGCGGGCTCTGATTTAAAAAAGCCTCGCGGTCGAAGTACGATATGGGAAAGAGTTGTGTCCCGCCCTCGGTCGCGGTTGCCACCATCTTGGGCGTCTGAATCTCGATAAAATCGCGAGCAACGAGAAACGCACGCACTTCGTTAAGCACCGCCGCGCGAATGAAAAAGATGGCCCGCGTTGCAGGAAGACGCACGTCCATAAAGCGTGCGTCTAGCCGCGTGTCGAGTTCGGCTGGCACCTTTCCCGTGACGTCGAGCGGAAGCGGTGATTCCGCAGCGCTCAGTAGCTCAACCTTGTACGGAATGATCTCATAGCCTTGCGGCGCCTTCGGTTCAGCCTTGACGTGCCCTTCCACGCGCACCACAGATTCCCTGCTCAGGCTTCGCACGCATTCAACGAGTTCTAGAGGGACCTTCTTCTTTGGTATGGTGATTTGCATGATGCCATCGCGATCACGGAGCAAAAGAAAGCTGATGCCGCCGAGGTCGCGAAGCTCATGCACCCACCCCGCAACAGTAACATCGGTTTCTGGGACGATGGCGCTTGAGCGCGTCACCTTCATTGAAGCCTCCGCAGCACGGACGCTGCGTGTCCAGGCAACCCCTCGATCTGCGCTAGAGAGCGGACAAGGTCCGAAAGGCTCTCGAGCCCGTCCCTCGTCAGCACTTGAACGCTCGTCGTCTTTGTAAAGTGGCCCACGTTGAGTCCGCTCGCATACTTAGCGAACCCCCCTGTTGGCAACGTCGAACTCGTTCCGGTAGCGTAATCCCCCACGGCTGCGGGCGTATATTCACCGACGCAAATCGTTCCTGCGTTGCGTATTTTTTCGAGGACGTTAATCGGATCTCGCACCATGAGTTCGAGATGCTCAGGAGCGAGATCATTTACGAATTCGACGCACGCGTCCAAACTTTCGCCAACGAGGATGGCGCTGCCGCTCAGATCGATGAGATCCTTCCGCGCTGCAGCCTCACGCTGCGCATTGAGCTCTTTTTCGACCTCGCGTGCGAGTTCCGCTGAGGGGGTAAGCAGGAACCCGGATGATTTTGGGCCGTGCTCGAGTTGGGCAATTATGTCAGCGGCGATAAACGTAGCGTCCCCCTCATCGGCGAGCACCGCGATTTCGCTGGGGCCCGCAGGGAAATCGATTTCCACCTCACTTTGCACGAGGAGCTTGGCCGCGGTCACATACACGTTGCCGGGTCCGACGATCTTATCTACCTTCGCGACGCTCTGCGTCCCAAATGCCATTGCCGCAATCGCCTGTGCCCCCCCAATCTTATAGATCGCGTTCGCCCCAGCGATGTCAGCCGCAAGGAGCGTTGCCACAGGCACCGTGCCGTCGGGCATTGGTGGGATGCAGACAATTACCTCCCGGACGCCGGCGACCTTGGCCGGAATGATATTCATGAGTGCCGTTGAGGGGTAAACTGCAAACCCTCCTGGCACGTACGCACCGATGCGATCCAGTGGTGTTGTCTTTTGCCCAAAGACGACTCCCGGTGCCACCTCGTGAAGCCACAAGTCACTTTGCACCTGCCGTACGTGGTACGAGGTGATATTGTCTGACAGGGTATACAACGCGTCGATGACGTCCTGCGAGGCGTTTTCGTACGCTGCAAGGAGCTCCCCTTCTGTCACTCGAAGGTTGACGATATCGGCCTTGTCATACTGCAGCGTGTACTCCATAACGGCGGTGTCGCCGTTTTCTCTCACGTCGCTGACGATTTTCTGTACGTGATCCATAACCTCGCGCACAGCAGCGCCGCGGTCGAGCAGGCGGTCAAATTCGGCATCGGTTACCTCAGATAAGCGTTTGCAGATCATGGCATCACAACCGATAGGACACGAAAGGGTATTAACCTTTATGGGTAAGCTGTTTGCGTCGATCTTTTCCCGCAGCACTCATTTCGAAGTATTTAAATAGAAAGAAATGGGCATTTCTAACGCATGAGCGGGAAGGACTTGATGAGCGACATTTTAATGGCCCGCAAAGAGCTCAGCATCGACCGCCTGAAAAAAATTCTCAGGGTATGCCTCACTATCACCCGGAAGGCGTACTAATCGATAATGGGTGCGACGTAGCCACACCGTGGACACGTCTTCCCTCGTTTGCTGATCCGATAGCCTGTGCGGTTGATGATAATCGCCCCGCAGTCCGGGCAAAACGTGTTTTCGTACTGACTTGCGACGTTTCCTAGATAGATATAGCGCAGTCCGGCCTGTGTCGCGACGTGGTGCGCTTTTTTTAGGGTTTCCATGGGCGTTGCTGGACGGTCGAGCATGCGCCAATCCGGATGAAAACGTGAGAAGTGCACTGGTATGTCACGGTCGACCCCTGCCGCCCACTCGCTAAACGCACCGAGCTGCTCTTCGTCGTCGTTGAGGCCGGGAATAATGAGATACGTCAGCTCGAGATGGATGCCGCTCTCGTGCATGCGCTCGCACGTGTGGAGCACGGGATCGAGGCGCGCCTTACAGACGCCGTTGTAAAACTTTTTGCTGAAGCCCTTTACATCAACGTTCGCCGCGTCAAGATAGGGGCCAATCTTTTCGAGCGCCTGCGGCGTCATATAGCCATTGGTGACGTACACGGTGTACAGGCCGGCTTCCTTAGCAAGGATCGCGGAATCGTAGGTGTACTCAAACCAGATCGTCGGCTCATTGTACGTCCAAGCGATCCCGCGGCAGTTACGCTCGAGAGCGAGCTGTACTGAACGCTCTGGCAGGACTTCGGTGGTACCCATCTCTCCGACTTCCGCGAACGAGATGTCATAATTCTGGCAGTGTTCACACTTGAAATTGCAGCTCACTGAACCAAGCGAAAACACTTTCGATCCCGGGTAAAAATGGAACAGCGGTTTCTTTTCGATGGGATCGACGTTCATAGAGCTCACCTCGGCGTAGATGAGGGTCGCGAGCTTACCGTCCAGATTCTGCCGCACGTGACAGATTCCGCGATCCCATTTCTTGATCTTGCACTCGTGAGCGCACGCGAAACAGTGAACGCCCTCGTCTGCAATTGGCTCCCACAGCATCGCATCTTTTATCACGACAAGACCCCTGTTGGTTCTTCTGCTAAGTCTACCTGACAGTTACGTGTTACTCGCTGTGCAGCTAGCTCCATTTGCCGCTTGTCATCGCGCGAGCGTGATTTCCTTTCCTATTCGGGTAGCTCACTCCTCAAGCAAGCCCCACTGCCACGCGTGAAATTATTGAGGTCGTCGTCCGTCTGCTAGCCAAACAACCGGAAGCTTATGAGGTTCTGCGCGTATGGAGCGAGCTTGCGCAACGACATAAGGTGAGACGTCTCAGCGTGGCAGTAGATGAGACAGTGTTTGTTACAACGCAGCATTTGTTGACGGTCAGCTTGTGCCTGTTCTGAGGTCATGAGCGTCTGCAGGTCGTTTTCGAGGAGGTTGCCGAGCTTCGTGCCGATCGGCATGCACGGGTAGATAATATCGCCATTCGGCTCGATCATAACGCTAAGTGTTCGGCACGTGTACGGTTGGTCAAAGCTCTCGATGTACGAACGACTTGTCGTGAGCGTGTTTCCGTACTCGCGCTTAAGGCGGGTAATTATCTCGCGAAGAATCAAGAGATCTGGCGTGAGGTCTTCAGTGCCGTCAAAGTTGAACGCAGGCATTATGAGAATCTTGTGGCCGTGCGCGTGCACTTTTTCTACTTTTTCCTCGATCTTATCAAGATCGTGCTTTGTCACGACCGTTTGCACCGTCGTCTTAATGCCAAGATCGGTGAAGTAATCGAGCCGGTCAAACAGGTGCACGTTGTCGTGCCCCTCGTCAATCGACAGCTGTAGAAAATCGAAATACTTCGCGTACTCGGCAAAGGGCCGGCGATCGATAAGAAGCCCGTTGGTGGTAAATAGAATATAGTTTGAGCAGTCGTGCGTGTAGCGGAGGACATCACCTATATCCTTGCGTAGTAGGGGTTCACCCCCCTCAAAGCTTATGGTAAACGTGCTCGCTCGCGACAGATTATCGATAACGGTGAGCACGTCGCTCGTTTTAAGGTCGGGAATCTTGTCGGCCCAAACGTTGCAAAAGCCGCACCGTAGGTTGCAGCGGTGCGTAATCTTAAATGAGGCGTAAAATGGATTATCAAAATCGTTTCGCACGTAGTTAGATAGATAGCCTCGAAGGGCCCGCACATTTCTGTTCATGATACCTCGGCCGATGTCTTTGGTGTGCGATGCGCTACGGAAAGCGCCAAGAGCAAAAAAAGCGCGCGATTCACTCTTCAAAGGGCGCGACATAGCAGGACGCGTACTTGCTGCTAATCAGTTTCTGTTCGTGGAACAGGCGCGCGGTGAGGAGATACGTGCCTTCTTCGCTCGCGTAGAGCTCGCTTACAAACCGTTTCGTACCACCTTCTGCGATGAAGTCAATGTCAATCACGTCCATGAGCGTGTGCGCTTTCGATGGAGGGCGCGCGGCGACTTCAAGACGAAGGCTCGGCACGTCACGGTGAGCGTGCACGACGGTTTCCGCTTCGATCGTCTCTTCGTACGCCCAGTACGGACGGTTCGCGAAGAAGGTCTGAATCTCGGCCGGATCTTCGGTGAGGCGGAGCTCCTGATCGGGGGAGTACCAGCTTACGAGGGCGCCGTTGCGGTACGCGGTGACGTGGAGATAGACCCGGCCGCTGTGGTTCGCAAAAACGTGAAAGTTGAGCGCTGTGGTGTCTTGAGGTCGCAGTTCTTTTACAAAATGAAAGGATCCGCTTTGCAACACATCGAGATCGTGCGAGTTGTAGGTAAACAGCGTCGCACTCACGTCGGTAAGCAGCTCGGCTGACACGTTCCTCAGCTGCACGGTAATCCAATGGCGGCCTCGGTCGAGCGCCTCCGGTGCGACAGTTACCTCAAAGGGATACTTGTGTCGTTCTTCCATAGACACCTGAACTACTTGACGTTCACTCGCGTTTTCTTTTCCGCCTCGGTAGGTTCCTTCTTCGGCACCTTGACCTCAAGTACGCCGTCAGTGAACGTTGCTGCGGCCTTATCTGGCAGCACGGCAGCGGGGAGGTCGAGCATCCGCCGGTACGATGCGTAGCCGCGCTCGCGATAGGTGTACTCCTCCTCTTTACGTTCGGTTTCGGTGCTCGATTCGGCGCTGATCTCGATCCGCTCGGGAGTGAGGTTAATCTCGATGTCTTCCTTCTTTACTCCCGGCATGTCAGCGACGACCTGAAGGGCATCGCCTAGGTCAAGGATGTCGATGCGGGGTTGTTTCAGAGCTGGCAGCATCGCCTGTGAGGGGAAAACACGCTCGAGGGTGTCCTCCATGTTGCTGCGGAACGTATCAAGCATCCGGCGCATTTCAGAAAAGGGGTCGCGCATCCAGTAGTCTCTCGGCGTCATTCGCTTCTCTTCGTCTTTCTTTTCGTCGGTCATAGGATCATCAGACTAAGTACAGCATCGGAGGTAATAAAGCATACGCAAGGAAAAAACAGTTGAAGGGCGGCCTTTACGACGAGAACGCTTACCGCAGAAACAGGTCGCGACCGTTCTGCACGCACGCCTTATATGCACGATCGGCGTATCCCTCGATCGTGAGTGCATGCATGACCCGCGCGACAGACAGACAGTCTGAGCGCTGGGCGCTCAAGTCACTATTAACGACAAACTTCGCTTCAGCGTATTCAATGATCAGTTCAACCGCGTCGCGCACTGACGCTTTGCCCGGCTGGACGGTAAGGCCAACGTATGCCCCCGCCTCCAGTGCGATATCGACCGTTGATGGATCGATGTGATCAATCACCACATCCTTGGCCCCGACTTCGTCAACGATCGCGATGATTCGCTCAAGTGCCTCTCGCTTCTCGCGCCGAGGCGTGTGGATAACTTTGGGATAATAGTCGATCCCGAGCTGTCTACGAAAGACCCGCTCCTCGACGTCGGTGCACCTTTCGAGCCCAATTTCTCCGATCGCGACGACAGCGGGGTGCTCGAGGTAATCGGGGAGCGCTGCCAAAGTCGTGTCAACTTGGTCGTTGATCGAACGCGGGTGCACGCCAAGACCCACGTGTACGCTAACGCCATTTTCGGCGCCTCGCCGCACTTCACCGTAAATGAGCTTGTAAAAGTGGTCAACTAGAACGTCTGCTGTTGACATTCGCATCGGGTCGTGTGCGAGCGTGAGCACATCGGTCACACCGGCCACGCCCATCAACTCAAAGTCCTCAAACGGACGCGTATCCATGTGCGTATGCGTGTCAAACACGAGTGCATAAGAGCACTCCTCGGCCTTATGTGTTGTGCAGACGTCCCTGCGGGCCAGGTCGTCAATTTAGTCAGCGTTGCTGTGCGAGGGGTGAAACGGGTTACCAAGCGAGCAAACGATAGTTATAAACGTGGAGAGTAAGCAGCATGGTTAGAATGACCATGCTAGTACCGAAAATTGATGTTGAGCTCTGTGTCGGCTGCGGGGCGTGCGAAGATGTGTGCCCCGACGTCTTTGAGCTTCAAGATGACGGGCTATCGCACGTCATTGATGCGACTGCGTGTAGCGAATGCGAGTGTCAAGAAGCCGCGGACAGCTGTCCGACGGAGGCGATAACCTTCGCCGAAGAGTGACACACGTTTCCGCACGACGTCACTCTTTTTTTTGTCTATCGCGTTGGCTACACGCTCCGCCGCCAGTTTGTCCTTTGTTCGAGCAGCTCATTTCTTTTCCTTCACCAATTAAAGATGGAGGCCGACTAGCTGGACGAAAAAGGAGAGGAAATAGACTATTGCAGTGCCTTTGATCGCTTTGGCCACGAACATTATTATGAGAAAAGTGGCCGGGTTAAACTCTTCGATTCCCGCGACGATGGGCACCAAATCGCCAGCAAAGGGGATCCACGGCGAGATTATAAGCAGCGCAGCCCCATATTTGCCAAACCAAGCATGAACCCTCTTTTCGCGTTCGGGATTATGAAAGGGGATTATTCTGCGTATCCCGTATTTTCCCAAAAGGTATCCGATTGAAGCGCCTAGAACTGACGCCGGGATCAGCACGATGAGGATGACTAGCGGACGCACGTTCTCGCTCAGCAGCAGTGCTATTGTCGGCTCTGTGGGGATAGGAAGCACCGATGAGGTGGCGCTGACGAGAAACAGTTCAAGCAAGCCGTAGTTGTTGATGAAAAGCAACGATAAGAATCCAGCCACTATGATCGGTTACAACACTTCCACGGGTTTATAAAAAGGTAATGACGCTGCCTGGCCACACGGATTGCATTTGGGTGTCGCTGGCAGATAGCAGGGCTTATATCGACGCGGCGCCATGCGTGTGAAGATAGCATGGAAAACGAACGATATAGGCGCGGGATCGAAGCGCTGCGAAGGGTGAACGAGGAGGGTGTCACAAACCTCATTCGGAGTATGGACGCCGTTGCTCCCGACCTTGCGCGCTACGTTATTGAATTTGCTTACGGGGATATCTACACCCGTCCGGGACTACCTGCGAAGCAGCGGGAGCTCTGTATCGTCGCCGCTCTCACCGCCCTCGGCAATCGAGAGGATCAACTTCGCGACCACATTCGAGCAGCTCTCAATATCGGGTGCACGCGACAGGAGCTTGTCGAAACCATCCTCATGATGGCAGTTTATGCAGGCTTTCCGGTCGCGATCAAAGGGATGCAGATCGCACGCGAAATTTTGCCCCGTGAGTAACCATTGGCTGAGCTTCGTCTTGAAAACGCCGCCCTACCAGCGCTTTTTTTCTCCGAGAATAACGAAGCGGACGCGTTACGTACATAGCCGCTTGAAGGATCTTTAGAGAACGGTCGGAGGCCGCCGGCGAATCAAAAAATATGCTCCGGTTGGGATTTGAACCCAAGTCGAGGGAGTGAGAGTCCCCCATGATTGGCCGGACTACACTACCGGAGCCCGAGTCTACTATAACACACCGGCTCTTAAGCTTTGCTGGCGCCACGGAACGGTCATCAAATGGTCCAGTCGATTTACAGATCGAACGCATTCTGCCGGAAGCGCACGCGCACCGTGTGCTGCCGCCGTCAAAGTGGGACCACGTCGTTGAGAGAAGTATACTCCTTTCTGATCCGGTTAACCACGCCAACGTCGATTACCGCGGTAATGATAGCTTCAGAGTCACCCGCCGCGACAAGCGTCTCTCCCCACGGGTCGGTAATCATGCTGCCGCCGACAAAAGTCGTCGAGGGCACCGGCGTGCCTACCTGATTGCAACCGATGAAGTAACATTGGTTTTCGATAGCTCGGGCCCTGTTTAGCACGATCCAATGTTCAAGGCGTGGGGAAGGCCATGCCGCAGGACAGACGATAATTTCAGCCCCTTTTTTGACCAGAGCCCGATAGAGCTCAGGAAAGCGAATGTCATAACAGATCGAAAACCCTATGACGCCGAGCTCGGTCGGCGTAACGACAACGTCAGTTCCTGCATTCAATGAACGTTTCTCCTTCGAACGATAGGAGAACAGATGAATCTTGCGGTACCGTGCGCAAATCGTGCCGTGTTTATCAATGAGCACGCTTGTGTTGAACATCCGTCCCTGCTCGTCCAGCTCCAGCATGCTCCCCATCAGGATGAAGCTTCCCTTTTCGCGAGCAAGCCGCTTAAAGACCTCAGTTGTCGGCCCCGGAATGTGCTCTCCGGCCTTGAAATCTTTGCAGTGGGCGAACAGCTCTGGGAGAACGACAAGGTCAGCATCCGTTTCGTCGATCAAGGCGACCGCGCGGTCAACGTTTTCCAATCGCGTGCCGAACGCACCCATCTGTATACACGCCGCCTTGTACCTCATATGATCCGCCACTCGCAAGCGAAAAACCTGACGTTCGCCACCTGTTTCATGGTCTTCGCGGCATATAGCCTTGAGGGGCAGACTTTCCCTAGCGTTCACGACGACAATCGGACGTCTTCTGGTGCGCGCGCAGGAAGATATTTCTATTCTCAGTCGGAACTACAGGTCAATGAAGCGGGAGCAGATCCTTATCGAAGCGTTGCCTTACATTCGCGAGTTTTACGGATCGTTCGTCGTTATCAAAATTGGCGGGCACGCGATGATCGACAAGCGCCTCATGGAGGGTATTATCGAAGACATCGTGCTCTTGCGTTACGTTGGTATGCAGCCAGTGCTCGTTCACGGAGGCGGACCGGAAATCAGCGAGAAGATGGAGCGAATGGGCAAAAAGCCCGAATTTGCAGCAGGCTTGCGTATCACTGACGAAGAGACCCTCGAAATCGCCCGCATGGTCCTCGTCGGGAACATCAATACGCGTCTTGTAGCACTGATCGGCAAGCACGGCGGCAAAGGGGTAGGCCTGTCCGGAAAAGATGGCCGCATGATCGCCGCTCGGAAAAAAAGCCCCCAGCGCGTCGTATATGAAGGCGTCGAACGCGAGGTTGACCTTGGCTGGGTCGGCGAGACCGAAGTCATCAACCCAGAGATCCTTATGATTATGGCCGGCAAGGGATACATCCCTGTGATAGCCCCCATCGCCGTCGATAGCGCGTGTCACAGCCTCAATCTCAATGCTGACACCGTCGCGGGAGACATAGCCGCGGCGCTTATGGCCGGCAAGCTTATCGCCCTGACCGACGTCAACGGCATTCAGCGCGACTCGAGCGACCCCCAGACGGTCATCTCCCGCATGACGTTCGCTGAGGCCCAGCGTGCGATCGAATCGGGAAGCATCAGTGGAGGCATGATTCCAAAAGTGCACGCGTGCATAAAGGCTCTCGAAGCCGGGGTAGAGAATACGCACATCATCAACGGTAACGTTCATCACGCGCTCCTGCTTGAGCTGTTTACTGACGAAGGTATCGGAACGATGATTGTAAGAAGGTAAGCGAGCGGACCGCATAGCTGGCGCTCACGGACGGAACGCATGACGACGATTCGTGAAGTGGAACTACAGGGACACATTATTGATTCGCTGACATTAACACGGGTGCTCGACAAGATCATGGATCTTGACGGCGAGTTTGAGATCATCACATTCAAGATAGGAGCGCACAAGAGCGATCCGAGCTACGTACGGCTTGCGGTCAAGGGGCGCGACGAGGCACATCTCGACGCAATTATGAGCGACCTTCATCGGCTCGGTGCGCAAGTTCCCGAGATTGAAGACGTTCGACTCGGAGCTGCAGATAAGGACAAGGCCGTTCCAGGGGGGTTCTATTCGACTACGAATCACCCCACTTTTGTTCACCAGAACGGCGCCTGGATTCCGGTAGAGGATATCGAAATGGACTGCATGATCGTCGTCCGCGACGACCGCGCGGTGTGCACGCCGCTCCATCACGTCATGGCAGGAGATCTGGTCGTGCTCGGGCAGCGCGGCGTGCGCGTCATGCCTCCCGAACGCCCGCGCACGCGCTCCCTTTTTGAGTTTATGGGTGGCGCTGTGTCCTCTGAGCGCCCCTCGGCGACCCTCATCCACAAAATCGCCGTAGAAATGGTGAACGCAAAGGTGCAGGGAAAGAAGATCGCCGTCGTTGCAGGACCGGCAGTGTCGCACACCGGTGCTGCCGAGGCACTTTCGAGAATTGTCCATCGAGGGTACGTCGATGCCTTGCTCGCCGGCAACGCGCTTGCGGTGCACGACATCGAGCGTGATCTCTATGGCACGTCGCTTGGCCTCAACATCAAAACGGCAGAGCTGGTAAGCGAGGGGCACAAGAACCACCTCTACGCCATCAGCGAAGTGGTCCGGTGCGGATCGATTACGGCGGCTGTGCGCCAGGGACTCGTCAAAAGTGGCATCATGTTCGAAAGCGTGGTCAATGACGTGCCGTTCGTGCTCGCCGGGTCTATCCGCGATGATGGTCCATTGCCCGACGTCATTACTGACATCATGGCCGCACAGGACGCCATGCGTGATCTCCTCAAAGGCGTTGACCTTGTGCTTATGATGGCCACCATGTTGCACTCGATCGCTGTTGGGAACATGCTGCCCTCGTACGTGAAGACGATTTGCGTCGACATTAATCCAGCTACCGTGACAAAGCTCATCGATCGCGGCACGGCACAGGCAATCGGGGTCGTGACCGACGTGGGAACCTTTTTACCTGCGCTGGCGTCGGAGCTCGAGATGATCGACGTCGAATAAATTTCTGGGCGCGACGCGTGCACTTCCTGCGTTTGCAGTACCGTCTGCACGACGTCTTTGGTGCTGTCGCAGGCTATCAGCCTACGTCTGTGATCACGGGCGAAGCGGTCGGATCAAACGGATTTGTGCGCAGTGCTAAGGAGAAGAGGTACGGATATCGCTGCAAGAGGTGCGCCATATACTTGAGCCACTCGGCGGTGAGCGCACTGTACGCCCGTCCTGCGTCAACAGCGAGGTGCCGGTAATCGCCGCCGGGCAGGTGCGCCAAGTCGGGTCGGTGCTGCAGCTCATCAGCGACGTGGAAGACCGCCCAAAGCTGTTCGGTGAAGGATTCCTGTTCGAGGAGGTTCGGATTTTCGAGGAGGCGGAGCAAAAACATCCGCTCTGATATGAGGAAAGTGCGCAGGTTTTCGAGAAATTGTAACGCTTTCGGGTCGCCCTTGTCGCAAACGAGCTTGTATTCGTGCTTTTTTATGCGTAAGCTTGCCTCGGCGAAATCGCGGGTGGTCCAGGTGCCCTTCACTAAAAGCTCGTCGCGAATCCTCCCGACGTGCGGGTCAAATTCCGATAACGCCTTCAGGAGTGGGGTGCCGACCTCACTGAAGTAGACGCCGATTACCATGTTGAGTTTGGTGAGTTGACTCCTCTTTTCTTGCCGGGTTATCACCCAGTCAACGACGAGGACGACAAGAAGCACCTCGATCGGAAGAAAAGCAAGGTCGCCAAGTGCGTAGGTCTCGACATAAGTCAAATCGTGGAATACGGAGAAGTGAACTAGATAGAGGATTACAGAGAGCGCAATAAGAAGGAGCCCGAAACGCACCCGCCAGCCGATCTTCACGTTTATCTCACCCTCGCAGTGACAGTGCGTTACCCTCCATGTTAATAGCCCTAAATATAATCTCGGTCAGCTACAGGTGGACACACGGCGGTTCGATGGTCGCGACGTCGGGTGAGGCTAAACCCCCTCAGCGGGGGCAAGCGTCACGTTGTGCGACGGTGATAAACGGTGGCCCCTCCGTCATCAAAGATCTTACTACGAGCTCGGTCAGGCCGCGCAAATCAAAATAGCTTATTTCGGTTCCCTTCATGAGCGTTGTCGCAGCGACTTGCGCGACCTGCCCTAGCTCCAAGTTGAACGTGCCGAAGTAGAGATACGAGTTCGGCTTGAGGAAGTACGTGGCGGATCACTGCATCGAAACGGTCGAACAACGTTTGACGATGCGTCCGCGTAAATCGGGACAAAGTGCCGCCGCTTGCCCCGCTGCCTCGCGGGTCGTGAAGCCATGGCGGTGTGCCAATTGCAGCTCAGGTCACGTCTCTTCGAGCGGCCGACGCTCGGTGATAGATCTGCTATATTTCTCAACGTCTGCAGCGACCATTATCCTTACCAGCTCCTCAAACGAGGTATCGGGTGTCCAGCCCAGCTTAGTGCGGGCTTTTAAGGCATCCCCCCGCAGGTCGGGTACCTCTGCGGGTCGCAGGTACCGCTCGTCCACGATCACGTAGTCCTCCCAATTCAAGCCGACGGCATTGAAGGCGAGCTCGGCAAACTCCTTCACCGAGTGACTTACTCCCGTGGCGACGACGTAATCGTCAGGCTCATCCTGTTGCAACATAAGCCACATCGCCTTCACGTAGTCCGCGGCAAAGCCCCAGTCACGCTTAACCTCAAGATTCCCCAGCCGCAGCTCCTTCGCACGACCGTGATGAATCCGCGCGACACCATCTGATATCTTTTTCGTCACAAACTCTATGCCACGCCGCGGCGACTCGTGATTGAAGCAAATTCCGTTGCAGCAGAAAAGCCCATAACTCTCGCGATAGTTGAGCGCCGTGTAATGCCCATAGACCTTTGCTACGGCATAGGGGCTCCTGGGATGGAATGGGGTGGTCTCGTTTTTCAACGGTTGCAGCGCCGTTCCAAACATTTCGCTGCTTGATGCCTGGTAGAACCGTGCCGTTGGGCAAAGGTGCCTCACCGCCTCCAGAACGCGAACGACGCCGAGTCCGGTCACGTCCCCAGTCAACACCGGTTGGTTCCACGACGTCGCGACGAATGACTGAGCTGCAAGATTATACACCTCGTCAGGCATCGCGGTCTGCATGGCGACGTTGAGCGATGACTGATCGGTGAGATCCCCCTCCAACAGTACAAGTCGGTCAACAATATTGTCAATGCGGGATTGATTGGGTGTGCTCAACCTTCGGACAAGGCCATAGACCTCATAGCCCTTTTCGAGCAAGAGCTCTGCAAGATATGATCCGTCTTGTCCAGTGATACCGGTTATGAGCGCTGTTCGCATTATCTCACCGTGCTGTTGTCGAAATTGCTGTTATCCTTCATCGCGTTCCCTTTATAAGAATGTGCTGCTAAGAGCGCCATACGACGATCGCAGCGCTTGTGGCTCGAGCAAGCTTTTTCGTGGGGCAACAGTTGTCGGAACCGAAAGGCCTGAATGAATTCCCATGAAGACCGGCTATTACTTCTGCCGAACGCTGCGGAAAAAAAGCGCGGTTTGATCACGTGACGCTGAGGTAAAGGTAAACCGAACGGTACACACTTGCGGTGCCCGCTTTGTAGAGGTCGAACTGCATTTTTTGCCCCACACCCCGCTGGGTCGGCATGAATGAGATGGCGTTTTGCCACGTTTGGTTATTCGCTAAGCTGAACGATGTGGTATTGATCGTCTTGTTGGCGAGGGTGGCGACCAGGGTGTAGTCAGCGTTTGTGTTCTCGTGATTTACGACCCCAACCGTGACATTGGCCGTTTGATTAACGGTCAAATTTGTGGGATAGTTGCTTGCCTTTCCTTCCGGGCCTAAGAGGTACAGCTCGGTGAACGACTCGCCGGGCTGCGGAAATACAACGATCACGACGGTTCCGACAATTGCAGCTGCTAAAAGGATTGCAAGCGCTGCGGTGAGAATGTTGGTGCGATTCACGTCGCGTTGAGTCTTACTTGCGTGGCCATAAATGTTTGCTTCGGCACTTCACTGGCCATACGACTGAGCAAGCACGCAGCATCGTTTCTAGCTAAAACGCATGGCCGCCCCGAGGGACGCACGATTTTGGCGCCGGCGATTCACTCTTCTTGCGGAAGCTATCTACCATTTCTTGTTGTGCAGAAGGCGAAATGTCCAAACGATAGGAGCCATCTGAAGCAGCCAAAGCAAGCGATGAGTGAGCGGCACCCATCACGCAGCAGTCGGTGCCTATGCGTACAACCCTCTACATTTTTAGCTGCGAACTTGTCGTGAAAGCGCTCCCTTATCGCCTTTCTTTATGCCGTGACGTTCACCCACAGGTGGGCATCCCGATATGGATCGGCGGTCGTATGGTCCGCATAAAGAGAAAAATCAAGTTTAACGTTGTCCCCTGGTTGATTAAGGACGAGGTCGATCTGCTTCTCCCACCGTTGGCCGTTAGGGATGACCACCTCTTCCGAATAGACGACGCCACGTTGCGTGCTGTTGTTCGCCGAGACGACCAGATTGTAAGTAACGTTTCGCCCTTCGTCGTTGACAATAACGACCGTCACAGGATTTGGGGTCCCCATCTTGTACTGCGTTGTGTAATTGCTGAGCGTATCGTTAGCTCCAAGAAGGTAAAACTCAGTGAAGTGCTCTTCCGATTTCGGCATTACCAAAGCATAACTCACGACAGCAACCGACGCTATTATCGCGACAACGAGTACGACTGAGAGCATTCGATCGGACGTTGCTGGCCGGGTCGCCTTTCGGTCGCCCAAATGGTGCCATACCGGCCAATTGACAACGAAGCGGTGTTCTGGTGGGAGTTGATGCCGGCGAACGCTCGCAACGACGACACACACAAGCGTAAAAACGACAAGAGCGACAAGTGTCGGGCCCAGTCGGACGCCCCACCTGGAATAGTTGAGGGCTATTTCAAGGAGCGGCACGACGACGATACTGAGGCCAAAAGAGAGCGCCAGCCTGATGCCGTTTCCTAACGTCGCCTTTTGGGGAAACAGCGCTGCAATGAATGCGTACCCGGGGACGAAAAGGACGGCTATAGTGCCAATGATGGGACGAGCGGCCGTTACGCTTAACGCTGGAACACTAGCGACTACGAACGCTGCGAGCGCGAGACCAAATACAAGGATAAGATCTGCGAAGGTGCTAATGGACTTCATTTGCTCTTTCATTGCCTAGGTGCTAAATTGCGTGTCGGGACTCGCTTGATTGGTCGCCTGTCTTACCGCATGACGTCGTGAATGCTTTATATGTTTGGCGCAACCCTCGAGCGTTGTTGTGGCAGTGATTATTTGCAGGCCTTTAAGGCGCTGCAGAAAGACCAAGCGCCTCCACTCCTAGCAAAAAAGGAAAACGATAGTTCACGGATTGAAGCACGCAGAGGGCCTTTTTGACGCGCTCCCGTATCCGCGGCCAAAGCGTCTTGAACTTGACAAGCGGTCGCACGAATGGCGATACCTATACGATTAAGGTGCTATTCGGCAAGACGTATACAAAACTGTTCAATGGATTCAAAGGGCCACTCCTTTTGCAGCTTGCTTCGCAGGCAGATCGCGTACATCGAGACTGTTCCCTTTAAACTGATTCTCCCGTCGCTTATGAGCTTGCGAAACAATGCAATGAGAAGAGAGTATAGGCACGCGGCTCCGAACTGGACTGAGGTCAAACGTTTCGTTGCCAAGTACGCGTAAGACAAGCTGGCAAAACCTTGTGTCTTACGGCAGTTTTTATCCCCAAAAAGCCTCCTATCCACGTAGCCTAAGTGTTCGGGAAGCAAACGCGAACCACGGAGAGTTGACTGCTGAAGCCTCAAAAGTAGACGCGTGCGCAAATGGTCGCCGGCTCCACCGCGTTCGGCAGAAATGTTGTCAATGAGCCCTGCGTCAATCAAACCGCGTCTTTTTTCGATACTCCTCTGACGGGCATCAGGATGCCGAGCTTTGGCTTCAACGACGAGACGGATCACCATGTGTTCAGTAGTTGACCGAAACGCAAAATCGCTGTCCTCAGAGCCGACAAAGAAGTTGCGCGAGTCGTAGTATCCGATCCGGTCGAGTACGGACTTCGAAATTAACGCTCCGTGCGTCGCAAAAAAAGATATATTGCGACTTACGGTGAATGCGATCCAGACCATTCGACCCCAAAAATTCTGTATTGCTCCAGATTGAGGCAGCACGATGGCTGGATTGTCAATATCTACGATTTGAGGACATAGGATGTCTGCCCGTCCTGTGTTTCGCAGCAGAGAGGCTAAACAGCCGTTTTCAACAGTACCGTCCTGATCAAGCAGCCAGATCCAATCAAACCCTTTTTCGTGCGCGATTTTCATTCCTTGACAAAAGGCTCCTGCCGAGCCGATGTTTTCTCTCGGGTGGACGAAGCGAGCGAATTGGTAACGGTCCGCGTGCGTTCGGAATATTGCCTCATTTTCTTTGAGATACTCTTCGCGCGAGTTGTCGAGCACGATTAAACCGTTCAGGCTCGTCTGACCGTGCAGCGAACGCAGCAAGCGCGCGAGCTCCTTCGGATGGTTGAAAGCAACCGTGATAGCGCAAACCTGCATGGCTTGTCCGGACGTTTCGTTCGTGTGTAGAGGCCTCGTTGTAGCGCAAGAGAACGGCGGGGTGCTCTAAGCTAGCACACGCCTGACGTTCATATAACGGTTATGGTACCCGCGCGAGCGAACGCAAACAATGTCACAGCCAGCTCGGCAGCCGTGTTCACCGCGCTAATGTGCGTCGTGGCGCAAGACCTTCCTTGCCTGATGGTGAGCACAAACGAGAGCGTCGCCGGCGGTTCACGTAACAGCGTCCTATTTCGTGCTCACGACCTGGACGGTACCGGCATCGTAGATTACGTTTTGGGCAGCTTCAATGGATTCGTATGCACCCACTCCGAGCTTAGGCACCGGGCCCTTGCTCGCCATGTATGGATTATTGGCAATCTCGAGCCGTAAAACCCAACTGCTGTTGTTGTTGGACAGCTGAGTGATGGCCGATAATGGGGAGAACACGGTGACGTTCGACATTTTGTATTGATATTTGAAGCTCGGCGCATACGCAAGATCTGTGTATACCTGCCGCCCATCTGTCTTATTTGCGATCGTCTGTGCAGCTGCTACTTCTGATGGCAGGAGAGCAATCCGAGGGATTTGATCCCATGGCAATTCGTTCACGACCTTTACATTTGGGTGCGTTACGCTAATAAAGCCGAGGAAAAGCACCGCCGAAAAAATCACAGCAATGCCTTTTCGCGTATTTACTAGAGAGCCGAGGGTCAGAATGCCGACTGCTGCAGGGATCACCATGAACACCTGAAGATACACGATCCATCGCTCGGGTTGCGACACGGCTGGGCCTAAAAAGTAGCTGCCCGTCGTAAGGGCCAATACGAGAGCTGACGCACCAATCCAGGCGACCGTTAGCGCTTTCTTTCTTTTTGCGCTCAGAATGTAAAGAAATCCAAACGTGGCAAGGAAAATGAGAATCAGCACAGGCAAATCAGACCAGATCGGAAGTGTTGAAGACGGTAGGGTAGGCACCGCTGCCGTCCCTGCTAAGGATGCTACTGGCTGTGTGAGGGTGCTCGTCGGCGAGATGCCTCCGCGCACGATCGCTAAAGCCCGGTTCAAGGCTGAACCGCCTGTTAACATCCAATAGGTTATGATGCTCGCGCCAAATAATACTACCAAGAGCGCGAGGGATCGCAAGTGTAGAGAGAGAGCCTTCACATCCTGTTTTTCGTGTCGGGCCTCCGCCAAGCCGAATATCTTGCTGACCAACGCAAAAGAGCTTACGACGATGATGATTACCAAAGCTGTATACGCCGACGTCCCTTCATGCGTAAAGAGTATGCCCGCAAACAGGACGACTAGGAGGATCGCAAAACTTACCATATCATTTCGCGGAACGAGGAATAACGCAGCGACCACAACGAGTGTCAGCACGATGCCGAGCGTCTCTGGCGTGATAATAGTGCCCCACAGCAGGAACTGATTCGCGAGCATAAGCAGGAGAGCTGCTAGCAGGCCGCTGCGCACATTCAATACTGCCCTGCCGATAAGGAAGATGAATACCACGCTAATACATTCAATGATGCCGACGAAAAAGTAGCTGTTATACACGCTGAATCCGGTAATTAACGATAAAGCCGCGACTAACATGTGCAAAATCGGCAGACTCGGGTACTCGGTGAGGGCATACGGGGCAGCGTGCGCGGGAATGTAGCCGTGGTCGAGAACGAACTGGATAAAGCCGACATGATAATACGGATCGACCGCTATCGCGCTAGGAAACTCAAAATACGCGCTGGCCCGGACGAGTACACCCAAGATGATGATCTTAAACAGCACGCTGGGAACGTGCCGAGAATCCGTGGTAACCGCGATCTCTATTGCAATGAGCGCTGCCAAAACAGAGACCAGAACGAGAAAAAGCACGGGACGAGAATAAACCGCCGCGCTGAGCACGACGACACATACGCTCGCGAAACAGACGAAAACGATGTTGACACTCTTATGGGCCCGGCTTTCTCCTACTGCGCTCAGATGGACCGCGGATGCGGCGGCTCTCGACGTGAGTCTTTTGCGCAGCCCAATATACAGAGCACATCCAGCGAACAAGGCAAGGGACGTGACAAAGACGTAATATGAGCTGAACGTCAAGAGGTTGACGACGCACACGGCCGCGGATACGATCAAACCAATGGTCGCTAAATAAATTCGTGTCACCGAATCCAACGCGCGTGCTAGGCCCGCGTAAAATGATTGGGGAACTCTCATGCGTTGAATACTCCTCGTCGTTTCCTCTTCGAACGGCTAACTTACGATCGCCGTTCACCGCTCACTGACGCAAGCGTAGACCTGTTCCAGCTTTCTGATCATTGCTTGGTCACTGTACTTACTTGACTCTTTTCGTGCTGCCACGCCGAGTTTCGCTCGGAGGTCGGCGTCTTCAATCAGCCGTTTGCAGGAGCTATAGATCTCTTCTTCTGTTTCTACCAGTAGCGCTGAGACTTCGTGTTCGAGATACTCGTTTAACGGGCGCACGTTTGATGCAATAATAGCTTTGCCCGACGCCATAGCCTCGAGCGCAACAATCGTGCCTGTGTCATAAAGCGATGGAATAACGATGATATCACATCTGGTATAGAACGGCGGTGTTTCGGCGGGACGTCCTAGGTAAGAGAAATTAGGGAGGGCACGCATTCGACTCAAGACCTTATTCGCGTACCCCACGTCGTGTTTGGGCCCAGCAAATGCGACTCTTACAAATTCGTATTCCCGCAGTATCTTACTAAGTGGTTCAACGAGTCGGTGCACGCCTTTCACCTGATCGAAGCGACCGATATAGCCGATCGTCAGCGTTTGGCCCGCATCTTCGCGTGAGGCGCATTCACAAAACTGCTCGAGCCGCACGCCTAGAGGGACAACCCAAACATCGTCTTCCCGGATTCCCACATCGACTAAGACGGCTTTTTCCAACTCTGTGTATGCGTACACTGCATCGATTGATCTAAGCAACTTAAGAAAAACGGCTCTCCAAGCAACATTATTCTTCAGAAGAGCGTAACCCTCTTGCGAGAGGTCCGAGCGAGTCACCAACCTTGTGCCATTGACCCTCTTGGACAAACAGCCGAGGACGCACGAGTAGGACGTTAGTCCGTGGATGTGCGTGATGTCGTACGGTTTGAATACCGCTGAGTTTGGGCGATAGATAACAGCGGGCTGTGAGGTGCCTAGAGGAATTTTACAGCTTTGTGTGTGGAAGATCTTCACTCCGCCAAGGTGTTTTTCGGCGTCCTGAAAAAAGCGCGCGTCGCGTCGGTTCAACTCATCGTCGTAGCGAGAGGTGACAACGGTAACGTCATACCCCCTTCGGCGCTGCAGGTCTACAATCTGCTGCTGATCACGTTGGTATCGCGCATCAAACACGTTGATCAAGTGAAGCACCGACCAGCGACCCCGCCGTGACTCGTCCTTGCTGTCGTTATCCATGTGCCGCTCGCTTCCAAAGCTCGAAGATGCGCCTCGCGTAAACGTTGTTGTTTAACGTGGTAACTGCGCGCGTCCGCGCCTCCTTGCCCAGTATTTCACGCAGCTGCGTATCCGCAGTCAACGCTGAGATAGCCTGAACTATCGCAGCCGGGTCGTTGGGCCGTATAAGCAGCCCCGTCTGGTCCATAATTGCGGGGATTCCGCCGACTGCTGTCCCTATGACGGCCTTTCCGCACGCCATTGCTTCTATCAGCGAGTTTGGAGAGCGATCGCTGCTCCCCGTTTCGCACTGCTTTGACGGCACGACAACGATATCAGAGAGATTGTAAAGATGCGGCATGCATTCATCGTCAAGCGATGGATAGGGATGAACATTTTTCATTGCGCTAAAATGCGACTCGTGCTTCAAAAAAACAGATCCTTGCGAGGGAATTAAGAAAATAGCCTCGCCTGGATTCGGGAACGTGAGGATCGCCTGCGCCATGAACTCCGCTCCTTTATACTCGCTAAATTCCCCCACGAAGAGAATGATGCTCGCACGTAAGTCGTTCGCCGAAAGGCCTAGCAATTTCGCTAGTCGCTCGCTCTTCGGGCCTGGTTGAAAATCAACTGTATTCGTGCCGTGCGGAATGACGTTTACGCGTTCAGACGCGCAGCCCATCCTGAGCAAGTACTCCTTAGCCGGTTCAGATTCGGCGACCAACACAGCCGCGTTCCTGTGCGCGGCGACGACAAGGAGCCGTTTCACGTGTGCAAGACAGCGCACCGTGACGCTCGCAAACGTCTTTTCACGATTCTCTTCCACGATAAGCACCAGGTTCGTTCGTACAATCTTAGATAACAGGTAAAGGATAAGCGAGAGGGGCGTTTCTGAGCCGAGCAGTATAATGAAATCTGGCCGGTAGCGTAGATAATCTATGACAGCGCTGAAAAGGCGTTGTTTATTCATCAAACGCACGCACTGCTCGTACTGCTTCCACGGATAGTTCCCATAAGTGCCGCGCGAGTAGAACCGAACTTCCCCCAACAAGTCCGACAGCTCGCGGACAAAGTCCAACATCCATCGATAAATGTACGGGGCATAGACAGCAGCCCTCACCGAGTTCATTGCGCTGTTCATACGCCTCTCATCCACGGCTTAAAGGATATCTGTTAAGTTCTTTATACTCATCCTTTTGACGTGAGCTGTCCGACGCTCGACTTCGATTGAAAACGCGAGCTCAACTCAAAGCGACGTCCTTACGCTCTCGCTTACGCGTTGCGGGCTTCCTTGTATGCGTCGAACGTTCGCGCCGCGATCCTGTCCCACCGAAAATCGTTCAGATCGACCAAGCCGATGTCTGTCCCAGCGACATCGTGTATCGTTTGAGCTAGTTCACGGGCGCTGAGTGCTTCTACGGGTATCGAAAACACGGCGCGGTCGAAGCGCCGTGCAAGCTCGCGCAGGCCGAGCTTTTCATTGACAAGCGCCGGAGTTCCCGCAGCAAGTGCTTCTAGCACCGTTATGCCAAAAGCCTCGATTTCAGAGAGATTAACAAGCAGCGCACTCGTTC
Source organism: Methanomicrobia archaeon (assembly GCA_015660915.1). GTDB lineage: Archaea > Halobacteriota > Bog-38 > Methanoflorentales > Methanoflorentaceae > Methanoflorens. The sequence continues at coordinate 28,828 of JACTTZ010000010.1, read as the reverse complement.
TCATGCACCTATATAACTCTGTATCAGTACACGCTCCGAGCAGCTTCACACGTTCCGAAAGACCGCGGTGATGAACAAGCGCTTCAAGCTGACTCTTGTAAGGGCCCTCACCCACGATATAAAACGCGAATCGCTTTGGCAGGTGTGCGAAAGCTTCTACAACGCGATGTATGTTCTTGTATCGCTCCAGCCGACCGACGTAGAGAACGAGCGTTCCATCAAAATCATAGGGCTTTGCGGTTCGGATCTCATCAGCGTTCACCCCGTTGTAGATTGTGACCACTTTGTCCGTGATAGCAAAACGTCTGCGGATCATGTCGGTCTCGGTTTCAGAAACGCAGATGACCTTGTTGGCCTTGTCCAACGTGTAACGATCAACAACGCGTTCATAGAATGGCTTCATCATGCCCAGGAGCTGGGTCGACGCCTGCGGATGGAAATGCGGTGAAATAACGAGCGGCGTGCGACCGGCGGTCAATGCGGCCACGAACGGGATCAAAGTGCCCAAACCGTGCGCGTGGACAACGTCAAAGTCACGCGCGAACCGCTTGAGATCTGCGAACATTCTGAAAGATGCATACCCCACTCGCTTGCTCGTGCGATATGTTTGAACGCTCACACCGTTCCAGTCGCCAGCTTGAGCTTCGCCGAGCGTTCCGGACCATACGTTCACGTCAGCGCTGGGATTCTGAGATAAGCGCTTTGCAACCTCGCCAACGACTTTTTCAATGCCACCGCGATGGTAAGGTGGAAGGGGGGCAATAATCAAAATTTTCATTGCTCTTGAAGAATGATGCGTTTCCGTGTCTTCTTTAACGCGTAGTTAATAACGTCATCCACGGTATCGCCGTGCACATACCGGAGCACGGCGGATGGATCCGTCTTGTTTGCCGACCTCCCGTCGCGAATGCCTTTGAGCACTTCGACGAATTCGTCTGCCGTGCTGGCCACGTAGGTCATAGCTCTCAACTCCTCAGGAAGTCCTTGGACAGCTTCGGGCGTCGCCACAACGGGCTTTCCGCAGGCGAGCGACTCTACCGCTCGCAGTTTCATACCGCTCGCATTCTGGATAGGTATGATGATCGCGTCCGCCCCCCTAATGTACAGTCCTGGATCGCTTACAGCGCCAATGAAATTGATCCCAGTTTCTGAAAACAGGCCATCGGGAGCTTTTCCTGAACCAAATACGTGCACCTTGAAGGCCTCGCCCGAGCGCTCACGTGCGAGTGCCGGAACCAGCTCGTTCGCGATAAAGGTCAATGCAACCTGGTTTTGGTATCGATCCAAACTCCCGTAAAAGACTACATTGAAGCGATCGCTGTCGTAATCATAACGGGCGCCATCGGGATTGAAGATGTGGGCATCGGGTTTTGGTGGTATGTAAAAAACGCGGCTGGAAGCGTGCTTGACCGCGTAGTCGTAATCTTGCGGACTAATCGTTATGACAGCGTCAACCCTCTTGAGAATCCAGTTTTCGAGTATGCGAATTGGGAGGTACCAGGCCGAACCCACGCTTTCCACGTACTGCCATTCAACGTTGTGCATGACGAGGACAAGGGGCGCGTCGTTTTTTCTGGCGATGTACGCAGCTATGTGATACCCATAGATCAACGCGAACACACAATCCGCCTCGATATCGCGGAGCTGTGCTTTGTCCCACAACATATCGGGCCTGATGATGTCGAGCCACGTCGACAAGCGACTCCACTTGACTCGTGATGGAAGAAAGTGCGTGTCAAAACTGATGTCTTTTGGCAGATAACCCTCTTCTGAACTTTTTTCAGACGTATAAAACGTGCTTACACTATTATTTCGCGCTAAACCTGCTAACAGCTGGAACACCCACCAATCACCGCCGCTGCTAATAGGGATCCTTTTATAGATGTCGATAAACGCAATTTTCATGATCCGGTAAATCTGCGCCAGCCGTGCCTCAGACACTACTTTAACGCTCAACACTGCCGAGCGACTCAGAGAACGTGTAGGTATACGTCCTTCCGATGCCGCATTTGCTGAAGAGCAAAAGGAGCAAGTGCGTGTATCAAAATAGCGCAGGAAGTATAAACCTATCTTCTTGCTTCGCGGCCCTTTCAAAGCGGACGTGGACGTATAAGCAACCGGCGGTGACTCCATGAACGACGTAGTCGATAACACTCAGCCGTAGGTTGACAATGAACAACGTTCTAACGCCCTAAAAAATCTAACGCCGCGCACCTAGTGACGTGATGAGCGAGGCCATGGAGTCGAGGATAATGCCAGTGAGCACCAAGAAGGTCCCGACGAGCGTGAGAAGGAGCATAAGTATCGCGGGCCCGTTGGGAACGTGCCCCCACAAGTAGAATCCTCGCACCACGTACACCGCCAAGGCGACGCCAGTGCCAATGAGTATGAGTCCAGGCACAGTGAAGGCGAGCAGGGGCTTCTTAAACTCGATATTGCGCAGGACTCCCACGAGAACCTGCATGCCGTGCATGACAGGGTGCCTAGAGGAGTGTCCGACGTCATAGCGGACGCTGATGTCCACCTCCTTGATCCGCAGTCCGGCCTTCCCTGCGTCCATAAGCATCTCGCTGTCGATCGCCAGCTGGTCAGAGGTGAATCTAAAAACGCGAGCGGCTTTCATCGAGTATGCGCGGAAGCCGCTCTGCGTATCCGTCACCTTGACGTCACGACCGAAGCCCAGACGCGTAAACGTGTCAAGAACGATCTGTCCGAACCGGCGGTAGCGGGGGGTCTCTCTGCCGGCCCCGTTCAGATAGCGGCTGCCGTTAACTACATCGGCTTCATCGAGCAGCAGCGGCTGTGTGAGCTTCGGAATGTCATCGGGGTTGTGTTGCCCATCTCCGTCGAGAATAACAAGGATATCAACGCCGCATTGTGCCGCGTACTTAAAAAGGTCGCGCACGGCGGCCCCTTTGCCGCAGTTGGCGCTGTGTTCGAGCACGTCAGCACCTGCGAGACGTGCGACCTCCGCAGTTTTGTCAGTGGACCCATCGTCGAGCACGACGATTCTGTCCGCGTACTGAGAGGCACGTACGACGAGGCTGCCGATCGCTACCTCCTCGTTGTAGCACGGAATACCCACCATGACCGTAAGCCGGTCGGAATCCCTTGACACGTCGTTTCGTCGCCCGCTTTTCGGTGAATTCTGCTCCAGTCTCTCCGATGTCATTGCTTCGCGCATGTGCTTGTTCGTTTCTGTATCCTGTCTGTGCTAGCGACATAAAGGTTGCTATTCAACCCTAAGCGCATCAGGCGGTTCTGTGCGCGGTTTGGATGTCACGGCGCACGGGACTCCGTCAAAGGTCTCACCGCCACCCAGACCGACCGCGCTGAACTCCAACCTTTGGCGAAACTGTCGCGGATCAAAAATCCGTCGAGCATCGACCACGACGGGTTGTGCCATGTATTTGATGAAGTCGTCAGGCGTGAGGGCTTTGAACTCTTCCCACTCAGTTATGACGACGCAGCAGTGAGCGCCGGACAGACAGGCGGGGATCGAATCTGCACATTCGAGCGCTTCAAATCCCGGGAGCGAGATCTTCTTGACGACTGGATCAAACGCGCTGACGTACGCTTCCGCGTAGAGGAGCGCTTTAGCGATTTTCAAAGAGGGGGCTTCCCGCACGTCATCAGTATTGGACTTGAAAGCGAGGCCAAGAAGCGCTACTTTTTTGCCTTTCGGCTGCCCGAGCTTCGCAAGTGCGAGCTCAGCGACGTGAAGCGCTTGAGCGTCATTCACGGCGATCACCGCGCGCAACAGCGGCGTTTCGTAGCTATGAGAGGCTGCAAACGCCCGCACGGCTTTTACATCCTTCGGTAAACAGGACCCGCCAAACCCGGCTCCTGCGTTGAGGAACTTCGGATTTATCCTCACGTCTAGCCCGACTCCCGCCATAACGTGTGAGACGTCGACACCAGACACCTTCTCACAGATATTTGCGATCTCGTTCGCGTATGATATCTTCGTTGCGAGAAATGCGTTGCTGGCGTATTTCACCATTTCCGCCGATTCAAGGTTCATCCTGAGTGTACGGACCTTGTGCCCGTAAAAACTGTCAAACAGGTCCTCGAGCATTTTGCCGGAGCGCTCGTCGTTTTCACCTATCACAACGCGATCAGGACGCAATGTATCGGCGATTGCTGAGCCCTGTCGCAAAAATTCGGGATTCATGCACAACCCAAAATCGGGGCCTGCGCTCAACTCCGCTGTCCTCTCAAGGATAGGTTTCACCACATCACGAGTTGTCCCAGGCACGACAGTGCTTTTGATGACGACGAGATGGTAGGCGTTTTTCTTCTTAAGCGCACGGCCGATCTCCTCGCAGGCTCGAACGACGTGGCGGAGGTCGATTCGTCCGTCTGCAGTCTCGGGAGTCTCCACCGTAAGAAACGTCACGTTAGTCTGACGCACCGCTTCATCGCGGGTATCGACCGCACGCAGCATTTTCGACTCGACGCTTTTCCGGAGCATTTCTTCGAGTCGTTGGCTCATAAAAAGGCGCCCTTTTCGAATTAATCGTTTCAGCCTTTTCTTTGTCGTGAGTAGATGCAATGACGCGGAAACCACGTGAGGCAAAACAAACGGCCGTACTTAGTCCGACGTATCCGGTGCCAACGATTGAGATTGCCTGCATCCACTTGAGGTTTGCTGGGGCTTACTTAAAGCTTGTGCGGCCTGCGTTATGTTAGCAACTGTCCCCGGCCACACAGTGCTCGATCATCGCTCAAGCGTTTGTGTGCGAGACCCCCTCCGCTACCCTGTAAGACGTCACGCGAAGGACAATAGCGCGATTCAAACTCCATCATTAACGAGCTGCCAACGATTTACCTCAAATGTGGAAAAAGACGCGCTGGTTAGTTCTCCGCTGACGTTCCTTCAGCATCTGCTGGTGGTTTGGAGATTTTCTTTTCCAAATACTGTTGTATTTCCCGTACAAATGAGCCCATTGGAGAGCAAAATCAATGACTGCTCTGTAAAGCCAATTTTGTCTCCGGCGTCACACCTCAAGCCCTCTATCGCGTGCGCGTAGACATCTCGCTCCTGACGAAGCAAGCGCACGGCATCAATAAGCCGCAACTTGGCCCGCGTTGCAAGCGTAGCGCATTTGATGCAATCAACCAGATCTGGAGTCATCAGATAGCGACCGACGATGCCTTATACCACGTGTCACCAGCGAAGGAGGCTTAATAGGGAGTGTGCCGGCTTGCGTCCACGTCTGTGTGAACCTAGCCGTGCCGCTCGCGTTGGTGTATATCGTCGGGCATCCAGGAACTTGATATCTCATCTGTTCGTTGCTCAGCGACTGCACCAACGAATGCCAAGTTTTGTCGTTCGTCAGACGGATCGTTGATTGATCCTGTCTGCGATACGTCAAGGCTCGAGGAAGTTCACGCGCGTTTCTCAAACAAGTACACGTCATAGCCATATGATGTGAAAAGCGAGCTCCCACCTGCGTAAGTCTTAGTTTCAATGTTCACGTATGATTCATTGAGAATGCGTAATGTGAAATTCTCCGCAGCCTTTCCAGCTATGAAGTTTGAAGCGAAAAGCCATACTCTGTCGTGACCACTCACATCTGACTGAATTCCGTTTATTTTGTCCTTGACTGACGGTGTTGCCGAAGAGTTGGTTGTGTTGCCGACAACACCCCAATAATGGAGTGGTTTGACAACAGCATCTATCCCGTTGTTGTAGTAGTCAAAAACTATGCTATGGCCGTCGGGAGAAATTAAAACAACATCTCCGCTTTTGAGATTTGTGTCAATGAAACTAATCGCCTGTCGCGCTTGCGGCTTTGTTATCGAAGTATAGTACACTTGCAAATTCGCCATAGACAATACGACGATGATGCCGATAACAGCGATCTGGGCGTACCTATAGTTGATATTTCGTATCCCCTTGGCGACTAGTATGTAAAGCGCCACTGAAGCTGCGATCGTGTATTTGTCGAGGTATATCGGGGTGGAAAAGCGAGAAATAATGAACGGTATGAGGTTGATGGTGAGCACCCACACCGCGAGAAAGTGCACCGGTGCTGCACCTTGAATACGCACTTCCCAAGCGTAGCCTTCGAGAGCTTTCAAAGGAGCTTTCCAATCCATCGAACCGCGTACTTTTTGAATCCCGAATAAGGAGACTACCGACAACCCCAGAAAGAGCACTAACAACACTACCGTGCCGGAATAGCCAGAAAAGGTGTAAATAAAATCGGCTATTGTAGGGACTGCTAAACTGGATCCCGTTGCTAAGTGCCGCAAGATTTGTTGGATCAAGACGGCCATCCACGGAACAAAAAGCGCTACAACGATCGCTTGCAGCACGGCCCAGCGCTTCAGCAGAAATGTGCGATCCGTTGACAGCGCTAGCAAAATCACGACGTAGATGTTCTGAGCAATGACGATAAACCAGCCATAATTGTGCGTCCACACCAAAAGCGTTGTTGAGAGAACATAGCCGATAGACGAAACAAGATTCCCCTGCTGTAAGAAGCGCCAGAAAAAGTACATAGAGAGAAGGGCCAAGAGGACCATAAGGGTATACATCCGCGCCTCTTGGGAGTACATAATGTTGAACGATGACAGCGCGAGATTGAGCGCAGCCACCAGCCCTACCTGCTTGTTGAAGAGCTGACGGCCCACCACGTAGATCATCGGTATCGCGAGGATCCCAAAAAGAGCCGATAGAAGCCTCACACCGAACTCTGAGGTGCCAAAAATCGTCATCCAGTAGTGTAGCAGGAAGTAATAGAGGGGAGGATGCACATCCTGCGCTGTAACTTGCACCATTTGAGGCACGCTCAACAGGCTCCAACGCACGGATATGACTTCATCGAGCCACAGGCTTTGTGTGCCTAGTGATAGACCCTGAAAAAAGCGCCGGCGAGCACAATGCCCAACAAGGCGATGCTATACTTGGTTATCGTTCGCCCTGCTACTTCCACGCGCAGACGTCTACGCCACGATACATAGGGGTTGTGGTTTTGAGACGTTGTTAATCGTCGCGGCCCGTGAAAGTGGCTTGAGAAGCGGCATAGAAAACGTTTCCGGCGTTTACGCTTTGGCCGACGTCTCATCTTCTGGTTTCAGCTCGGACCGACAACAGACTCTCGCGAGTCTGGACTAATGAACGGTGATCGTCACGACAGCGCTCGTCGATGTTGTATACCAGTTGACTCTACTAGGCCACTGTGACCTTCACGGTTGGGCTGAAGGCCTCGCGGTCCACGGAGCTGACGGCGTAGTAGGGCAACGCAAGCTCCGGCGCATCAGTATTCTTTTAACCAACATACATCGCCCATTCAGTATCGGTATGTTTTCACTGCGTAAGCTGCGATTACGAGTCCGACAAAGATGAGTCCGACAAAAACGAGCATGACGAGGACGTCGGGCGGCGCACCCTGACTTGGGGCCGGAGCTGCGTTGCTCGTACCCTGACTTGGGGCCGGAGCTGCGTTGCCGATGGCGTAAATGTTGTGGTCAACGCTCCCCACGTAGACGACGCCGTTAGCGATGGCAGGAGAGGCGTACACTCTGCTTCCGGTCGTGTGGTTCCACAGCGTCGTCCCGGTGGTGGCGTTGAGGGCGTAGACGTTGTGGTCAAAGCTCCCCACGTAGACGACGCCGTTAGCGATGGCAGGAGAGGAGAACACCTTGTCTGCCGTCGTGTGGTTCCAGAGCTTGGCCGCGGTGGTGGCGTTGAGGGCGTAGACGTTGCCGTCGTCGCTCCCCACATAGACGACGCCGTTGGCGACGGCAGGAGAGGAGAACACTCTGCTTCCGGTCGTGAAGTTCCACACTTTCGCCCCGGTGGTGGCGTTGAGGGCGTAGACGTTTTTGTCCCAGCTTCCCACGTAGACGACGCCGTTGGCGACGGCAGGAGAGGAGAACACGCTGCTTCCGGTCGTGAAATTCCACAGCTTCGTCCCGGCGATGGCGTTGAGGGCGTAGATGTTGTTGTCAAGGCTCCCCACGTAGACGACGTCGTTAGCAATGGCAGGAGAGGAGAACACCTTGTCTGCGGTCGTGAAGTTCCACACTTTCGCCCCGGTGGCAGCGTCAAGGGCGTAGACGTTGTGGTCAAGGCTCCCCACGTAGACCACCCCGTTGACAACGGCAGGGGATGAGTCAACCTGGCCTCCGGTCGTGAAGTTCCACAGCTTCGCCCCGGTGGTGGCGTTGAGGGCGTAGACGTTGTGGTCAAAGCTCCCCACGTAGACGACGTCGTTGACAACGGCAGGGGATGAGCCCACGTAGCCTCCGGTCGTGAAGTTCCACAGCTTCGCCCCGGTGGTGGCGTTGAGGGCGTAGACGTTGCCGTCATCGCTCCCTATGTAGACCACCCCATTGACGGCGGCGGGGGCGCCCCCCACGTAGTTTCCAGTCTTGAAGCTCCACGTCAGCTTGCCCGTTTCGCTCCCGGCTACGGGGCTGTAATCACCCGTGTGCTGAGGGTTGTAGCGGAACTGCACTGTATCGGTCTGTGCTGCTGCAGGAACTGTTACAGCGCCTGCGAATAATACAGCAATGAGGAGGATCACTATAGAAAATGAGATGATTTTGTATACGCGCACCATCGCCTCTTGCAATGTTCTTAGACGCCTAACAAAATCTCGTAGGTACTATAAAGACTCCGGTTTGAAACTGACCACGAGAGGCCGCACTCAGCGCGTTATAAGGCTTTGAAATTGCAAAAAGATTAGATTGCTGTGCTATCCCTGCGACCTCTACTAACTCGCCTTCACCGTCACTGCAGTATGCCGTGTCGGAGTCGAAGGGGGCGTAGGTGGCACTCTATTGATACTTCGTGAGAAACTCGAAGATGCCGGTGCATGCCAGCATATAGCTCTCTCGCGGCGAGCGAATACAGCCGGTGGCGTTGGTCTTCGCGGTCGCCTCGTGCTTTGTGCGCAAACAACGCCATTGCTCGCGAGTCGGGACTAATGAACGGTGATCGTCACGACAGCGCTCGTCGATGTTGTATACCAGTTGACTCTACTAGGCCACTGTGCCCTTCACGGTTGGGCTGAAGGCCTTGCGGTCCGCGGAGCTGCCGGCGTAGTAGGCGCGGAAGTAGTAGGGCCGGGCGGCTCATACGCTCTGTGTACTACCCAGAGCGGGCGTGTGGTGACAACGATACGTAGCGATGGGCGTCTAGGCAGTCTGCCCACTGAATGGTCTTTTTATCAGAAGGCGCCGTCGTTGCCGCTGACAAAGACGTCGATTCGCCCATTACAAGTGACCGCAGCGGGTGACGAGGTCAGTTACCCGCCGAGGGATTCCCAGCCGGACCAGCCGTTCTGCCAGTACTTGTGCCACAGAGCGAGGTCCGTACCCCCGACAAAGACGTCGAGACGACCTGAGCCCCATGAGCTGACCGCTGGTCCTGTGCCGGGGTAGATGATTCCGCCGAGAGAGGTCCAGGAAAGCCATCCGTTGTTGGAATACTCCACCTGCCAGAGGCCGGCGTCGGTGCCACGCACAAAGACGTCGATCTTGCCACTAGTCGATGACGCCGCCGCGGGTGACGAGGTGAGGATTCCGCCGAGGGATTCCCAGCCGGACCACGCGCCGTTATACCCTTGATGCCACAGGCCGTGGTCCGTGCCTACGACAAAGACGTCGAGACGACCTGAGCCCCATGAGCTGGCCGCCGGTCCTGTGCCGGGGTAAAGGATCCCGCCGAGAGAGGTCCAGCTTCCCCACCCGTTGTTGTTATACTCCAACTGCCAGAGGCCGCTGTCGGTGCCGCGCACAAAGACGTCGATCTTGCCAGAGGCCGGTGAGGCCGCCGCGGGTGATGAGGTGAGGATCCCGCCGAGGGATTCCCAGCCGGACCAGCCGTTCTGCCAGTACTTGTGCCAGAGGGCGTGGTCCGTGCCTACAACAAAGATGTCGAGCCGCCCCGCAGCCCATGAGCTCACGGCGGGCCCTGTGCCGGGGTAAATGATTCCCCCGAGGGATTCCCAGCCGGACCAGCCGTTCTGGTAGTACTTATGCCAGAGGGCGCCGTCGCCGCCGCGCGCAACTATGTCGATTCGCCCATTGCCCCATGAGACGGCGGCAGGTGACGAGGCGAGCGTGAGCGTGGGGGGGTTGCCTATGGCATAGATCTTGTCGCTCCCCACGTACACCGTGCCGTTGACGACGGCGGGGGAGGAAACAACAGCATTTCCGGTCGTGTAGTAGCACAGTTCCGCCCCGGTGATGGCGCTGAGGGCGTAGACGTTGTGGTCAAGGCTCCCCACGTAGACGACGCCGTTGACGAAGGCAGGGGATGAGTCAACATAGCCTCCGGTCGTGAAGCTCCACAGCTTGGCCCCGGTGGTGGCGTCGAGGGCGTAGACGTTGTTGTCCCAGCTCCCCACGTAGACCACCCCGTTGATGACGGCGGGGGATGCGCCCACGTAGCCTCCGGTCGTGAAACTCCACAGCTTGGCCCCGGTGATGGCGTTGAGGGCATAGACGGTGCCGTCATCGCTCCCCACGTAGACGACGCCGTTGGCGACGGCGGGGGCGCCGCCCACGTAGAGCCTGGTCGTGTAGGTCCACAGCTTCGCGCCGGTGGTGGCGTTAAGGGCGTAGACGTTGCCGTCATCGCTCCCCACGTAGACGACGCCGTTGGCGACGGCCGGAGAGGAGTGCACGCTGCTTCCGGTCGTGAAGCTCCACAGCTTGGCCCCGGTGATGGCGTTGAGGGCATAGACGTTGTGGTCATAGCTTCCCACGTAGACGACGCCGTTGGCGACGGCCGGAGAGGAGAACACGGCACTTCCGGTCGCATAGACGTTTTGGTCATAGCTCCCCTCGGGGACGACGCCGTTGGCGACAGTGGGGGCGCCCCCCACGCTGCTTCCGGTCGTGTAGGTCCACAGCTTCGCGCCGGTGGTGGCGTCGAGGGCGTAGACGTTGTGGTCATAGCTTCCCACGTAGACCACGCCGTTGGCGACGGCCGGAGAGGAGTACACGCTGCTTCCGGTCGTGTAGGTCCACAGCTTCGCGCCGGTGGTGGCGTCGAGGGCGTAGACGTTGTTATCCTCGCTCCCCACGTAGACGACGCCGTTGGCGACGGCGGGGGAAGAGAATACATAGCCTCTGGTCGTAAAGCTCCACGTGTTGCCACTCCATGCGTTTTTCCCCGCCACGGGGCTGTAATCACCGATGCGCTGGGCATTGTAGCGGAACTGCATCGTATCGCTTTGCGCGGCGGCAGGAACGGTTACAGCGCCCGCGAATAAGACAGCAATGGAAATGATGACTAGAGAAAATGAGATGATCTTGTTTACGCGCACCGTCGCCTCTTGCAATGTTCTTAGACGCCCAAGAACGTGCCAGATAAATAAAGGCTCCGATCTGAAACTGACGACGAGAGGCCGCACTCAGCGCGTTCTAAGGCCTTGAAATCGAAAAAAGAATAGATTGCTGTACTATCTCAGTAACCTCCTAACTCGCCTTCAGCGTCACTGCAGCATATCGTGTCGCGGTCGAGGGGGGCGTAGGTGGCATTCGCTAAATACTTCGTGAGGAACTCGAAGATGCGGGTGTATAGCTCACTCGAGGTGAGCGAATACCAGCCGGTGGCGTTGGTCTTTGCGTCGCCTCGTGCTTTGTGCGCAAACAACGCCCGTGGTGACAGCGTTACATATCGCCGACGGAAGTCCAGGATACCCACCCGTTGTTATAGGTCTTCTGCCAGAGGCCGTTGTCGCCGCCGCGGACAAAGACGTCAATCTTACCGCTAGTCGATGACGCTGCTGTAGGTGACGAGGTTAGGTACCCCCCAAGGGAGTCCCAGCCTCCCCAGCTGCCGCTATACGGTCGATGCCACAGGGCGCCGTTCGTACCCTCTACAAAGACGTCGAGACGGCCTGAGCCCCATGAGCTGGCCGCCGGTCCTGTACCGGAGGCAATCTTTCCGCCCAATGATTGCCAGCTTGACCATCCGTTCGACCACCACTTATGCCACAAAGCACCGTCGTTGCCGCGTACGACGATGTTAATGCTATTGGTCGTCTGTGACGCCGCTGCGGGTGACGACGTAAGAACCCCGCCGAGGGATTGCCAGCTTGACCACGTGCCGGTACCTCCTTTATGCCACAGAGCACCATCCGTACCCTCTACAAAGACGTCGAGACGGCCTGAGCCCCATGAGCACGCTGCTGGTCCTGTGCCGGCAGCAATCTGCCCGCCGAGAGAGATCCAGTTGGACCAGCTGGTCCCTCCATCCGTGGTATACTTCGACCAGAGGGCGCCGTCGGTGCCGCGCACAAAGACGTCAATCGCACCATTACCCGATGACGTCACAACGGGTGACGACGTCAGGTACCCGCCGAGGTATTCCCAGCTGGACCAGCCCGTCGTGCCATTCCAATCCTTGTGCCAGAGGGCATGGTATACGCCTTGTGCAAAGACGTCAAGACTATTCCCATCCTGCGAGTACACAGCTGGCGCTGGAGAGGGGTTCAGCACCGATTGACCGCTAAGCGTGCTGAAGAGCACATCGCCGCGGCCTTTTAGATGGTCGATGTACTGCGTGAACAGTGCTATTCGGGCCGGATCCGGCGATCCGTCAGGGTTCATAAAATCCTTGAAATGGTAGAGTACCACAAAAGTTCCGCCGCCATTTGCTGCGTTCAATAGGCTGTCGGTCTGCTGGTTGAGTTGCGACATTCCCGCCTGCCAATCAGTGTCGCTTGCCCAGCCGAGCGAAAGGGGCACGCCCTGGACACGGATCCCCTGCAAGATCGCATCGTATGTGTTAAAGTCCGCTGGCGATGTGCTATACAGCGTGAACCCGAGTGCGTTCGCAGCTTTCAGAGTGTTGCTGTCACCGGTATTCCAAGGCGGAACAAAGGTCGTTGGCTGTACCCCGAACGCCCCCTTGATATCGTCACGTCCTTGTTTGATAATGTTGTATTGATCAGCGTATGGCCTCCCGTAGAACTCGCTCGGCGACTGCCCAACAAGCGGAGCCGCAGATGTTAGCCCAGGGAAATCATCGGCCAGCCCGCCGCTACCCAAAAGTGGAGCTGCCCCGGTAAGCTCCACGGTGCTCACGGTTTTTTGCGAGTATTCTTGGTGCGTGTAGCCGTGCTGCGCGAATTCGAACAGCGGGCTGTTCACAATCGAGCGCAAATAGTCGAGGAGCAATGTGTCTCCCAGCAACTCGTTCGTGCTTGCGCTGAGATTCGGATCCGGATGTGGAATGACCGCTAGCGTCACAGGGACGTTTTCATCAATGTGCACCTGATTGACGGCTTTTAATGTGTCCAGATAATGGGGGTTCGGATAGTCCGGTGCTATATCGTCATCCCGAAATACGATGTACTTCTTCTGGGTCGCGGAAGCGTTCACGATAGCGGCATTGCTCAGAGCCTGGGAGTAGTTGGAATCTCCCCCCGCGGTGGGGAGGCTCTTATTGACTGTGGCGTCCGCAGCCCGGACAGTCGGAAGACCAGCAGCGGACGAAAGAAGGATCACAATAAGTACAGCAGCAAGCCCATAAGCGTTCATAATGTCTGCCGGAACGTTTGGTTACGCCAGCAATGCAAAAAGAAGGGAGATAAGGCTTTCGGTTTGTGCTGCTTTGTGAGGCGTAGGTCAAAGAGAGTATTATCGCGGATGGAAGCCGTTACGGCAGCACCGCTTTCGGGGCACGCAGAACACTAGGTACCATCATTGCAGCGACTACCTCCTAGCTCTCGCAGGGGGCTTCACGCTTGATTTAACTAAAGCACGCGGAATCAAAGGTGCAACGGCGCGTAGGTATGAATCTTCGCTTTTTTACCGGGTCTGCTTTTTCGTTGTGCGGCCTGCTTTTGCCAATTTGAGATGCGGAATCTCAGATTACAGTGCGCTATCCGAACGCCAGCCGTGTCCAAGCTGTCGCTTCAACTCCTAGGCCCACAACAGAAATGCACCTGCTGAGATTGTGACCACCCATTCTGAAAGGCTCGTAGAAACTAGCGCCTCCGGTAGGTAGAAACTCGTAAAAGACCCGACCGTGTTCTACATCACCGTCGGGTAGAGGAACGATGACGATAAGAATGCAGGAGAAGACGCCGTACTTACTCGTGAAATTGTCGAGGGCGAGGATGGCGATCAGCACTAGGAACGTCCGTCACTGGGGTTGAGTATACACGCTGTGTAGAACCAAGCGATGATGACAAAGGGTAGTACAAAAAATACCGACCATCCCACAGAGCTCTCGTTGGGTTCCCGAAGCGCTCACGGCCACGTAGCATCTATGAACACGTAGGCCCGGGCCCCTATCGGCACTTGAAAAAAGTAGCGAGGGACGATGCACCGACCAGTTCGACTCTCCGTGAAGATTATCGCGTCGAACCACCCGAGATACCCACACGAGCAGCGCCGCAACGAGGGATGGGCGACATAGAAATCGCATATCGTCCATCAAATCAAAAACTAATACTATTTTACAATTGATAGAAGCAAATAACTGCTCTAGTTATCTTATGTTAAAAAAATGAGCGTCCGGGTCTGGATTTGAACCCTGGTCTGAGCTCTAAAGGGTGTTTGCCGCGAGAACTACATCAAAAGTCTTATTAGCAGATCTCTGCATCACTGTTCTGCTCGCGGCCTTAGGTCCTAGCAATATAGCCATCGGAATCACCGTTTCACTCGTCGCTCTCTCAGAATACTGTACCTACCAAGGGCTTATGGAGCGCACGACGCGGCGCTACTCAAGAGCCTGATCAGAGACCGCATATCGGCTAAGAACAGATGACGCATCAAAAAAGCAAGGAAACAAAAGCAATAATTTTAGCAGCAGGCACTTCTGCGAGATTGCGACCTCTGACTGAGGATTTGCCGAAATGTTTGTTGCCCCTCAACGAGGATACCATCATCGATCACCAGATTCGGTGCTTGGCGCGACTTGCGGTCAACCACGTTTTTGTCGTGGCCGGTTACAAGCGCGTGTTGGTACAAGAGCACATCGCGAACGTCAAGACGGGCCTTCCAGTCTCTATCGTCAACAACGAGCTGTTCGAACAAACCGATAACGCTTTCAGTCTCTCGCTTGCGTTAGAACACATTGATGCGGAAAACGACACAGTACTTGTTTTAGACGGAGACATACTTTTCGAGCTGGCTCTTTTAAAGGAACTTATCAAATCGCCGTACGACAACGCCTGCATCGTCGACAACAGCATAGACATTCAACCCGAGGATTGTAAAGTCGTAGTGACAAACAATACCGCTGCACGTATCGGCAAGCGAGTACGAGGAAACGTTGTTTATACGAGCATGATCAAACTCAGTACTGACTTCCTGAAAGCGTTCACTCGCGCACTCAAAGAGCCGAGAGCTCGCCCTGAATGGTATTCGGAACCGCTCGACAGACTCCTGATGCAACATTCATCAACGCTGCACGTTATTTATACCAATGGGCTACTCCGCTGTGAAATCGACACCTATGAAGATCTGCTCTACGCAAGAGCACTGTATCAGCAAATCAAAAAGCACGAGAAGTGAACTGTGCGATACGAGGTAGTAATCTTTGGGGGCGGTGCAACCGGCACCTCGACGTTTCGCGATCTGGCGATGAGAGGCTTCTCAGTGGCCCTCTTAGAACGACGCACTATCGCCAGTGGCACGACGTCTGCGTCCCACCAGAATCTGCTCGGTGGCCTGCGATACGTTCTCAGCGACCCTATCGTGGCACAAGAGTGCGCCGAGGAGAACGCGATTATCAGTGCGATAGCTCCGGAAGTCGTCGGCGAGTTGCAGAACTACTTCGTTGGATTTAGCACCGAGTACGCGTGGGGCGCTCTCCGGGCAGCGAAGAAGCTTCACGTCAAAGCGACCGAACTCGATTTACGCGATGTATTCAGAGAAATTCCCTCGTTAAACATAGATCTCGCTGTTGCGGTCGAAACGACCGACAGAAACATAAATGCTCAACGGTTTTGCTGGCTCAATTGTGCTTCTGCAGAGCTCTGCGGAGGCAGTCTCTTCCAGGGAACGGAGGTACGTGCGATCACCCAACTCAATGACGGATTCCGCATCAAGACTAACCACGGCGACTTGCGCACTACGTACATAATTAACGCGACGGGGCCGTGGGTCAACACGGTAGCTGCCAAACTCGATACGAGCATCCCAGTGACTTACAGCCAAGGCACTATTATAGTTCAAAAGGCATTATCTCCGCGCGGGATACAGCATTTGCGCCAACCCTCCGACGCAGATGCATACATCGTGCACGATGGATACGGGTGGCTCGGAACGACGTCAACAACGATTAACAACCCGGAAGAAGCGAATCCACAGCCTTGGGCTGACGCATATCTTAAGAAAGAATTTGCGCAGATTCTTCCCGGCGTCAAGGACCAACCCACGCTAAGCACGTTTGCCGGCGTCCGGGCACTCGCCGATGACAATCATCCAGAAAGTGCCAAAAATGATAGCCATTTCGAGAACGGACGCCGAAAATCTCGCGATTTTCGAGTGATACAGGCTCCGAAGAATGCCTTCCACGTCATAGGCGGGAAACTGACGACGGCGCGACTGATGGCGGAAAAAATCGCTGACGTCATTTGTGACAAAGAAGCACGTAGCGCACGATGCCAAACGGCAAAAGAGCCTCTCGCTCCGTAGAATGCCTGCTGCGATAGCTAGCGTCTCACCTCATCTCCTGTCTGGCTGAGCGTACCGCAAGATTAATCTCCGAAAACGTGGCTGATTTGGCAGATGAAGCGGCAGATGCACGCTGGGGTGAGAACCGCGATTGAACCAAAGAAAGACGACTAGAGTTAAGCTCCTTTTGCAGGCGTGGTTGTTGTCCTTAGGCGAGCTGGCCGTCGCAGTCGCAACCAGGACGATTTATTTGATCTCCGGCTTTGTTCCGCGCAGAAAAAACATTTGGATCTTCGGCTCTTGGGACGGAAAGAAATTCGCTGACAACCCGAAATATCTATTCCTTTATATCCATCACAAACAGCCCGAAATTACTGGCGTTTGGCTCTCGCGCAACAAAACAATCCTAGCCGACTTGCGAGCGAGTGGAAATAAAGCCTACTACATGCACAGTCTCCGGGGCATCCTTTATTCAATGAGGGCCAGCTGTATCATCTTTTCAGTGGGCGTATCTGACGTTAATCTGTACACAACAAAAGGGACAAAATCAGTGCAGTTATGGCACGGAACTCCATTAAAGAAGTTTCCTGCCCAAGGCCGTCAGACGCCGATGCGTAGGAGCTCATATGCACGGCGGCTCATAGATGAGGGACTTCGCCCTAACAAGAACTATGACGTCGTCATCGCGACGTCTGATGAAAGTAAACAGACCATGAAAACCGTTTTTAACGACGCAAGAGAGATAGCCGTCACCGGATATCCTAGAAATGATGGCTTGCTCGGCGCTCCTTGGTTAAATAAACTCGACGACGAGTATGTCAGACGCATCAAACGAGAAGTAGATTTTCAATTCCTTTTTTTGTACGTTCCCACCTACCGACAAGAAGCCAGCCGAGAACTTGACTTGTTTACGCGCTACGGGTTCGAAGCTGACACCGTGAACCAAACTCTCCGCGAGTTGGGCGCAATCCTAATCATCAAGACACATCTGTACTTCAGGGCACGTCCTTACGACGGACATGCAGATCCTGATTCGGACGGAGCGGGCTTCGAGAGGATATTTACCCTATCTGATGAAGATCTTCCAGACATTTACCCGCTGTTGAGAGAGACCGATGTACTCATAACGGACTATTCCAGTGTATTTTTCGACTATTTGCTTCTAGATCGTCCGATTGTTTTTGCGCCTTTTGACATCCAGCAATACATAACAGCAGACCGCGAGCTGTTCTACGATTATGACCAAGTGACGCCTGGGCCTAAAGCAAAAGACTGGCCCGACGTGCTCCGCCTGCTGCGCGAGGCGGTCGAAAAAGACTCGTGGAAAGCTGAGCGAAGAGAAGTGTGTGCGCGTTTCAACAAGTTTAAAGACAGCAACAACTCAGAGCGAGTATTTCAAGTGATTTGTCGTCTGCTAGAGCAAACAAACCCATGAACAGCTTTTGTATAAAAGGCCACTTAGGTATCTACTCTGGTGCCTAGCTACTACGCGAGCACGGAATAAAACCAAGGACGGGTGGGACCACACGCTTCTGAATCGGCTTGATCGCCCCACAATAAGCTTTGCGACCTAGGCAACTTAGCACGTGGAAGAGTCTGGCACGCGGAAGGGCACGGCCGTTTTACAAAAAGTCGAATGGCGCCAATTTCTCAAATGTCCGGACTTCGACTGGCTCTAGAGCGTCTCGGTCAATCGATAAGCACGACTTCTAAGCTGCTTTTGCTACTGCGCAAAGTAAAGCAGCAAAGCACGCGTGCAGATGGTTCAGTGGCAATTTCGGTGATTTTCTTCGTCAATGCATTTGCCGTGGTCCAGGTCGCTTTGTTCTAAAAACGATGGACTTCGTACGATCAGCACGGCTCATTTAATAGGCACGGTCGGCCGCGTGACGGTCATATCTAGCTTCCGGTCGCTTTGGAGCACGGAGCATCCCAGTCACGTACGTCGCAGCTGCTGCCTTCTATGTCCAGCGCTTTGGCCATTCGCGCAGCGTTTGCGTCGGGCCCTCTGATAATGACGCAGTTAACTTCGTCTCTTGGCCGTCCGTGATCTTCTGACCGAATCATTGCGCGTGCAAACAGGCAGCAACCGGTGCGACCTCCGGTGAAAAAGCTATTTAGCATCATATTCTAAACTATTTCGACATAAAGGCTCACGTCAGATGTGTTTGATTACCTCGTCACGCACCAATAGATTGCCGCCGGGGATCTGAAAGGCACGAATTGACCTAAGAAACGCGTGAAAAGATCGCTTTTGTTCGCACATGTTCGCTTAACCTCACTGGCTGCACTGCTGAACTGTCAAAATCCCGCGTTCGAGCCGCGAGTGTAACTGGGGCTTTGAAAACAACTTCGAGACTCAAGGAAGTAATGATATCAATCGTGTGTGTCTACAACAATGAGCATCTGCTTGCCGATTTCTTATTGGACAGCCTTAGTCGTCAAACGGTACCTCACGAGTTAATTGCGATCGATAATACTGAAAATGAGTTCTCATCAGCAGCGCAGGCTTTAAACTTTGGTGGTCGAAAGGCACGCGGAAAGTATGTTATGTTTGTTCATCAGGATATTCGCTTGTGCAACGCTAAGTGGCTACACGACGCCGAAAGGATGCTGGATTCCCTGCCAAACCTCGGAGTTGCTGGAATCGCAGGCAGGAGAGAGGGTGGCTGTATTTTAGCCAACCTGACAAATGGTACTCCTCCAAGCGCCGCAGGCACACAGATAGTTGGAGCAGAACCCGTCACTGTACAGACTTTAGACGAATGTCTTACGATCGTTCCGCGCGACGTATTCAATGTCCTGCAGTTTGACGAGATAACGTGCGATGGTTGGCATTTATACGCGGTGGAGTATTGCGTAAGCAGCACGCTGCTCGGCTTTGCCCTTTACGTGTTGCCTTTGCATACGTATCATCTTTCAGAAGGGACTTCTTCAACGCCAACGGAGCCCGTCGACCGATTGATTTCCCGTTGTCCGATGACAGGGTCAACATTCCTGCCGAAAGAATACTATGTGGCACTAAAAAGAGTTATAAAGAAGCATAAGAACAACGTATCGAAAATCCACACCGTTTTTGGAGACTGGAGTACCTCGTCGCCGATCGCTCTGCAACAAATGACTAGCGCGATGCGAAAAATAGCAAGCGCCATTTTGTTATCGCTACAGTCAGATGCGGAGAGCTGAATTACTCGGAATCCCCTTTTAAAAGTGCCACGCGCGAGACAGTCAACAACATTGTTTAGAGACGATTAAAGTAATACCTAAGACGGATCAAAGGTCAACTAAGCCGTTTTTTGCGACCTAGCACGAGCGCTACACGGCACCGGCAAGTTGAAAAACGGCCGTGCAACAGTCAAGCTCATGTATCACACAGGAAGAGCCACGTAAATGGGGAAATACACACTCACTGTTCGGCGAATAGGATTGAGCGCAGTAATAACTCCTCTAGTAACTCTCAGCAATATCATTCTGCTCCCTATCCTAACAAGGAACCTGGTCATAGCTGATTACGGGGCCTTTGCTTTGATAATGATTACACTCGCCCTATTACCCCCGCTTGTGACCTTAGGGCTCCACAATTCCTTGATTCGGTTTGGCGCTGCAGCAAAGGACAAACGTGACATCCGAGAGTTGTTCTACTCCACGGGACTAATCGTTTTCGTTGCGAGCGTGGCTGTTTCTGGGCTGCTTCTTTTGTTTGTGCCGCAAATAGCGGCGAGCTTGTTTCAAAACAATCTCACCACAGCCTTGCTGCTTGTACCGAACGTCTTAATTGCGTGCCTGATTTTTTTTGCTTGGCAGTATTTTGTAACGTTCCAGCAGATCAAAAGGTACACTTACTTAAACCTTTTTAATGCGTACTTGAATACGGCCCTCGTAGCCTATTTTGTCCTCGCGGGTCACGGATTGGAGGGCGCCGTGATAGCACTCTTAATCCAGCAGCTTGTGGTGCTCTCCGTTATGATGTATCTCATCGTCGCGGAGATTGGTTTTGCTATCCCTAAACTTACGTACGTGAGGCAATATCTCAACTACGGCCTACCACTAGTCCCGGGCAGTCTATCTGGTTGGATCGTAAATTCAAGCGATCGTTATCTCATTGCGCTTTTTTTAGGTACCGCAGCGGTGGGCTATTATTCGCCGGCATACACTGCAGGGGTTACCATCAGCATGATCGCAGCACCGTTAGCGACACTGCTTCCTGCGGTTCTATCGAAACACTACGACGAGAACAACATAGCGGATGTACGCACGATCATGACATACTCGCTGAAGTACTATATCGGAATTGCCCTCCCGTGCGTGTTTGCCTTATCGGTCTTATCAAAGCCGATTTTGCTTGTGCTAACCACGCAGCAGATTGCAACAAACGGCTACTTAGTTACTCCGTTTGTTGCTGCAGGAACTGCGCTGATCGGAGCGTACTCGGTGCTTGTTACGATAATCGCATTAAAAAAGAAGACCGCCATCATTGGCACGATCTGGATACTGAGCGCCGCGTTAAATTTCGGTTTAAACTTGGTACTTATTCCCTATCTAGGCCTCATAGGTGCTGCATTGACCACTTTCCTTGCATTCCTGCTCGCTTTCGTGTTGACTGCAATCTATTCATCTAGATACTTTAAGTTTGACGTGAACGGCGGATTCGTCGTAAAGAGCGTATGCGGCTCGATTATTATCGCCCTGTTTCTGCTTTTGTGGAACCCCTCTGGGCTCTTCAGCATAGCTTTATCGATCACCGTTGCCGCAGCAATCTATTTGACCATTTTGCTTGCGCTGCGGGGTTTCACGATACAAGAGACTAAACTCATTTATGAGATCTACAAGGGCTCTAAATAACGTCGCGTATTTGAAGTAGATTAATAAACGTGCGCATATTCCTTCCTTATTACATCGTAGAGATTCGAGCGATTAAACATAGTAAAATTCTTATCATCCAATTCTAGTTCAACAACGTATTGAAACAAGTTATCGTGGATTACGTCATACTTTGCGTTTTCCATCGTTTTAACGTCCAAGGCTTGCAGATTATCTTTGTTTTTAGATAGGGAATCAGCGAATTTTCTGACTTTCTACAAATTAAGCGGTGCCCCTTTTCCTCGTGCTTTTCTAATAATTATCTCAAAAGAAGTTTCTTTTGGACAACTCATATGGCACACTTGACATAATGTTCTACCATTGTCTACGTCATATCTATGGCTAGGATGGTAGAGAAACGACTTGATAATGAACGTGTGATTGTGGGACTTCGCTTTCGCCAAATTCCTTTTGACATTATGGTAGCGTTCATAATCATCGAGACATCTCCAATAATTGTCCCAATTATCGCAAGTTTTACTTGCCTCATAATAATGATTTGTCGCTCCACAATCTTGGCAAGTATAATTATCGCGCTCTAAGCACTCTTTTTTCCATTCTATAGATAAGAAGTTACCCCGCGGATCATTTTCGATATTACAATCGATACACCAACCCATAGGCCGCTTGCTACTAAAATAATAAGGAAATTCTGTTACCTGCTTCTATTGTTGACAGCGCTACAGAATTTACCAGGAAGGTTGACGCACGCCATTTATCGTTTTAGTTTCATTAAAAAAAAGAAAGAAGGGAGTCATTGACCCCCCTACTGCTTATGCTTCTATTATACTACTTATGCCAACGTCCCCGCGACGTATTTCCAGTTGCCCCATCCCGCACTTGTGGTGTAGGTCTTCTGGTATAGTGGTGTGTGGCTCGTAAATACGCTCGGACTTCCCACTACCATTACGTCAACGGTACCTGCTGTCACTCCTCTGGTTGCGGTTGCTCCAGGTGACGATACCATAACTCCACCCAGATATGTCCAACCGACAGCTGAGGTTCCTTGCCAGTACTTATCGTACAACGCGCCATTCGTTCCGGCGACCTCGGTACCAACCCGACCATTCGACAATGAGTATGCTGACGGGCCTGTTCCTCGTAAGAGTCTACCTCCTGCGGAAGACCATCCACCCCACGTCGTTCCGGTTTCGGTTAGCATCCAAACCGCATGATCCGTGCCTGTAACGAATGCGGTAACGCCCGTCGTCGTTGCTACTGCAGACGGTGACGATATAAGAATGCCACCTTTACTGACCCAAGTTATTCCACCAGAGGTGACAGTTCCTACCCACATCGCTCTATCGGTTCCGGCAACGAATAATGTTGTAGGTCCACCGTTGTTAATCGCTGATGGGCCGGTTCCTGTTAATAACTTGCCGGTTTCTTGGTGCCAAGCGGTCCATACTAACGGCGAACCGCTCCCGATAGTGCTATACGGGCTGCCATCGGTGCCACACACATAGACGACTATTGTTGAGCCGACTTGTACCGCTGTCGGAGAAGACGTCGCTCCTCCTGTGGGTGCGCCGAGGCTTGAGAATGTAGTTCCTGACCACGTTACACCGTCGGCTGAGGTTCGGAAGTATACGTTGCCGTCCGAACCAGTTACGAACATATTAAGATTCGCCCCCGTCGTTGACAACAACGCAGGTGAGTACTTCACCGTTACTGATGTTTGAGCTGCCGCCGGTACACTCATAGCACTAATACTCATAGCAGCCACCGATAGCAGCACGATAGTTACTAGACTTAGGCTAAGGCCAATGCTCATTTTTTTCATTTAGTTACCTGCTTTTTTTTATTTTTTTAATTTTTTGTGAAACACTTGTTCAAATTCAGAGAATTTTGCACGGTGTTTTTTAAAATCACGTGATAAGGACGGATTTTTACGTCTCTCGAAACCATAACATTAAAAGTATAGCTTTTTGCTTTATAAATCTGTGTATCGTCTGTTTGTAGAAAAAATCACCTGAAAAACGTACTTAATCTACAAAGCCACATTCACCGCAATCAACATATACCGCGGAGCTGAGAAAGTGTAGCATCTACAACGTCATAGAAGCGGAAGGGCTGGCAATGTAATGACAGATTGCCAGTCTAGGCGTCGCGGGTGGGATGTAGTGGTGGATGATCGTGCCACTAGTTAGCGTTTGCATGCAAACGTGGAATTCCGAACGGTTCATCGCCGAGGCCATTGAGAGTGTTTTAGGGCAGGATTTCGAAGACCTCGAACTCATCATTGTGGATGGTGCGTCGACCGACGCGACGAGGCAGATTATCGAACGCTACGCAAAGCAGGATCCGCGAATTCGCGTAATATATCACGAGCATAATTTGGGCATTTCAAGAGCCGCTAACGATGGCATCGAAGCGGCAAAAGGGAGGTTTATCGCCCAAATAGACTCTGATGACGTCTGGGTATCTGATAAGCTTACCAAGCAACTTGCCGTTCTTGAACGCGACGAGGATTTAATCGTCTGGTCGGAAGGGGAGATTATTGACGCCGCAGGACGATCCATAGGAAAAAGCTTCAGTGAACGACTCGCAAACAATGTATATGTATCGGCAAAGGCAAAGAAGAGCGGGAATCTTTGGCAAGAGCTCTTGCCGTCAAATTACATTTTTCACTCAACAATAATCTACAAAAAGCAGAATCTGGGGGACGTGAGATATGACGAGGGAATACTCGTCATAAACGATTTCAAGTTTTTCCTTGAACTGGCACGACAATACCATTTTTACTACATAGCTGAACCGCTAGCTAAATATCGAATTCACGGTGATAACACGTTAGCGAGTTCAGGCCCAGAAGCATTAAAACGGCGACAGATATCCGATAAAGAGTATATTTCTATAGTTGAAGATGCGATGCGGCAATACGACGACGAGATAACACGAGAGACCCGGGCAGTTGTTTATGGCCACATTGGTTTGCTTCACTACCTTGCAGGTGAAACGAAAAAAGGTCGACGTTTTTTCTTGCGGGCCTTTATGTGCAATCCGTTTGAAAAAAGAAACTTGTGGTACCTGCAACTTGCTTTTAAACGAATGTTGCGTGCGGTGAGCTCACACCGAGAGGAGGCATAAAGTGGGGTAAACTACGCCGTGCGGGCCAAGGCTATTTGAGATCTTGCCCGACCTTGCAGATAACGTGAAGTGCTTGAGGAACGGGATTTGTAAGCGCACGCAGCACTAGTAATCAAAGAAATAGTAACCAAATTACAAGTGTAGGATCCAAGTTGAAATAGTTTGTGACCCCCGCGAGATGTATAGAATTATTTGGGCTATGGAATATGTCATAAGTGTGCCGATTTCAATGTTTGTCTGAGATTCCCGTCGTTCTCACGCTCGCCTTTCTTTTTTAGGTGAGATCTGTTTGCTCTGCTATGTATCAAGATTCGCTGTATAGAGAAGTATTGCGGGGGCCGCGGGAGCCTTCGCACTTTCCGAGGGAACAGGTCGGCGATCCCGCGTGGAGAGAGCCGCTAGAAGGGTGCCTGAACTACCGCAGGAAATCTCATCCAGCGATACCGTAGTAGCTCTTTTTCCCGAAACCTCTACGAAAAAGCCGGATTCAAGGAGCTAGATAGAGATTTTGGGCCAGATTAGCATGCGCCAAGTTACTGGCCACGGATCAGATCTCAGCGAGCGAAGTAACTTGCAACTCGGAGGACAATGTGTCATCGCAAAATATAAAGATAGTTTGAGGTGTTTGAATAATATTAAGGCTTTTCAGCTGTGGCAACTATTCATTTAACGGTTTCTGAGGCGTCCAACAAAAACACGGACTAGTGGCTAAATGTTGAGACTAGACGCAATATTGCAAAAACTAAATTTCAAAAATCGTCACAATAACGAATGGAATTTTCGATCCATGGATACTAGTGATTACGATAGCTGGTATTACAAAAGACCTCAATCTAAAGCGTATCTGAAGGATAAAAAAATTTGGACAAATCAGGTCGACATGATAGAGTGTTTTGAACCAGACATAGTGTTTGAATTTGGCTCGGGTTTAGGTTACGCATTAAAAGAAGCAGAAACTCGGGGCATCAAAATGATAGGTTGTGAGACCTCTGAATACGCTATCAAGAATTCAATTTGCAAAACAAGTATGATCCAGATAGGTAAGATTCCTGACCAGCGTTTGCCGTTTTTAGATAACAGTTTTGATCTAGTCTTTTCTTCTGAAGTAATGGAGCACATCAAAGAGGAGCACACAAGTTCAGTGATTAGCGAACTTTATAGAATATGCCGTAAGCACATCTTATTGACAATAAATACCTTTGATGCGAATCAGCCCGGACACATAAATATGCACTCGAGAGATTGGTGGGTTGACAAATTTGAGGCTGTTGGATTTGAGCACGATCAAAAAAAATACCAAAAGCTGAGCAAAATGAAATACTTAAATTGGGATATTTTTGTATTTAAAAAAGCCTGAGTAGAGACTCCTTGCAATCGGGCCCGTGTTATTTATACAATTGGAAAACTTCGAGCGCTGCGATGGGACTGTTCTAGCTTCTTTTCCCTCTTCACAAGCTTTCACTCGGTTATGTTGCCAGCCGTAATCGGGTCAAAAAGGTAGTGCATAAACTTTGATAAAGGTCATGAGAGACCGTTTTCCGAAGCAAATCGCTTCCCTTTTCTTGATAAAACTCGTACTGGATGACTATCGAAGTAACGGGAGGTAACCTTCCGCGTTTCTTCGGGACTGCCGTCATCTATAACCAAGACTTTAAAGGGAGAGCCCAGAGGCTCCACGACATCAGTCCATAAAAACAGCTTTTAAGCGCGTCGTAGTGAAGTGGTCAAAGCTTAATCGTTTACTTTCGTGCCATTATCTTCCTGGTCGGCATAAACCGTCACAAGCAGGCGTCACACGAACCTTTGTTGCGAACAAGCCTACTGGTGCGTAATTTATTTGCAAATGAAGCCGCTGGCAGGCGTGCCGTCTGCGTGGATGTGGATCCTCGCGCACGGAACGACACGTCAACGAAACACGGTAGTATGATGAAACACAAACGCAGCCATATACGTATCGCCATAGCGACCCTGGTGCTCATCTCGCTGTGTGCAGTGATGATCGCTCGTGATTGTTGCGTCCTGTTCGGCGCATCCGATTCGGGCGACTACTGCCTACGACAGACGCTTGGAAAAACTATTTAAGCGCTCACTTTTCACTTAAAAAGCATCTGATAGGGGTTTCGCGGCCATTTTCAGTTCGCTTGCGCCTCCCCGTGCTGCCTGATCACCGCTACATACTCGAGGAACCTATGAACACAAAACTAGTGTCCCTAGTTCTAGTCTCTGTATTGCTAGGCGCTTCTTTGGGCGGCATCATTGCTGTCACACAAACGAAAGTCGCTGAAGGCGCGACTGGCGGATCGGCGCAGGCTTCGCCCCATTTTGCTCAGCTAAATCCGGATTTTGTCAAGTACGAGCAGGGTTTGTCAAATGGAAGCGTGCTTACGGGTGGAACTGCGCAACTTGACACCGGCTTTACGCCTGCTCCTGTTAACCTGAAGCAACTTAAAGGGCAAGAGATCAGCAGCGCTCTTGTTCGTTCTGGGTCTTTTCCGGCATCGTATGATCTCCGCACGTTGGACAAAGTGACCTCGGTAAAAGCGCAGGGCACTTGCGGCGCCTGCTGGGCCTTCGCGGCGTATGCTTCGCTGGAATCATATTTGAAGCCAAGTGAGACGTTGGACTTTTCCGAAAACAACATGAAAAATACCGCCGGTTTTGACAAGGCAGCGTGTGCTGGTGGTAATGAGCTCATGGCGACGGCGTATCTTGCCCGGTGGAGCGGGCCGGTCAGTGAGTCAGCCGATCCATATAACCCTGGCAGCACATCCTCTCCGTCAAACCTGCCTGTCCAGAAGCACGTCCAAGATGTTTCCTTCCTTCCAGATAGGGCCGGTTCGGCTGACAACGATAATATCAAGTCCGCCCTTATGACGTACGGCGCAGTTTACACAACGATCTATATTGAGCCTACTTACCCCGCTCAATTCAACACTGCGACCAACGCGTATTACTATAGTACTGCTCCTCCCAATGGTCAAACAAACAACCATGCGGTGGCGATTGTCGGATGGGATGATAGTTATAGTAGTACCAATTTCGCTAGTGGGAATCAGCCTCCCGGAAACGGAGCCTTTATCGTAAAAAACAGCTGGGGCACAAATTGGGGAGAACAAGGTTATTTCTACGTATCCTATTACGATGCAAATATTGGCAAAGATGACGCCGTCTTCACGGCTCAACCGACGACAAACTACAACAACATCTATCAGTACGATCCTCTTGGCTTTACGGAAGCTTTCGGTCTAGGGTCATCGACGTCTGCGTGGGGAGCGAACGTTTTCACTGCTTCGGCTAACGGAAACCTCGCCGCGGTCAGTTTCTACACACAAAGTGTAAATGCACCGTTTGAAGTGTACGTCTATACCGATCCGACTGTCGGGCCGATCAACCCGTCAGGGTCTGCTGCGCACGTTACGGGAAGCACTGCTCTTCCTGGATATCATACAATAACGCTCGGCTCGAGCGTATCTTTACGGGCCGGACAGAAGTTCTCTGTCGTCGTGAAGTTTACTTCAAGTGGGAGTACCACCCCGGTGCCGACGGAGGCCCCCGTCAGCGGCTACAGCAGCCAGGCGCGAGCGAACGCCGGAGAGAGTTACTACCACGCGGATGATAGCAGCTGGTCACAGGGCAGTACGTGGGCGGATATGACCTCTTATAGTGCCAATACCAATATCTGCATAAAGGCATTCACAGCGAGTTCCGGGACGAGCAGCGCCCTCGTCACCTCAGCACCTGCCGTGTGCGCGCAAGATGCGAACAGCCTCGACTTATTTGCAAAAGGCACAGATAACGCCCTCTGGTGGAAGCACTACCAATCAGGGTCAGGGTGGTCGTCGTGGACGTCCCTCGGTGGGTACCTGACCTCGTCACCCGCTGCCTCGTCACCCGCTGCCGTATCTCAATCAACCGGGAAGATCGATGTCTATGTGCGCGGCGGGGACGGCGCGCTGTGGCAGAGGGAGTATGGCAACGGGGCATGGGGCTCCTGGAGCTCTCTGAGCGGGCGGCTTGCCTCCGGTACAGGGCCGGCGGCGAGCTCGTGGGGCTCAGGCCGTCTCGACGTCTTTGTAGAGGGTACGGATGGCGCGCTGTGGCATCGAGGGTATGCCGGCAGCTGGTCCGGTTGGGAAAGTCTCGGCGGGCGCTTGACGTCGTCACCCGCTGCCGTATCTCAATCAACCGGGAAGATCGATGTCTATGTGCGCGGCGGGGACGGCGCGCTGTGGCAGAGGGAGTATGGCAACGGGGCATGGGGCTCCTGGAGCTCTCTGAG
>JACTTZ010000001.1 GCA_015660915.1 Methanomicrobia archaeon | reverse complement strand
CTTCCAGGTGCCAGTCGATGTAATTTTTCATCGCTTCATCGGTCTCAGCGATCACCTGGTTCCAGTAGCCGACCCCTGTCATGTCCGACAGCTCGACCTGTACGTTCCATTGCGCTTCGGCGGCGGCCTTGTCAAACGTACCCTTAAGGGGGTCTTCAACCACCTTATGCTTGGAGTAGAACATCGAGCTGGCGAGCACGGTCGGATATTCACCGGGCTGACCGCCAACGTGAAAACCGCCTATCTCGAAAACGGTTTGCTTTTTATCGTATCTAAACATGCTATGTGAACCTCCTTACGTCGTCATTCACGTTCCGAATAGCTTAAACAAGACCGACAGCTGCGTCAGCGAGTTGAGCACAATGAATAGGATGATACCTCCAATGAGGCCATAGGCGATGCCTATGTCCCTACCCACGCGCTGCCCGTACCGCTGGGCGACTTCGGCCATTGCAAACTCCAATCGCTCTTCGATTGAGTCGAGTTTATGTTGGAGCTCACGGTAGTCCGTTTGGTCTACCATTACCTGGGGGAATTGCTTTGGCATATTCACACCTCACTTCAAGAAGTAGTAGAGCAATGGCAGTCCCGCGATAAGGCACGCGCCTGCGAACCCCAATGCAAACCCGAGTATCGAGGCCCCCCCGTACCCGGAGTCAAGTTTGAGCGTTCGCGTCGTAAGTAACGCACGATACCTTATGTCGTTCATGAGCGCATCTAACGATGCCATGCTCGGCGCCAGGGGTGTAGCTATGCCCTGGTCAAACTCAATAGCTGCTGTGGGTGCGACCTCTTCGCCGGCTGGTGCCTGCTCAGCGGCGCCTCCACCAAAACGTTCTGCTGCCATTTTTCACCTCAAGCTAGGGCTAGTAACCCCAAGATTCCGATTGAAATAAGCAGCCCAATCACAACACCCTCAACCTTTCCGGCGTAAACGCCGGCGGCGTACTTATTGAAGTTGCCGATGGTCTTCATATGGAACTGCAGATGCTGTATGCGGGATTGCAAGGCCGCTATTTCTGCCGCCATAGGGGCCTCTACAATGGCCTCCTCGACTTCTTTTTCTTTAATCTCAACGACGACTGGAGGTTCCGGATAAGCTCCTGGATCTCGTCCGATCAGCTCCTTAACCTTCGCGGATATCGTGCTGATATCCTCGTTGTTAATCATGCTGATGAATTCGACCTGCTTCTGGAACCTTTCAAGGTGCTCTTCGTTCAGGTTTTCTATGAACGGGATTGCTCCATTTGCATCGATTATGCGTCCTTCCTTCACGCCGTTCTTGTACAATGCCTCGAGAGATTGTCCGGTCACGTGACCCATGATCTCTGATCCGCACAGGATCAGAAACCGTATGTTCGGATTCGAGATGATGTTCACTATGACCTTCTCGAGGCCGATGTTCTCGGTCTTCGCCGTGCCTTCGATCGCTGCTCCGATGTCAGTGAAGAGTTTGCCGAAGTGAGACCCTAAGGTCACCACCGCGACAGAACTCTCTGGATCACCAAAGAAGAAATCTCCCTTAACGATTGGCCAGTTAGGCGCGGGTGCAACTTTTTCTGCCACGGCTACATCCCCCCTCTGACGCGAAGAATGATGGTCAAAAGGGCGAGGAAGATCATGGCAACGGTGAACCCGTAAAACGCGTTGGTCCACATGCCTGCCCAGTAATGCGCCCGTTCTCTGCCCGGAAACGTGTCGATGAGCGGCTTGTTCGCTGCAAGCGAGTTTACCACGCCGTCCGCTATAACTTCATACTCCTCGATTTGAGCCGCAACTGACTCCAAGGAGTAGAAGACAAGGTCTTTTCGCTCCACGGCTACGACAAACTCTTCGACATCCATCCGCAGGCCGACGTCAGAAGACATGTCTACGAATTTCATGCGACTTCCTCCTCTGCTGGTATCAGGCCAGTCGACAGCATCGCAGCTGCGTCCTGTTTCGTGTCGGCGAAGAACCGCAAATAGTAGATGATCCAACCGAAGATCGCGATTATCAGCGTAGGCACTGCGGCCTGGACGCCGTTGATCGCGCCTGAGGCGATTCCCGCAACGAGCATGGCAATGAATCCTGTTGACAGCGCGAGATTGAGCGTTCGCTTTTGTCTCTCGTCGGGACCGAGGCACGCGTTGAACGGATGGAACATTGCCATCGCGCCGACGATGAATACCGCGATGATGAACCCTGATGCAACCACGTAGCTCATGATCGCGTTGAACGTGAAGCTACCGGCGATCACCGTGCTTAAACCGAGAATAACCAGAGACGCTGCCATTGCGATTTCCGTCATCGACATTTCCATAATGTGGATGTTCATTTTGATAACGCGCCGCGCCATCACTCCGTTGACGAGACCGATAATCGCCGCCAAAATGAGCGCGATTACAGGGCCTGCAAACCAGATGCTGTAGTTCTTCGCAACCGCCAGACCGAGCAGCACTGCCACTTGACCAGCTCCGAAAGACAGCATGGCTATTGACGGCACGCCTGTACCGAGGCCGTAACTCGCCACTCGCCTAACGGCGTCTGCTCCATAATACACCGCACATATCGCGCCTAGTCCAGCAAAGAATGAGAACCAGGCAGTTCCCGTCCAAAGATTGAGATAGCGGGCGAGATACATGCCAATGAGGGCACCGATAATACCGATGACCATCAGCCGTCGCGGTGATTGTTCACCTTCAGCCATGTCAGATCCCTCCTGGCAACATGACGCTTATAAGCAGCGCAAAAAGCCCACCGACTGCCGATACGACGAGGCTCGCCGCGATCGACTTCGGAATACGTCTGAACTTCGGATCGTGGAATCCTTCGATCGTGCCGCCGATGTTGTACGATGCCATCACGCAGTTGAGGAAGAATATCCCAATAGCGAAGGCTGCTGCGAGCGAGATATAGTAAGGAGCCGGGTAGCTGCCGAATGTCGCAGAGAATCCTGGTATCGCTTTGTACGTTTCTGCCAGCGCAAAGAACACGAGCGCGCCGCCGACACCGGCGAGGAACGCCCCTAAGATGCCGCTGATGAAACTGGCCATCGGTGATCCGTGGCCCTCAGTACCGCGTGATACGTACAAGTCCTGACGCCATTTCGTGATGGGGTCATATTTCACTTTAGCTGATGCGAGCGGCACACCTGCACCGTAAACGTACATGACGTTTGCGATAAACGCCAAGACCGAGATCATCAGCGCTGCGCTCACCCCCCCCATGACTATGGTGTAAGCAAAATCCCCAGGGTGTGTGTAGTAGGCGGTCCCTGCTCCGATGAGTCCTGTGAGACCTGACGCAGCAGCAAGCATCGTCGTGCCGGTTCCGACGCCCGTTGCCTGCGACATAGCCGCAGGAGCGCCGCCGACCGGGATAAAGTGGACGCCTGCACCGATCAGAATCCCGCCGAGTATAATCCAAACCCAGAGTAAAAGACTAAACATCGTGCATCACTCCGCCTCTGTTTCTTCCTTGTAAGTGCCGTATCGCTGTCTGGAGTAGCGTTCGAGGTACGTGTTCATGATAACGAAGATCATGACGATTATGATTCCAGCGACTGCCGACCACCAGTCCTTTACCACGACTTCTTTCCAGAAGTGCAAGTAAACGACGAGGCCAAAGCCCAGCCCTGTCAGTGGTCCTCCGAATTTGGAGCAGAACCACGCGCAGTCTATGGAATTCCTGAGGCCCGATTCGGCTTTGCGCACGACGCTCCCCGAATGGGCTGCGTTGACGCCAGAGCCGTA
Source organism: Methanomicrobia archaeon (assembly GCA_015660915.1). GTDB lineage: Archaea > Halobacteriota > Bog-38 > Methanoflorentales > Methanoflorentaceae > Methanoflorens. Next base: position 175,773 of record JACTTZ010000001.1, on the reverse strand, counting down.
AGGCCTGTCTTGGTAGTACCGATCGGTTCCCAAGTGGACGTCGCCGACTGCAGAACCTACGCCTCCAAGAGCGATTCCCCAAATAAATGCAAGCACGACAAAGGGGAACGGACTTAGGTGTTGTGCAATTAGTACCCACGTTAACAATAGGACGCTAAAATTCGCTACGAAGCCGTGTGCCATTAACACGGGCGTGTGCGTTCGCAGGACATCCATGTAGATAGGTTGTCCAAATCGCGATTGACTCGCCAGTCTGCCCATATAGGACGTCGTGGCATAAACGCCGTGTATCAATGCAGTAACGAAAGCACCGGCTACAAGAGCGAAGAAGACGCCGATCAGACTGTTATTTCCAGTAACAGACAAGACCGATAGCGCTGTTGCCGCGCCGATTGCTGCGTAGAACGGGTAAGAAGCCGGTTCACCGGATATCGCTTTGTTATAAAGCCTGTGCAGATAACCCATCTGGGGGGCTAGCTGTACTTGCGAATTCGGGTTACTCTGTGAACCGACATCGGATTCGAGATCCTCCGCCACGCCAGCAATCAGGGCCGCACCGCCAACAAGCGTCAGAGCGCCTAATTCTACCATCATTTGCGGATCCATTTAACTCCTCCCTTGTATGGTATTTGGCTTTCAAGCCCAGATTTCTGACTCACTAGTCCAGCGAACCGCGAAATCAGTGTATTCTGCGGCATTAAAATTGCTTAAAATGAATTATTAGCTTTATTTGGTTCGCTAGATCACGGATAATTGATAGGTAATACTATTTAAAATTATTTAAACGTCGACGACTAAAATAACTGAATCTAAATAAAATTAAAATAGATCTTATTTCACTTTTAAAGTACATAGTCAGCTCGAAATAGACTCACTAAAAAGCGTCAATTTCGGGCCTTTTCTAGCACCTATTAGCCCTTTTAGGAGGGTGTCCTGGGGCCCTTCTACAGCGTTCATTCCTTGGGCGCTGCTCGCAAGCTATCGCCGGTGCGAAATTTCGAGCCACAAGTCGCCTACTCGCTAGGACGGTTACGTGATCAACACGACAGTGTCCGGTAAAGCGTATCTCGTACTCGAGGGATACGTCCTAAATCAGTTATCAATCTGATAAAGTCGTTTGGCGTCAGGCTTTGTCCTGCTGTTCCTCCCGCGCTCCGAGTTATGTTCTCTTCCATCAACGTTCCACCAAGGTCGTTTGCGCCGCACATCAGTGCAATCTGCGCGAACTTCGTGCCTAACTTGACCCAGGATACCTGTATGTTTGGGATGTTATCGAGGTACAGCCGTCCCACCGCGTAAATGAGGAGATCTTCCCGACCAGTCGCCCCGGGCCGTGCGATGCCCGCCCTAAAGATCGGGGTATTATAATGGATGAAGGTCAACGGGACAAACTCGGTAAAGCCGCCGGTCTCGTCTTGAACAGTTCTTAGGAGCTTCAGGTGATTGACGACGTCCTCGTACGACTCAATGTGTCCGTACATCATCGTGCACGTCGTAGGAATCCCGAAGCGATGCGCACTCACGATAATGTCCGTCCACGTTTGCGTATCGATCTTCTGCGGGCATAACGTTTTTCGCACGTCGTCCACGAGAATCTCAGCTGCGGTACCCGGCATCGAGTCGAGGCCCGCCCGTTTGAGCATTTTGAGCATGTCGACATATGAAATACCCAGCTTATCCGCACCGTATGCAACTTCTGCTGGCGATAATGCGTGTATGTGAATGTCGGGTACAGCAGCCTTGACGGCTTGTAGGATTTCAACGTACGTATTGCCGTCAACCGCTGGGTGAAGGCCACTGAAAAGGCCGATTTCGGTAGCACCGATCTGGCGCGCTTCTATCGCTCGTTTGACGACCTCATCGACAGGCAAAAAGTAGGCCTCGGGATCGTCCTGTCTTACACTGAACGCGCAAAAACCGCACGACCCAATGCAGATGTTTGTAAAGTTGATGTTTCGATTGATGACGTAGCTTACGTCGTCGCCGACGCGCTCCTGCCTGACTGTATCTGCGACGGCCAAAACTTTGTGGAAGTCGGATCCGCGCACGTTAAGCAAACGAAGGGCCTCGTTTTCGTCGATTCGATTACCGCTTTGAGCGTGGCCCAAGATGTCAGATACAGCGCTGGCCTTTACGTTCTCGTTCATTAAGCGCACCTGTCTAGGTATTCTGCACTAAGATATTTCTCCGTTTACGGGCCCCTACCTCAAAAAGCGCTCCACCTTGACAGGGTCAATGGTCGCGTCAATCAAAAAGTCAAACGGTACTGCCGAGGTCCACCCAACTTGTTCAAACATATTCATAAAAGAGACTCCAATAACAGTGCCTTCAGGCAGCAATACGCGCTGAAGGAAGAGCGAAACGTCGTCGCGGCTTACGGGCGAAATGGGCATCGACAAACCCCCCAGAACAACGATGACCTTAGCTTTCTCAATCTTGACAGGATCTCCGAACTGTATGCCTACATCCTGCACAAGCACGACTGTCTTTGATAGGTCAAGATCCAAATTGGCGACAAAGACCTGATTGATTTCTAGCGTTCTGATTGCATAAGAGAGCAGTTCAATCCAGGGTGTGCAAACCCCAGGCAAACCGACGTATACCAACGTGTCTTCGTCTCGTAAGCCGAGTTTTTCTACAATGCTTTTAAACGATCGCGATATACCTGCAACTCCTTTTGTTGTGGTGATAACAGTTCTTTCCATATGTCCACCTTTTGCCGTAATTAGTGCAGAATTCTCGCACGTGTTAATAAACGTGAGGTATGGGATTAAACAGGCCTCGCGCTCGGCCGCAATATAACGCGCCTGCTTAAACGCTCTCTTAAGTCGTTTCGATCAGCAGGTGAGTGAAAGCTTCTATTGCACTGACGCGGCGACTTACGTTTGTAAGAAGGCCCTGTTGCTCTCTACTGAGGCAGCGCGGGTCATATTGTGCGCATAATCCTTATGGAGCTGCGACGCGAATCGAATCAACAGGGAGCCTTAGAACGGTATAACGCTTTCCTGCAAGCCCCGTAGCAAGCGCGTCTATAACAGCCTCGACGCGATCTTCACCCACAACTGTATTGACCTGTATAGCTCTCTCAGTGTGGTCTCGTATCGCCTCAATGGCCATTTCTGGTTCTTCTTTGATAACGAAGCCGGTCCAGTTCTGAGGCGATACGCCCCAGTATTCAAGACAGTAAAAGCCTGTCGCGCCTTGTTCGGTAAGGATGTTGACCGTCCTTCCAAGGGTTTCATAGTCTACAAAAACGTTTAAAAGGACTTTAGCCACGCATTCATCCTCCTTCGGTTTATGCGATCAATGGGTATATACAACTTGTTCTATATGTGTTCTCCCTTGCGACAAGTGCGCAGAATTGTGAGGGTGATCGCTCGACAAGCGTGCAAGCTTACGATCGTCGAGTGGCATCGGCCTGAGCATGACGCCTTTCCACTTCACTATGCGCTGTCCATCGCTTACAGGCTTAAAACCGGCTTTTTTGCAGTGCTGATAAAAGCTCTGCAAGCAAAGGGTGTGACGCATACCCTTGAGGTGCGTCCAGTCGCAGTACCTTTGCCAAAGCTCCTTATATAGCGCTTCCGCGTCAGTTTCAATAACGCAATTATCGCGAAAGAAGCGAACTACGTGTGGGTTGTTTTTACTGGACATAGCCCCATACATTACTTGTTTTGCAGGTTCGCCAGCGGTTCGAACTTCGATCGTTGAAGGTTTTGCACCTGATTGTTTAATCAGATCTTTAGCAGATTCCTTCTCGATTTCGTTTTCTGCTTCGTTTGATTTTCAGCCGAGAAGACTATAAGCCGTCTAGCCTCTAGACGATATAAGTCTTACCCTGAAAAAAATTGCTTTCCATCAAAACAGGTTAAGAAGATGTATATGCATGAAAAGCTAATATGCAAATGTTAGCAAGTTATAGCGAAACAAGAAGGCTGAACTCAATACGCTCAGCAGCTTTTACATCTTCACTAGCAAGATTTCCAGTGAAATGAAGAAAAACGTTGAAGAAATACTGCGTGACGTTAAGAGACTTCTCGATGAGAGCAACGAGATCGTTGATCAAATCGGGACCTTGAAAAGCGAAAGAGCTCAGCTACAACCACTGTGCGGTTCGTTGCGACGCCGACTCATCCGCTGCGGAAAGCAAAACTGCCGATGCAGAAGAGGCCAGTTGCACGGGCCTTATAACTATTTCGTGTCATCAAAATGCCGTGGAAAATGGCAGTATATCAGTAACGAAGAGCTCGAACGAGTTGAACAAGGGGTCGCGGATTGGAAGAAACAGCGGAAAATTGACGCAGACATACAGGCCTTCTCAGCGCGCCTGAAAGAGATACGGCAAGAGATTGCGACGCTGATTCCTGCCGATTGATCCGGAGGAAAGGGATTAGTCAGCGTGCTCAGGTCCTACGCAAGCTCAACGGTAGCAGCAAAAAAGGCTGCGCGTGATATCTGAGGCGCGTAATTACTTAAGGACGAACATTCAAGTTGGCTTCGTTCTTCTCGGCAAAACAAGTTCTTTCATCAGAAAAAGCTAAGTATGTTAAAATCGGAGTAAGAGCGTGGATCGCGAAATCGTTGTCTCAGTAAGCGTGAGAGCCGTCGGATACGATAAAGACACGTCTACGCTCGAAATTGAGTTCTGCGATTCAAGCATTTATCGGTATTCGGGAGTTCCTGAAGAGGTCTTTGCAGGGTTCATGAATTCCATGGGATTGAATCTAGAGAAGACCGATCTGAAATACTTCACACAACACATAAAGGGACAGTATCAACAGAAGACGATTCGAAGGCCACGGTTGAATCTTTTTAAGGGTGTTTTGGACACGTAAGCACTGCAGTATGGCTAAGACCAGAGTCGCGACACGTTCCGACGCGGTCTCGGCGAGATTTGCTTAAAAAACCTTATAAGCGGCATTTCCACTGACTGCGATACCAAACCAAGAGCTATAGGAAGCCCATCGAATCAAATTCTCACGGCGCCACGCCAAAGCAGAATACGACTACTCTTCGCACATCTTTCTTCTCACTCTCAACATACGCCTTGAATTCTGAAGGAGTAAAATAAAGGCTTTAGTAAGAATTAGGCCGTTTATTTCATCAAAGACCCTTCACGAGATTTCGCCGGTGTAACGTGCTTGCCAGCACGCAAGCCTGCGCACGGTGACCAAATCATGACCTCGAGTGTTATAGGGTAGCACGTTTTTTGGATGGAGCTGGTAGGAGAGCTTATTAAGATGTGCTGCTTAATCAACGTTTAGAGAGAGCACAACACTAAACTACGTTAACGCCCTCTTATGTCCAATTGATTCCTCGACCTTGAAAGGCGGTTGAGTATGGAAAATAATAAATTCGGCAAATTCTCTGGCACGCAAGACCTTGTGGTTTTAACCGGAGCAATCGGACTAGTCGCAGCGTGGTTCATTGCGTATATATATTTTGCAGGGATAATTTGCATTTAACCCCAACCAAACTGCTTCGAATTCTCGGTAATGTCCGTAATGGTTAGATAACGCTGCTCTGTTGCCGCACGAAGGAGCCGCCGCATCACCGTTTATCTTGCTCGAGATCCGACACATCGCCCTCGTTATTATCGACCAAGACTAGACTATGGGGGTTGTATTCTAGCAAAGTCCGCACGAGCTCTGTTCCCACTGAACCTGCCCCGCCAGTCACTAGTATGGTTTTGTTCTCGTAAAATGCACTGACGGTCATACTCTCCTTAAACACACCTTTAAATGGCTATTCTAAGAATACGTGTCTATATGTTTTTTTTTTCTAATCGATAGGAGCTAAGGTAGGGCAGAGCTGCATCGAAATCACGACCACAGCCAGCATCTGGCATCAAAGCTATTTAAATTCACACTGCAGGTGCTGCTTGATAACAAGTCGCGACTGTTTAAAAGACTCTGCTTATATAAGCACTACAGCGAGTAACAACCTAAAGGCTAAAAAAATCTTCTGTGAAAGATAAAAAAAGTAAGGTGGAGTGACTAATGTCACTCCCTCTCAGTTTAGAACTTCCGGCCGGGCGAGACGATTCCTCTCTCACCGGCAGGCTGGAACTCTCGCAGAGCGCCGCGCGCGAACTCCGCCCTAACGTTGGCGAAGTCGAACCAGAGGTTGGGGTCGGCGAAGCACACCTTAACGAGCGGGCTCACCGCAAACGCGTCGCGGCGACCGACGTGCGCGGCCTTCGCTATGCCCGCGTAACCACCCTGGTGACCCACGTTCATGGCGTAGTTCGGGTAGTTCGCACCACGGAGTTCGTCTGGCGCGCCCTCGTCGGACCTGACGGAGAACACGTTCGTGGATCCGCACTGGTCTTGCAGGTCGTACCCATAGAACCCGAGTCTGCCCCACGCGTCCTTGTGGAGAAGCATGGAGAGATACCAGGCGCTCAGTCCGGCGTTCGAGTTGCCCGTAGCGATAGCAGCGGTCACACCTGATGCAGCTGCGAGCACCGTTGCCCTCTGTGAACCGCCGAAGTGGTCCTCAAGGACGCCCGGGTACTTCTCGTACTGCTCGATACCGTAGAGCGTAACCTCGGTACCGAGGTCGTTGACGACGTCCATCGTCGACGGTGCCTTTCCGTCCGCTCCGTATTTCTTGGCGTAGTCGTGGCCGTAGTAGCTGTAGTCGTCGAGGATGTTGTCGGTGTATGCTGCAGTCGCGTATTGCGTGAAACCGACGCCGCCTGACATGTACGATCCGAGCCAAATCTGGTCGTAGAGCATACAGCCCGCAGCGACGACCTCAAGCGACGACCTGACGGGGTCCTCGGGGTGTATTCGGTCGCATTGGCACATGTCGGCCATGAAGCCGAACGAAAGACCGCCGGGTTCGTTAGGTCCACGCGCACGGCGCGCGGGAAGCATGTTCGCCATCTCGACGAGGGCCGCGTGCTTGGCCGCAAACGCGAGGTCGGCTACGGCGGCTTCACCGGCGCACATGTTGTACGCGGCGATAAACGACATACCGATCTGCATAGCAGACCATCTGCTCGAATTTCCGCCATCGCACGTGCGCGAAACGATCGTCGGGATGTGCACTCCCTGCCAGAGCGTCTTGCCGATCGCCTTCTTGAGTTGCTCGGCTTGTGCCTTGGGGAACAGCTTGTTGATATCAACGAGGAACGGCTTGTCGATTTCGGCGGCGAGGTCATCGTCACCGGTGAAGACTTTTACGAAGCAGTCTTCGACGAGCGCAGGGTGGGTCTCCACCATGTGTTCTTGGACAATTGCCGCACCGGGCATCGTGTGGTTTAGCGCCTCAAGATAGCCGTTGATGGTCTCAGGGGTAACCTCCTTACCAAGTCTTCGGGTAAGCGTCTCGTGCGCTTGGTCAAGACCGACGATGACAGTACGCCTAATCTCGTCCCACATCTGTTGCATTGCAGGGTTGTTGACGTAGTGGAGGTCATCGCCTTCGCACATGACGTCAGTCGTAGAGACGTTGTACGGCATAAGTTGCCGCTGACCGAGCGTCATACCACCGAGGTGGACGTTGACGTTGTACGCCGGTATTCCACGGTCCTTGGCGATCTTTGCGCCCCATTCCTGGAACTCACGCTTGTCCTTGGATTGGACGTACCCTTCGCGCTTGTACGTTGTCTTGTTTGAAGTAGGATCCTCCGCGAACTTCTTCTTCATCGCGGCGAGGAACATTTTCTGTGTTTTTTCAGTAGCCATGTTGTTACACCTCTCTAGGCCATTGGCTTGAAGCCCCACATAGTCCGCAGCGTATGAATCCGCTGGATGTAGGTAACAAGCTCCTTGTCAGCTCGTGCCGCTTCTCCGTCGACCCGATAGATCGTCGTTCTGTTCTTCAGCTCAGCATCTGACATAGGCTTGCCTACGGGGACTGCCTTGTCCAGAGGCCTTCCGACCTGGTCTTTCACGATGCTGACCGTACCGTCAGGGTTCATGACCGATCTCGCAAGCATATCGAACATCATACCGTTTTGGTCCAATCTCAGTGAGTGACCGTGCACGGTACAGCCTCTAACACCGCTTCGAGCGGTATCGAACGCCTCGCTCTCGAGCAGCATCTTGCCGATCTTGTCGAGGTCTCGCTCGCGTGCTTCGATGATCTGTCTGCCTGATAGCGTACCGGGATCGACCCCTCTGAATCGGGTGGATGCCATCCACGACCTTACGTACGGCACCATCGGGGCGAAGTACATCGAGTCAGTAAACTGAATGTACCGAATACGATCCCCTGCGGCTGCTCCGTCGGTAGGCGTCACAAGCTCCCTCATAGGGTCTTCGGGCTCTCCCATCTCTGATAGTGGTGGGTGAGTCGACGGATACGCCGCTCCAGGCGTGCGGTGGCCCAATATTGCCACGACGTCATCATCTGAAACGTCGCGGACTTTGTCCAGCGTCTTCGTTGGGTCCAGCATCTTTCTTCTGTTTGCTGCTACCTTTGAATTACCGGGAACAAATTGTGGCATTTTTTATCAACTCCTTCGTTCTGCGCGTTTATAGTGATTGATACATTTAATGACCTCGTTGAGCTTATCACGGGTGATAGTCTCACCACGAGTCACGTTGGTTACGATTCCTACGATAGTCCCGTCGGTTTGAACGTTTTCGGGCGTTGGCATCACGATGCGCGTCTTCACCCCGATCCGGGCGAAATCTTCGTAGTCAACCTGCGTTTGACTCACCGCAATCGCCGGAATGGCGACAAAACGCAGAATATTCCTCGCTTTGTAAATGATGTGAGTCTTCACACCCCCGAGGTGAATCACTGCAAGCTTGTGGCGAGCAATTTGTTCCACCTCCTTTGCAGAAAGACCAAACTTCGGCCCGAGACCCCGCGCGCTTTCAGGCGCGTCGGCCGGGACGCCGCTTCCGGCGTTCAGCACGAGCACGCCGACCTGAAAACCTTCGTTTCGCAGGCCGTGCGTAATCTCGCAGATGGGCTTCGTTATGTGTCGTCTGCCTGGGGACATTGCGATCGCGACAATATCAGGTATCCCTGTTTCGGAGATGGTACCTCGTTGAGCAAGGCCTCCGCCTTTGCCCAGGCCCATCGATTCGCGGCAATCGACAATGTGTGTGGCACGGCTGACGATAAGCGTCACCTCTCACGGGGATAGATCGAGCAGATCCGAGATTTTGACTTCGGATCTGTCATGCCAAGCACTCGCGTGTCCCTGATTACGCCCCATTTGGCGTAATCGGTCTGTGTCGGACGCGTTCGTAAATACAAGCCGCGGTTAATTTGGAAGCCGAACGGAAGAGTCCTTCTGCACGCCTCCTCGACCTGTTCGATTACGTCCTCATCCTCGAGTTCAAGCCAAATCCTACCAACCTGTACCCCGAGCTCCACGTCCTGTTGCCCCACTTGAATGTGTCTACGCCCTTTATGCACGTTCGGCGTTCCCTTCGCTGGCCCTTCCGGAACAGCAGGAGCGATCCGCGGCCCGTGCAATATTAAGCGTGCTATGCCGTCGATCTTGGCAATCTCTGTGAGCAACTCCTCAACCGTTTCTGGGCTGAGAAATCTTTCTGTGAATACCTCTATTTGAACAGGAACGTTCGTGTCGGGTACATTCGTATCCATTATGTATCGTAAACCTCCGCGCAATTCGCTTAATTACATGCCCTCCGCTGCTTTGGCAACAGCAGTAATCGGGTCTTTGAATTCTGGTATTTCGCCGTACACTATGCCGATGAGCTTTGACGTTGCCTCAACTGAGAACATCTGCGTCCCCGCGTCTATCGCCACGGCTGCAGCAACGCACGGAACCGCAAAGCCCTTAGAGTGTCTCGTCACGATGTGGTTTCCATTGAACACACCGGGTCCGCCTCCACCGTAGATCGAGTGGCTGAAGAACGAGAACCCGACTGCCGTACCCATAACCTTACCGAAATCACATCCGGGGAGTGCCGTCTCGTGCTCGATCAGGTCGTTCGCGTACAACAGCGTTGACGAAACCGCTTGTGCCCCTCGAGCCGCACCACAGTTCACAATGGTCGCGGCGAGTGTGCCAGCGGCGCAATAGCCGTTCCAGGCTGCGACGTCGTCAGTCTTCATCGCCTTAAAGCCAGAAGGCCAGGTCGTATCTTCCTTAATGACGCCAGCTGCTTTTGCCTTTTCAACGGTCGATGCAACTACAGAGCCGATAGTGCCCTCTTTTCCGTTCTCTTTAACGAGAGAGTAGGTCACGTTGTTCGCGTTTAACCCCTGCATCGCAAATCCGCAGAGCTGCAAACGCTCGTTCCAGCCAATAGCGTCACCCATCTCCCAGACGCCCGTCTGTTCGAATATCGATGACAGCGCAGACGCATTCATCGTCCGCTTACCCGTCGCGGCTGCAACGTGGTTAACCGACACATTTCGCAGGGAGTAACCGTATCCTTCATCTTTCTGCGGGGTCTCGAGCATGGATTTCACCATACCGCCCACGTTGTCGAGTGTCTGTGGGTACTCTCCCCAAATGGCCGCCTTAACCATAGGCGCTTGGAACATGTCCACCTTGAACATGGTGATAATCGCCTCGGTGAGCGCGCTGCTTGTTACAGTCGTTCCTGCGACGTAGGTGGCTCCTGCGTCGAGACGTGCTGTTGGCACTTGCACCATAAGCTGCTTTCCATCGCCGAGGGGCTTAGCGACCGTGTCGTCGCCCGCACTTACCATCACAAGGTCCTTGACCTTCTGCGCGATAGCGCCAGCGTTGCCCACTAGGTCCAGGTTCAGCTCGCGACCAAGGATTTGTCTGCCCCTGCCGCCCATTTTACCGGTCTTCACCGCGTTCTCTATACCACCGAGATTAACAGCCACCGTTCGCTTGGTGAGGTTGATAATCTTCTTGATAGCCGGGTTCACCGTCGGGCTGAGAGCCTCGAGCGCTATGTTGGAACCAACCTTTTGACCTCTGTCGTTGTATAGATCGACTTTGTCTTCAAATTTTGGCATTTCTATCCCTCCACGGAGTTAACTGCCATACGAACTACTCTGTATGCTGAAAACTGGGACTGAAAAATAACTGAATACAACTCTATCGTAAAACGATGACGAGCTGTATGTTTCACCTAGCATGGAGCATACTCCGGGTTTAAGTTATGTTCAATTTCATAGTTTATTAAGCTTGTGCTGGTAAAATGCGGAGAATCAATAAAATAATTTTTGCCGAGATTTTCGAAAAAAAAACCGCTTAAATTTTTATTTTACTTTTTATATAAAAATGTCGCGAGGACGATTTTATGAACGCAGCGGCCTCCTATCACTCAAAAGTTATATATGCTTCCAATCTCATCTCGCCTTTGCGTATGAAGGTATTAATAAGTCCCAAAGACGAATTTGAGGCGAGAGAGGCAGTGAATGGGGGCGCAGACATCATTGACGTCAAAAACCCGATAGAAGGATCACTCGGGGCTAACTTTCCATGGGTCATAAGACAGATTCGGAGCCTTGTGCCGCACTCGATCGAAGTGAGCGCAACGATCGGTGATTTCCCGCATCTTCCCGGTTCCGCCTCGTTGGCCGCACTAGGTGCAGCTGTCTCTGGAGCTAACTACGTCAAAGTAGGGCTGAAAGGGTCCAAAACCGTAGATGAAGCGATTTTCTTGATGCAGCACGTAACGAGAACGGTAAAGGAATTCGACACGCGGACCAAAGTCGTCCTCGCGGGATACGCAGACTTTCACCGGGCAGCGACTCTCGATCCTTTTCTGCTGCCCGACATAGCACGCAGAGCGGACTGCGACGTCGTGATGGTCGATACGTTCATAAAGGATGGAAATAGCCTCTTCGATTTCATGGACGAAGCTTCCTGCAAGCAGTTCATCGATAATGGCCACACTCGAGACCTACAGGTTGCCCTCGCAGGGTCAATCAAACTGCCAGAAATTCCTGCATTGAAGCATGTAGGCGCTGACATCGTTGGAATCCGTGGCGCAGCTTGTTCGCACGGCGACCGATTGACCGGCACGATACAGGCCGAAAACGTCAGAGCCCTTGTGGAACTGGCTAAACAGGCGTGATTGCCTACTGAGGGACACCACGTCATCGAATGCTGCAGCAAACTATTACTGTTCACGCTGCTATGTTTATGATATGAGCCTAGACTACGCTGCACTGTCCGACAAGCTCACGAGTGTTTTAGGCCTGAAAGGCTCACCCGTGGCGGTCAAACTCATTCGAACTGAGTCAGAAGTTCCAGAAGGACTGAATCACATAAACGAGGTGCTACGCCATTGCGAAATGGTGCAGAGGGCGCGCCGCGGTTCGAAATTCTACGCAACGGTCGAACAGCACGCCTGTAAAGGCGGCGCCGGAATGCTCGGCGTAATCGAGATACCGGAAAACATCAAGTCTGGCGAGTTTTACTACAAACTCGGAAGATTCTCTTCTGTCGACCACGCCGGTGAGACCATGCAAGCTATTCCCCGCGTCGACTTCAAAACCTATGCGACGGCATACTCCCCGCTTGCCGAGACTCCCTTTGAGCCTGACGTGGTTGTGCTCCTCGTTAACCCTCGCCAAGCGATGATGATCGCGCAGGCAAACGTTTATGAGTTGCATTCGAGAAATACTGCCGATTTCTCGGGAATTCAATCGTTGTGCGGCGATGCGGTAGCTGCCCCCCTCGTCAGAGATAGCATAAACTTTACCCTCGGGTGCTCCGGTTCCCGAAAATACGCGAAGGTAAGCGAAGACGAACTGATCGTCGGCGTCCCCATGACGATCCTTCCCAAGTTAGCCGACGCTCTCCAAAGACTTGCCTGATTGACGCGCGAGAACTCAATCACGCTGGTTGTTGCTTGAGCTGTACCGTTAAATATCAGGAGGACAATTCGCACACTAATTGGAGGAGCATCATGCAAGAGAACTGTGGGGTCCTGGTGCTGGGTCACGGGAGCAAGCTAACCTACAACAAGCACACCGTTGAAGCTGTGGCAACCATGCTGGCAGAGAGAATGAATGACGCAATCATAAAAACCGCTTACCTCAACATGGATCATCCGACGGTTGAGGAGGGGATCGAAAGTTTTGCAGAAACTGGCGTTACTGCGCTTTACGTGCTTCCGCTCTTTCTCGCTCACGGCACTCACACATTGAAGGATATCCCTGAGATTCTCGGACTTTCAGACGGCCAACGTCGAACCACGCGTTCGTTCGGTGATAGAAAAGTCGACATCGTGTATGCAGAGCCGCTTGGCGTCGACCCCTGTATCGCCGATTTGGCGCACAAAAGGCTTAGAGAGGCTTAAATTCCACATGGACTTTGGCGGCAAAAATGTAGCCGTTCTAGACACGATTCACGGCGGGCGACAGATCTGCAAAAAGCTACGCGAAATTGGGGCAGTCGCAGTAGCGATCAACATTTATCACGATACGCCGACGCCCGATGTGATCGACACTTTTGACGTTGTTATAGCACCCGTTCACGCCCACACCGTGCTCACAGAACGCGCCGAAGCTTTGGGCATTCCTATTTTGACACACCATCAAGCCGTGGGTCAGCTCGTGCAGCAAACTGGAGCGTTGCAGGGCGCTCTTGTGTTTGAAGTGACCGGCGTCAAAGGGAAAACGACGACCGCATCGCTCTTGGGGAACGTTTATTCTGATCGAAGGCTGCTTGCGCTAACGAGTCGCGGACTCGAACTCCACGAAAATGGGAGATATATCGCCAAAAAGCGACTAAGCATCACCCCAGCAAGCATATTGATGGCGATGGACCTGAGCAAGGAGTTCGACTTTGACCCAGAAGTGTGTGTCTTCGAGGTGTCCCTTGGTGGCACCGGACTTGCTGACATAAACGTGCTTACAACGTTGTCGCCGGAGTACGGCATCGCGCAACACACGAAGACTTCTACGTCTGCAAAAATGCAGATGATCGCAAACGCTAAGGCCAATTCGTGCCTCATCGCTTCAATTGAAACGGCGTCCTTGGCAAAACCGGCTAGCTGCCTGAACACCTTCGGTGAGAGTGGGGCAACCGCACGATACGACAATATAAGGGGTGATAAGGCTACAATTGCATACACTAGTCTGGAGAGAATGGACGGAAGCCGGGTATCAGGGGAGGTACGCTTCGCGCTCTCCGGCTCCTATGACGTTAGGAGTTACGAAGACGCGCTGCTGTGTTTTACGACTGCAGCGCTCTCAGCGGGCCTCAGTCCTGAAGCGATCGAACGTACGCTATCGGACTTCAAAGGAGTATTGGGCAGGATGTCTGCCGCAACGATCAATGAGAGATTCCTCATCGACAACTCAAACTCCGGCCTCGACGAACTGTCGATCAAAGAAGCAATACGGTACGGACTTACGTTCAAGAAAGCCGGCCATAAAGTCGTCTTAGTCATCGGTGAGGAGGCAAAAAACGTCTGCGACGGGATAGCGCCAGAAGCTCTCATATCGCTCACTGAAAATGACGCGCTCGACCACGTCGTCCTTGTCGGCGATCATCTAAACACCTTTGGAAAGGGCGTTGTCCGAACAAACAGCTTAGAGAGTGCGTTGCGCAAGGCTCTCGCACTGACCGATGCCCGTGATGTCATTATTTCGTGTGTGAAAATGTGGAGGTAATACGGTGTCATCCAAAACGCACGCAGCTGGCGTGAGTACCGAGCAGATAATCCATCCCCGACCGAGCTCAATCGTTGCCGCGCTCTATACACTGAGAGATCTTGAAACTGACGTTGTAATAATACACGGGCCATCAGGCTGCTGCTTCAAGCATAGCCGGCTCCTCGAAGAGGATGGAATTCGGGTTATCACGACGGCAATGGACGAGACCAATTTCGTATTTGGGGGCGACAAAGTCCTTACGAGGGTGATACGACGAGCAGTTGAGCTCTTCGATCCGAGCCTCCTAGGCGTGATTGGCTCGTGTGCGAGCATGATCATTGGCGAAGACATCCACCAGGCGGTGAATGACGCAACCCCGCCGTGCCCAGTAATCGAGGTTGAAATTCACGCTGGATACAGAGATAACACGTATGGTGCCATTGCGACACTCGCCGCAGCCGTTCAAGCAGGAGTGCTCGATCCGGGCGAATATCAACGACAAAAGGAGCTACTCGTAAAAGCAACCGATCTTGAAAAAATCGCTGGAGTAGCAAGCAAAGAGTACATCTCGCCATCGCGCGGTGACATCAAATACGTCACTGCCAGGGCTTTGCTGGAGCTTTTAGAGCACAAAAAGAGGGGACTTGTCGTTTTAAATGCCAAAAAAGAGACCGCATACCAATTCGCTGACATACTTGTCGCGCTCTCAACCGTTGCAAGCGACATCGGTAATGGGTACCTCAAGACTTTTGCAAATCTCGACGTTGATGTCGGGTTGCCGCGGCTCCGAAGACATGCAGAGAACATTCTGAACGACTTGACGGCGAGCGACGTCGTCATTAACCACATCACGGGTGGATTAGACGAGTATCCGATCACAGGCATTAGAGCCGGAAACTTGATTGAAAGCCGCTACGGCGACTATGACTTTGCCGTACTATTAGGCGTCCCGCATGCCGTTCCAATGAAGAGCCTAGGTCAGAAGACCATTTTTTCAGTCACTAACGGACCTCGACAAGTGTTGCCCTTAAAACAACTTCGTCACAAGCACGTAACCGTCGAGATAGACCTGCATCCAAAGACCCTGGGTGTGAGTCACATCGTGCCATCAGAACTCGGCGACACGTTGCGTGCCGTATTTTTAGAGGAGCACGAAGGAGCCAAAAGGGCACAGTGACAACAAAGCAAACCAATCTTCGCGTTCCCCGCATACTTATTGCGGCTGACAGGAGTTCCGCGGGCAAAACGACAATAGCCGTAGGGCTAATGTCTGTTTTTTCCAAACTAGGATACGTCGTTCAGCCATTCAAAGTCGGATTAGACTACATTGATCCGAGCTACCACTCCGCGGTTACCGAGCGCTTTTCCCGTAACCTCGACGGCTTTTTGATGAACCGGCACGCAATCATAGAGGTTTTCTCCCACGCAATTCGTGGTGCCGACATCGGAATCATAGAAGGCGTAAGAGGTCTTTACGAGGGTTTGGAAAGCTTAAGCGACGTTGGAAGTACCGCCCAAATCGCAAAGATGCTCCGCTCCCCGGTTATCCTCGTTATCGACGCACGGAGCATAACACGGAGTACGGCGGCGCTCGTTAAGGGTTACCGTTCGTTTGACAGGCGAGTTGACATCAAAGGAGTGATACTCAACAATATAGGAAGCCCGACGCACGCAACCAAGGCCAAAGAAGCTATTGAACATTACAATGGCATTGAGGTCGTAGGGCAGATCCCACGCACCGACTCAATGCACCTGGCGATGCGCCACCTAGGACTCGTCCCCGCTTCCGAAGGGCTCAAAAGAGATAGTACTTTTCGAAAACAACTCGAAAATATTGAAGAAATAGTTCAAAGTTGTGTTGATGTGGATAAGGTGTTTCAAATTGCAAAAAGCGCGGGGCAGCTGCCACAAGTTACGCCTAAGGCGTTCGTTTCTTCGCGCAAAAGGCAAGCCGCAAATAACAGGCGTGTGCGTATAGGCGTCGCCTACGATGAGGCTTTCAACTTCTATTACCGCGATCTATTTGATCTTTTTTCCCTAAAAGGCACTGATATCGTCTTCTTCAGTCCTTTGCACGATTCGGAAGTTCCCGACGTTAATGGCATCTATATAGGCGGCGGATACCCGGAACTCTTCGGCGATGAGCTGGAGCAAAACCGTTCAATGCGCGATTCAATCGCGTCACGCGCTCATGCAGGCGTCCCTACGTTTGCCGAGTGCGGGGGCCTCATGTATCTAACTGAATCGTTGACGTACGGTGGACGAACCTCAAAAATGGCAGGTGTCATTCCCGCAAACACCAACATGGTGAACAAGCGGGTTATCGGCTATGTTGCAGGCACGACCATTCGCGATACCGTTATTGGATGCAAAGGAACCCAATTTCGCGGCCACGAATTTCACTATTCGGAGCTTACCGATCTAAGCAAAAAGGTCAAATTTGCGTTCCAGCTGCAAAAAGGCCGGGGTATTTCGGACGGTTGCGACGGTGTACAAGTAGGACAGACGCTTGCCTCGTACGCCCACGTTCACCCGCTCTCGTACCCAAATCTTGCCGCGAACTTCACAGAATCGTGCGCGAAGTTTAAGGACCGAATAACTCACAGCACGCGATCTCCCTAATAAATGCTGTATTAAACTCTGCTATGGCGCGAGGATCAGTAGCCGTGATAATGCTCCCATCTCGCTCTACTGGCCTGCCCGAGTAGTTTGCGCCGGCTTCTTGCAATTCTCGTCCCACCGCCGGGTGCGACGTTAACGTCCTGTTCTGCACGATTCCGGCTGATATGAGCACTTGCGGGCCGTGACAAACCGCTCCGATCCGCAACCCTCCATCGTAGGCTTCTCTGACAACTTTCTGCACGTCTGGATCATCCCTAATTTTTGACGGCGCTTTGCCACCAGGTATGTAAAGGCCGGCATAACCTTGAACGTTGACGTCGCGTACAAGCTCGTCGGCAATAACTGCCACGTCGCCACGCTTCCCGCTCAGCACCTCTTGCGCGGTGCTCGCCACAGTAATTTCCGCGCCTTCGAGTAAGAGAGCTCCTGCGACGTCCCGAAATTCAGAGTCCTCAAATTCTGACGCTAGCAAAATGAGTACGCGTTTTCCTTCTAATTTCTTGATAATCGACATAGAAGATTGTTGCTAGTCTCTTGGCAAAAAAATTTGTCCACTCTTTATGCAATCCCCTGCTGAACGACCTATCCACAAGCTTATACGATAGCTCATTTCGCTACGCACGGGCATTGTGATCTGAACGAGCCTTTATGCGTATTTTAGGTTGCGTGCTTGGCAATGTTCACCCAAGCACCGATTCACAAACGCCAGCCTTTTTTATGCGGACGTTGTAACTCTCTGAGAAATATATTTCGTGACGGTGGGTGATTTATGGACTTTACGCATATTAAAGACGGCAAAGCACAGCAAGTAGATATCTCCGATAAGCCCGTAGCTTCGAGGCGCGCGCTCGCAGAAGGGATTATTGAGCTCAAATCAGAAACAGTTGATGCCATAAAGCAAGGCTCGGTCGAAAAAGGAAACGTTTTAAACACCGCGACGGTGGCAGCCGTGCTTGCCACCAAGGAAACCGCACAAATTATTCCGTTTTGCCATCCTATCCCTTTGACGAGCATCCAAGTGGACTATTCGGTGCTAAATACGACGATCAAGGCAACCGTTGAAGTAAAGTCCGAAAGCAAGACAGGGGTTGAAATGGAGGCACTAACTGGTGTGAGCGTAGCACTTTTAACGATATGGGACATGGTCAAGAACATTGAAAAAGATGCAACGGGCAACTATCCTGTGACGAAGCTTCGAGATATTCGCGTTTTACAAAAAAGCAAAGTCGTAAAGTGAGTTTAGCATCACAGAGATACTGAGCTTCCTAGCCTGAGAATGAATTATACCGTAAATTTGGTGCAGCCCCGCAGAGCTATTGGCATTGTTGGTAGCAACCGCACCTCTATATAACTTACAAGTGACCATGAGCGTGCTATGGTAACCGCGTCAGCACTGGGAGCAGGCACCGTCATTAATGCGATCGCAACGCTCAAAGGCTCTGCTTTTGCCATAAACCTGAAGACTTGTGCCGAGGTCGAGATCGTCAACAGCGGTATTGCATGCCAAATTGCTAACGATCCCGCAGCTAATACCTCGTTGATTGCAGAATGTGCGCGCTTAGTGGTGGAGCGATTTGCCCCAAGCGTCGGCGTGCACGTTACCACAAAGAGCGAGATACCGATCGCGAGCGGGCTGAAAAGCAGCAGCGCAGCAGCCAATGCGACTGTGCTCGGACTCGTTGAAGCGCTGGGAATCGAAATAGAGCCGCTCGAGATTGTTAAGCTAGGTGTCCTCGCGGCGCGAAGGGCGGGCGTAACGATTACCGGAGCATTCGACGATGCTTGTGCATCGTTTTTCGGAGGGCTCGTTCTCACCGACAATGAGCGCGACGTGCTGCTTAAGCGAGTTGAGCTAAACGCCGACGTACTGGTCTATGTGCCACGCGAAAAAGCCTACTCTGCGCAAGCGAACGTCGCACGGGCAAAGCTTCTCGCTCCGTGGGTCGACATGGCATATCAATTGGCTAGCGAAGGAGCGTACGAAAAGGCAATGATTTTAAACGGCCTGCTATACTGTAGCGCGTTTGGATTTAGCCCGGAACCTGTGATTTCAGCGTTAGTTGCTGGAGCAAGAGCTGCTTCCCTTTCGGGAACAGGGCCGGCATACATTGCGCTCGTCGATCGATCATCTTCATCAGCCGTAAAAAACGAGTGGGAACGCCTCGAAGGGCGTATCATCGAAACCAAAACTTCTAACAAGGGAGCGCGGGTAGAACCGCTTTGAAGATTCTCTTGTGGAAAGGGCCAACATTCTTCTAATACGAGGTAAATACATTCAAGCCAGATGATAGAAGAGGTGCGAAGTCAAATAGAGGCGATCGATGCGGACATCATCGAACTGATAGGACGAAGAACAGACTTAGCGTCGCAAGTCTTGCACGCAAAAAGGGCGGATGGATTCACGCAGATCAACGACGAAAAGCAAAACGAGCGAGTACTCAACAGAGCGGTCGATCTGGCTACCGAACGAAATATAGACGCCGGTTCAGTGAAAGAAATTTTTGAGATTCTTATCGCAATGAACTTGGAAATGCAGCACGGCTTAAGTGGGGAAGGCAACCTGCCGTAACGGTGACCTACTCCGCACGAAGACACGAGTCTCCAACCGATGATCTATCAGAAAAACGGGATATGCGTCAGTTTTGATGACGGGACAAAATTCAGGCTGGATCCACGAACGTATTCACCAGGCGAAATCAACTTAATCTCGCATGGACACTCTGATCACTTACCGACTCGCTGCAATGGCAAAAGCGTCGTGATGTCCGACGTCACGCAGGCACTGCTTAAGCTCAGAAAATGCGCCGAAGCGGACATACTGAGTCACGGTTCAGTACGCGCACTTGACGCTGGCCACGTTATTGGCTCGCATATGTTTTTTCTAGACGGCGACCACACTATCCTCTACACCGGCGACTTCTGCACCAAAGAGAAGTTCTTTTCACGGGGGGCACAACCCGTCGACGTCGACGTCTTGATTGTCGAATCCACGTTCGGAAGCGAAGAGTACATTTTTCCAGAAACGAAAAAAGTAGCCGCGCAAATTCAAGAATCTGTCGCTGCTTGCATCGAAAACGACGAGTCGGTAATCGTTCTTGCCTATCCTTTTGGAAAGGCGCAAGAGCTGACACACCTTCTTCGGGATTATGACCCCTTTGTTGATAGTGGCATCTTTGAGATTAATGAAGCGCTTAAGGACTTTGGCTATAAGTTTCGCCACCAGCTATTCGACGAGATGTCCATCAAAGAGTCACGAGAACCTTTTGTGCTCATTACGAGCAGGCGCGCAAAGCAGCTTAAAGCTGCAGACGAACAGCTCGGCGGAAAAAAGCGCACGCTTGCGGTTTCGGGTTGGGCGATAAACAGCGGTTTCAAATACTTTCAAGGTGTGGACTACGCATTTGCGTTGTCAGATCACGCTGATTTTCGAGACCTCATTAACTTCATTGATCGATGCAATCCTGATGTCGTATATACGTGTCACGGCTCAGCAAAGAGGTTTGCGCGCCTCGTTCGCGATCACCTCGGCATTGAAGCAATGCCGCTCGAAAGAGGGCAACATTTTTTGTCTAACTACGCTTAATATGCTGCTAGCGAAAAGCTGTACTCAGCTACACGAAGGCTTGAAATTACCAAACTAAAGAGTATATATAACAAAAGCTGTCAACTTACATGGAGAAGAAGATGTCTGACACCAACGATAACCAAAGAAAGATACTCAACTATCTAAAAAAAGGGGTTACACGAGGTAAATACTTCTTTAAGAGCAAATCAATCGCGCGAGAACTAGGTCTAAGTCCCAATGAAGTCGGCACGAATATCAGCATGCTGATCGACAACGCCGAAGATATCGTCATTGAGAAATGGAGCTATTCTCACGGAACTACCTGGCGGGTATACACTGCGAAGGAAGCTTGACGACTTTCTTTTTTACATAAAGTTTAGGTGAGCCATTGACTTCGGTTTTGGTCATAAATAACTACGGCCAATTTGCCCACCTGATTCATCGCGCTGTTCGAGATCTAGGCACCCGCTGCGAACTCGTAAAGAACACCCTCAGCACCGACGAGCTACTCGGGCGAGGTCCAGACGGCTTGATTTTGAGTGGCGGTCCGACTATGGATCGAATAGGAAACTGCAAGCAGTATGTAAGAGAGATAACCCTGCCAATCTTGGGAATCTGCTTGGGTCATCAGCTGATAGCTGAAACCTTTGGTGGCACTGTTGGTAAAGGCGCCTTAGGGGGATACGCGCGCGTCACGGTAGAAATCATCGAACCGGATGACATTCTCGTCGACATGGGGCCAACGATAAGCACGTGGGCATCACACGCCGACGAAGTAAGTGGCTTACCGAACGATTTCGTGAAACTCGCTCGTTCAGAAATTTGTGAAGTGGAAGCAATGAGACACCCCACTAAGCCTATTTACGGCGTGCAATGGCATCCTGAAGTGGCGCACACGGAAGCGGGAGATACGCTTTTGATGAACTTTGTTAAAACCTGCGAGGAGTGCTAGCGCGTTGGCTTTGGCGCAGAGAAGTCGATTCGAATAGCGCCTTTCGGACAACTTCCTATGCACGTCGTGCAGCCCAGACAGAAACGGGCATCCTTAACGACGCGTTTTCGCTTGCCGTCAATGATGGCAACGCCGTAAATTCGCTGACCCTTAGGACAAACCCGAGCGCATTTTCCAACGCCATCGCACTTTTCGTGGTCAATAACAATCCGAGGCATTTGGAACTGTTGCTGAAGAATTAGTCGTAAATCTCGCCGACCCGCACTTCACTGACGAAATCATCTCTGTTGAAATGCAGCGACAACTCGCGGGAAGCCGCCTCTAGCGAATCGGCCGCGTGTACCAAGTTTCTCACTTGCTCAAGGCAAAAATCTCCGCGCAGACTTCCGGGCATCGCTTCAATCGGATTTGTTGCGCCGACAAGTTGGCGAACCGCGCGCACAGCATTGAATCCCTCAACCGCCATTACGATGATTGGTCCAGAAGTTACATAGTAAACCAAGTGGTCGTAAAAAGGCTTGTCGCTGTGTTC
This sequence comes from Methanomicrobia archaeon, assembly GCA_015660915.1. Classification (GTDB taxonomy): domain Archaea; phylum Halobacteriota; class Bog-38; order Methanoflorentales; family Methanoflorentaceae; genus Methanoflorens. The sequence continues at coordinate 153,573 of JACTTZ010000001.1, read as the reverse complement.
TGCGTAATGTTTTCTAGCCGTTTCGATATCGAGATTTTTAAGTTTTAGCGCTCGAAGCTCCAGACCTTTCTCCTCGAGTCGCGAAATGATCTGTCCTACAAGCCCCCTTTTAACTCCGTCTGGCTTAATCATTAAGAAAGTGCGTTCGATATGATCTTCAGACGCCATTTAGACCTCATTACGTTTTCTTGCGAGCTGCTCGCCCAGATTCTGTCCAAGCAACTCGTCGCGCAAGACGACCCAATCTGAAGTTCTTCTCACATTTAGAAGAGCAGAAATTGTGCACCGTGCCATCTCGCTTGACGAACATCTTTCCAGTACCAAGTTCGATGCTGCTGCCGCAGAAGGTACACGTTCGCTTTTCCATCGTCTCACCGTGTCATCAGTTTCTTGGCTTCGTGTGCCGTCTCACGAAGCATAAGAATGTCTCCAATTTGGACAGGACCTACGCAGTTCCGCGTGATTATTCGCCCCTTGTTCGAGCCCTCGAGGATACGGCATTTCACCTGTTTTGCCTCTCCGTGCATCCCGGTGTTTCCCACTATTTCGATTACCTCTGCAGGCGTTGCGTCGTTATATTCTGCCACCGTATGTCCTCCGCGACTGGTCCTTCAGGGTTAGCCTGAACGAATCGTTTTGAGCTGCTCGACGACTTCGTCGACGAGGGCTTTACTCTTCCCTGCGTCTATGATTGCGGCCGCTGCAGAGCTTACATCAAGCCCCGACGCAGCTCCAAGGTCGCTCTGTCGTTTTACATAGACGTACGATATCCGCTTCTCATCACAAAGTGGGGGGATGTGCGCCACGATTTCTTCAGGTTGGACATCTGTGCTAATTAATACAAGCTGAACGATTCCCCGTTCGATCGCCTTAGTGACCTCATTCGTACCCTTTTTTATTTTCCCCGTATCACGGGCACTCTCTAAGGCTTCTAACGCCTTGCTTTCGACGTCGTCGGGGGTATCAAATTTCACAAACATAGGTTTTGCCATACTCACATACCTCTTTCAGGATCCGACGTAAATAACGCGAATCCCGTCATCATTCATCGATATAGGTGCTCTCGTAGGAACTCAAAAAGCCGTATCGACTAAGCTTTCTTCTGGTCAATAGGCCGCTTGCGCTGCTTATTGGTGGCTTCTCTTTATATGGTTAGGTATAAATGCTTTTTCGATGGCGCATCGCGACCTTAGCGCTTGTGAGCGTTGTTACGCTAGTGCTGCCCTAGCTCAAACCGGCTTATTTCAGAATAACCAGCGGGCAGGAACTTGGCTATCTGATCGACCGTTATAATTTTTCGTAAGTTCTTCTTTTCGTCCTCAGGTGCCGCAGCAAGGAGCTCTCTCGAAATCATCTTCGCTAGATCACTCGGATTGTACTTTCCAGGCTCGAGGACGACAACTAGCCGAGCAACGCGGGTTATGGCAGACACGGGACCTCCGACGATCTTGTCGTCGAGGATGCCGACGGCAAGCTGCGCTCGTGACTCCAGATAGTGGCGCTCACCCCTAATAATGAACGCGCCTTTAGGCACGTGCTCTCCAGATTCAGGGGTTTTCGACACTTGGTCCGGATGCACCCAGTAGCAGCGACCGGAACCGAGACCTTGTTTCCAAATCGCAGAATAAGACACAGCGAACTGAGCAGCTTCGTGCAACGTGGGTTCTGATATTTCCTTGCCGTCAGATTTCACGATCACTGCCGGTGCTCCGTGGACATCGGCGTGGAGAAATATGTCGCGAGGTTCCAGGTACTTCTTTACCAATTCTTCATTTGTATCCGCGTCTCTCCCGCCTATCACTAGAAACCCCTCTGTCGAAAAAAACCAACGATACCGCTCGTACCAGCGAGTCTTCTTTTTCTTGACGCGGCGCTTTTCAGGCCCCGGTTGTTTGGTCTCGGACCCTTTTTCTTCGTCCATTTTTTTCAATGAGAGCGTCAACGCGCGCTCCGCGCCCTCAGCCTTTGCTTTCATCACCTTCGCTTTTTCGTAGTACTTCTGCGCGTTTTGAGGGACATCCACATCAATAATGACGTCGATAAGGACTCCCTCAACTTCTATGGTGACGGTCCCTGTGCTTTGATCGACATGCTTGAAGAATGAGAAAGAGGCGAGAGCACGGCTAACTTCGCCCCACGTTTTTGACCTCCTAGCCCCTCTTACCGTTTTTATTAATCGATCGATCTCTTGATACTTTTCGAACAGAAGATCCCCTTTAGACTTGTTCTCGCGCTCTTGGTTGTTGAATTGTTGAATTGCCGCCTTTTGCCTGTCGATAATCTTTTGAAGCCGCGCTTGGCTCGCAGGCGCAGTTGCTTGTTCTTCAATTTTCAGCCCGTAGTAAAAGTCAAGGGCTTGGTTGAAACTTCCGAAATAGTGTTTTTCGTATCTGTCGAACTGTGATACTTCAAACGGAAGGACATCGATAGGTGCCGATTCGTTTTCACATACGATGTGTGGTTTTAAGGTATTCGATCGAAGTGGATCAAAAACCGCCCTCAACGCGACATAAAGCCTCTGGACCTCCCCCGGACTAACGCTCGCACTGTTTTTTTCGACTTCTGCTTTCAAACATGCTTCTTCAGCATACAAGCCTCCCATATTGAAACGAGTCGCGAGCGTTCTGACGACGTCGCGCGAGACTGGTGTGATAGCCGCTTCAAACTCGTCGTACGACAGGTCGACAGGGCTGAGCTGCGTTGCTGGATACTCGTATTGTTGGCCTCTCACGACCTGCCTCGTTGCTGACCTCACGCCTCGCAACGGCAAAATAATGCGCTTGGATTCGTCGGTAAGAATAACGTTCCCTTTCGAAAAGAGTTCACATATTAAATAGCGTTCATCATCGCCGCGCACAAACCGTATTTCCACCACGCGGTCAAAATCATGTTGCGCAATTGCGCTGATCCTTCCGCCTTTGAGCTCTTTTCTGAGCAGCATCGGAAAACTGGGGGGTACGGCAGGTGCTGCGGTAGGAGTAGACGTGAGGTGCAACCGCTTTCCCGCTTCGATTACTAAGTCGTGTTTCCCATTTTGTGTCGCAAGCTTCAGACGAAGCTCCACAGGCGTGACTTGGTACGCCTTTTCCAGCTTCGCTCCGATAAGCAAGGCTAGTTCCGGCAACAGCGCCGCCACGTCAACGCTCGTCATCACCGTCTTCAAGCGATCGCCTCTAACTAGGCTGCGTGTCTACCAAACGAACGCAAGCTATCACACGATCGTTTGATAGAGACATAAAACCTGCGTTCTTGCGGCGTGGTCCATCGGCCGTGCCATAACCTTATCAGAACGCAAATCAGTCGCGCTAGTTTACGTTTGACTTCAGTTAGTCAAATAACGCGGTCGCAAAGCCGCAAAACATATAAGCACAGTTGAATGTTAGTTGATGTCGAAGCATGCCAAAAACTAAAGAAAAAGCTGCCCCGAAACCTGAAAAAAAAGGTACCTCGCGAAAGGCTGAAAAAAAAGGCCCGACAAAAAAATCCGATGAACAACAAGCGGAAGAAAAACGGGTCAAGCACGTTGAAGGCATCAAGAAGACGGCACTTTCGTCGATACTCGGTGTTGCCGGCGGAGTTTTTTCGTACTATCTGCCTGCTTACAGCTTATTCATCCTTATTGTAGTAGTATACGGCCAAAGGCTTATCTTGCCTCGTCTTGCAATTGACACGAAAGAATATCGCTTAACGGACTGGTTTTTCCTTGGGTTCATGACCTTCGCGTTCTGGTTTGTCAGTTGGACGATATTGCTTAATAAACCCGCTTGACCTTACCGATTGAGCGAGCTCGTTACGATGAGAATAGCAGTGCTGAAAAAGGAGACCTGTCGCAGTAAGAAATGCGGCACAGAGTGTCTGCGTTTTTGTCCTCCGGTCAGAACAGGCGACGAAACGATCGTCTTTGGCGCCAATGGCAAACCCGTAATTTCCGAAGAGCTGTGCGTAGGGTGTGGGATCTGCGTCAAGAAATGCCCATTCGATGCGATAACGATAGTCAGTTTACCAGAGGAACTTGAACAACCGACCCATCGTTACGGCGTCAACGGTTTTGCTCTTTACGGACTTGCCATTCCGCACGGTGGCCGCGTCACGGGCATTTTAGGGCCAAATGGCATAGGCAAAACCACGATAACCAACATTCTGACGGGAGATATCAAGCCGAATTTTGGTCAAGACCACATCAGAGAAGAAGAGGTCCTTGAGCACTACTCTGGCACCGAGATACACGACTACCTAAAAAACGTTTATGACGGCAAGCTCCGAACTGCTAGCAAACCACAGAACGTCGACCTCATACCCCACGCATACGCGGGTAAGGTCGCCGATCTTATCGAGAAGGCTGACGAACGCGGGATAAGTCGCACACTGTTCGATCAGCTTGAGCTTACGAACGTCGAAGAGCGGGAGGTCAGACATTTAAGCGGTGGTGAATTGCAGCGCCTGGCAATTGCCGCCACCGTCGCTCGAGACGCGGATTTCTACTTTTTCGACGAACTTACGCCCTACCTCGATATCTATCAACGTGTTAACGTTGCGCGCACGATTAGAGAGCTTGCAAAACGAAAGCCAGTCGTGGTGGTCGAGCACGATCTTGCTATACTTGATTTGCTCGCAGACGTGGTGTATATCGCTTACGGTGATCCGGGGACATATGGCGTGATCACCAATCCAAAAGGAGTCAGAGTCGGGATAAACGAATATCTCAAAGGGTATCTTCGAGAGGAGAATGTACGAATTAGAGCCGAAGCGATCAAGTTTGAGCTGCACGCACCGCGCCTCGATACGGATATACGTATCTTAGCGCACGTGAAGAACCTAAAGAAGAGTTATAATTCTTTTAAGTTTGAAGCGACTGGCGGAGAGCTTTCGAAAGGTGTGATCGGCGTCATGGGCGCTAACGGCACAGGAAAAACAACATTCGTCAAGTTACTTGCCGGCGTGATCGAACCAGACGAAGGAAGCGTCGACGTAGAGGTGAAGACTTCTTATAAGCCACAGTATGTGACAAGAGACGGCAATGCAAACGAAAGCGTCGGCTCGCTCCTAGAATCGATTACGGACTCTTACAATTCAAGCTACTATCGAACTGAGATCCTCAAACCGCTGCAACTTGAACGTTTATTAGATCGGTCACTTGAGAAACTGAGCGGTGGGGAGCTCCAACGGGTAGCCATCGCTGCCTGCCTTAGCCGGAACGCAGACCTTTTTATGCTTGATGAGCCGAGCGCACACCTCGATGTAGAACAAAGGGCCCTCGCAACTAGTCTCATTAGGCGCTTCACCGAGAATAAGAAGGCAGGCACGCTTCTCGTTGATCACGATATCTATATGATTGACCTAGCGAGTGAGCGATTGATGGTTTTTACTGGGAAACCGGGCGCAAAAGGAAAAGCTGAAGGTCCTTTTGATATGCACAACGGAATGAATCGTTTTTTAAAACACATTGGAATCACGTTCCGGCGGGATGATGATACCCACCGGCCGAGAGTTAATAAAATGGGTTCCAAATTGGACCGGAAACAACGGGAAGACGGAGAGTACTACTATCCAGAGCAATAGTCCAGTTGCTCCTAAAGCTTTTGCAAGCAGATGACACTTCCAAGTGACCTATACGACTTGAACTCGCCGGCAGGCATCGCATTGCGAATTTTGCTCTTCGCAGCAGTCACCATCATCGTAGCACAGGTCATTGAGACTTTGCTTGAACGATATTTGCGACAAGCTTCGATACGACTAAGAGTCAGCGCCACGAAGTACCTCGTGCTTCGGCGGCTCGTTATCGCAGCGATCTACATAACCGGCATCATCATCATCATCTATTCGACGCCGCAGCTACAATCGCTGTCCGTCGCTATTTTCGCAAGCGTCAGCATCATCGGTATCATCGTCGGTATTGCTGCCCAGAGCACCATTTCAAATGTCATCGCTGGCATCGCAATTGTCGTATCCAAGCCTTTTGGCGTGGGTGATTTTGTGACCGTACGCGGCGAATCCGGGTTTGTGGAGGATATCACCTATAGACATACCGTTATTCGCCTTCTCGATGCCCATATGATCATTCCGAATTCGGCGATAACAAGTGACGTAGTGTTTAACCACTCAGATCACAACATAGCGGGCCGCATAGACATCCGCGTTTCTTACGACTCGGACTTACTTTTGACAAAACAGATCATTCGACAGGAAGCGCAAAAGGCTGCTGTGGTTGAGCAAGATACAATCCAAGTTATTATGTCAAAAACAGATGAACAGGGTGTCACGTTTTCGCTTGTCTTTAGGCTGGAAGGCTCACCATTTGACTGCCTAAGCAACATTCGAGAAGCAATCGTTCTCCAACTCCTAAGCGAACGCGTGACCATAAAGTGAACCATACTTAACGCGCTCACACGCCCGCGCCAACAATGCCTCAGATTGCACAACGTTAGGAGGCAAGATATCTCTTTTCACAGAAGCAGCAGAAAAATGACGACCGCGGCTATGGCACCAGCGGCAGTTGCGAGCAAGTTTACCGAGCTGTTCGTCAGGTAATGCCGTCGCTCCAATACCGCCCCCAGAACGCTGTCAATGTTAGCTCCGAAAAAGCCACCAAGGATGACGGGAATGACCGTGTTGAACGCTCCGACTCCAAATAAAATAGCTATGATCGCTATCGCGGCCGCTCCTGCTAAGGCGGAGTACTCTCCCAGCGTGGTTATTCCTCCGTCGGTGCCGTGAGGTACGTACCTTAGATCCGTGATCAATCGCGGCAGCTTCTTGTGGGTCTGTCCGATCTCACTCGCTAGGGTATCGCCTGTGGCTGTTGCTACTGCACCAATGTACGCAACGATAAGCAATGAGTTGCCGGTGATCCCAAAAGCGATAGCGCAAACGAGCGCCACAAGGCCATTGCCGAAGACATTCCGATACCCCCTCGCGCCACCCGCTTCTTGCGCAATGCCGATAGCGCGTTTGTATTCATACTTGTATTTTGTGAAAATCCCGCCGATCACGAAAAACGAGAGGATAAGCACGAACCACCGAAAGTCCGTAAACGAGACTATTAAGAAGCCCATTAAGATGCCGCTGAGAACACCTGAGATGTCTGCTAGTTTGACCCTCCCAAGGGCATAGCCCAGCACGATCATGAATAGAAGCGTCAAAAGGAGTCGCAACACCGGAACTGAGTAGTCGAAACCATTGAATAACCAGATAGCAAAGCCGATGCCAAGTGGGACGACCACGTTCTCTTCTATTTTGTGCAAGATATTCCTCAAAAGCGCCCCCACAAGCGCCCCGATCATGGCAACGAAAAGCAAAAAGTCGGCCGACGTGGCAACGTTCGTAAAGGTCGCAGCCGCCCCTCCGACCAGAAAACCGAAGAAGGCGCCTGATAACACGTATATCAAGCTGCTTGTCAAGCCACCGTATGACTCAAACAAAACGGCGAGAACCTCAGCCAGCGTTACAATTATAATGACATCGCTTACTATATACAGTGGCAAGCTCGAGACTACGCTAAAGATACACAGCGCCGTCAAAGACAACGTGAGAGCCAGCGGCTTTATGAGCACTTCGGATTTCTTGTCCGCAACTGTTGCAAGGAGCATGAAGACGTGCATCTTCGGGTTGGTGAGAGCAATCAACAAAGACAAAAACAAAAAGAGGAAAAGCGAGCCCGTGCTCCCCAAAAAAGGAACAACCAAGGCGACCAACCCAAAACTCGCGCGAATTATCAGCCTTCGTGCTGCAACGACATTCACGCTAATCGCCTTCTAGTTCAAGCTCGAAGTACTTTACGTTTACGATGGCCCCGCATGAAAAAACAGGCTGAATGATGAGACTAGACAACGCATGATTTCAAACCTTTACGAACGAAGGCTTCTCGACCAGATTCACGAAGTTCCACGACACGTTGCCCTCGTCGTCGCTGAAAAAGACCTCGATACCACCGAAGCTTATAAAAAGATAGGTGCGTTCACGTCGTGGTGCAGCGACATTGGAATAAGTCGCGTCACGGTGTATATAAACATGCTTCGTCTCGGAGAGGAGGTCAACCAAAAGTTGCGGTCGCAAATCGTCCAAAGAATCACGGATTGCCTTCAATCTACGTCAGTTGATGCCACAATTTACTCGCCGGACGCCCCAGATCCCATAAACAGTGATCAAACACCCGCTGTGAGTATCTCGATAGGGTATGGCGGCAAGAAAGAACTCGTCGATGCCATTCGATCGATAGCGCAGAAGGTTCGGAATGAGGAGCTCCGAGCTGATGACATATCTGAAGAAACAGTCAGCTCACATCTCATCTTCAAAGAGGAGCCAGAACTCGTAATACGAACTGGTGAGAATCGCTTGACCGATTTCTTGATATGGCAAGCCGTTTACTCAGAACTGTGCTTCACTGAGGTGAACTGGGCAAATTTCAGGAGAATGGATTTGCTCAGGGCTATCCGCGACTATCAAAACAGAAAACGGCGACGCGGTCTCTGATCATACCAGATGGTACTTCAACGTAAAGAGTGTCTGCGATTGTGCTTCAGCCCGGGGTGAACCTGCCTGAGCGGCAGTCCCGCTGAATATTGAACGTGCTAGCTCCACAACGCGCAAAGTTCTAAGTGAATCACATGAATTTCGCAATTAAGCTGTTTACTTCTACTAAATTTGCAGTCGCCACTATGGCCGTGATTATCCTCATATCAGCTGTAGGTAGCTTTTATCCAGGTGGTGATGCGGTTTTTGGGTCCTTGCCTTTCCTTGTCTTAATAGGACTGCTTGCGGTGTCAACCGCACTTTGCAGTCTGACGAGGGTTGTCCCCTTATGGCGCGGCGTTATGCACCCTCCAATAGAGGTAAGCGATGAATTTGTACAAAAGCTCCCGTACAACGCCAGTATCTCGGGCGTTACGGTCTCACAAGTCAAAGCCCACTGGAAAGGGTACAAATGGCACGAAGCGAAGAGCCCGGATACCACCTTCTTGTTTGCGCAGAAAGGAAGAATTGGCAGATTCGGACCGCATATCGCGCACTTTGGAGCGCTACTACTTTTATTGGGAGTCGCTGTCGGAGCAGCTTACGGTTATGCTAACCCTTATAATAACAAGATTGCAGTGATTCCTGAGGGCGGTACGCTGCAAGTTGATGGCTTTGCCCTGCAGCTCAACGGCTTTAACGTCAGCTATTATAACACTGGTGCCGTGCAGGATTACAGAGCGACCATAACACTAATCGATGGCAATCTGGTACAGACTCGCGATATCACCGTGAACGGGCCCTTAACGTATAAAGGGCTGACTTTCTATCTATACGCTTATGATTCAAACGGAGTGATGGAATCTGGAAAAGCAAGCTGGGTCGCATTTCAGATCAAGAGCGATGCAGGAGTGCCTCTAGTTTATGCCGGGGCAGTGGTGACGCTAGTTGGTATAATGATATCCCTCTACGTGTCACATAAGAGGATTTGGGTAAAATGGTCCAACGAGCGTATTTTGCTCGGAGCGATAAGCAACAAAAGCTCAGCGCGGTTTTTCAGGGACATTGATAGTATGCGCGCGAAGCTGGAGGATTACTCTCAGGCACGTGATTAGGTGGCCAGATCATAAAAGATATAACGTTGCGTGAAGTGAGTAAAACGACCGATGGACATCGCAGCTCTTGAACACTTGGGATTCGAAATTGCACTTGGAGCTTACCTTATATCGTCGATCCTTTTTATCCTCTACTTCTCAACAAAAAAACGACGCCTCGCAGAGATGGGATTTACTCTCGTAGGTTTTGGATTCGCGTTTCAAACCCTTGCACTTGCAGCGCGATGGTTTTACGCGGGCTACCCTCCGTGGGTGAATACCTACGAAGTCATGTCGTTTTTTGCGTGGACCATTGTGGGTGCTTATCTGATACTAAACGTGCGATCTGACTATAGGAGTGTTGGAACGCTTGTCGCGCCGATCGCATTCGCCATGCTTGGATTCGCCTCTTTGCAACCTGCAAACCCATCACCGCTTGTCCCCGCGCTGCAGAGTGTCTGGCTGCTGATACACGTTCCCATTGTTATTCTATCTTACTGCGCCTTCTTCGTCGCGTTTATCGCGAGTGTTCTCTATCTATTCAAAGATAAGAAGCTGAGCGAGAGGCGTCCTGTGCAAGAGGCCCTCCAGCCGAGAGATAGCGCCGCTAACGCCGCGCGTGCAGTTTCGAGTGAATCGATAGGCGTCCTAGACAAGTTTAGTTTAGATCAACTGGATGACCTAGCATATAAAAGCGTTGCAGTTGGATTCCCCCTCCTCACGATCGGAATTATAACCGGAGCGATATGGGCAGAGACCGCCTGGGGAAGTTACTGGAGCTGGGATCCAAAAGAGACGTGGTCGCTAATCACTTGGCTTGTCTTTCTGATCTACTTGCACGCGAAAACACAAAATTGGAGCTCGTCGCTTGCCGCATACATCGCTACGTTTGGATTCATGTCGGTTATTTGCACGTTCCTCGGCGTGGGGTACGTCCTTCCATTTCTCGAAACCTATGTCAGCATAAGCACTGGATTACACGAGTACGTCGGAGGTGGTGTCGTCGCGGGCACAGTGTTTTTTTTTGGAATCTTAGGCTTCATGATCCTGCTGCTTTTAGCGACGCGCAAAAAGCCACCAAGACCAAGCGATGCGCCGCCAGCTACAGCTAGCACCGAAGCTGCGCCCGTGCGTTAGTCGCACAGCGTCTTTTTGTTCAATATTTCGACGTCTTCCAAGTTGTTAATGTTAACAAAAGTGCACAAATTAGGGTCGATGGCACGAATCTCGTCTTTTGGCACGTAGTTGGCTTGCAGCTTATCAACAATGTACATAATCGCCCCCTCGCGCCTTTCAATCGCCGCTTTTGCAGCGCGAATCGTCGTTTCACGCCTGTACACCGCGTGCAACGGTTCCAACGGATAAGGAATGGCCACGTCGTATCCTACGGCCCTACGAAACAGCAAGTCGACGACGTCTGCTCTTATAAAAGGCATATCGCACGCAGCAACGAACGCATATTCAAAACTGGACGCATTGAGTCCACTGTAAATACCCGCCACAGGACCAAAGCCTCGAACCTCGTCTCGAACAATCCTGACTCCGGCGAGGTGCAACGTCCTTTGCTGCTCCTCATCTCGAGCAACAACAACGATCTCGTCAACACAGCCCGAAAGTGTTTCGATAATGTGGTTAAGTATCGGTTCCCCGTGCAGTTCGAGCAGCGCCTTCTCTACATAATTCAGTCTGGACCCTTTGCCTCCCGCCAAGACTACCGCAGTTCTCATCAATCGTTTTGAGCTGTAATTCCGGGGACAAAATCTCGGAGAATGTCTTTTACCTCTTCGCGTGTGATAACGCAAGCTCTTCTTGACAGATTGAAGACCTCTTCGACTTCGACTTTGCCTATCTCGTTGAGAAACAAAAAGGCACGTTGAACGATACTGATCCTTCGTTCCTGCTCTCGCTCTTGAAAAGTACGCACCGCTCTGAGAAGGTCAATTCTTCTAAACTCTGGCCAATAAGGGGCACAAAAATAGGAACAACACTCGTTGCCACTCGCTTGCCACGGCAGAAAATTCGACGTTCGTTCTTCACCACCGGACCGAATTATAAGATCAACGTCGGCGAGTGCATTATTGCTGTAAAAAAGCTCCGCAAGCACGTGTTCATCGATTTCGTGAACGGCTAAAGTGTTGTTTTCCACCAACTTAGCGATGGAACGAACGACATCCACAATCTCCTTTCTTCCTCCGTAGGCTAAGGCGAAGTTTAAGGAGTGTCTCTCGAAGTGACGAGTGGCTTCCTCAACGTGCTCCACGGACCGGAGGACGCTATCGGGCAACAAGTCACGTTCTCCGATCATTCGGACGCGAACCTCCTTTTCGTAGATTTGTTCTTCATTGAAGAGGTCCACAAACCTTTGTTCGAAGAGTGAGAACAGAGACGCGAGCTCTTCCTCGGGCCGCCCGTAGTTTTCAGTCGAAAAGGAGTAGAGCGTGAGTTGTTTAATTCCGAGATCGAGACACCACCATAAAACCCGCTCCGTCGTCAACGCGCCGTAAGCGTGGCCATGAGCGCGTGGTTCACCAATCTTGTCAGCATATCGTCGGTTACCGTCTTGTATTATGGCGACGTGTTGCGGCATGGGAGCAGCCTTAACTTCTCTAACCAAAAGCCGCTCGTACGCCTTATACAGTGAATTATGAGCGTTTTGTCTTATCCACGACATGGAGCCCCTAAAACACGATGTCCTCGGTTAGAGGGGCAAGCCCCCCGTCTTCGCTTAGAAGCGACCGAACGACGTCTTTGTATGAGTCTTTCAAAGAATAGACGTTGTGATTCTTGGTAACGTCTATTCTAAAGATGCCCAACCTAGTATTCATAAGCCCTACCATTGCGGAGACTCCACGATAACTCACGTCATATCCGCAATCTTTCAGATGTTGGTAGACCTCTTCAGTGGTAAAGATATGCTTTTGCAGAAACAATTCGAGCACGGCCCTTCGCACTCCTAGCCCGTCTCGTTCGAGATAGTTCTTTAATCGATTCTCAACATTTCTACCATTCAGCTCGATCACATCCGAGGCGATAGTAAATCACCAGCGAAGTATTTACGTTTTCGGTTTTAAGCAATCGCGCAATGGGGTAGATTCTACCACCATGCCGTCTGGATAAGTCTCAACGATGCGTGCTTTCTTGGTTAACTCTGGCTGATCTTTCACTAGCTGGAGCGCTAATTGCCACGACGTCAGAAATTCGCCGTTGACAATCGTATACTCCTCGCTCGAAACGCCTGTGAGGCTATCAAGACTCGGCACAGATTCCAAAACGCCGAACACAAGCGTCCCGTCTTCGGTAACTTCTTCGAATGGCCGAGCTAAATGCAGCGCTTTGCGCTTCAGTCGTTCTCTAAGCTGGACACTGTCTTTTGACGCTGAGGGACAAAAATACGCCAATAGTGTATCACGAGCAGTCTCTAAGGCAATTTCTCGGCTGCCGAAAGCAGCGTACCCCGATTTGAGCTGGACAAACCCTCTTGCGATCATCGCTTCATAGTTCGTCTCTGAAAACTCAAGTTCGTTAAGGTTGAGGAATCCGCCAAGCTCTTTTAGAGCTTCTACAATCGCAGGGACAGGTTTAATTGCTGGAATCTCAACACCGACCTGCAGGCCAAGTACGCGAGCATATTCGAGCGCTTCGCGGTAACGAGACGTAGAGAAGTTATCCCACTCCTCTATCGGCGGGTGAAGACGTATTTCATCCAACCCGGTGCCAGATAACGCGTCGAGAACGTGCTTAGAAGGGGCAAGAGAACTATAAAGATGGACGTGATGTGCCGATCCAAACTCACTTTTTAAGAGCTCGATATAGTTTTGGACTCGCTCGAGTTTCAACAAAGGTTCGCCCCCAGTGATGCCCGTGCCAAGCGCGTCCATGGACCGCGCTTCTTCTAAAACATCGGCATCGCATCGCACGAGTCGCTCGTTCGCATATACGGCGTCTTTTCCCTTCCTCTCTTCAGACAAAGGACAATAGAAACAGCTCCTTTGGCATAAACCTGTGACAAAAAGTACCATCTTCGCGCCAAGCTGACATAACTCGCATCCTTTACTATGCACGGTTCCCATGGCGCTCAAACTCTCTCGACGATTTAAGCTTCTACTTCGTTCGTCTATTATTTGCTATTTAACGCGAAAGCAACTCTCTTTATGCGATATGTGCCCTTTTATCACGTAAAAACTTAAGTATGATCGTGTTGAGGGGTTTGTAACTCCGTTGCGTAGGCTAGACCTGAAAAGAGCCAGCTGCGTGGCAAGGTTGGGTGCTGCCATTTGAAAAAGGTTCCAGTAAACAAACTATTACGAATCAAAGAAAAAAGCTTTGAAGAGGCGTGGAAATACGGAGGCGAATTGCTCAATGACAGAAGCGCCTACGACCTGAGCCGCGTTACACAAGCAGCCTCGCTAGGAAAGCCGCATCCACTCAACGACCTCCTTGAGAGAATGCGACAACGACTCCTGCAACTTGGCTTCGACGAGATTATTAACGAGACCATCTTCCCGCACGAAGATATAATGAAACAGTGGGGGCCGACCGGTTATGCCATACTCGATCGCTGCTACTATCTGGCAGCCCTACCAAGGCCTGACGTCGGGTTGAGTTCGCAGAAACAAGCAGCCATTAAAAGCTTCGGTATAGACCTGCCTCCTGAAAAAGTGGCCGCGCTCCAGCTTGCACTCCATAAGCTCAAAACGGGTGAGCTCGAGGGCGATGAGTTGATCAGGGAGATCGGAAAAGAGTTAGATATCGCCGATGACCGCGCAATAGAAGTCTTCGAAAAGGTGTTTTTCGAGTTCAAAGACTTGAAACCACTCCCTTCTAATCTTACGCTGCGATCGCACATGACTGCTGCTTGGTTCGATACGCTCGCCACCATCCAAAAATACGCCCCCGTCCCCGTTAAGCTGTTCTCAATTGGCCCTCGTTATAGAAGAGAGCAACGCGAAGACGCAACGCACCTTCGAGTGCACGATTCCGCTTCATGCGTCGTGATGGATGAGGATGTATCGATTGACCTCGGGAGATGGATAGTGAAGGAATTCTTACGGCCTTTCGGATTTGAGGATTTTCAATTCAGACACGTTTCCAGCGGCACGGACACTTACTACGCTCCTGGAAAGCACTTTGAGGCCTTCGCCTATCATCCCGATTTTGAAGAAGTCGCAAGCGAGGATGCCGGATGGCTCGAAGTAGCTGATTTTGGATTGTACAGCCCCCTCACACTAGCCAACTACGGTATCGAATGCCCTGTAGTCAACTGCGGCATTGGAGTCGAGAGGATCGCGATGCTCGTACACGGATACAAAGACATTAGAACTCTCGTATACCCTCAGTTTTACGGAGAATTCGTTTTGACTGACGATGAGCTAGTCAGCCTCATCAGGCTTAAAAACACACCAGCAACGCCCCAAGGACAAGAGATTCAACGCTCTATCGTCGAGATCTGCAAAACTCATGGCGCCGATACGAGCCCGGTTGAATTTGTGGCTTGGGAGGGGGAGCTACTCGACACGTTCGTACGAATCACTGTGGTAGAGCCTGAAGAAGATACGAAACTTTGCGGACCGGCTTTCCTCAACGAGATATTCGTCAAAGATGGAAACGTAATAGGAGCCGCAAAGCCCGAAGGCGTTTCGACAGGGATTACGTACATCGGGGCTTTCGCAGCTGAAGCGGCTTATGCGATCGAGCAGGCCTTGAAAGAGGGGAAAAACAAACTTGAAGTGCGAGTACGAATAGCTCGGTCGCCAAATGACATTAACCTTAAGATAGATCCAGTAGCGACGAGATATATTACAAGCCGAAACAAAAAAATCGACCTGCGTGGCCCCGTTTTCACAACAATCCGAATGCACGCTGCTTAAGTTGACAGGCTTCAATCCTTTTCATTCCTCTAGCTCTAGATCCCATATAGTGCGATAAGCAGCTCGAACCGAGTAAAACTCACGCATTTCGCAGCTCCTGTTCAACTCGACTGCGAGTCAGCCAGTCTGTTTTTTTCGGCTCATAGGCACTGATAGCTTCTTAAGCGTTTTAGCCCAAAAAAAGTGACGATGCGCCATAAAAACCTAGATTAGCGTTTGCGCTTCGAGAATGTGACATAAATAGCTTCTTATAACATCAACTCAATAGTGATAGGTATATCAATACTGGTGATTGAGATTCCATGAAAGATCCGCTTCTTGAGCTCGCTCTTATTAACGCGGCGCAGCAGCCAATTCAAATGTCAGCGGTCGAATTTGCTAAAAGACTCCGGACGAGTCCAATGACTGCGTCGCGACGACTCAAAGAACTCGAAGATGGAGGCCTGATTGCTCGAATGCTCTCAGGTAGGTCTCAAGCTATCATCATTACCGAGAAGGGATCCAACACACTAAAAGAACAATATCTAGCCTATAAATCCATTTTTGAGTCGAAACCTGCGATCGAATTGAACGGAATCATTGAATCAGGGTTAGGAGAGGGTAGGTATTATCTCTCTATTCGCGGCTACACAAAACAGTTTGAAGAGCGGCTAGGATTCAACCCATACCCCGGCACGTTAAATGTCAAGCTAGATGATGAGAGCGTCGCAGCGCGAGTGAGACTAGACAACCTAGCACCCATCTATATCTCAAGTTTCAAGACTAGCAACCGCACTTATGGCGGCATAAAGTGCTATGTGGCTTCGATTGGGGGGATTGACGGCGCAGTAATCGTCCCCGACCGCTCGCACTATCACAACGATGTGATCGAGACTGTTGCTCCAGTTTCAATCAAGAAGACTCTCAACGTTGATAATGGCGATTTTGTTAAGGTAGTGGTGTTATGACCGTAACAGAGGCAATAAGAGCAGTAAAGAAAGGAGAAATGGTACTCATTTACGATTCGGAAGACAGAGAGGGTGAAACGGACATGGTGGTTCCGGCCATCTCAACGACGCCTACGCAGGTGGCGAGAATGCGCATCGAAGCTGGAGGCCTCATCTGCGTCGCCATTTCTCCAGAAGCTGCGGAAATACTATGTCTGCCGTTTATGGCAGACATCTTAAAATTCGTAAGTTCTAATGGGCGCGGATTAAAGCTCGATTCTGTCTGCGAGAAGCCCGGCGATCTTAATTATGACACTCGATCCTCCTTTTCGATCGCCGTGAATCACAGAAGCGTCGGGACCGGAATAACTGACATAGATCGTGCGCTGACGATTACTCAGCTTGGTATAGCTGTAGAAAATGCGACACTTCACCATCCATTTGACTTCGGCGCTGCTTTTCGCTCGCCAGGCCACGTTCCATTGCTTCGAGCAGCACAAGGGCTGATTTCAGAACGAAAAGGACAAACAGAGCTTTCGATAGCCTTAGCTGAGATGGCAGGGATCATCCCGGCAATGGCTATGTGTGAAATGCTCGACGCACGAGCAGGCAAAGCTCTTACGAAACAAGATGCGATGAGCTACGCAAAAAGAAGTGGACTCGCATTCGTGACGGGTCAGACAATAACCGACGCTTACGAGCACGCGCAGTAGGTACTTTTTCTCGCGTACGTCTTTGAAGAATTGACTTTGCGCTAACCCAAAGCGCCTCGAATCTGGCTCATCTTCAACAAACAGCTCTCGATAAGACCAAGTTGGGTGACCTCGTCAACGAGCATCTTATGTTCACTGCTCACAAATTGTCTCAGGGAGGGCTTCAGCGTCTCCATTAAAGTCGCGTACAACAGATTAGGCGCCCTTCTATCAACTTTCAGATACTCCTTGATATATTTGACGTCTTCTGAGACCTGCCGAAAGGGAACGCGTGGAATGAAGGCTTTTGCAGCGTCTAGATTAACGAATTGATATGCGAACGCTAAATCAGAAGACACGCTTGCGTAGTACTCTGTTAAAAGTTTGTCTAGCAGGCCGTGCTCATCGGCTTCCTTAAGGCCCCTACCGGTCCCAATGATCTCAGGAGGCAGGCCAATGCTGTATAACGCACCTGTATATTTTATTGCTCTGGGCAGATCAGGTAGGGCACGAGCGACCTGTAACCGTTTCAGTTCAGAGGAAAGCTTTTTGTCATCTACACAGACAGCAAGATCGGCAGGCTTTGGAACGTCACGGGAATACCCGACTGGGCCTTTCCGTGCAAGCCGGTCTCGCTGATCAGGAAACAAATCAGAAATCGCTTTTACCGGGTTTATAATGTGGTAGAAAGTTTTCAAATAATGCTTGGTGAAGAGTCCGATTAGGAACAGAATTTCTTGCCCTTCTTCGCGCGAAAAAATAGTCGGCGCGGGCTTCTGCAGACCAGCCTTCATCTTTTTGACTAGCTCGATCGTTTCGTGTCGGTCGCAATCGTAGCGAAGACTCGATTGAATCGTAATTGTCTTCAACCCTTTAAACTCATTCATCAAACAGTCGGCATTTTTGGGCGTGACGTGCCCTCTAAACGGAAGGGTGCCAGCACCCATGATAGGCGCGATCGTTAAGCCAACCTCTTCGCCACACGTGTAGCACTCTGATATTGCGAGCTTGATAGAGAGAGCTGCTGCTACGTGACCATAATCCAGAGCGGCGTCGCTTCTCCCAAGCATAACGCGAAGCCTATCGTCCCCTAATTTCAGTCGCTTGCTTCCGATGAGGTATTCGCCCAAGATTCTTTTGATCCTGACTAGTTGCGGGACTGCCTCCACTAACGGAATCAGTTTTATGACATCTGGCTCAACAGCGATATGAAACTCTTGGTTCGTCAGGTTGACCACGTCGACTACTCTTTGTCGCGTTTCTAACAGTTCCGAAGAGCTCGCGCTCATTGGGTGTATCACTTCGATTATGCTCGGTCCCGCGATGACGTCGTGTACACGATAATAAGCTTCCATTATCGACATCAACGCCATGAGCTGCCTAAAAACGGTTTCCTGCGAGGCGCTCGGAATTCGGGGGGTGACGAACACGTCTTTGCCTGGAATTATTCCCTCTGACACGAGTCTTAGCACGACTTCCGTCGTCTGAATGCACGGCGTCATCTTCCCTTCAAAATCAATCATATACTCGTCGATCCCAAGCCCTCCGCGATCCACAGGCTTGAGAACGTCAAGGGCCTCCTGTGGCTCTTTTTGCACCGGGACATAGACAGTCGCTGAATCGGGATGCTGGGTAGCCATTGTGGCAGGAATTCGCTCCATTCTTATCCCCTCTCATCAAGACCGCGACGGCTTAAACAACAAGCATTACACCCAACTGGTTCTTTTAGCACCCACATATGATCTCACAGCGAACCAAAGACGTATGGACCGACAATTACGATCAAGAACGAAGAGAGTATGACTACCCCCAGAGTCGTCACGAGTGCACTTGTGACACGCTCTTGATCTTTGGCGTTTCGTAGGAATTTTTCGGCAAGCGACTTGAAGAGCTCCCGAAATATGTGTCCGCCGTCTAAAGGAACTGCAGGGAGACAGTTAAACAGCCCCACCCAGAAGTTTATCCAGCCGACCCAGAGAAGAGTATTGGCTATCCAAAAAAAGGTGTTCCCAAGAGGTGCCGCCCACCCAGCCGGCTGATAGAGGTGTGCGATAGCGCCGGTAAAGCCACCAAAGAAGAAAGGCAGGCCGACAAGAGCAGCCCATCCTTGCAAGGTATTGAGGCTAGCCGGGATTGACTTCAAATAACTGAGAAGCTCTGCCGCTGACTCTCCTTGGATGCCCAAGAAACCTTTGTCGTAGTTTGGATTTTTGTCTAGAACAGCGACAAAACTCCTTGAGACTCCTTGATCCGTTGCTTTCACGGTCACTATCTGGCCTTGATGCGTCGTATTCATAAACGCTTGAAAGTCGCCCTGATTAGAGATCTTGGCGCTATCGATTTGATAGACTGCCATTCCTGGTTGTAGACCTGCTTTTTCCGCTGGAGATCCAGACACGACGCTGACGACCCCGAGCCCTTGAACTGACGTTATAGATGATAAGACCGGCCCAAACAACAACATAAATGCGATTAACGCAACTGCAAAATTTGCCGTGATTCCTGCGCTAAACACCCTCAACCGTTCTGGTCGTGTTGCAATTTTGTCGCCCGGTTTCGCGTCTATTCCTAACAGCTGTGATTCGTCCGGCTCTGCAAAAGCACCGATGGGGATGAGCGCGACTAGAATGCCTAGTGATCTCACTTTTATATCTGCAACTCTGCTGAGGATTGCGTGCGAGAGTTCGTGAACCACGAGCGTGACTATCAAGCCAATGAGTCCCCACGTTAGTGGAATGAATTGATTTATTCCTGGTAGCAGCAGCACGTTTTGCGGGGCATTCAAAGCGGTGGGCGCTGGCTGTGTGACGATAACCCGGACGTCACCGACGAGCAGTATCGCAAGCATAAAGAACATCGCAATAACGGTTAAAGGGATGCCGATGTTCGCGAAGACCCTCCAGAACCGCTTGGGTTGCGCTAGCTTGTCTAGCAGGCGCAAGCCTTGCGTCGTCCTCAGCATGAGAATAGGACCGTAAGCGCTAATGCCGTGTCGTGCGAGGACGCCTCGATAGTTCAGCAAAATCACGAAAAGCCAATAAGCCGCGAAGATAATCAATGCAAGAGTATAATAATCCAAATGGCTTTCACCTTAAGGGGTTTCATGATGTTCTCTGACATATACGTAACTGCACCGACTTTGGAGGAGGCAACGCGCATTGCTCACGCAATGATTGAAGAAAAGCTCGGAGCTTGCGCGAACATGCATCCGATCAAGTCATTGTATAGATGGCAAGGAAACATCGAAGAAGATGAAGAGTATGCATTGTCGATCAAAACCAAAACCGCATTGGTTGACAAGGTAACTGCCAGAATACGAGAGCTCCATAGCTACGAAACCCCGTGCATTATCTCCTTCACGATAGAGTCAGGATGGCCGCCGTATCTTGATTGGATACGCGAAGAGACGCGATGATCCGAGATGCACAAATGGCCTTTCAAGGGTATCTGCAGCTGAGAAGTGACAACAGTGTTTCCCAAAAAGTGGGATCTTGCGTTTTAAGAGGCCACCTAGTAGCGTAGGTCAAGAGCGAATAGAGCTGCGCACGATTGGCTTGACTGAAGACCTCTAAAGGACGTGTGAGATGGAAGAAACACGCATTCACTGGGCAGACGTGATTGCACACGCCGTTGAAGGGCAGCAAGTTATAGCCACGGGTATCACCCCATCCGGCAATATCCACGTCGGCAACATGCGAGAGGTAGTCACCGCTGACGCAATATTTCGGGCAATTGAGGACGTCGGCAAAGCTGCTCGCCTCATATACGTGGCTGATACGTATGACCCACTCCGGACGGTTTATCCGTTCTTGCCCGCTGCGTGCAAAAAGTACGTCGGCATGCCTTTGTCTGAGATACCTGACCCTTTTGGCTGTTGTTCAAGCTACGCGGAGCATTACCTTAGGCCTTTCTCAGAATCGCTGGGTCAACTGGACATTAATCCGGAAGTTTACCGCGCAGACCAGATGTATAAGAATGGCCTGTATACCGACGCGACGAAAGTCGCCCTCGAACGACGCGACGTTATAGCTGATATAATTGAGAGCGTTTCAAAGAGAAAACTACCTGCAGGGTGGAGTCCATATAATCCGCTTTGTGAGCAATGCCGGCGAATCAGTTCCGCACAAATCGTCGAGCACACTCCCTCGCGCAGCTCCGTCCAGTATAGATGTCAGTGTGGCGCTGAAGGAGTGGCAGATTATTCGAGAGGGCAGGGCAAACTCGCATGGCGGGTCGACTGGCCGGCACGCTGGAAGATTTTAGGCGTCACTATCGAGCCCTTTGGCAAAGACCACGCGGTTGCAGGGGGCTCCTATGATACTGGCCAACGTATCGCAAGAGAAGTATATGGATATCCCCCTCCGTATCCGGTTCCGTATGGTCACATTCACCTGAAGGGGCGCGGCAAGATGTCGAGCTCTAAAGGCGTAACTATCACCATCAGCGAAATGCTTGAGAGCGCACCTGCCGATGTCCTGCGCTACATGATAATTAAAACGAAGCCTGAGAAGCTCATCGATTTCGATCCCGGCTTAGGACTCCTGACGCTTGTTGATGAATTTGACCACGGCGAAGGTCGCGCTTTCGAGCTTTCACGAATTTCTGAGCAAAGCTGCGATGTTCCCTTCAAGCATATGGTTACAGCAATTCAAATCGCAAACGATTGCGACGAGCTTGTCCAAGTTCTTCATCGAAGCGGCTACAACGCCTTAGACACGAATGCTCTCAAAAAAAGAGCGCGCAATGTGAGAAACTGGCTCGATCGTTTCGCACCTGAATTCGTCAAGTTTCAAGTCCAACGTTCAGTTCCAGTTCAAGTCAAAACACTCACTAGCGGGCAAAGAAAGGCTTTAGCAAAGCTCGCAGCGGCACTTGAGACGAATAGCAGCGATCCAGAGTGGCTCCACAATGAAGTCTACGCCATCAGTGAAGAAGTAGGAATCGACTCGAGAGACGCTTTCAAAGCAATATACCTCTCGCTCCTCGCAAAAACATCGGGACCCCGGGCGGGCTGGTTTTTGACCTCACTAAGTCCGGAATTCGTGATCGCCCGGTTCAAAGAAGCTGCTGGCGATATGAGCTAAAAGCCACAGCCATGTCTACTAAACTGTGTCAAGAGCTTGTTGAATGTCTGCCTTAATGTCCACTACATCTTCAAGCCCTACTGAGACCCTTATGAGACTGTCTGTGATCCCGAGTATCTCTCTGTCTTCTTTTGGCACGACTGAGTGAGTCATAAGTCCTGGGTGCTCTATCAACGTCGCAGTGTCGCCGAGACTCACAGCGACCGTACAAAGCTTAAGGTTATTCAAAAATGTGATAGCCGCATCCACACCTCCACGAATCTCAAACGCGAGCATTCCCCCATAGCCTGACATTTGCGCCTTGAGATCTGGCTTACGTTCGAGATTTCTATCGAATTTCGGGTAAAAAACTCGCTTGATGAGCTTCTGTGCTTTCAAGAAAGTAGCGAGCTCGGTCGCGTTCTGCGTGTGTCGCTCCATTCTCACACCGAGGGTGCGAAGCCCACGCAAGATCAGAAAAGCATTGAAAGGGCTAAGCACGGCGCCCATATCTCGCAAGACCCCTTTTCTGATGCTAATTGCATCCTCATAGGATGAAACGATGATTCCGCCCAGCGCGTCGCCGTGTCCGTTTAAATATTTCGTCGCGCTATGCACAACGACGTCGGCCCCGAGTTCGAGGGGCTTTTGATAGTAGGGGGTTAGAAACGTGTTGTCGACAATTGTCTTAGCGCCATTTTCCGATGCGACAGCGGCAACCTTTCGTATGTCCACGAGCTTAAGCGTCGGATTAGCCGGGGTTTCAAAAAAAACAAGCTTCGTATTATCTCTTAGAGCCTCAGCGACACGCCCGGGTTTAGACGTGTCAACAAAGCTCACGTCAAATCCTAGGCGTGGAGCACCTTTTTTTAAGAGCTCATAAGTGCTGCCGTACAGCACTCGATCAGCGATGAGATGATCGCCACATTTGAGCAACGTCAGCATGATTGCTGAAATAGCCCCCATCCCCGTAGCGAAACTAACGGCAGCGTTACCCCCTTCAAGCGCCGCCATTTTTAGTTCAAGTGCTGTAAGCGTTGGATTTGAAAGCCGGGAATAGATGTACGTCCCGCGTTTGATTCCCGATGGAAGGAGCTCATCGATAGCAAAGCTTGACGTTTGGTAAATCGGCGGCGCAAGTGCAGACATATCAGGAGATGAATGCTCGCCAGCGTGCACTAACTTTGTATTGATTCCGTATTCATAGTGCATAGGATAGTCTCATATCAATGGCTTTGGCTGCTTATCTTCCGGGAGCACCGGCAATTTCATGGTATTAACCAGAATTGGCGTCGTCACTTCCTTCGCTCTTTCGAGTAACAACTCTTTTCCTTTTTGCGAAAAGGCGAAAAGTGGCACGCCAGTGCCAACTTGGGTGAGCGCTTTACCGCTGACGGCTTCTCTGATGAAGCGAGAAGCGCACCCCGTGGTAATATCCACCGTATCGATAAAAGCGCGAGCGACCTCCTCTGTCATTCCAGTGACGTGAACGCCGATGACGATGACGTCGGCACCTGTCTCTCGCTCGATTTCACGACATTGTCGACTATCCTCTAACGTCACGACTGTTACAGCTACGCGTTTATACCCTATCTCTAAAGCGCGAGCGACGCCCAAAGGCTGGTTAATAACTGCTTTGCTACCATCAAGTAGAGTTCCGCCTTTTTCCTCCACTCGATTCTTCAATTTTGGAATTAGAGTTGTCTCTATTACGCCCGAAATCCGAGCACCTATTCCTTGAGCAAGGTTCGGATTGGAAGTAATGATGGTTCCAACACCTTCACAAACTGTGACGGCGGCATCAATGAGGCCTCGCCGGAGTCCAGTCATCATTACTTCGGATGCGCCAAACCCAACGAAGACTTCCATCTCTATAGCCCGGTCACCGGTGCACATTCCAAAATCGCGAATTCGAAATTCAATGTTCTCTTTGACGATCTCTTTATTGAACTCTTGAATGCCACGCACTTTTGCGAAAATTGGACAACGTTCGATTAGAGGTTCCCCCACCTCCACTACGTGCCCGTCTTCGACCACGACGTAAGCCTTTCCTAACGCTTCCAAGACGTGTCTATCCTTCATTGTCCCCCTCTTGTTGATCAGAGAATAACAACTTAAATCATTGCGCTTAGGCCAATTGTAAAACCTTTGTTTATTTCTCCTTGCTTAAACTCGCTCCGCTCACATAGCCGACAACTAACGGCACATCTTCGTTGTTATCCTCAAGGTAGGCCCATTTTTCGACGTGTATCGGATGGTCAGAGGTTGCCAGAATCAACGTGGGCTTTCGCAATCCGTAACAAAGCCGCTCGCAGTTATTGTCGATCGTCCGCGCTGCTAGGGCAAGATCGTCCCAGACCTTCGCATAATGATGTGCGCAGTTGTCAATTGCCCGCATATGTATCATCAGCAGCTTTATTCCTTCCAAACTAAACGCCTTCAATGCCAAATCAGCGATACGCCGGTCGTAGTCAATGATCCCGTGAAGATTCTCGATACCAATGGCTAGATCTACTCGATTTAGCATCGCCTTAGCACCGAGGAGTTCTATCACTATACCAGACTTAATCCCCTTCTCACTTGCGAGCTCAAGAACTGATCGCACCGGCGTGTAAAAGGTGTCAGCGACCTCGTACAAAAGATGGTGTTCAGGCGCATATCCGGACAAGATAGTGCCGATATTAGGCGTCGTTATCCTAGGTGGCAACGAATAGATCTCAAAGAATAAGCCATCTTTGGAGAGAGTCTGCAGGTGCGCCAAAGCACCGTTCAATTTCTTATACAGTGTCGCCCCCACGCCATCTACAACAATCAGCAATATTTGATCAACGCTCTTATCAGCACAGAACGCCGTAATCTCTTTGATCTCTCTTCCGTCTTTTTCAGGGATCTCAAACCCTAGCAATGTGCTGATGGTCGGTGCGATGTCAAGCTGCGTATATCCCATTTGTTCACGTCTCCTGCGCCAGAATATCGGATCTATTCTTCAGGGCGGCAACGGCCGAGGCATCTTCAAGCGCGCTCGACCTCAAGCTCAAGTGAGCCTCTAAGCCGCAAGGCAGCCTGTTTCAAAGCGTCATACGCTGGAAGCCCCTTGCCAGAGAGATAATTGATAAGTGCGCCGCCTCCCAAACTCACGTACGAGAAACTGGTCTCGTCGATGTCAAGTTGGCGTATCGCCGACAGCATGTGACCCCCACCCACAAGTGAGAACGCCCTAGAAGAGCCGATAGCTTTTAGCAGTGCCCTGGTCCCCTCCGCAAATCCAGGAAGCTCATAAACCCCGGCTGGCCCCTTCGTCACCACGGTCTTTGCGTCTTTTATGATGGATTCGTATGCGGTAATCGTTTCTTTGCCAATGTCAGCAACGAGCCCTTTCCCTGGCAAGTTCAGCACGCCAACCTCTATCCGCTTTCCTTCGTCGTTGTAGGCGAGGTCCAGAGGGATGCGTATGCGAGCGCCAAATCGGTCGAGAAGGTCTTTGACCTCACCCATATAATCAAGATAGTGCTTGTCCCGTAGCAGAGTGTCAGTCTCTTCGCCAAGCATCCTCCCTGCGGCCAGTAGAAACAATTGGCCAAGCACTCCGGAGGTTAGGACGTCGTCGACGATACCTCTTCCTAAGGCGTACTTCATCACCTCAAGGATATCATCCGGCTTACTGCCGCCTAAACAATAAACGAGTGGGCGCTCGGGGTTAGTGAGGACTTGCTGATCACAGCGAAGTTCCCGTTCCATGTTTCTGCCTGCCACAGCCGGCAACGTCCGTGTGAAGCCCACAAGTGACGCGTGCGACCGATGAGCGGCCGAAAATGCATCATTTACGAACACGTCAGCTAGCGAGCTCAGCCTTTGCACAAGAATCGTTGTCGCGTGTTCTTTCGGAGTCCGATCAAGCGTTTCTTCGGCCAAGAATCTCACGTTTTGGAGCAAGAGCACTTCCCGGGGTTTCATCGCCTTTATACCCTCACGCGCGGCGACGCCAATAGTATCATCGACGTAGCCGAACGTCTCGCCAAATGTGGCGCTCAGAACGGCTGCGTGTTGGTCTAAAGGCAAAAAGTCATATTCTCCAACCCGGCCTTGATGCGCAATCAAAACCACTTTTGCTTCTCTATCAACAAGTTCCTCGACCGTATTCCTTATTACCTCAACGCGCTTTGATTCAGAGATTCGACGACTTACCTGATCGACAGGTACGTTGAGGTCCACACGAAGAAGTACAGTCTTACCTTTAAGTTCCACATCGTCAAGAGTCAGAAAATCTAACATAGTAACGAGCGCTTGGCGCGTTTCCTACAGGTCACAGCTGAGTGTCTAACCGGTGTTCGATTTTGTGAGCGGTTTAACAGTCTGCGGCTGAGTTACTCGATCCCCCATACCTTGCTATGAATAGCTCGAAGCTCCTCAGGTTTGTCCTGAAGGCATTGCGGTGGCCTAAAGGAACCCATAACCCCCATTGCTTTGTCAGTTTTCCGAATAGATGCTTCTGCGTCTTTTTCAGCCTCGGTGACCGCCCTGATGCAATCAATATTGTCTAAGATTATGTCGGCCTCTTGATGGACACCCTGCATGTAGAATACTTCTTTGTCTACGACGTTGACGCTCTCTTCCCAGATTGCAATTTCCCAAAGGTCGTAGCGCGGTCGCCCCAGATCCCTGCTTAACTCAATAATCTCCGCGGTAGAGCCTAGACCGTCTCCTGCCCGCACGAGCATCAGCCGCCTGCGACTGTAAAACTCCTTGAGCACGTCCTCACGAGAGACGTCGTTTTCGACTTCGATCATGATGTTATGCTGATGCATAAGCGTCGTCGGGACGAGCACGGCGATCGTTGCAACGTTCCATTTTGGCATTACCGTATTGACATCTGGACCGTGATGTGAGGGAACGGTCGGCGGGTTTGGAATAATAGCGTTGATCGGTCCTTTCTTGATTTGAACTGGGTCACCGCCCCTTCGCACCAATACTACTCGGGCCTTCTTAATGCCTGCAACGCGATCGACAGCGGATAGGGAGCGACACAGTCCTGTCGTGTTACACGATACTACCCGAACATAATCCTTCCCAACAGTGTCTTGATAGTTGCAGTATGCGTTGAATGATGCCCCTATCGCGTTGTGCTTCTCGCCACCTTCAAATATGGCCTTAATGCCAAGCTTCTTGTAGATCGTTTCCAGATTCTGCGCACCCATCCCTTCCGGCGTGGCATCCACCACAACGTCGGCTTCGCCGAGCATATTCATCGTCGTACCGGCGACTTCTAAGCCTGCGGCATTAAAAGCTGCTATTTTGTCCTCTTCAGATGCATAAAGGCGGTAGCCCTTCTGAGCGGCGACAAAGGCTTCGAAATTTGGCCGCGTTTTTGCCACCCCTACTAATTCCATGTCGTCCTGCTTAGCTACCGCATCTGCAACCCGTTTACCAATGTTTCCATAACCATTTATTGCTACTTTTACGGCCATTTGCACCCCTCATTCCAGTTTGCTACGCCGAGACCGGTTCAGTGCCGATCTTGAAGCATGACATCAACCCCACAAGTAATAAGTTTTGGGTTTTCTCTTGCAGTCGTCCTTGCTTTGTGGTACAACGGCTATCGCCATACGCTGGCGTTTAATCGAACTGCATTAGCCTTGTCTGCAACAGATGCTTTTTCAAAAAAAGAGTGTTAGGTGGCACGTTGATGCGCGTTCGCACGCTCTTGAGGGCGTCCGTCACACTGCCAAATATCAGTGGTTGCCGAGAGAACGCATCCTTAACGAGCTCTCGAATCACCCAGCTTCCGAGAGGGATGTCGTACGTCGGTTTTACTTCGCGCATAACGTATATTGACGCCTGCCTTCTGACGCGTTCAAGAAACTCAAGCGCTGAAAATCGCGCCGCATAATAGCCACCATCCATATAGGCTGGCTTATTCATCGCATCTTCGTACAAATCGCCTATCTCGACCTTGCCTTTCTGCGATATCCACATTTCCGTCCATCCGAAAGCATAGGCTCGAGGGACGAAGAGTATCTCGAAGTGGTTTCCATACGCTTCAGAGACAAAGAGCTGAACATCTGCGTTCTCTGGATAGTTCCGCACCCGTTTAAGCAGATTTTCGCCTAGCATGGAGTCGGTCGCAGTGATAGACCAACGCGTCGGGACAATCAAGCGCTTCTTGCCCAACGTGCCGACCGACAGAAGCCGACTAATTTGATATGGGGATATCGAAGCCTCGTACAAAAGGATTGCCGCCTCTGTTGCTTTGATGTCTCGATCGTCGGCAAGCGCATCTACTTTTTTAGGGACTTGAGGGTTCTCAACTATCTCGATGTCGGTCACGGTTCCGGACGGCCCCATAGGTGTGAGGATACCGTCAAACTGAATGGCTCGTCTTGGCGGCTTTAAGAACTTCACCTCAACGTCGACAGGGAGTGCGGCCATTGCGAGCTCCTGCGTCTCCTTAAGAAGTCGGCCGGGATCGCGTGCGTCTTTCACGTTCAACTTGAAATTGGACCGAACTAAGTTTGATCTAAACCCAATTATCTCTTCTCTGCTCAAATAAAGCCATTTGTCTGGCGTGTCACTAAGTGAAACCTCTTCACCTGCGGGCGAAACCAACGGTCCAGCAAGAACCTCAGGGTAGCCAAATCTTCCAACAAACGCCGAAGGTGGCGTCGGACCAAATAGGTCCTTGTCTATCTTACCGAGCTTAAATGAGTTTAAAAGGAGCTCCTTCCGGCTTAGCTCCTCCGATGCAGCCCTCACGGTAACATGTTTGTCCCTGAAGATTTATATACAAAGGGTTGTGTAGCGCGCTATCAAACAAAACGACCGCAGAGTGACGCAAATTATGGTCTTGGAAGGACATCCTCGTTACAAATCGCTTAGGCTGCGCAATAAACTAGTCGACGGCTATGAAAAAGGCATAACGAGCGCTCACGGCCTCATTGCGCACGGGAGAGGCGAAGCATTCGATTACTTGCTAGGGGAGCAAACGAGCAAGAATGCACTCGACGCAACTAACGTTGCGTGCGCCTATTTGCTCACTGCACGCCACCCGATTCTGTCGGTAAATGGAAATACCGCGGCTCTCGCATCAGAAGAAATAGCAGAGTTTTGCGCGATAACCAGCATTCCTGTTGAGGTTAATCTGTTTCATCGGTCTGTCAAGCGGATAAATAGAATCGCAGATTACTTGCACGCGCACGGAGTGGTCAACGTTCTAGCCGGATTTGACTTCGTTAAGCTCGACCATATTTCTAGCGACAGGGCAAAAGTTGACAAGCACGGGATATTCAAAGCAGACGTGGTTTTCGCCCCATTAGAAGACGGCGATAGGGCTCAAGCTTTGACTCGGCTCGGGAAAGTTGTTCTAACTGTCGACCTAAACCCGCTGTCTCGGACGGCGGTGACGAGTACTGTAACAATCGTCGATGAAGTCACGCGCGCGATGAAAAATCTGATTAGTTTTGCGAAGCGCTTTGAAGGCAAAGACGATCAGGATGGACTTGATACGCTAAAAGCAAGCTTTGACAACGTTCAGAACTTGAAAACGTCATACGTTATCATACAGCAACGGCTTCAGTCTCTCACGCTGTGACCAGCCGATCACTTGCCGTTCAGTACGTCTACGTCGTATTCAAGGTTGCTAGGGACTTTCACGGTGAAAAGGTAGAGCTTATAATCGTTCCTCCTCGCGATCGCAATAGCGTCTTTCGAGACTTCTGATCGTTCAGTTTCCACTTTGGCCAAAACGAGCTCGTCATTCGCTCGAACCACAAAGTTGTAGAGCTTCTTGTCACTCAAGCCATTCAAAAAATCTACGAGTTTCTTAAGTTCCTTCCACGTTCTCGCGATATATGCATCTTTCTCAACCGAGTTAGAGACGTACCAGTCGCGGCTCATTTGAGGATATTCTTTATACTGTTCGTCGACA
Source organism: Methanomicrobia archaeon (assembly GCA_015660915.1). Taxonomy (GTDB): domain Archaea; phylum Halobacteriota; class Bog-38; order Methanoflorentales; family Methanoflorentaceae; genus Methanoflorens. The sequence continues at coordinate 123,562 of JACTTZ010000001.1, read as the reverse complement.
TCGTTGTACGCTTTGACTATCCTCCTCGGATCACTCAAACTGATATACTGAAAGCCGCCCTTCTTGAAATATCGACTAACTACAATTTCACCTATCGCGTTGATGTCTTCTTGTTCAAGTCGCATAGGAAAACTCCTTTAAAGCACTTAACCGTAATAGCGTTTGCTGCATAAATTCCTTTTGAATTCCATTAGAACATAGGATAGGTAGAAATAAATATTATGATTTCTCGACGGATGATCCATGGCTGTTCCTGAAAAGATCAGATGTACAGTGACGAATTGGAACTATATCTACGACCTGTGCCGCGATCTGTCAACGAGCGTCGTCGAGTCAGGATATGAACCAGACGTCATAGTGGCGCTGGCGCGTGGGGGATGGTTTGCTGGCCGTATGGTTTGCGATTTTCTCGGTATTTCCGACCTGATTAGCTTGAAAGTCGAACACTATGTGGGAACTGCTCGCCTAGCGGATGAGTGTCGAGTACGATACCCCATCGTAGAAGAAATGGTCAGAGATAAGCAGGTACTTATCGTGGACGACATCGCTGACACAGGAAAAAGTCTTCAGCATTCGTCAGACTACGTAAAAGAATTTAAACCAACTGACTGCAAAACAGGCGTTCTACAACTGCTCTTCACTTCCGAAATTACACCCGACTATTACGCGGAGTTTCTCGAAGATTGGACGTGGGTCGTATACCCGTGGAATTTTATCGAAGATATGATCGACCTAATAGCAAAACTGATGGCTAAAGAGAGAAAAGACGTGTGGAACGAAAAATCAATCAAGGCTGGACTGAATCATTCGTTCTCGATAGATCCTATTCACTTAGACATCGCCCAGCCCGGACGCCTTCCGGAGATCTTGAAAGAGATGCAAAGGAGGAGGCTCGTCGAACGAAAAGAAGGGGGCTGGACATTAAAATGAACGCCGAGCTTGCGTTCATAGGTGGCTCCGGTTTTTACAACCCTGATCTCCTTGAAAATCCGACAACCGTCGCAGTAAAAACACCGTTTGGTCCTCCCTCAGGGGACATAGTCCTCGGTCAAATCAGCGGGAAAAACTGTGCTTTTCTAGCTAGACACGGGGCTGGCCACCGTTTTTCGCCAAGCCGCATAAACTATCGAGCAAATGTTTACGCCCTAAAAACTCTAGGCGCCGTAAATGTTGTCGCAATTTCAGCAGTTGGCAGCCTCAAAGAGGAGATCGAACCTCTCGCAATCGTAATTCCAGACCAAATTTTTGACAGAACTAGGCTCCGTACAAATACTTTTTTTGATGACATTTGCGTTCATATAGGCTTAGCCGACCCATTTTGTCTGGATCTGTCGCACGCGTTGTGGCAGGCGGCGCAAAAGGTCGGATGCAGCATCGAAAAAGGCGGTACATATGTCTGCATCGAGGGCCCTCAGTTTTCGACGCGGGCAGAATCGAACGCTTATCGACGGATGGGCTTTGATATCATAGGAATGACGGTAATGCCTGAGGCCAAACTCGTGAGAGAGGCAGAGATGTGCTTTAGCATGTTAGCTACGGTTACAGATTACGACGTTTGGCGCGAGGAAGGGGTTACCATTGAAACAGTGATAAGTAACGTCAAGAAAAACGCAGCGAGCACGCAGAGAATCATCCAAGAAGTGGTGTCCCACCTCCCTGTCAAGGATGGCACGTGCGAGTGCAGACACGCACTTAAGGATGCTATTGTGACTAGTCCAGAGGCCATTTCAGCCGAGGCGCTGGACAAGCTTCGTCCGCTTTTGGGGAAGTACCTCAAGTGACTTATCGTCTGAGATGGAGTTGTACCCTGCTTAATATGCCTCTAAGTGTGCTGACTTCTGGAGCGGTTAGTTCTGATCTGCCATAGATGCGTTTTAGGCTTATAAGCACCCGCCGCCGCTTGTGCGTCGGAAAGTCGATTGCTTGGAGAACATCGCTTGAATGCTGCAGCAATCGATCGAGCTCCTCATGCGATGCCACCGTTCGTTTTGGAGTGGCAAGTGTCGTCGCGCTGGCGATGCTGTGCAATACAACGGCTGCGGCGTGCGAAATGTTCATTACCGGATACTCCGGGCTCGTTTCAATGTTGACGATCATGTCACATTCCTGCAACACTGCGTTTGAAAGTCCCTGATCTTCAGCGCCAAAGAGTATCGAAGCGATGCCGCGCATTCCCGAGAGCTTGACGCCGAGTCTCGCAAGCGGGTACGGTGTCCTTAGATTTGCTCTGGATCCGACAATTCCTGTCGTCCCTATAACTAAATTCGATGCGCGTAAAACATCTTCAAGCGTCGTAAGCCTCGCAGAATTGAGCACATCCTGAGCGTGAGATGCCATCGCTCTTGCTAAGGACCCCAGCTCGCACGGCTCTATCAGAGCGAGTTTTGAGAAGCCGAAATTTTTCATCACGCGAGCAACGGCGCCCACATTGCCTTGATAAACGGGATTTACTAGTACAACTTCAACATCCATTTACAGCTCTTGACTTGCGAGAGCATCTACCGAGGGATTCGCTTCAACTGACGTATTCGGCTGAATCGTAGGGGCCGCGATCGCGCCCGTACAATGCCTTAGCTTTGTCGCAGGAATCATTCAAACAGCTAATCATATTCGCGCCACGTGTAACCACACTTCGTACATCGAAAGAATCGTACTTCGCTCTCGTCTGCAGAACGCAGCTGTCTGAGCCACCAATAAGCTTTGTCGTGACCACATTCAGAGCAATACGCTTTGATGGTAGGCTTCCCTTCGTCCGACTCGCCTTCGATTACCAACATGGTTCGCGTGTTCCGAGAGATTTCGTGGGCGTGCTTTTTCTTAGCCAACTGGATCTTCTCTTTGACGAAACCGCACGCTCGACACGTCACTAGGCCTTCTTCGGGAACCATAATGCTTTTGCACTTAGGACAGAATTCCATTCTTCCACACAGCTTCCGATTACGCCAAAGCACTTCTCGCGAGTGAGTTCTTTATTTGTCGTACCTTAAATATATGCAGCGCTCGTGTCAGCTGACCAAATCAAAACTCGTCGAGCTAGCTAACCGGGAGTCACAAAACGACGAGTCAAAATGGTTATATGCCAGTTTCATTATAAGGCGTTGTGTCTTTGTTTAGCGACTTCTAACCCATTGGTGGATTCATGCAGGCGTTACTGTGGATTGCACTCGGTCTTTTCATTATTGCGACCGTTGCGCCGCGTAAGATCGCATATCCGATCGGAGCTGCCGGTTGGGTTTTTTTCGCGTTACATTGGGCATACCAACCCGTGCATTATCTGGCAATCGAGGACTATTTCAACGTCATAGTGACCGTTTGTGTTGCCATTTTTTGCGGCTATGTCGCCTTTGTTATGTGGAAGAAAGCTGATGATCTAACCCTCCTTATCACCAAAGCCGCCGCCTTAGGGGGCATATTCTACTTCTCCTTCGCAGAGTTCGCGTCGCTCAATCACTTGTTGATCGGCGCGGTAGCATCACAGACTGCCTTCACGTTAAATGCCGTCGGGGTGCCTGCAGTTCTGGCTGATTGGAACGTTCTGACACTGAACGGCTACCCAGTCGAAATCATACTCGGCTGCACTGGCATCGAGAGCATGGCTCTGTTCCTTGGAGTCATATCGTGCGTGCGTGCCCCGCCACGCAGAAAATTGGCCGCATTTATGGTCTCCGTCCCAACGATTTACATATTGAATGTGCTGCGCAATGCATTTGTGCTGACAGCTACGGGTAACCAATGGTTTGGTTTGCCTGAAACCAGTTTCTACATCTCGCACAACGTTATTGCAAAATTTGGATCGATCGGTGCTTTGATATTAATCTCGTACATGGTATTCAGGTTGCTGCCAGAATTGCTCGATATGGTAGTTAACGTGTTCGATTTGTTAAAAGGAGGCGTTATCCGTGCTAGCTAAGGGATCTGAGTACTGGATCCTAGGCTCTTTCGCACTAACGGCGTTTATAGCTTTTTTTACCCCGTATATGTTCGTTGGTATTTTGATTACCGTTTTTCTCTTCCTTTTTTTCAGAGATCCAGAACGGTCATCGGAAAGCTATGACTCGACCGACGTGGTGAGCCCGGCAGATGGACGAGTACTCAAGGTACAGGATCATCAGCTTAGCATTTTTATGAACATTCACAACGTGCACGTCAACAGATCTCCTGTCAACGGCGAAGTTATAGACATACAATACCATAAAGGAGGCAGGGTCCCCGCTTTTTACAAAGATTCAGATAGAAACGAGCGAAACACTATTACTATTCGTACTCGAATTGGCAATGTCATCGTTACGCAAATCTCTGGGGCGGTCATCCGAAGGATTGTTTGCTACGTTAGTCAACATGAACGAATAGCACGAGGCCAGAGAATAGGCATGATCCGGTTTGGCTCACGGGTCGATGTCGCACTGCCTCGAGGTTATTCTTTTGTTGTGTCACGAGGGCAAAAGGTCAAGGCCGGAGAGACAACGATCGCTAAATTGCTCTAATAAGGTAGTGGTATTTATGTGGTTACCATTTAATATTGAAATTAGGGAGCAGGATGCCGCCACAATAGTCAACTTGCTGTTCGGCACGCTAGCTATCCTCTTTCTGATCGAGTCGCGAGACAACATAAGTATTGCCGCAGTTTTTGTTCTGGTTTGCGTCCTCGCCGACGGAGCTGACGGCTATCTCGCGAGAACAAGAGGACAGGGAAGCCTTGGGTTCCAGCTTGATTCGCTCGCAGATTTTGTTTCTTTCGGTTTATTGCCCTCAATTCTGGTATACTATGCGGCAAGACAGGCGGTAGGAAATCGCAGTCTCTTCTTCTTGCTCATCGTCGTCTCATTCATATATGTTGTGAGCGGGATGCTGCGACTTGCTCGATATAACGTCGCCCCCCAAGAAACTAATTTCTACGGGCTGCCTATAACTGCGGGAGGGTTAATAATCGCACTCTATATAATCGCAGGACTGCCCCCCATTGGGTCGTTACTAGTAGCGCTCGTCCTGGCAGGACTGATGGTCAGCGACATCAAGTATCCCAAAGTCAGAAATACAATCACCCTAGCAATCGTGGGCGCATTGCTCCTGCTCATTCTGCTTCTTTTTGCGCTGGGAACCAGTTACTCGATTGTTGCCCTCGTGCTTCTGCTGCTTTCGATCGTGTATGTCCTAAATCCACTATTTCGGGGGTATTTCAGATAAACGACCGAGAACAAGCGCTTTTTGAAGCAGGCATCAAACTTGGGGCTTTGTATCACCAATACGTCGGCGCACCACTCGATCTCGACACAATTCAAACGCTCGAAAAAGCAATCCAAGAAAGCATACGCGTCCAACCGTATGTCGAGAGCATCCTAGTCAGAATCGACAAGGATAGCGTTGCGTCTAAAATCAACAAATTTGGCTATGCAGAGCTTGAAGGTAAAATGCTCGACGTTGAACTTGTGGTCGCCTATGGTACGGCAAAGGTACTCGTCAAGATGCAGTACGACGAGGACGCTGATTATCCGCTAATGTTCATCGAGAGATAAAGACCGGGTACACCTGTCTTTTGGCGTCGCATCGCTCTAGTGTTTGTTAATCATTAAAAGGCTCCATTTTGCTCCTTAATTAGTCTGCAAGCGCTTCGCTTAGTTTTAAGAGGGATGATTTGCATAGTTCGATTTAGATGAGCAGTGATTTCAAAGAGCGATGGGCCACTTTTTTCGCTCGATACTACGAAAAGCAGATACTGAAACTGGCGAGTGAGTACCCAGAAGTAAACAGCATCGATGTCGACTACGAAGCCCTTCAAAACTTTGACATCTCTCTAGCAGATGCGCTGCTAGATGGCCCATTACCGATCTTACAAGCAGCGCACGACGCACTCCTTGAATATGACTTGCCCATCGAATGCAAGCTGGACGCCAAAGTACGAATCATCAACGTTCCAGAAAAAACAAAGGTTAGGGACCTCAGAAGCGACCACGTTGGGAAGCTCGTGTCGATCGAAGGCATCGTACGCAAAGCCACTGAAGTTCGTCCAAAACTTACCGAGGCAGGCTTCGAATGTTTGAGCTGCGGAAATATCACAACGGTCGAACAAGACGATGCTAAGCTCAAAGAGCCAGCCGAATGCTCTCACCGCGTCTGCCGGAAAAAGGGCCCATTCAAGTTGAATTTCACGCATTCAAAATTCGTGGATGCACAAAAAATTCGGCTGCAAGAGTCCCCAGAGGGCATGAAAGGCGGAGAACAGCCACAAACGCTCGACGCAAACGTAGAGGGCACGCTCGCTGGAAAGGTCTTTCCTGGCGACAGAGCTGCGATGACTGGCTTGCTGCGAGTGGCACAGCGGCAGTATCAGAACGTAAAAAGCACGACGTTCGATTTATTTCTGGAGACAAACTCAATCGAAATCCAAGACAAAGAGTTTCAGGACATCGAAATACTGCAGGAAGATGAGGTCAAAATAGTCGAACTTGCTGGGAGGACAGGAATTGACCAAGACATCGTGTCTTCGATAGCCCCATCAATTTTCGGTTATGAGAGCGTCAAAGAGGCGATAGCGCTCCAACTTTTTTCAGGAGTACCGAAAACGCTTCCTGATGGCTCACACATACGGGGAGATATTCACATTCTCCTCGTGGGGGATCCTGGCATAGCAAAATCGCAACTGTTGCGATACGTGGTCCAGCTCGCGCCGAGGGGCATATACACGAGTGGCAAGAGCTCAACTTCCGCGGGGTTAACTGCGACTGCGATTAAGGATGAATTTGGCGACGGCAGATGGACTTTAGAGGCCGGCGCACTTGTGCTCGCGGATCAAGGGATAGCGGCAGTTGACGAGATGGACAAGATGCGATCTGAAGATAGATCATCTCTGCACGAAGCGATGGAGCAGCAAACTGTCAGCGTGGCGAAAGCGGGAATTATGGCGAACCTAAGCAGCCGTTGTGCCCTGTTGGGAGCTGCTAATCCTCGATACGGAAGGTTTGACCCCTACGAATCAATAGCTGAGCAAATAAACATGCCGCCTACCCTTCTTTCTCGCTTTGACCTGATTTTCGTGCTGACCGATGTGCCGAATGAGAACAACGATACGGGTATCGCAAAGCATATACTCCAATCACATTTTGCTGGAGAACTTGCCTCTTCTGGCATGCCAAACCAAGAGGTAGAAGCCGCGATGAGCATTATAAGTCCTGTAATTGAAGCGGAGCTGCTGCGGAAGTTCATTGGCTATGCAAAAAGGATCAACCCTATCCTCACCGAAGAGGCCAAGCAGCAATTCATCGACTACTATGTAGGTTTGAGGAAACAAGGCGGTGAGGGGTCGCCTATCCCGATAACAGCGCGCCAGCTCGAAGCCTTAGTGCGGCTTGCAGAAGCGAGCGCACGCACGAGATTAAGCAAATGGGTGACGCTCGATGATGCGAAACGCGTGATTAGAATCGTTGAAGCTTGTCTTAAAGAGGTAGGTGTTGACCCTGAAACAGGGAAGCGGGATTTCGACGTAATTGCCGTTGGAAAAAGCAAAAGTCAACAGGAACGCATTAAAAGCATAAGGGACATCATAAGAGAGCTCGAGCGAGAAGAAGGATCCGCGCCTCTTGATAAAATCTTAGAGAGAGCTTCAAAATTGGGCTTCGACAAGGACAAAGTTGAAGCAGAGATTGCTAGATTAGTACAAGAAGCAGCAATTTTTGAACCCGTCAGATACAGCAGCAACTACAGGCTGACGCAACAATAAGATGCTTGGAAAATAGAGATATGACCGCTCTTGCGAGCATGTATTTGAATTCCTATAGCGTTAACCGAGAAATTCTAGTTGCTGTGTGCGATTCAGAACTTGTCGGACGCACATTTTGCGAAGGAGAGCTTCACTTGTATGTCAATGAAGACTTCTTCAAGGGTCAGCCGGCAGACGAGCACGAGGTGAAAATGGCACTCGAAGAAGCCACCATCGCAAATCTTGTCGGCGAACGGTCTGTTACTTGCGGCATCGAAAGCGGTGTCGTCGATGAAGACAACGTCATTATGATTGATGGCGTGCCGCACGCGCAGATGGTTCTTTTCTAAATCAAAGGAGGCAATGTGACTCTCGAAAGCGTTTGTCCCAGCTGTGGTGAAAGTTCGTACGGTGTGTGCGAGCGGTGTCTTGCCCGCGGTCGCACTATCGCAGCAATGCCTAGATTCCTCTCTATACAAGTGTGTCCGACGTGCTCCGATCACTTCTTCAAGGGCAGATGGATGAACGAGGATACCAATCATGCAATTGCAAACGCAGTCGAAGAGGCCCTGAAGATTGATGTCGAAGAAGCAGCTTTTACGATTGTTTTAGATCAGATTTCCCCGACGATTATACACGCGCGTATCGAAATCAACGTCTCTGAAGCTGAAGGGCCACATGAAAGTTTTGACGTAGATGTCCGTGTGAACCGAGTCGCCTGCGACAGATGCTCTCGAATTTCGGGTGGTTATTACGAAAGCAAAGTTCAAATACGCGCCGACCATAGGACGCCAGAACGAGCCGAGCTCGAACGCGCCCTTGAGATTACTGCAAGAACCATTGACCTTACACTCAAGGAGGATAGACTAGCGTTTATCGCCAAAACAATCTGGCTGAGAGAGGGCCTCGACCTTTATATCGGCACGGTCAAGGCCGCAAAACGGATTGTACGCACCTTATTAAAGGAGATGGGGGGAAATTTTAGCGACTCGGCGCAGCTCATAGGACGACGCGACGGAAAGGATGTTTACCGCGTAACCTTCGTCGTGAGACTTCCCGAATTTCCGACTGGCGCGATTGTTTCGTCTCAGCAGCGCGTTTATGAGATATGCTCGACAACAAGCACCAAAAACGCTGTCGACCTAGAGACGGGCCATAGAACTGCCCTGAGTGCCAAGGACTTACGCAATGCAGAGCTCGTTGGCACTCGAAGTGATGCGAGACGAACTGTGTTAGTTGCGATCGACGCTGACGAAGTTCACCTGCTCGACCCTGAAACTTACATTACTCTTACGATCAAGAAGCCGCCGCACATCAGAAAAGAAGACGAAGGCAAGGAGATAAGAGTCGTGAAGACGCAAGAAGGGGTATTTATCCTTCCATGAAAGGGCATCAGTTGCTTGAGCAACGACTAAGAGCGCCGCTCGAAGAACACGAAAAGCTGCTGTTGCCACGTAGGTGGCAGATCCTTGGCGACTTGGTGCTCGTCAACATCCCGACCAAAATCGCACATCTGAAACACGAGATAGGTGAAGCACTGCTGGACCTTTATCCACGCTGCAAGAGTGTTTTGTGGGACAAAGGAGTGCGCGGCAGCCTCCGGACGCCTGAGATCGAAGTGATTGCAGGTTCAGGAACGAGAACTGTTCATAAAGAAAACAGGTGCAAATTCGCTCTCGACGCGAGCCGCGTTATGTTCTCAGCAGGCAATTTTGCGGAACGAGTTCGAATGAGCACGGTCGGCAGCAACGAGAAAGTCCTCGACATGTTTAGCGGCGTAGGTCAGCTTAGCATTCCGATGGCTGTGCACGCCCGTCCACAATCGATTGCTGCTATTGAACTTAATTCAGTTGCATATCGCTACCTTCGGCAAAATATCAGGTTAAATAACGTAGATGGCATAGTCCAACCCATATTGGGCAACTGCGCGCACGTCACGCCAAACGACCAATTCGATCGAGTGATCATGGGACATTTCGACGCGTGCGACTACCTTCGTAAAGCGTTGCGCTCTTTGGCTCCTGAAGGAGTCGTACACTACCACGAAATCGTCCCCTTAGAATTGATGCACAAAAGACCGTACGCGCGCGTAGAGCAAGCTGCGCAAGCACTCGCTAGGTCAGCCGACCTACTTGGTACCCGCAAAGTGAAGGATTACGCTCCAGGAATTGCGCACGTCGTTGTCGATGCTAGAATTGACTGAGCTCAAGTTTCACTTGGCTGGCAGCGTCGACCAACACTTTGAGCTTTTGAAACGCCACTTCCCTCGTTTGAAGGCGCAGTCCGCAATCAGGATTGACCCACATATCATCACCAAAAACTTCTATGCCCCGCTCGATTCGCTTCTTAACCGTTTCTATAGATTCGACCTCTGGACTGTCGGTGTCGATCACACCGAGTGCGACACTTTTTTCGCAGCCTTCAAATGCAGCTCCTGTTAGTTTTTCTAGCAGAACAGGGTATTTCGCAGCTTCAACGCCGATATAGTCGACGTTTTTTAGCTTGAGGAGCTGCTCAAACTCCTTGAAGGACGCTACATGAGGATGAAGCTTCACTGGAATCTCAACATTCTCGACCGCCGTGTCGATATATCCGAGCATGTTCTCAACTCCCACGTTGTACAGAACTGGCTCATCGATCTGCAAGGCATACGCTCCTGCGCGACAAAGCTGGTCAGCTTCAAAGTGGAGCGCTTTTGCGAGGTCACTAAGCAAAAGTCGGTCAAACCTCGACCTGTACGGCGCGCCGTGGCTTAAAGAAGATGACGCTGCGAGTGTGACGGGCCCGGTAATGATGCCTTTGATCTTAGCACCTTCGCCTGCATACTGTCGTGCTAACGTGAGGTCCTTTGCAGTTATGCTCCTCAGGGGGCGCGTAATTTTTCCAGTTATGTACGACCGACCGTTCTCGCTTTTCATTCCTGGAATTCCGGCTGCAAACGCGCTAATCATATCGGCCCTAACCTGGCCGTCAGAGATCAGGTCGACCCCAGCTCTAAGTTGATCGACGACTGCTGCTTCAATGGACGCGATGAAAGGATCCTTTCCAGCCATAAGATCTTGAACGCTCATTTTAGCTTTGCTGTCTTCTCCGATAATGTGCGTTGGGTAGCTCCCAACTGTGTTAGTAAGAATTCCCATTCAGATGCTCCTCCTTAGTGCAATCTCGATTCACAGCGCTTATCGAATAACGCGTGAGAACTTGCTCTCGCCTGTTATACTCTTTTCGCAACCTCTGCGGTGACTGATTTATTAGGTTTCTCTAAACGGGGTTCGTAAATGAGCCCCTGTGCCGCGTCTTCAAGGTCATTGAGGCGGCGTGAGTAGAAGAGATGGGAACAGCACCTGCAGTCTGACGAACCAAAACCCTTAATGGCTGCCAGCGAAGGGTTCTTCCACAGGCTGTCCGCTATTCTACATTCAATTCTCTCTTGTGTTATGATTTCAACTGTCTTGATTACCTCGGAAACGGGTAAGAGGTAATCAACGTGCCACTTTTGCGTCTTGCGACGCCCGGTAGCAACATCCAAGTGGCGCCTAACTCGTTTGAAGCCGGATAACCCCATCGCCGATCCAACGTAAGCGTAGAAGCCTCGCGCAAATGCTATGGTCCCGAGCTTTCCGACCGTCACATCTTTCGCCGAATTCAACCAAAGAAGCAACACGTAAGCGCCCTTCGCGACATCACTCTGGGCTTTCGTTCGCTTTTGCGAACGTGAGAGACTGTTTGATCTGTTCATTTACGTTGCTTGCTGTGACCTCCCCGTGTCCAGGATATAATACGCTCACTTCCAGTTTAGTCAATCGCGAGATTGAGCGGGTCAAATCGTGCGAGTTTCCGCCTGGCAGATCAGTCCGACCAATACCCCCATGGGGAAAGACTGTGTCCCCAGAAAAAAGGCTCTTCGAATGGGCTTCGTAGAGGCAGATACTTCCAGGGGTGTGCCCCGGCGTGTGGATCACGCGCAAGATGGAATCACCGAGGTCAATGCTCGCTCCATCTCTTAGCAGCTTGTCAACGTGAAATTGAGGGGGGGGCGCGCCAAAAAAATGTGCTGCTGAAGCGCTCGTCCCTATTGCTGTAGCATCGGCCTCGTGCATCATAACTATCGCACTACTTGGAAGTTCCAGCTTGTCCAACGCAGCCGTATGATCATAATGCGAGTGAGTCAAAATAACGCAACAGACTTCATCTAACGGCAACTGTTTAGCAATAGTCAGAGATCCTAAGTCAACAATCGCTTTCTGCTCTGCATTTAACCAGAAAGTGTTGCTCTCGTAAAGCCGCGAAAAGGTGTCTACACGCACTTTTATGAAGTACGGCTTTGCGGTTTAATAAAGCTTGGGCTAAACCAACACAGCGTGGCGCGGCTCACATTTTTAAGCAACAAGCGCATAGACTATACAGAGGCGTAAGCCAAGCGCAACCGAGAAACAGCATGACACTCCTAGCAGAAGCGAAGAAAGGATTAACTGATGACATAAGAAACGTTGCCGAATCAGAGGGCATAGCGAACGAAAGACTTAGGCGCAACATCGCTAGTGGTCGAGCCGTCATACTGAAGAATGCGACTCACGACGTCACGGCGATCGGTATTGGACAAACGCTTCGGGCAAAAGTCAACGCCAACATAGGTACTTCCATAGACTACATTGAAAAAAGCGAAGAGCTAGCAAAGGCACAAATAGCGCTTAAATTCGGCGCAGACACTGTCATGGATCTATCTACGGGCGGGGACTTAGATAATATTCGACGCGAGATTCTACGCGAGATCCAAGCCCCAATTGGCACAGTGCCGATATACCAGGCAGCAATGCGACGGGACGCCGTAGTGTCAATGACGACGGACGACATGTTCGATACCGTTCGTAAGCATGCGCGAGACGGGGTTGATTTCATGACTATCCACGCAGGAGTCAATTTGAAGTCCCTGGAAGTGCTGAAGAAGAGTAAAAGACTCATGGGGGTCGTCAGTCGGGGGGGCGCTTTCACAATAGCGTGGATGACACACAACAACGAAGATAACCCCTTCTATGCAGAATACGACTATCTCCTTGAGCTCGCACAGGAATACGACTTCGTAATAAGCCTCGGCGATGGCATGAGATCGGGATGCTTGCACGATGCAAGCGATCGTCCTACGTTTATGGAATATATCCAAATCGGAGAGCTCACACAACGGGCTAAAGAGAGCGGCGTTCAGACTCTTGTGGAGGGACCAGGCCACGTGCCACTTAACGAGATAGAGGCCAATGTCCGGGCAATGAAATCGTTGACGGGTGGCGCACCACTCTACCTGCTTGGACCACTTGTCACAGACATAGCCCCCGGGTACGACCATATAACAGGAGCGATTGGAGGTGCCCTCGCAGGGATGTATGGGGCCGATTTCTTGTGCATGACAACGCCGTCGGAACACCTCGGGCTGCCTACACAAGAGGATATCAAACAAGGAGCGATCGTCACAAGGATAGCCGCTCATGTTGCTGACCTCGCGAGAGGGATGCCGCGTGCGCATCAGCTCGATAAAGAGATGGCCCAATCGCGGGCTAGATTAGACTGGGAAAGGCAATTCCAGCTTTCAGTGGATCCAGAACTAGCTCGGGCCAAGTTTAACTGCCGTAGTCGAATGACTGATGCTTGTTCGATGTGTGGAGATCTTTGTGCGATAAAAATCGCAAAAGCGGCGTTAAACGACTCCAAGCCATAATTCTAAACTGCTTAGAAGCGCGAATTGTCACTTAGTTCCGCTATTCACTTGCAGAATTCGAAGCGCCAGCAGCGCGGCATTTTTACCGTTGTCTATTCCCACCGACGCCACCGGAACTCCAGCAGGCATTTGCGCTACTGAAAGCAGCGCGTCTAGACCGCTGAGCTTGCTGCTCACAGGTACACCTATCACTGGAGCTGTTGTTTTTGATGCGATGATGCCTGGTAGCGCTGCAGATAGGCCTGCAATAGCAATATAAACCTTAGCGTGAACTTCTCGAAGATATTCATCAAGGCGGTTCGGCTCTCGATGCGCCGAAATGACCTCTAGGTCATACGTGATGCCCGCATCCTCTATTATCTCTATCGCTTTTTCCGCTACGTGCATATCAGAAGTGGAGCCCACTAATATAGCCACATCGGGGGTTTTCATCGCATTGTTGTTGTCCCGCCACTGTAAAACTCTTTCTCCACACGCAGAATGCTAGCAAATGCACCATCGTTCGGCTGCAAGTGCCTAAAACATATAGGGTTTCACAAACAGACGCTATCGACCTTCTGTGGAGTGAAATTCCGTTGCGAACAAGAGCGGACTCGAGGTTTTTTGACGCACAGATACTAATCTTCTGTCAGGACGTTTGGAGTGACACAAAATATCTAAATAGAGTGTTGCGATTAAATAACGAGGCGGATTGCTTTTTGCACGCATATTGCCGCGGAGAAATGCACATATGGACGATACAGCTGAGACTGATTTATTAATGCTTGCCGGACCCGTCCCAGTGGCGCCCCAAGTACTTCGCGCTCTATCAAAACCGATGATCAATCATCGCGGGCCTGAGTTCAAAAAGCTGCTAGACGAGAGCCGCGAAAAACTCCGCGGCGTTTTTAAAACTGAGAATGACGTCCTAATACTTAGTGGGTCCGGTACGTGTGCGATGGAAGCGGCAGTCGGAAACCTCGGGGGGGACAAAAAATACGTTGCGCTCGAAAACGGCAAGTTCGGAGAACGATTGAAGGTGTTAACCTCGCTTTATGGCAGCTCGGTAGCGGTGGTTGCCGATTGGGGAACGTCAATCGACACTGACAGGGTCAAACAAGCGCTGCAAACTGGAGCAGATGCCGTCACACTCGTCCATAATGAGACTTCAACAGGTATGACGAACAACGTTGAAGAAATAGGCGCTCTGTGCCGAAAACACGATGCACTGCTAATCATGGATGGAGTATCATCTATCGGCGGCATCGAAGCCCCCATAGATAAATGGGGTGTCGACATAGCGTTCACGGGCTCTCAGAAATGCCTCGGCCTTCCACCGGGCCTTTCAATGATTTCAATAAGCGATCGGGCGTGGGAAGTCATCAAAACGACACAAAAAAGGCCTTACTACGCTGATTTGATTGCACACATGAAATCTGCCGAGAAAGGTCAGACACCTTATACTCCTACCATGCCGCTATTCTTCGCGCTTGAAGAAGCTCTTAAAATGCTTGAAGCTGAGGGGCTTAGCGCACGCATCGACAGGTACAGCACTTTTGCGACATCTATCCGTGCAGCCGTTAAAGCAATGGGCTTAGAACTATTCCCACAACTTGGCGCTTCGAGCGCGTATTCAAACACAGTGACGGCAGTCAATATGCCACCTGGAATAGATTTTTTTACGCTCAAAAAAGAGATGAAACAGCGAGGTATTATTATTGCAGGTGGCCAAGAACGGCTTAAGGACCAGATCTTCCGCATAGGCAATATGGGCAACTTAAGCAAAGGTGACATACTGCAAGCCATAGAGAAACTTGAGCTCGTATTACTTGAAAACGGCGTTGTTAATGAGATGGGCGCAGGAACGCTCGCTGCTGATTGCGTGCTTGAAGGATTATAATGTGTAAGGTTTGGTGTTGATGGTAATGGTGCTTTGAATGAAAATAGGAATAGCAGATACCACTTTTGCCAGGTACGACATGGCTAAGACAGCTGCAGACGAGCTGCGACGGTGGATGTCCGCGTCAATTCAAAGGTATACCGTGCCTGGCATAAAAGACCTCCCAGTCGCGTCAAAGAAGCTCATAGAAGAATCAGGATGCGATATTGTTATGGCTCTGGGCATGCCTGGATCGAAACCGATCGACAAGCAGTGTGCACACGAGGCGTCGACAGGCCTCATAAGAGCACAACTAATGACTAATAGGCACATCATCGAGGTATTCGTTTATGAGGATGAAGCCTCAAGCGACAAAGAACTTGCGCGGCTAGCCGATGCTAGAACACGTGAACATGCCCAGAATGTATACAGGTTGTTGAACAACCGGTTAACCCCAGATGCCGGCAAAGGCAAGAGAGAGGGTTTTGCTGACGAAGAACCAGTCGATTTTTAAAATATCAACGAGAGGAAGAGAATTATGGATCAAAAAGATGACACGCAAATACGACTTGGATTTGTCGTAGCGGAATTTAACCGGGACATCACGTACCAAATGGAAATTCTTGCAAAGGAGCATGCTGCATTCTTAGGCGCTGATGTCGTGAAGACCATTTATGTTCCTGGGGTTTTTGACATGCCCTTAGCAGTAAAGAATTTGGCTTCAGATGATGAAGTCGATGCAGTAGTGACGATCGGCTGCGTAATTGAAGGCTCAACGACGCACGACGAAATTGTAGCGCAGCACGCGACTCGCAAAATTGCGGATTTGGCGTTAGAGCACAACAAGCCTATCACACTGGGAATATCGGGTCCACGAATGTCCCGTTTGGAAGCGCACGAGCGGGTCGATTACGCAAAAAGGGCGGTCGAAGCCGCTGTAAAGCTTTTTAAAAGACTTTGATGGGACAAAATCCAGTTATTTCTGCGAGAGTTCGACACATACCTCAATCCGCTACGATGAAGATTGCGGACATTGCAGCCAATCTTAGACGTGAAGGGCGAGACATTATCAGTTTCAGTCTCGGTGAACCTGATTTTGAGACCCCAGAGAACATAAAAAAAGCCGCAAAAATTGCCCTCGATCGTGGCGAGACACATTACACGCAAGGCAGTGGAATTCTGGAACTTCGGGAAGCAATAGCAGAGAAACTGAAAACTGATAACGGCCTCGACGTGACTTCAAGCGACGTAATTGTCACAACCGGCGCGAAACACGCGATATTCGAAGCGATCTGCACACTCATCGATGAAGGAGACGAGGTATTGTTGTTTGATCCAGCTTGGGTTTCATATGAAGCAATTGTGAAATTCGCTGGTGGAAAGCCCGTCCTGGTTCCTGTTTCCGAAGGGGATGGCTATGCGCCAGTTGAGTTCCAAAGCCACATAACCAAAAATACCAAGCTCCTTGTCTTAAATAGCCCATGCAACCCAACTGGGGCTGTGTACGACGAACGTGTAATAAAAAGCATAGCTCAGACCGCAGAAGATCATGGCATCTTTGTGATTTCTGATGAGATCTACGAAAAGATCATTTATGGCGCTAAACATCACAGCATAGGTGCATTGATACCTGACTTAGCGATTACGGTAAATGGATTCTCGAAAGCATACGCTATGACGGGGTGGAGGCTCGGCTATGCAACTGCGCCTCACTCAATCCTTCAAAGCATGCTTAAGATTCAACAACACACAGTTAGCAACGCTACCTCCTTCGTCCAAAGAGCCGGCATCGAGGCGCTGAGCGGTGACCAAAGCGCTCAGCGTGCCATGGTGACTGAATTCCAAACGCGGCGCGACCTCATGGTCAATGGACTAGCTAGAGTTGGAATAGAATGCGTACTCCCGAAAGGTGCGTTCTACGCGTTTGCAAAGGTTGCTCGGTTCGGCACTTCAGAGCAGGTGACTGAACAACTATTGCGGGACGCGTTGGTCGCTGTGACGCCTGGATCAGCATTCGGCCCGAACGGTGAAGGCTATGTGCGTATTTCGTACGCCACGAGTCGCGAAGACATCGCTGAAGGCATCCGCAGGATCGAAGAATCGCTTCAGAAAGAGTCTAACACTTGACCCGACGCTTAATGATCTCCCGAATTATGTCTTCCGTACCCGATAGATTACTACTATCGTGATTACGCAGCCGTATCACTTTTGAAGGGATGTGCCTTTTTTCAAGGTCCTGCTGAAGCTTGTTCTCGTCAAAATACTGATCGAAACCAAGCGCTATTATATCTGGTTTGATCAGTTTTAGAGGCTCGAATATGTCGCGCTCGCTCCCAAGTTCAGCATGATCTACCATCTCTAGGGCTTGGACTACTTGCAGTCGTTGCTGTTCTGGGAGGATAGGTTTCGACTTGTGCTGAACCATCGAATCGCGTGACACAATGACAAATAGTTCGTCACCTAGCTCCTTTGCTTTCCGTAGATAAAGGATGTGGCCGGGATGCAAAATATCAAACGTGCCAGTTGCGAGAACTCTAGTCATTTTCGCCGCCGAATGTTTCTTTTATGTCTCTATATACCGCGCTCTCTTCAATTTCAACGTCGAGCACATCGAGTTTTCTAATGTTGCCGACTCTATCGTAACAAGCCCAGCTCGTGAGTTTATAAGGATAGCCGACAATGATATGATAATCACCATTTTGCATAAACATATGAATATCTGCATCCGACGGCTGAAGCTCCCCTGACGGATGACTGTGCACCGATCCTACAATATGTGTGTTAACAGGTAACATGAACAGATTCATAACCGCGCTCACATTTGAAGACTGAGTAATAGGAACGTCCACATCGGTTATGATTTGGTCAGTTTCATATAACATCCCAGCGAATTCCTTGGGGTGGGAGGATGCACTCACTTCAAGCACAAACTTCAATGCGTCACGGGCGATGCCTTTAATCTTCTTTTTCATAAGTGCTACGTAGTTGCATACTCTCTCCAAATCTTTTATACTCTGCTAATCACGAAGGATAAAAAAGCAGCTTTATCAATCGACCGTTTCTCTTCGGTGCCTCAGAACTCATAGGGATCATCATTGCGTCTTTAGCGCTCGGGAGTTAATGTACATCATCGGCACAAGTGCATTTGAGCTTCTCAGTATTAAGATATACCTCGTTGACCACCCCGCTTGCAGCCTACGACGCTTTGCGCAAGCAATTACTTCGACCTTAGAAAAACAAAGACCACGTGCTAAGGATCTAAACCGCGCGTAAAATGAACAACGACTGACGTTATGATGCGGAGGGAGGGATTCGAACCCGCGAACTCCTGTGAGAGTGGATCTTGAGCCCACCGCCGTTGACCACTTGGCTACCTCCGCTTCCGTTTTGTTTAGTATAGCTGTCACGTATTTCTAGTTAACTAACGCGCAGCTAGAAGCGCATCTTCCCCAAAATCGATTATGCATGTCAACGCAGTATTGTTTATCGCAAACAATCAAGCGCCTTACCTGGGGGGATCTCGCAACAAACCGTTAGAAGTTAGTTTGAAAGGCGGCGTTCGACGAGCAGTCAACAGAAGTCCAAGCACACTACCTTTTTCGAGAATCCTGCAATTAAATATCGGAATTTCTAAATACGCCTCTCGCGTTTATGTAATGGGTGACCATAGTGGTTGTTGGAGTTACAATGGTTAACGTAGTTCCTGGTGAAGAACGATACGTTTACAGGACGCTTTTGGAATTAGGTGGTATACGAGAAGTGTACCACGTCTTTGGAGAGTATGACTTTGTTGTCATCATTGAAGTCGAGGGACTTACTGCATTGAACAATTCAGTTGATAACATACGAGATATCAAAGGAGTGACGACGACTCACACCATCGTTGGCGCAGAACTGTGATCTGGAGAACATTAGATGGCTGAAAACATCGCCGAGAAGCTTGCCCAAAAACAGCGAGAGATTAGTATAGCGGAGTTCTTTGAGAAAAATCGTCACATCCTCGGTTTCGACTCGTCGACTCGAAGCCTCATAACAAGTGTCAAAGAAGGGGTTGATAACGCACTAGATGCTTGCGAAGAGAGCGGTGTACTTCCCGACATTCTGATTGAAATTCAGAAAGTGGATAAAGACAACTATCGTGTCATAGTCGAAGATAACGGCCCCGGCATCGTGAAAGAACAGATACCGCGAGTGTTCGGAAAGCTGCTGTACGGCTCTCGATTTCACGCCCTAAAACAGAGCAGGGGGCAGCAAGGCATAGGAATATCCGCGGTCGTGTTATATGCGCAACTCACATCTGGGCGGCCCACTGCGATATACTCAAAAACAGGAAAGAATGAAGACGCTCATTATTACGAGCTCGTTATCAATACCAAGACCAACGAACCTGAAATATTGATGGAGAAAATAGTGCCTTGGGACCGGCCTCACGGGACCAGAATTGAAGTCGAGATGCAAGGCACATACGTCCGCGCACGCAAGCAATCGATCTACGGTTACGCGAAATCGACTGCCATAGTCAATCCGCACGCCAGATTGACGTTAGTTGAGCCGACTGGTGACACTGAAGTGTTTGAGCGCGTCACCGAGATCTTGCCAGTCGAACCATGTGAGATATTGCCACACCCGGAAGGCATTGAACTAGGCACTCTAATCAAGATGTTACGGGATACTGAAAGAAGACGATTAACCTCATTCTTGACAAACGAATTCGCGAGGATTGGACACAAAACCGCGAAAGAAATATGTGCAAGAGCCGGAATCGACCCCGACGTGAACCCCAATGACCTTTCACGCGATCAAGCAAAGCGCTTGCTCGAGTCATTTAAAACTGTCAAAATCATTGCGCCTTCAACTGAGTGCCTTTCCCCCATCACGGAAGAGCTAATCAGAAAAGGGCTAGAAAAAGAATACGATGTTGACTTTATCGCGACAACTACGCGTGACGCCTCGGTGCACACAGGGAATCCATTCATCGTCGAAGCAGGCATTGCCTACGGAGGCAGCTTGCCAAAGGAAGAGAGGATAGACATCCTGCGATTCGCAAACCGAGTTCCCTTGTTGTATCAACAAGGGGGATGCGCAAGCACTCACGCCGTAGAGAAGATCAACTGGAGGAACTATGAACTCCTGCAACCAGGCGGGAGCGGTATCCCTCAAGGCCCAATCGTCGTGCTTACGCACGTAGCTTCAACCAATGTTCCTTTCACGTCAGAGTCTAAAGAAGCGATCGCAGATATACCCGAGATAGTAGATGAAATAGAACTTGCAGTCCGAGACGTCGCACGTGGCCTTAAAAACTACTTGGCAAAGCAAAAAATCCTCGCAAAGAGAAAAGAGAAAGAGGAAATAATAGAGAAGGTTCTTCCTAAACTTGCCGAGAAAGTATCCCAAGTTGCCGGAGCCCCACAACCTAATATTCAACCCATCGTGGCTAAAATTATGGGGAACGTGCTCATTCAAAAGACGGCCGAGCAGAGCGATACTGCATGCACAGTGACAATCCGCATCAAGAACTTTTCAGAGAGCCTCAAAGAGTTCAAGCTGCACGAAGTCTCTCCTGTAGAGATCGAAGATTCGACTCCAAAGCCAAGAGTGTCGAGTTTTGACGGCCAATTCGACAACATGTGGAAAGTATCAATCAAGCCTAATACAGAAAAGAAGGTCAGATATACGGTTAAGTCAGAAGAATCTGCGAATGCAAGTCCTTTGGTCGAGGGGATACTCGTAGAGATGGTCACAGGGGCAAACGCGCTGCCCAAAAAGCGAGCTATTGAGTAAGGTTAAGCATGAACGCTAAAAAAGATCTATTGAAAACAAAGAAAGAAAAAGACAGCTTGACTGAACAAAGGCTCTTGAAAATCATCGAAACCATCTACGATCAGTTTGCGAGAGAACAAATTCCACAACTGCTGATCCCCACAAGAACGAAATCGAACATTGAATTCAACGAGGAATCAGAGGTTTGGGTCTATGGTGACCGGGAGAGTGCAAGAAGCTGCAAGACGGTTCGAGGAGCTTATAGCCTCCTCAGGTCGAGCTACACGATCGAATTCCTAAAAAAACAACTCGACGAGAACCGCTCGTCAACGCTCAGGGAGCTTTACTACATCTCTGAAGGTTGGAAACTGGCGAAGTTTAGAGAGCAGCCTGAGTCTGACAGAATGATTGAGGATCTGGAGATTATAACTGAACTACAGCGAGAAAACTTTCATGTGCGACCCGAAGAAAACGGCGCTACCATTTTTGGTCCGATTCGAATCAAAGAAAACGTTGAAAGACGCGGGCAAATATCCGAACGCGTCATTCACTGCGTCGATGATGTCGGTGAGGGAGGGTACCAGATTCCATACAACGTCGATAACCTCGATTTTGTCGAGCACGACGCTAAGTTTATTATCGCCATCGAAACCGGCGGAATGCGGGACAGGCTTATCGAAAATGGCTTTGATACAGACTATAACGCAATTATCGTACACCTAAAAGGCCAGCCTGCGAGAAGCACACGGCGGCTTTTGAAAAGGATGAACGAGCGGCTAAAGCTGCCTGTCGTCGTTTTTACGGACGGAGATCCCTGGTCCTACAGGATATTCGCCTCCGTCGCTTACGGCTCGATAAAGAGCGCACATATGTCGGAATACATGGCAACCCCCGCAGCCCAGTTTATTGGCGTGCGCCCGAGCGACATCATCAATTACGATCTGCCCACCGATAAGCTTTCTGACCAGGACATGCGAGCTCTGCAATCAGAACTTACCGATCCACGTTTTGCAACTGATTTCTGGAAGGAAGAGATCAATCTCCAGCTCGAACTGAAGAAAAAGTCTGAACAGCAAGCGTTCGCAAGTCGAGGTTTAGACTACGTTACTGACGTGTACCTTCCCGAAAGACTCACTGATCTCGGGATAGTTTGATGGCTCGTGACGATTTGCGCAAAGATTGGGGGCGCGCTGGGATTATCGCCTTAAGACGTAGTAGCAGCTAATTAAGTCGACGCGAACCAGCTCCGCAAACCTGACTGCCCCACCCTTTCTTTAGCGTGATAGAACCTTCACTAAATACAACTTCACCTCGTACCATAGTGAGTGACGGAAAGACGGCGACGCTGCCTTCGAAAGGTGTCCAACCACACTTGCTGTGAAGCATACTCGGTGTTATCATTTTTTTATCGTTGGGATCAACAAGTATGAGATCTGCATCGTATCCTTTGACTATCGCTCCTTTGTTCTTCAAATTGAACCGAGTCGCTGGGGCTACGCTTACTAGATCTACGAGCCTCTTTAGGCCAATTCGATCGAGCCTTGATAATAGCAAGGGAAGCAAAGTCTGAACCCCTGGAACCCCTGGAGGGGGGTGCGACATTCTTTTGTCGGCAATAGAATGAGGCGCGTGGTCACTCGCGATCATATCAATATGACTGAGACGTGACCAAAGCGTATCGACGTCTTGGCGGCTCCTAAGCGGCGGGTTCATCATGCCAAATGGGCCAAGCCTTGCTTGGTCGAGTTTAGATAGAAAAAGGTGATGCGGAGTTACCTCACAGGAGACGTCCTGACCGGAACCTTTCACAAAATCAAGCCCTGACGCTTCACTTAGGTGGCTTACGTGCACTTTGGCCCCAATTTCTTTGTTGCACGCAAAGAGTGTCCTGATCCCTGCCGCTTCACTTGAGATTTCACCGACGCGTTTTTCAGCGTGAACGCATAAGACGGCATTGAGCCGCTTGATAGTTTGCAGAGCGTGCTGCAATTCCTCGTGCGTTTTTTCTTGAATGAATACCTCGCCAAAAGCCATGACCCCGAGTCCCCACAAGTCGTCGAGCTGCTCGAGTCTTTCGATAGCAGCGTTGATGCCATAATCAACTACAGATTTTCGTGCCGCGCGCAGCTTCCGAAAATAGGACTGCTCATCGCATACTGGAGGCTTTGTGTTCGGCTGATCTATGACAGTAGTCACGCCCCCAGCAGCAGCTGCGCACGAGCCAGAATACCAATCCTCCTTGTAAGCTTCCTCCAGATCACGAAAATGTACGTGCACGTCGATTGCACCAGGCAATAACAATCGGCCGCGCGCATCTATCTCTTGCTCTCCTGCGCGGACGCTTCCAATCTTTGCAATCGTGCCACTTTCAATCAAGACGTCGCTGTGAACAAGTTGATTCCTACAAAAAACTCTTGCATTTCGAATGACTGTTGAGCTCATGCAGGGTCACTCAAGATTGCGCTCTACTACCTCGCCACCAGGGCGAAGCTCAGAAAAGACCTGCCCTTCAAACACAAATATTTCTGCGTTGCGTTCTCGCGGGTTTAAACCTGCCTTCACATACGTTTGGTCCAAAAACTCTTGTGGCGTCCAGTTAAAGTCGGTGGCAACTTGAGGAAGAAGCAATCCTTGCTGCGACCCTTTTTTTACAATGACGCCGTGCTTGCCGACTACGATATCAGCAGGACCGGCAATTCTTTTAGGCTGTGTAAGGAGCGTAATCTCTATCGTAATACGCGTTAACTCGTCTGCGCCGACCGGAGGAAATCGATAGTCATGCAAGGCAGCGCTGATTGCCGAGTCAATCAGGGCTTCTTTTATGGTTTTGCTAGCGTATGGGTATCCCACACAGCCTCGCAAGGCGCCTGAGTGCAGCGTTACAAAAACGCCGCCAAGTTCATCGAAAACAGCTGGGAGGTCTTGCGGCGCCTTTATGCGATCTCCGGAATTCACGGCGATCTCGATTGTTTCGCGTGCTAGACGCACGCCAATGCGCGCTTCGTCCAGATGCATGCTTCGCATGTTAGTGAATACTTATATTACATTTGCCTTCAAGATATGCAACGGAGAGGGGGTGAGTGGCTGCCGGCGGAACTCGCTGAGGAAAGTCCTCCCACCCTCTGGACGTGTGAGCGAGGAGACTCGCATGGCGAGAGTCATGGCTCTGGCACAGAAACGATACGTCCCTGCAAATATGAGTATGAGGTGAAGAACCGACGAGAGCAGGGGTGACGATGGAACGGCGAATCCTCACAGGTGCAAGCTAAAAAGGGTGAATGAACGGTCCAGATGACACCCAGGTTAAGCGCTTAGATAAATGCCACTTGAAACAGAAGGAGGCTTACAACCCTCACTCCAACCTTGTTGTCAAACACTTTTTTGCTGCGCGAGAAAGTTTTATATCAATATCCTTCAAAATATTATTGCCTTTCAAATGAAAAACTAAAGGCTTGAGGAAGAAAATGAATTTAAAAGAGCTAGCAGAGCAAATAAGTGCCCGTTTTTTGGAACAAGGTGTAAAAGTTCCCGCTAGCGAGATAGAACAGCGGTTACACAGTCTTTTCTATGATTTTAAGGTTCCGATTGAAGAAGCCACAAGAAGTGTAGTCTCTTACTATTCTAAACTCCACCCGAAACAAGAATCAGCTTCGGCGACAGAAGTCAGCTACACAAAGATCACAGATATAAGCGCAGAAGACAAATGGATCAACCTACGCGCCCGGGTGGTCCAACTATGGGAGCCTAATTCACCATCCATAGCGCAAGTCGGCTTGCTCGGTGACGAGACCGGAACTATAAAATTTACAAGCTGGTCTAATGCGAACTTGCCGATTCTCAAGGACGGGCAAAGCTACTCGGTACGTAACGTAGTCACAAAATCGTGGCAGGGACGTTTCAGCGTTAGCTTGAACAAAGCGTCTGAAATTGTGCCACTCGATGAAGAGGTAGCAGTCGGTCGCGCTGAAGAAGAAATTGCCGGGGCTATTATCGACGTGCAATCGGGTTCGGGACTGATAAAACGATGTCCAGAGTGCAGTCGCGTCGTCGTCAAGGGGTATTGCGCAGAGCACGGCAAAGTAAGCGGCGTTTACGACCTGCGCATCAAGGGTGTGCTTGACAACGGCGAGGTCGTGACCGACGTACTTTTTAATCGCGAACTAACGGAAAGGCTGACTGGAATCACGCTCGCACAGGCGAAAGAAATGGCCATGGAAGCACTCGACCAAAACGTCGTCGCAGATGCCATGAAGGCTGTAATAATCGGACGATACTACGTAGTGCGCGGCAACAAAACGCCACGGTGGCTACTAATAACAGATTTCAAAGAACCCGCTCAGATAAAAGAAGAGGACATTGGCACTATCCTCGAAAGAGCGCAGGAGCTCCTCTGATGTCACTGAGACAGCGGGAAGTAGCACGCAGGCTATTTGCGAAAGAGCTCAACGAGTCGACGCTCTTCTACAAAGAACACGAAGACACCTACGCACCACAGTATCTTTTGACCCCAACGGGGGCAAAATGTAATCGCGTGTTTGTCGTCGGCACGTTGACGGAAAAGGAAAACGTCGGCGTTGACTCCGACTACTGGCGCGCTCGGATAGCCGATCCGACGGGCGTTTTTCCGATATACGCCGGCCAGTATCAACAACAGGCAGTTACACAGCTCAGTGCAATAGAGGTGCCTGCGTTCGTGGCTGTCATAGGTAAACTGAACGTATTTCACGCTAACGACGGTCCAGTCAAAGTGTCCATACGGCCTGAGTTCATTAACGTCGTTGATTCGGAAACAAGAAACAGATGGGTCTTAGAAACTGCTGAAAAAACTCTTGCAAGAATTGACAGGCTACGACGCGACGGCGAAGATGTGGCAAAAGCTCGCGATTACTACGGCACAGATGCAAGCCTATACGTAGGGGTCGTGATAGAAGCTGTTAAGGCGCTCAAAAAAGAGTACGAAACGTAAGAAAGCTATTCGCTCCTTTGAGAATCGCGCCTTCACAACATGGCAATGTTATATGGTGTCTCGTCAGCAATCGAAAAAGACGTTAAGGAGTTTATATTAAGCGCCGCTCAGACGTTCAACGCTATCGAACTCGTTTCAGAGTATCCCCACGTTCATTACAGCACGCCTAATGTTAGCGTGCTTACTGAACTAAAATCGAGCTACGGCCTTACCTATACAATGCACGCGCCTTTTTGTAGCGTAAATCTGGCTAGCATAAATCCGAAACTTCGCGAGGCGTCTGTAAATGAAATACTCAACTCTATAACATACGCCAACGAACTCGGATGCGAGCTAGTCGTAGTCCACCCCGGTTTGGTTAGCTATCCAAGAAGCCTGCAAAAATTTGAACGAATTTCTAAGAAAAATGAGCACGACTCGTTCTTGCAGATATGCGAAAAAGCAGAGAACGAAAGAATTCTCGTGTGTTTAGAAAACATGCCGCGGCTTGCACCCGCATTTAAGCGGACCTGGACTGGGGAAGCTCTCGTGCAAATTATCGACGAGTTTAGGTCAGTTTTCCTGCAGTTGGCGCTGGACGTTGGTCACTGTAACACCACAGACGTCCCTATACCACAAATGATTCGCGATTTCGGCTCGCGAATCAAACACGTGCACATCCACGACAACGACGGATTTCGAGAGACCCATTCGATTGTCGGGCAGGGTTCGGTCCCGTGGCGAGCTGTTATTGAGGCACTTCACGAACTTGGATATAACGGGCTCCTAATCGACGAACATAGGACGATTGAAGGACAGAAGCGCGGAAGAAAGTACTTGGAGCCAATCATTCAGTCGTATTCCTAACCGAAGACTCCCCGCTCACGCACGTTCTGTTAGGGCTGTTTTTGCCTTTTCTACGGAGATGCCCTTCTTTTTCCCTCCAATCTTCGCTATAGCGGCAATATCGACGCCTGATTTAAGCTCTATATGTCCTGTGCTCTCTGCTAGCTTCAAAAAACCTTCACCGACATCCGTTCGCACAATCACAACAGTGTGCCCCGCAGATGCGCCAACGCTTCCAAACGACAAATCTGCGTCTTCGCTCGTAAAGTCAACACAATGTTCACAGCCACGTCTTTTTGAGGCGCCTGCGTCTTTTAGAGGCAACTCGAGCCTAGTTTGATTCCTCAGTTTGACTATGAGCTTTCCCTTCACGTCGAATCCGCTTATCTCCCACGGCTTGATCCCGTGAGTTGTTCGCAAATCGTCAAGAAGGTTGTTCGTGAAAATCTCTGTACAAAACAGACCGAGGGAAAGTCGAATTGCGTTTTTATATATCGACAAGACATCGACGTTCGATTGGCGAATCCTTCTAACCGCAGTGGTTACACAAGGCGTCCCTACTACGGCAATCTTTCGCAGTTTTCTGTCTTCTATCGCATCTCTAAGCGCCTTGAGGATAGGTGCCCACACATATCTTGATCCTGCCGCCTGAATAACTGCATCCGACGTTTGCACGAACATGGGTTGAGGTAATTGGCTCCATTTGTCCACGCCCATCACTATCGCGCCGTCTATTAGGTTTGACTCAAACGCAGCTGCGAGTACAGAAGTGACGACTCCACCTGACTGGGCCTCTAAAACGGGCACCTTGGATTTTGATTCAAATATTGATATGATATCCCCGAACCCGTCAGAGCAGGTTTCTTCGATCCGCGGACAAGCATGGTAGCAGGCTGCACAAGGAACCGCATCACGCGTCACCTTACAGTAATCGTTCGATTTGGGGTGATCGGTCTCCTCGTTAAAATAAAGAGCTTCCGTAGGGCAAACGCCTACACACGCTCCGCATCCACAGCATTTTTCAGTGTCCCACACTTCCCGCTGCAAGTCTTTGTATGAGAACAGGTCCATGTCGCCTCCGCTAATTATTCACAGGTATACAATGCAGCATAAGGCCTGTGCGAGACTGGTGCTATCTTTGTGAAATCCGTCTCAAATACGCTATCGAGGCCCAAGCCAAACACGCGGCAGTACTCCGTGAGCACTTTCTTGACCGTCATTTCGTCATCAGCGGTCATCGGAAATTGTGCCGCGCCGTTTCCGAGCTTGCTGTCATCGACCTCACCTCTGACGTAAATAGCGCCTCCGTGTTGTCCAGTCGCCACCCAATCCCCTAAAATCTCGGTTTTCTTGGCCGTATTGTGCATTCCTAGAATAATGATTATACCGCCAGCCATGTACTCGCCAAGAAAGTCTCCTGCGCGTCCGCCGGCAACTATTATTGGAACGTTGGACTTGTAGGTCTTCATATGTATGCCTACTCTGTAGCCTACGTCGCCTCGAACGAAAATCTTGCCGCCCCGCATGCTATGGCCTACGATATCTCGTCCGTCGCCGTGTATAATTATCTTACCTGAACTCATCGTGTTCCCGACACCGTCTTGTGCGTTCCCAAAGACGGTCACCGTTGGACCATCCATGAACATTCCTAGGTCGTTTCCAGGTGTGCCGTAAATGTCGATCTTGAGCTTACCTTTCAGACAGTCAGCAATGAACCTCTGGCCGTTTACGTCCTCGAGCGTCAGCTGCGCTGCGCCGTTCTTAATCGCCTGCACGACCTCCTCGTTGAGTTCCTTATAGTGCTTGTAGTTTGCTACTATGCGCATTCGCGTACCTAGCTGCCAGCATGTTGGACACCGAGTATTTCCAGCGTCGTGTGATCTAGGCCGTAACCCCTAAGCCTGTCCCGATTTCCTCTTAAGCTTTCGATTGAGTTTATTCCCGCTGCGCCAAGGATCTCTTTCAGCTCGATCGACCATGCTAGTAGCAAGTTCGAGACTCGCTGCGCCCCGTCTGCGGGGTCGAGTCGTGACCTTAGTTTCGGATCTTGTGTAGCTATGCCCCAAGCGCATTTGCCGGTGTAGCATCGTTTACAAACGGTGCAGCCGAGAGCGATAAGAGCCGCGGTGCCGATCTTCACAGCGTCAGCGCCAAGCGCTATAGCCTTTGCAACGTCACCACTATTTCGAATCGTGCCGCTGGCAATTAAGCTTGTTTCTCTCCGTATCCCTTCTTCTCGTAATCGCTGGTCCACGACGGCAATCGCAAGTTCAATAGGAATGCCTACGTTGTCCCGAATTACCTTGGGAGTTGCGCCAGTGCCCGCTCGAAAGCCGTCGATTACTATCGCGTCTGCACCCGCCCGACAAATGCCGCTAGAGATTGCAGCAACGTTATGAACGGCAGCTATCTTTACAAGAACCGGCTTTTTGTATCGAGTAGCCTCCTTCAATGAGTTGACCAGTTGTGCGAGGTCCTCGATCGAGTAGATATCGTGGTGCGGGGCAGGGCTTATGGCATCCGCCCCTATGGGAATCATTCGTGCTTCTGATATTTCGTCAGTTATCTTGGTTCCAGGCAAGTGCCCCCCAATCCCAGGTTTTGCCCCCTGACCGATTTTGATCTCAACCGCCGCTCCGGCTTCTAGGTAAGCTGGGTGTACACCAAATCTTCCGCTAGCAACTTGCACGATGATATGATCCGAATATGGGTAGAGGTTCTTGTGAAGACCCCCCTCTCCAGATCCCATAGTAGTACCGCGCATGACTGCAGCTCGCGCCAAAGCCTCGTGCGCTTCAAGACTAATAGCTCCGTAAGACATTTGGGCTATCATGATTGGAATGTCTAGTCTGAGCGCTGGCGAGAGCTCTGTCTTCAGCTTGATGCTGTCACCTATCGCTTCAAACTCCACAGATCGCGGCTTTCGCCCAATGTATGTTCGGAGTTCGATTGGCTCTCGCAAAGGATCGATCGCTGGGTTTGTTACCTGACAAGCGTCAAGAAGCAGATGATCGAAGATGATGCTCTCGTGGAGTTCATTTCCAGTGCTCGCCAACAGAATGGCACCCGTTCTCGACTGCGTAAATACATCTCTTCGCGCGTTCTCGGTCCAAACGGGGTGGGCACTCACATCTGAGGGCGTTCGACGGAGTGTTATAGCGTCTTCAGGGCACATGCTAACGCATCTCAGACACGCGACACACCGATCGTCAAATGCCTTGACCTTGTCCCCTCGCCATTCCAATGCTCCGAATGAGCAGTTCTCTATGCATCGTTTGCACAACCTACACCGCTGCTTGTCGATGAGCACTCTGAATTCAGGAACGGAACTATACATCTCCAGTCACCGTCGCCACTGTCGGCTTGCCCGCGCCTGGCGCCCAGACGATGTCTGGATTCTTACAAACCGCCTTTATGGCGCTCTCTTCGCTAGCCATAAACGTATAATCATCTTTTTGGGCGCACACCAGCGGTCGCAGCTTAATTCGGTCCGAGAGCCCAACCATGGTCCCGTTACCCGCAACTCCCGTAAGCCCCGTACTGTTGGCAATAACGATGCCAAAGGGACCGTTAACCATTGCCGGACCATAGGTAATTCGCAAAGCCTCTATAATACGCCTCTTTTCACCAGGCATTCGTTCGATCTGCTCCCAGAACGGAGGAGCTAATACTTCGGACGCAACGTCGATGGGCAGCTTGTGTCTTCTAACTAAGAGATCCCACAAATAAGCCAAGACTTCAGAATCGGTAAAATAGCTACACTTATACCCATACAGCTCGAGAAAGCGCCTGTTTGTCCCATAACTGGTAATTTCTCCGTTATGCACGATGCTACAATCTAAAATGCTGAAAGGATGTGCCCCACCCCACCAACCCCGCGTGTTTGTGGGATATCTTCCGTGAGCTAACCACATGTAAGCTTCATACTTTTCCAGCTTGTACAGCTTTGCGACTTGGTCTGGGTAGCCAATAGCTTTGAACACGCCCATGTTCTTGCCGCTCGAGATGACCAAAGCGTTCCCTGTATCGTTAATTTTCATCGAAAGATCAATAATATAGTTGTCCGCATCGTGTGCGTACCTTTCAGGCACGTCCACGAAGAAGCGCCACGGGAGGTAATCCTGCGAAATACCTTGGACGTTGCGCGTTTCAATTTCTTCGTCTTTATAAATATCGACGTGCTCCTTCAGCATCTCCTCTACTCGGTCTTTCTGTTCAAAATCCTTCAAAAGGATATGTAGGGCGTAATACTCTTTGTATTCGGGGTATAATCCATAAGCTGCAAATCCGCCACCGAGTCCGTTGCATCGTTCATTCATCAAAGTAATGCCCTCAATGATGCTACTTGCAGAAAACAGTTTGCCGCTTGCATTCACGATGCCTAATATGCTACACAAGTCTGCTACCACCCCTCTCTTTTCTGATTTTTTCGAGAACTACCTGTGCCGTCAAAGCAAAGACCGACGTTAACCACTAGTTCAGTTCGTTTGGCTCCGCAAAATTGTTTTAAGAACGCGTAAGTCTTTCTCTTTCCGTTGAGCTAGCGAAGAATGCGCTCTCCTGGTGGAAACAAAGTTCCTATTATTCATTTATATACCTATTGTCAAATATAATTTGCGTATATTATGCCTGACAACGACGAATAAGCAGCCAGAAAAGCCTTTGAGCAGCAGTGAGCCCTACGCTCACTGACCTCAGAACAGGAAGACTTTGCGGTGTAACAGCTACGCATACTTTTTTCAATTATCGACGACATAGAGAGGAGCGTTGACTCAAATCAACGGGGCCGCTGCAACCAAACCAATGAGATCAGACCTTTCTCGCAATGAACTCTTTGGAGCAATGAAGTTTCTGAGAGTCAACCCCGCAAAGTGAAAGGAGTACTATGGCCGAAACTAAAAGCATTTTGATCGTTGATGATGATGTGACAATCTTAACAGTCCTAAAAGAGATTTTGCAGCTAGACGGCTACACAGTTGAGACAGCAGCAACTGGCAAAGAAGCTATTGAGAAATCAGAAACTGCGTTTTTCAACTTGTCGCTTTTGGACATTAAGCTGCCAGACATGGAGGGCACGGAGCTGATCACCGAACTGCATAAGGCCAATCCAGAAATGATAAAAATAATCATCACCGGATTTCCGAGCTTCGACAATGCGGTAAAGTCCCTCAACCTCGGCGCAGATGCTTACATTATGAAGCCTGTCAACTCTAAAGAGCTGCTTGAGCTTGTCGGGGAAAAAATAAGAAAGCAGCAAGTGGCGAGTCAAACAAATGAGGATCGAGTCTCCGACTGGATAAACGGTAAGATTCGCCAAATTGAGCGAGAACGAGACAAGCATTAGAGCTGTAGAACAGGCCTTTCTACCACGCGCTCGACCTATAGAAATCGCTGAGATAAGTAACAGCACTCCTGTGCTCCCTACGTCTCGAATAAAAAACTCAACTCGATATGCCGTTTCAGAATGACTTCAGAAATGCAGAGAGTGATGACTCTACGAAGCAATTATCAGCTGAAAAAGAGATCGAAAAACTAGCGGCTACGCTATCGGGAGCTCAGGACCAAAAGACGAAGATTGCTGCAGCAGAAGCACTCTGCAAAATTGGAGGCCCCGCAATAACGCGCCTAATCTCGACGCTTAGTCAAGAGAGGTGGGAAGTGCGCAGCAGCACTATTCTAGCGCTTGCAAGGGTAGGACAACCCGCGACACAAGCGTTCCAAGCTGCATTAAGAGATCAGGATTGGTTCGTGCGAGCAGCCGCAGCTAATTCGCTTGGCCAAGTTAAAGATCCTCGAGCCGTAAAAAGCCTTATAAATATTCTAAACGACAAAGAATGGTTCGTGCGTGAGCGCGCTGCGGAAGCGTTGAGCAAAATTGGGGAGCCTGCAGTTGAGTCTTTGATCGTCGCACTGAAGGATCGAAATGGACTCGTGCGTGAGCGCGCTGCGGAAGTCCTAGGTAAGATAGGCAACGCAAAAAGCGTGAAACCCTTGCTCGAAGCTTTCCACGACGAAGAGCTTTATGTGAGAGCAAGAGCAGTGCTAGCATATGAGCGAGTGAAAACAAGAAGCGTTGAAATCGTCTCTCCCTTAGAGCGTAGAAAACAATCGTAGTGTTTTTTTTCT
Organism: Methanomicrobia archaeon; assembly: GCA_015660915.1. GTDB lineage: Archaea > Halobacteriota > Bog-38 > Methanoflorentales > Methanoflorentaceae > Methanoflorens. The sequence continues at coordinate 90,624 of JACTTZ010000001.1, read as the reverse complement.
TAAGCCGCCTTCGATATGAATTAGTGGTTTGGATTTAGCACGTTCTTAGCTCCCTCGCAAAGCTACAGGTCCATTTTGAGGATCAACTACTAGAATCAAGAAGCTGCAAAAAGTACTTGTGAAATCTCAAGTCATCGCTCAGTTCCGGATGAAATGCGAGTGCCAGCTTATTTCCTTGTTGCGCAGCAACGCCATAATCCTCGACGCTAGCTAAAATATCTATGCCGTTTCCGACTTGCTTAATCGCAGGAGCCCGAATAAATATGGCATCAAACGGAGAATCAAAAACCGTTACCTCTAAAGAAAGCTCAAAAGACTCTGCTTGCCTGCCAAACGCATTTCTTTTAACTTGCATATTCATTAGCCCCAAGCCCTCAACGTCCTTATCTTGATAGCTCGACAGAATGATCAATCCAGCGCAAGTCCCCAGCATGGGGATATGCTCATTATCGAGTAACTCTTTATCAATCCCTTCAAAACGCAATAACCTGGAAATTGTTGTGCTTTCGCCCCCAGGAATTACTAGACCGTCGCAGTGCGAGACTATGCCCTTCTTTTTTATAGTCTCTATTTTGCAGTTCAAACCGCTCGAGACTTTTTCTAATGCCGCGACGTGTTCTGAAACAGCACCTTGAATAGCAATTACTCCGATTGTTAACATCGCGTGGTTCCTTATTGACGTCCAAAACGGCCACAATTACTCTGTTGCGCCACTTCTTTCGATAATTCGTGCAGTTACGTATGATAGCAAAACGCGTAGCAGTTAACGCGCATGTAAACCATATTACCTGCAATGCTAGCAGAAGCCCGATAACATATAAAGATAGCACGCAACGCAGGTCTTGAACCCAACAAGAAGATACCTCGCATCGCAATTCAACACATAAAAAAATTGGTGCCTGGCAAAGCGACAATTATATAATTTAAAAATGTTTTACGTTTTACGTAGCGATGGCCAAAGATAAAATTTTCAACATAAGAGTCTCGGAAGATGACTACCTTAAGCTGAAAAACCTCGGCAGCATACGAGCTCGAGAGATCTTGCTTGATGCAGTCAACGAGCAACTTTTTGAAAAGGTTCCGAAAAGCGAAATGGAGAAACTCGTCTATAAGTATGACCGCTTGGACTCCGCTTTGGCCAACCTTGAGCAGAAGCTGCGTGTCATCGACCAAAAGGCTCTTTCAAAGTTGATAGACGATGACTACGCTCAAACGGCACTCAGTGATTTTGAAGATCTTTTTCAACGCGTTGATCGCTCTGTTGCAAAACTAGATAGAGAGAGGTTCGAGCTCCTAAGAATGAGAAGAGAAGGTACACGCTATCTTTACACTGGAGTCAGAGAGCTCGCGACTAAACACCGAATAAACGGACTGCTCGATCGCACCGATGCAGAACTCTACAACGAGCTAGCTTCAAGGCAGTTGATCGATAACAAAGACAAATACAAAAAAAGCATCAATGAACTTATCAAGACCACTCAGGAAAAAATCAAAGAGGAGGAGCTCCTCTTGAACTCCCTAAGGGCAATGAGCCCCTATATCATAATGAAAGAGAACGTCCAGGGCCAAATTGACGGTTTGAGAGAAGAGATGAAGGATGTTCTATACGTTATCGAACACATAAAAGCTCTTGAAAAACAATATGTCAGTAACTTCTTAGAGAGTTTGAGGTTTAGCAGCGGGGATGAAGAACCTTTAGCCTCTAAGCTCTTGGATAACGAAGAATACCTGGCACGTTTCCATAACTCAGACCTCTCCTTGTATGACAAGTTTGAAAAGTACCTGATCTGCTGTGGAGTCGACGAGACTAGAGCTAAAGCAATAGTCAAGAAACACATGACGTGATCTTACGTCGTGCGTCTGGATCAAAAAATAACAGGATAAAAAACCAGACAAATGGACTCGACGGGAATCGAACCCGTGGCATCCACGTTTTTCTCCTGAGATGCGAACGTGGCACTCTACCCCTGAGTTACGAGCCCCAGCACCACAACTGCTGTCGGACTTTAAATAATTTGGGACTTTCGTTTAGACGTGCAAGTAGTCCCCAATCCATTTCTCCTTAAGGTGGACTATAAAAAAAGAGGGGGTGGATCAGAACAGAATCTCAATATCGAGCTCTTCTGCCAGTTCCTTGTATCGATTCCGTATCGTCACTTCAGTTACGCCGGCAACGTCAGCAACCTCTCGTTGCGTTCTCCGGTCACCGCAAATAACTGAAGCTATGTAGATGGCCGCTGCGGCAACTCCCGTAGGACCTCTTCCACTTGTTAGTTCTTTTTCCGCAGCTTGCCTCAATATTTCGACAGCTTTAGATTGAACCTCGCCCTTGAGTTTGAGGCCTGAACAGAATCTCGGCACGTAGTCTATTGGTGACGTTGGAGTCAATTTTAGATCTAGTTCACGTGAAATGAATCTGTAAGTCCTGCCAATCTCTTTTCGACTTACTCTCGAAACCTCTGCAATTTCATCAAGAGTTCTTGGAACTGAACATTGACGACAAGCAGCGTATAGAGCCGCGGCTGCGACACCTTCAATGCTCCTTCCTCGAATAAGGTTCTTGTCGACTGCTTTTCGGTAGACAACGGCAGCAGTTTCCCGCACGTTTCTCGATAAGCCAAGGGCTGATGCCATTCGGTCGAGCTCAGACAATGCAAACGCAAGATTTCGTTCTGTCGCATTTGACACGCGGATTCGCCGCTGCCATTTGCGCAGTCGATAGAGTTGCGCTCTGTTCTTCGAAGAGATAGACCGCCCGTATGAATCCCTGTTTCGCCAGTCTATCATCGTAGATAATCCTTTATCGTGAATGGTGTAAGTCATGGGAGCCCCAACGCGGCTCCTTTTCATTCGTTGATCGTGATCAAATGCTCGCCATTCTGGACCCATGTCCATAAAGTCTTCATCGATTACTAACCCGCATTTGTCACAGACAAGTTCCGCCCTCTCATAGTCTTGGACAAGCTGCCGTGAACCGCATTCGGGGCACACAGCTTTCGATTCCTCATATTCTCCAAGCTCTTTTTGGCGCTCTTTTGTGACTTCCCGCGCTTTTGCGCGCTCTATTATTCTTTCCTTTTCCACTTCAACCATATATTCACCTTTGAGCTCAGATGTAGACCTTTTCTCCTACTAGTTGTTTCAAATCAGTGGGATCAAGTTTTTTAGACGGCTTCACTGATATATAAGGCGATATTACTGGACCAAATACGTCATGGACTGTGCCAATTTTTTTCATTCGCTTCGTCAGTACCGCAGAATCAATCTTTGGAAATAAAGCCGCTCTAAGAATAATGTAGCCGTGACTAGAAACGTGAAGTAAGATACCTAACTTGCGCAACCCTGACCTCAAACGTTACGTATATATATAGTTTTTGAAACTATTTAAACTTTTGGGAAAAACTTATAAAATTTCATTCAGAAGTGCTCTCGCGTTTCGATGAGTTACGCGCCGTACTTCTTCTTCGTTCAGGCCCGCCCCTCGTGCTATTCTTTCGGCACCAGCAGTCCCAACCAGCTCAGTACCGTGACAGTCAGTGTTTACCAAAATGTCAAAGGCAGTTTTTGCCACGTGACCATTAGTAACGTTGTGACCACATCGTGCTGTAAGCTCAAGATAGATGCCGTTTTGCCTCGCAAGCTCAGCATCTTCCTGACTCACGAGACCTGGATGTGCGATGATATTGACATCGCTTAGGGCTGCAGCTGCTTTGTTTGTTCCCGGCGCCACCGGCTCTACGGTTGTCTCACCGTGAACAATTATTACCTGTGCACCTAACGCCTTAGCCTTCCGAACAAGCTTGGGAATTTTTTCGGGGACGACATGCGTAATTTCTGCTCCAACGAGAACCTCAACGCCACTAGACCCCTCGGCCGCCCGTTTTGTCGAGCGAATTACTGAATCGACGTTAGAGAAGTCAACGTGATCTGTTATTGCGATTGCTTCGTGATCTGCGACATACGCCCGCCGTATCAGTTCACTTGGTAGAAGCACACCGTCGCTCAAAATAGTGTGCGTGTGAAACTCTATTCGCTTATTCATTTGCCTTACGAGTCGTGCTGGGCTCGCAATGATTTCACTCTGTGCGCAATTTGCCTCGTCGCGTCTCGCTTACTACCTTTAAAGTCCACGAGTATTCGGCCTTTATGTTCCCACCAAAACCGTGGGTACATTTTTTCATCTTCGCAAGAGGGCTCTAGTCCCAGTTCGTTAGCGGCACGCATGATTTCCTTAATGTCCGGTGCGCCTACAGAATCTCTTTTTGCTAAGATTCGGCCCTCTTTACGCGTTTTATGGGCGTCCATGTATATGGGCCAAACGATCCTTTTTGAATTCTTCGCCATCGTGCAGCAGCCGCCAGTTTCGCAGATATGTTAATATTGTCAAACCAGCCATTAAAACCTATGCACAAGGTTGAGATAGAGGTAGGTCGCGATATTCTTAAAAGGAACAGAGAAGAAGCGAGTCAAAACCTAGACGTGCTTAGACAACACAACATTAGAGCATTCGATATCCTAGGATCAATCGGCTCAGGAAAGACTTCTATCATAGAGAAAGTCGTGCCGATCTTGCGGCGTGAAAGGTTTCAAATTGGAGCAATCGCAGGTGACGTCGTTGGGGAGGATGATTTCGTTCGGATGAAGGCGCTGCATATTCCAGTTGTTAACCTAAACACCGGAACAGAATGTCACCTCGACGCGCATCTCGTTGGGCACGCGATAGAGAAGTTGCCTCTGAAGGAGTTGGACTTCCTATTCATCGAAAATGTCGGTAACATGGTGTGTCCAACCGATTTTGAACTTGGGACGGATGCAAGAATCGTCGTTGTAAGCGTCACCGAAGGAGATGACGTTGTGAACAAACACCCTATGATCTTTAGAGTGAGCGATATTGGAATTATCAACAAAATCGACTTAGCAGAGGCAGTTGGAGCAAGCATAGCTCGCATGCGGAACGACATGGAGCGAATTGCCCCGCAAGTCAAACAGATACCAATGAGCGTGAGAACTGGGGAGGGGATAAGCGAGTTTGTCGACGATCTTCTCAAGTATTAATACCGTTATACTACTACACGGGCTGCTCTTCGATGACTAGAACGGCGTTGATCGATCCGTCTTGACCAGGCCTATTGGTCACCCTCGCCTTGCCCACGGTTGTTTGAACAATTGCGCCTTTTGTGATGATGTTACGTCTTACATAGTTCCTGTTTGCAGCGTTAAGTTCGACAGTCTCGATATCTGCTAGAGTCGTTTTACCGGTCAAAGCATCGGTCACATTGGCGTGAAAACCTTTGTAAAGTCGTATCTTTGAGTTACCGCCGAACCCGGAAACGTGCTTCTTTCTCGTTTCTCCAAGCTGCGTAAGTGTCGACTCCCTACCCATCTCGTGTTTCTTCTTGCCAGCAGAGCGCTTAATTCTGCCCCCTGTGCTGCTACGCACGGACTTTCCTTGCCATTTCATGTGTAAACATCCTGACTCGAATGATTGATAAGGGTCTCTTATAAGAGATTTCTTATTTCAAGCTTTCTATGGCCTCAAAAGGCGTGATTTCTTATAATGCGTCGTAGGTGAGTACAGCCTGGCCCAACCGTAACTGCAGCTACAGCAAGTCACGTCCGAACGCGCGCTGTTAACGCTGCCACCAACCCGTAACTTGGATTCAACACCCCAGTTAATATTATAGCGCTGGGAACGAGATCACAATTTCACGGTCACGAAAAAAGAATTCAGCGGGCGTCTAGGGTGACTAGAGAAGCCTGCTCGTCTATGTGGGCATAGAAGTATTTCCTCGACTCAGCAGCACGAATTCCGCTACGAGAGCTTCTAGTTGTATCCTCTCGTTAGCGCCTTCACTCAATCTGAAATCGATCTCTCCAATACTATTAATGAACTGAACTTTCAACTGATCTGCGATGTTGAGATCTAAAAGTGCTTTATGGATTTGCGCTACGATTTCGGTACCGGAGAGACCCTGTTCTAAGAGAAGCGAGTCTAGCAACGATAGAGCATGTTTGAACTTGCCCCCAATAGATGCGCAAAGAAGTTCTTTAATTGCTTGCGGATTAGCTGTCGCAGCTATTTGATAGATCGTTTCCTGTTCGATCTCTGTTTTTAGGGAAGCTGCGGACTGCAATGTGTTTATCGCACTGCGTAGGTCACCTCCGGCCACATAACTAATGGCTTTGAAAGCTTCGTCGCTTATAGCTACATGCTCTTCTTTGGCTATGTATCGCAGCTGTGTTTGCACATCGTTCGGCCCAATGGGCGTAAATCGATAAACAGCGCATCTCGACTGTATTGGCTCAATGATTTTATTCGAATAGTTACACGACAAAATGAATCTGCACGACATACTGAAACTTTCCATAGTGCGCCTCAAAGCCGATTGCGCGTCTGGTGTGAGCGAATCAGCCTCATCCAGGAAAATAATCTTGAAAGGCGCGCTAACGGGAGCTGTTCTGGCAAAATTCTTAATTTTGTTGCGTACAACTTCAATGCCCCGTTCATCGGAAGCATTGAGTTCAGTAAAATTGCTTTGCCAGTCATCTTGGTAGAGTTCGTGAGCCAAAGCGATTGCAGCGCTGGTTTTTCCCGTCCCCGCAGCCCCTGCAAACATCAAATGTGGCAGGTTCTTCAACTTAACGTAGGATTCCAGTCTCTTAACGACGTTATCTTGTCCAACAACTTGGCTTAGTTTGCGGGGGCGGTATTTCTCAATCCATATTTCTTCGATATCGATCGCCCCCGTTCCTGCTAAGACTCGTTAGTAGGCACGCCCTAGCGTTTCCTTTTTCCTGCGACGCAATTCAGTTCCTTGTTACCGTTTACTGGCGTTGTTCGCGCAAGTCATTCCACGCGTTCAAACCTGTCCTCAAGCTTCCTGAGCACTTTAGGGAGCGTCGTATACTCCATATCCTGAAGAGGTAACCGATGTGGTTCAAATGGTCCGTGTCTCCTCATATAGTTCGCGATCACGTTTGCTTCAGCCCGCGCTGCGTCATATCCTGGATCGTTGAATAAGTCCACTGGCCCGACGAACTTCCCATTAGCTATTTGAAATCCAGCTGCTACTGCACGCGGAGGCCCGTCAAAGCGAGTACACTTCGCATCTTCAAAAGCGACCGGCATGACTGGGCCATTATGGCTGCCTCTCATCCAGCCGCTAACAAGGTGAGGGAACGTCCAAGGTTCGAGGACCTCGCCGAGGGCGGGCAATCCAGACTGCGACCGTACAAGTGCCACCGGATCATCCTTGCCTACATATTCGCCCGCGATTTCATACAGCTTCTCGGTACTCACAGCTGCCACTGGCTCTTCAGACGGCAATTTGCCCCCTTCTTTAGGAAAAACCCGCTTTATAACGTAGCGACTCTTGGCGCCGATTAAAGCCAGCATGTCATACATTTCTGCGGGACAATCCATAAAGACGCGCACGTGGTCTCTAATGTCCCATATCTCGAACTTGAAACCACTATGCATGCTTGGATCGATCACCAGTCCGGCTGTGTTGAACGGATCGGCAAACATCTTAAAAATCGGAAGATTGAAAGCACCAGGTTCGGTTTTGTCCATCATAAATGCGATGAGGGGCTCGCCTATTCGTTCTGTGAACTCGAGTTCCGTAGCACCTGGGCCCATCCCGCGTATGTTTCCTGAAAACGAGTCCTTCAACATATCTTGACCCGCTCCATACAGCTTCAACGCCTTAGCTACGCCTGTACAAGCGGTAAAAATCTTCCAAGCAAGTTCGTGGACTTCTGGATCATTTTCGCCTTTGGCGTGCCCCATAAGCAGCTCGAGGTCATCACCACACGCCATAACCCTGAAATCGGCAACTATTCCCGTTTTAACTGCTTCGCTTAGAATCTCCTCTGCATTTTCGCAGAGTTGTGGGTGAACAGTCGCGTGTCCTGGAAACCCTCCAACGTCTGCTTTTATCAAACTTATTGTTACCTTAGCCATACTTGACCACCGACGCTGATCTAAAATATCCTCAGCTATGCTTTAATACTCGTCCCGCGTATTTAAGATTCGCGAAAACAAACGTCTTGTTTATCCGGCTGAAGCGCCTTCGGGCAAGCGAGGAAAGGTTTAAATCGGGGTAGCCTATATTAGGAACAGTGAGGTTAACCTATCGCTAATTGTGAAATCGTTGCGAACCAATTAGAGTACAGTATCGAACTATTTGAGGGCTCGTAGCTCAGTTAGGCAGAGCACCTGGCTTTTAACTCGAAATCTAAGGAGAGATACCAGGCGGTCAGGGGTTCAAATCCCTTCGAGCCCGCCTTTCTCTGCCAGCCGAACGACATGACATAACAAATCTCGAAATGTTAGCAAGGAAAAGATTGAGCTCGGATAATCAAGGTCTTCGTTGCAGAATTTTGAAAAACTAGTCATCCTCGTTTCTCAGGATGCAATTTGGTGGGGCGCATGAAAAATCTAAACGTTCTAAAGCATGAAATGGTGCCTGAACATACAATCATGTCAGACGAAGAAGTGCACGAGTTGCTAGCGCGATATGGAATCGAACTCAAGCAACTACCCAAAGTGTTGGTAACCGATCCTGCGTGCAAAGAAATCAGCGCGCGAAAAGACAACGTAATAAAGATAAAACGCCGCAGTCTAACGGCGGACGAAGCTATTTCTTACCGTCTCGTGATCGATACGAAAATGGGGTGAGAATTTGATAAATAGGCAGGCTATATCGAAAAGCTACTTCACGAGAGACAAAATTGCGCAACATCACATAAATTCTTTTGACGATTTTGTCGAACGAGGGTTACAGAAAATCATTGACGAGCAGGCAGTGATCGAAACTGACGTTCCCGGCCTGCTCGTAAAGTTGGGGCGCATTCGAGTTGACACCCCAAAAGTGCGCGAAGCAGACGGATCGCTCGAAGAGCTGTACCCTACCGAGGCGCGGCTTAGAAATATCACATATGCCGCGCCAATTTTTCTTGAAATGACCCTGATACAAGGCGAAATTGAAAAAGAACCGGAAGAGGTCGAAGTTGGATTAATGCCGATCATGGTGGGCTCCAAGGCGTGTAACGTCTCCAAGCTCTCCGACAGTCAGATGGTCAAACTAGGCGAAGACCCAGCAGATCCCGGCGGATACTTCATTGTAAGCGGCTCCGAACGGGTTATAATAACCTTGGAGGATCTCGCACCGAACAAAATCTTCGCTGAGTATGATGAACGCTACGGGGGGCGAATCGAGGTCGCCAAAGTTTTTTCGCAGCGCAGAGGCTACAAAGCGCTAGTAATGGTGGAAAGGGGCCGTGATTCAGTTTTAGAGGTCACATTCCCTTCAGTTTCTGGACGGATCAACTACGTAATGCTAATCAGGGCGCTTGGTCTGGTGACTGACCAAGACGTTGTCCAATCAGTGTCGAACGATCCAGAAATCATCAAATTCATGTTAGAGAATATTGAGGAGGCCGAGGACTTTACACAAGACGAAGGGGAGTCGCTTGATGAGCTGCACCAGAAGATTCAGGAAGCAGCAATGAAAAAACTCGGCGAGAAGGTCGCTGCGGGCCAAGCCACAGAGTATCAAGCAAAAAGGTCCAATTATGTGGTCGATCGCTATCTTCTGCCACATCTGAACGACCCTCTTCTCTCCGAAGAGGAAACCAGGCTGATCAAAGCGCACTTTCTTGGGAGAATGGCAGAGGCGTGCTTCAAACTAGCTCTGCATAAGCGCGGAGAAGACGACAAAGACCACTACGCTAACAAGCGTTTAAAGCTTGCTGGCGATCTCATGGAAGATCTGTTTCGCGTGTCATTTAGTCGATTAACGAGAGACATCAAGTATCAACTTGAGCGAGCAGACATGAGAAATCGCGAGCTCAATGTTTTGACTGCAGTGAGGGCTGACGTTCTAACAGAAAGGCTCACTCACCCCCTTGCAACAGGAAATTGGGTCGGAGGGAGAACGGGCGTGTCGCAACTCCTCGACCGTACTGACTACATGGCGATGCTGTCGCACTTAAGAAGGGTGATCTCACCATTATCTCGAGCGCAGCCTCATTTTGAAGCCCGTGACTTGCACCCGACTCAATGGGGCCGTATATGTCCAAGTGAAACGCCTGAAGGTCCTAACTGTGGACTCGTCAAGAATTTTGCTCAGCAGGTCGAACTCTCGACCGCTTTGGAAGACGAAACTACGGTCCTATCTGCGTTGGAAGAACTGGGCTACACGCCTATCGGACATGAACTCGTGTCAGAGGTGAACATAAATGACTGAAGCCCGTATTTACGTTGATGGCGCCTTAAAAGGAACACACAGCGATCCAAGACTATTTGTTGACCAGTTTCGGACAAAAAGAAGGCGCGGAGAGCTTCCGCACCTGATTAACATAGCGTTTCACGAAGACACGAACGAGATCAATATTAACACGGATTCTGGGAGAGCTCGAAGACCACTAATAATCGTCGAGGCAGGAGCGCCGCTAATTACTGACGACCACATCCAAGAACTTGAGCGCGGAGAGTTGTCGTTCGACGATCTGGTAGAAAACGGCTTGATTGAATACATCGACGCTGAAGAGGAGGAGAACATCTACGTTGCCGTAACTCCGGAGGACCTCACAATCGAACACACTCACCTCGAGATCGATCCATCACTCATATTGGGGATCGCCACAGGACTGGTTCCCTACCCAGAGCACAATGCGTCGCCTCGCAATACTATGGGTGCTGGTATGATTAAGCAGTCGCTAGGCGCTTCGTGCGCAAATTGGAAGCTGAGACCAGACACTCGATCACATTACCTACATTATCCACAACTTGGCCTCGTAAAAACAAACGCAATGGAGACGGTGGGCTTTGACGATAGGCTTTCAGGGCAGAACTTCGTAGTCGCAGTCCAATCCTTCGAGGGCTACAACATCGAAGACGCGCTCATAATTAACAAGAGCTCTGTCGAGCGAGGACTCGGCAGAAGCCACTTTTTCCGCACTTACGAAGCAGAAGAACGCCGATATCCAGGAGGACAAGAAGACAAATTCGAGATACCCGATGCAGAAGTTCGCGGCGCGCGGGGCCCCGATGTGTATGCAAACTTGGATGAAGACGGGTTCGTTAATCCAGAAGCCGAAGTACAACCCAACGATGTCCTGGTAGGAAAAACTAGCCCACCGAGATTCCTTGAAGAGCCTACCGAGCTTGGAGGAATAAGCACACAAAAACGGCGCGAAACGTCGGTTACAATGCGTTCAAACGAGAGTGGCGTTGTAGACGCAGTAATTATCACAGAAGGCGAGAACGGGTCAAGATTAGTTAAAGTCAGAACGAGAGATCAAAGAATACCAGAATTGGGGGATAAGTTTGCTTCGAGACACGGACAAAAAGGTGTCATCGGGCTCATAGTCCCACAGGAAGACATGCCATTTTCCGAAGAGGGGATCGTACCCGATCTTATTATCAATCCCCACGCAATCCCATCGAGAATGACGGTCGGCCACGTTTTGGAAATGATAGGAGGGAAGGTCGGAAGTCTAGAGGGAAGGCGCATTGACGGAACCGCGTTCTCCGGTGAGCCTGAAGTCGCACTTAGGGAAGCTTTAACAAGAAATGGGTTCTCGCACACCGGAAAGGAAGTTTTATACGACGGGGTCACAGGCGAAAGGTTGGCTGCTGATATGTTTATCGGATTGATCCTTTACCAGAAGCTGCACCACATGGTGTCAGAGAAACTGCACGCACGGTCACGCGGACCCGTCCAGGTATTAACGCACCAGCCCACAGAAGGCAGAGCGCGCGAAGGAGGATTGCGGTTCGGCGAGATGGAACGTGACGTGATGATCGGACATGGCGCAGCTTTGGCGCTTAAAGAGCGACTGGTTGACGAATCAGACAAAGTTGAGGAGTACGTTTGTACAGCTTGCGGGATGATCGCCACATTTGACAAACGTCGGAACGTGGTCTATTGCCCGAATTGCGGCGCTGATACTGACATCTATAAGGTTGAAATGAGCTACGCCTTTAAATTACTGCTTGATGAAATGAAAGCGCTAGGCATCGCTCCGCGCCTCGAGCTGGAAGACGCTGTTTAGTCGGGAGGACTCTATGAGCAGCCCTAAACGAATCGGAAAAATCAAATTTGGGTTACTTTCACCTAAAGAATATCGGAAGATGAGCGTAACCAAGGTTATTACTGCGGACACGTACGATGACGATGGTTTCCCCATTGAAATGGGTCTCATGGATCCGCGGCTCGGAGTCATAGATCCGGGTCTTCGATGCAAGACCTGCGCTCAGCGTGCCGGCGAATGTCCGGGACACTTCGGTCATATCGAACTTGCTGCTCCCGTAATTCACGTAGGATTTGCTAAGATTATAAGGAAGATTCTAAGAGCTACGTGTCGGCGATGCGGACACCTCTTGCTAGATGAGATTCAAAAGCATGAGTTCCTTCTTAAGATGCACGAACTGAAGGACAAGAATTACTCTACTGACGAGATTGTGAAAAACGTCATCAAAGAAGCGCGAAAATCAACCACCTGTCCCTACTGCGCTGAGCAGCAGAAGGAAATTAAGTACGAAAAACCGACTCGTTATGTTGAAGATAGTCATAAGTTAATGCCGGCAGACATCCGCGACAGATTTGAAAGGATACCAGACGGCGACATTGAACTCCTCGGCCTAGACGCTACTAACGTTCGTCCCGAATGGATGATACTGACGGTATTACCTGTACCGCCTGTAACCACGCGACCTTCGATCACGCTTGAGAATGGGCAAAGATCTGAGGATGACCTTACCCATAAGCTTGTAGATATTATTAGAATAAACCAGAGATTTCAAGAGAACCGCGAGGCAGGAGCGCCGCAGCTTATCATAGAAGATCTGTGGGAACTTTTGCAGTACCATGTCACAACCTTCCTCGACAACGAAGTTTCGGGTGTTCCACCGGCGCGACATCGCAGCGGGAGGCCTTTGAAAACACTCTCGCAAAGACTAAAAGGAAAAGACGGACGATTCAGAGGAAGCCTTTCAGGCAAAAGGGTGAACTTCTCAGCACGAACTGTTATTTCACCTGATCCAAACCTGAGCGTGAATGAAGTCGGAGTTCCAGAGACCATAGCTCGCGAGATGACGGTGCCGATTATTGTAACGCCGCGAAATGTTGGAGAATTAAAGGAGTACATCGAGCGGGGCCCGCTCAACCACCCGGGGGCAAATTACATAAAGCGACTTGACGGTAGACGCGTAAAGATCACCGAAAAGAGCGGGGCCGAGATTGCTGAGACTCTTGAAAATGGGTGGGTCGTCGAAAGACAACTAAAAGACGGGGACATCGTCCTTTTTAACAGACAGCCGTCATTACATCGAATGAGTATCATGGCTCACAGGGTCAAGGTGATGCCATTCAAGACTTTTCGGCTGAACCCTGCGGTCTGCCCACCCTACAACGCCGACTTCGACGGCGATGAAATGAATCTGCATGTGCCGCAAACCGAAGAAGCGCGCGCCGAAGCGCGCATCCTCATGCAAGTGGAAGAAAACATCCTGTCCCCAAGGTTCGGCGGTCCGATAATAGGCGGGATACACGACCACATTTCAGGGCTCTTTCTGCTTACCCAAAAAGGAACCAAATTTACGAAAAACGAAGTCTATGAGCTTCTCAAGAAATGCGATGTCGAAAAACCGCTCCCTGAACCTGCAGTTGTAGAAGGTGGCGTAAGCTATTATTCCGGCAAGCAAGTGTTCAGTCAAATACTTCCAGAGCGGTTGAATCTGACGCTAAAGGCCAAGAAGTGCGTTATGCACGGAGTGTGCCTCAAAACCGATTGCGAGATAGACGCATACGTCAAGATTGACGCGGGCAACTTGATTTGCGGCATAATTGATGAAAAATCAATTGGAGCCTTCAGCGGGGCAATACTTGACGGGATAATTAGGGAATACACTGACACCGGCTTTCAAGAAGCTTCGCGATTTCTAGATAACGCCACTAAACTTGCGATCCGAAGCATAATGACGTTCGGCTTTAGCTTCGGAATTGACGACGAAGACGTTTCGCCACAAGCACAACTAGAGATCGAGGAAATCATAGAAAAAGCGGAAGAGCGCGTCGGGGCACTCATAAATGCTTATGAAGTCGGTGAGCTTGAATCCATGCCTGGTCGGACGCTCAACGAAACTCTAGAAATGAAAATAATGCAAGAACTAGGAAGAGCAAGGGACAAAGCAGGAGAAATTGCAGGGAAGAACCTCGGATTTGCCGGCGAGCTCGCGCTTGACAATTCGGCTGTCGTAATGGCTGTTTCGGGCGCACGCGGGTCGATGTTGAACCTTACGCAGATGGCCGGCAGCGTTGGACAACAATCAGTGAGAGGTGAGCGCATCAGAAGAGGATACTACGACAGGACGCTACCTCACTTTCGAAAAGGTGATCTTGGGGCTGATGCGCGCGGCTTCGTGAGATCAAGCTACAAGAAGGGCCTTACGCCAACAGAATTCTTCTTTCACGCTATCGGAGGAAGAGAAGGGCTCGTCGACACCGCCGTTAGAACGTCTCAGTCTGGGTATCTCCAAAGAAGACTGATAAACGCGCTGCAGGACTTAGAAGTAGAATATGATGGAACTGTCCGAGCTGGGGACAAAGTAGTACAGTTCGTTTACGGTGAAGACGGAATTGACCCCACCAAAAGCGACTATGGCAAATCCGTAAACGTCCACAGAATCGCGCAGAGCGTGATTGAAAAACGCGAGAACGGGTGAGTTCGATGGATCTTCAAGAGACCATAAAAGCCCTCAAATTACCTTTGAACGTAAAAAATGATCTTTTTGCAGAGTTGAGCCCCCTGCAACTGTCCGACGATGAAATAGATGAGATCCTAGAAACGACTAAAAAGGTCTACGAGCGATCAAGAGTAGAACCGTGCGAAGCCGTCGGAACGATCGCTGCTCAGTCGATTGGAGAGCCTGGAACGCAAATGACGATGAGGACTTTTCACTACGCAGGAGTCGCTGACATTAATGTCACGCTAGGACTTCCAAGGCTCATCGAAATAGTCGATGCCCGAAAAGTGCCTGATACTCCGATGATGACAATATATCTCGATGTGGAGAGCGCAACTGACCGCGATAAAGCTTTGCAGCTTGCCTGGGAAATTGAAGGGACGCACGTAAGTGATATCGCAGACATCCTTGCTGACACTGACGAGATGCAGATCTACCTAGAATTCGATGACCGGGCCTTGCAGCAACGAAAAGTCGATCTGGACGCCGTCGTGACTAAACTTGAGACGCTTCAGGATGTCGACGTTCGGGTTGACGGGTCTAACATTGTGCTGATCCCCTCAGTTAAGCGTTACCGGGCGCTGCTTCAGATCGTGGAAAAAGCCAAGGCGATGGTCGTCAAGGGCATCGACGACATAAAGCGGGTTGTCGTACGAAAAGAGCGCGAAGAATATGTCCTTTATACAGAGGGTTCGTCTTTAAAAAAGGTGATGGTGCTGGAGCACATTGACGCCACACGGACAAAGACCAACAACATCAATGAGATGGCTGAGGTTTTTGGCATAGAAGCAGCACGGAACTCCATCATCGAAGAAGCAATGGACACTTTGCGCGAGCAAGGACTTACGGTTGACGTTAGACACATAATGCTTGTCGCAGATATGATGACGCTTGACGGCGAGGTCAAGCAGATAGGGCGGCACGGTATAGCAGGAGAGAAAACGAGCGTGCTTTCACGAGCTGCTTTCGAAGTCACCGTGAATCACTTACTCGATGCTGCTATACGTGGAGAAACAGATGAGCTTGTAGGAGTCACCGAGAACGTAATTGTGGGTCAACCCATTCTTCTCGGAACTGGCGACGTGCGGCTTATCGCTAGAACCGGCAGAGAGTAGATTCTGAGGCTAAAAGATGGAGCTAGACATTGCAAAATCATTAAGAACGGCAATAAGAGACGGAAAGGTCTCTATCGGAGCGAAAAACACGCTCAAATCGATTCAGCGAGGCGACACCCAGTTGGTCATGCTAGCTTCCAACTGTCCAGAGCGGTTTCGCGAAAGAATCACATCAGAGAGTGTCCCAACGGTCAACCTCGAGATGAACAGCATCGAATTAGGCTCAATTTGTGGTAAACCATTTACTATTTCTGCCCTTTCGATCATAGATGCTGGATCTTCGGATATTATGTCGATCAGGGAAAAGGAGATAAGCAATGACAGAAGTTAAGCTCACAACAGAAGGGATACGCTATATAGCCTTATTTGAGAGTTTAACTCGAGCAGTAGCCCGTGATTGTTATATTGACGACGAAAACGATCGTGTGATATTTGTCGTCAAAAAAGGGGATATGGGCCTAGCGATTGGTAAGAATGGGAACAACATAAACCGAGTCAAGAGATCAATCGGCAAGCACATCGAGATTGTCGAGTCCTCCGGTGATGTTGACGAGTTCGTCGCAAACGCGCTTCAACCCGTTTCTGTAAAGAAGGTTCAAGTCGTTTCGAAAGAGAACAAGAAGCTCGCCTACGTCGAAGTCATGTCAAAAGATCGAGGAATCGCGATCGGAAAAAACGGAAAAAACATTCACAAGGCCAAAGTGCTTGCGCAAAGGCACTTTGGACTGGACGATGTAATTATTCAGTAACCTGCAAACGAGGAGTCGTCATGGGAAGAGGTATCTATTCAGCGCGCAAACTTAAAAAAGACCACAAAGCGCTTCGATGGAGCGACAAGCATTTTAGCCGTCGTGAACTTCATTTGGACGAAAAAGCAGATCCCTTGGAAGGCGCGCCGCAAGCACGGGGAATAGTTCTTGAAAAAGTGGGAGTTGAAGCGAAGCAACCAAATTCCGCAATACGTAAGTGCGTGCGAATCCAGCTTATCAAAAACGGCCGGCAGGTAACAGCCTTCTGTCCCGGGGTAGCCGCGACAAATTTCATTGATGAGCACGACGAAGTAACCGTGGAAGGGATTGGAGGCCGAATGGGCGGCTCAATGGGGGATATTCCCGGCGTACGATTTAAGGTCATAAAAGTA
Source organism: Methanomicrobia archaeon (assembly GCA_015660915.1). Taxonomy (GTDB): domain Archaea; phylum Halobacteriota; class Bog-38; order Methanoflorentales; family Methanoflorentaceae; genus Methanoflorens. The sequence continues at coordinate 73,616 of JACTTZ010000001.1, read as the reverse complement.
AACAATGTCTCTCTTGAAGAGATGGTCCGCGGCAGAAAAGAAAAACCAGTACGGTAGAGCCATGCAAACAGAACAAAACAGCTTAGTTTTTGGCAAATGGGAGACTGCCAACATTCAAGTTGAAGACCCAGGTATCAAGCGCTACGTGCACTTTGAATCACCAGAAATCCTTAGCGGCGGGAGACACGCGCATCAACAGTTCAACAAGTCAAACTTGTCTATCGTCGAGCGGTTAACCAATAAACTCATGCGCGGAGAGGAAAACACAGGAAAGAAAATCAAAGCGTACGGGACCATAAGAAAGGCCTTCGATATTGCTAACAAGCGTACGGGCGAAAATCCTGTGAAGTTGCTCATTCAAGCTATTGAAAACGCAGGACCTCGAGAAGAAACTGTGCGGTTAAAATACGGCGGCATTTCCGTTCCGAAAGCGGTTGACACCGCATCTCAGCGCCGGGTCGACTTAGCTCTAATGTACATCGCGCAAGGCGCTCAGAAAGCCGCGTTCAAAAGCAAGCGCACGATAGATGATTGTCTCGCATCTGAGATTATAGCAGCCGCAAAAAATGATGTGCGGAGCTTTTCGATCAGCAAGAAGGAAGAAAAAGAGCGAGTGGCTAAGGCAGCGAGATAACATAATCATTCTGAACTAAACACATGGTAAGCAGGCAGAAGATGGTCGAGCGTGTTACAACGCTCATGGATCGACCTGAATACATACGCAACATTGGGATTGTGGCACATATAGATCACGGAAAGACGACACTTTCCGACAATCTGCTCGCAGGAGCAGGCATGATCTCAAAGGAGCTTGCAGGAACGCAACTTTTTATGGACTTTGACGAAGAAGAGCAAGCGCGAGGGATCACCATCAACGCAGCGAACGTATCTATGGTTCACGAGTTTCTCGGGAAGGAGTACCTGATAAACCTCATCGATACACCGGGACACGTCGACTTCGGGGGAGACGTTACACGCGCGATGCGAGCGGTTGACGGTGCAGTCGTCGTGGTCGATGCCGTTGAAGGGACGATGCCCCAAACGGAAACAGTGTTGCGGCAAGCGCTTAAGGAAAACGTGAAACCAATCCTGTTCATAAACAAAGTTGATCGGCTCGTCAATGAGCTCAAACTCGATCCGCAAGCGATGATGGGCAAATTCGTCAATCTGATCAATCACGTAAATAAGCTGATACGGGGAATGAACGAAAAGCTGTTCAACGCAGGATGGAAGGTCAAGGTCGACGACGGTTCTGTCGCGTTTGGATCTGCACTCTATAACTGGGCCTTGAGCGTGCCTCAGATGGAAAAAACGAAAATTACGTTCAAGGATGTGTACGAATACTGTGCCAACAACAAGCAAAAAGAGCTTGCCGAGCGCAGCCCACTTCACGAAATTGTGCTTAACATGGTTATCACGCACCTCCCGAATCCACTGCAAGCACAGAAGGAACGCGTTCCTGTAATATGGCACGGCGATAAAACGTCTAATGAGGGCAAAGCGATGCTGACCTGCGACCAGCACGGCCCTGTACAGCTTATGATCACTGACATATCCATCGATCCTCATGCAGGCGAAGTAGCTACGGGACGACTTTTTTCGGGATCGCTCGAACGCGGACAAGAACTCTCTGTTTCGGGCATGCCAAACAAGAATCGAATCCAACAGGTGGGCATATTTATGGGCGCAGAGCGGATCGAAGTTGAACGAATCCCCGCAGGCAACATCGCAGCCGTCACTGGGCTACGCGACGCTATGGTCGGTTCGACCGTTTCTTCTCTAAAAGGCGTCGTAGCTTTTGAAAGTATCAAACACGCAAGTGAACCTGTGGTTACGGTAGCAGTTGAAGCCGAAAACATGAAGGACCTGCCCAAGCTCGTTGAAGTACTGCGACAAGTCTCGAAGGAGGATCCGACGCTCCGCGTAACCATCAATGAGGAGACGGGAGAACATTTGATCTCTGGGATGGGCGAACTGCATCTTGAGATAATTGCCCACAAAATCGAGAGAGACAAGAACGTTCAAATCGCCACCTCAGAACCCATCGTAGTATATAGAGAGACTGTCCAAGGCCACGCGGGACCTGTTGAGGGTAAGTCCCCCAACCGCCATAACCGCTTCTACTTCGAGATAGAGGCTTTGCCGAGCGACGTTGTGACTTTGTTAAAGGAAGGCGCCATCAACATGAATGCCCCAGAAACGGAGCGGCGAGCGGTGCTGATGGAAGCGGGCTTAGAAAAAGACGAAGCAAGAAACATCGCCGATGTCTTCGAATCAAATCTTCTCCTCGATATGACAAAAGGGATTCAATATCTGCGCGAGACTATGGAACTCATCATCGAGGGATTCCGAGAAGCGATGAAGACCGGGCCGCTAACACGAGAGCCTTGTGAGGGCATAAAAGTGAAACTGGTCGATGTCACCTTGCACGAAGATGCGGTGCATAGGGGCCCCGCGCAAGTCATACCTGCAGTTCGATCAGCGATATTTGCAGCCATTTTAATGGCCAAGGACGTTGTGCTTGAACCTATGCAAAAGGTGTTTATAAGTGTGCCTCAAACCCTGATGGGAAGCGCCACGCAGCAGATACAAGGAAGGCGGGGCCAAATACTTGATCTGGACTCCGAAGGCGACACAGTCGTCGTAGTAGGCAAAACACCAGTTGCCGAGATGTTTGGTTTTGCCGGAGACTTGCGATCAGCCACCGAAGGGCGCGCCATATGGAGCACCGAGTTCCTCGGATTTGAGGTTTTAGCGCAAAGCTTACAACCAGAGATAGTAAAACAAATAAGGCAGAGGAAAGGTCTAAAGGCTGAGCTGCCAAAACCACACGATTTTATAGGTTAAAAGGAGGAAAGAACAAAAATGGCTGAAAAGCCCCACTTGAATCTGGCCATGATAGGTCACGTTGACCACGGCAAGAGCACGTTAGTCGGAAGGCTACTGTTCGAAACTGGCAACGTAGGTGCACATATAATTGAGTCGTACAAAAAAGAGGCAGAGGCAAAGGGCAAAGGATCCTTTGAGTTTGCGTGGGTAATGGACTCACTAAAGGAAGAACGAGAGCGCGGCGTCACAATTGACATTGCGCACCAAAGATTTGATACGGAACGCTACTATTTCACAATCGTCGACTGTCCGGGTCACCGCGACTTCGTAAAGAACATGATTACCGGAGCATCGCAAGCTGACGCCGCAATCTTAGTGGTTGCAGCGCCCGATGGCGTTATGGCTCAAACAAAAGAACACGTCTTCCTCGCGCGGACTCTTGGAATCAACCAGCTAATTGTAGCAATCAACAAAATGGATGCTTCAGATTACGGCCAAAAACGGTTTGATGACGTGAAAGAAGAAGTGGGTAAGTTGCTGAAAACAGTTGGGTATCGAGAGGATGACGTTCAATACGTCCCCGTTTCGGCTTTTAAAGGCGATAACGTTACGAAACTCAGTGATAACATGTCGTGGTATAAAGGCGAGACGCTCTTGCAGGAGATCGACAAGTTCAAAGTTCCTGAAAAACCAGTTAATCTACCCCTCAGACTGCCTATACAGGACGTCTACACAATCTCAGGCATCGGGACGGTGCCCGTTGGTAGAGTTGAAACAGGACTGATGAAGAAAGGAGATAAAGTAATATTCGAGCCCGCAGATGTCCGAGGGGAAATCAAGTCAATAGAAATGCACCACGAAGAGATTCCAGAGGCCGCACCAGGGGATAACGTAGGTTTCAACGTCCGCGGCGTGGCCAAGAAGGATATCAAACGTGGCGATGTTACCGGACATCAAGATACCCCACCGAGCGTCGCAAAGGAGTTTACAGCCCAAATCGTCGTTTTGCAGCATCCGAGTGCAATAACTGCAGGCTACACGCCCGTGTTCCACGCTCACACCGCGCAGGTTGCGTGCACGTTCACCGAGATAAAGGCAAAGCTCGATCCTAGAACCGGACAAGTCAAACAATCCAATCCAGACTTTATAAAAACAGGCGACGCAGCCATTATACAAGTCCGGCCAACAAAGCCCTTGGTGATAGAGAAAGTCAAAGAAATACCGCAATTAGGACGCTTTGCAATTCGGGATATGGGACAGACTATCGCAGCAGGCATGTGCATCGATATAGTCCCTCGCTAGCGTAACAAGGTTTAATGCAAAAAGCAAGAATACGGCTGTCGGGAACGAGCCCGGAATTGCTCGATCACGTTTGTGAACAGGTGAAGAGCATCGCCGACAGAACCGGAGTGAACCTTTCTGGTCCGGTCCCACTCCCCACGAGAAAGCTCAGAGTGCCCATACGAAAGAGTCCTGATGGAGAAGGCACGGCAACGTGGGAGCACTGGGAAATGAGGGTTCACAAACGGCTCATCGATCTTGATGCTGATGAGCGAGCCCTGCGGCAGCTCATGAGGATACAAGTCCCGAAAGATATCAACATCGAAATTGTGCTAGAAGGCTAAGAATTACTTGTTCAAGGTGATTTTGCTTTAAACAGGCAGATCGCCTCGCTCTAGCGTAAGAACATGCGGCCGAGGTAGCCAAGTGGACTACGGCGCCAGCCTTGAGCGTGCCTTTTGTGGTTCAATGATAGCTGGTGAGGCTTTCGCCTCGCAGGGGTTCAAATCCCTTCCTCGGCGCTTTTATTTTGCGGCACCTTTTTCCCAAGGCTTGATAATGCAAAGCTGTTTGTTTGCCTCATCTATGTCAACGATCGAGTAACCGATGCCCCGCCTTTCAAGAAAATCGATGAAAAAGTGCTCAAAGTAAGCGGATTTGTCCTCGTTATATCTGGTCGCCGCAAAAACAAACGCCATCATATTCTGGCAAAAACGTGACGCCAGCCAGTGATAGTCGTTGTCCGAAATGTGATACTTAATGTATGGCTTCTCTTTAGCCGACTTGGATTTGAACAATGCCATACTGTTGCCTGATAAGCTTCTGTACCTACCACTGCGTTTTGCGTTTAAATAAATACGTTCTCGGAAGCACATAGAAACAGGTATTTGGATCCGAGCAGCGAGAATGAAAAGATAGTAGCAGCAATACATCGCGCTGCTTGATCCGTGCGACGTCTCTTAAGCGAAAACATTTCTGAATTCTTAAAAGCGCTTTTTAGTGTAGATCCTAAAAAGCTTTGAAAACCAGCCAGCAGCACGTCCAATACAAGACCATATGCGGTGGATTTAAAATACCAAAGACTCATAGGTAGTTCAAATGAACGATGAAATTCGGTTTGTGATTCCAAAGGGCAGCTTGGAGGAACAAACAATCAAATTCTTGAAGCTAGCAGACTTAGAAGTCATCCGAAAAAGCCCGAGGGATTACAACCCAAAGATCAAAGATTTCAGAATTAGCACTGTCAAAGTACTGAGACCTCAAGAGATCCCCCAATATGTTGCTGCAGGCTACTTCGATCTTGGCATAACTGGACTCGACTGGGTACGCGAGACTGGAAGTGAGGTGCGAATCGTCGCCGAGCTGCCATACAGTAAGACCGCATCTGAAAAGGTCAAAATCGTACTCGCGGTCCACGAACAATCAACGGTAAACACGCCGCGCGATCTGAAGCAAGGCAGCAGGATTTCGACAGAGTATCCAAACCTGGCAAAGCAATATTTCGCACAGATGGGGGTATCCGTTGACATATTCTTATCGTACGGTGCCACCGAAGCTAAGGTTCCAGATATCATGGACGGGATTGTCGAGCTAACCGAGACAGGCGAGACTCTAAAAAGGGGTGGTCTCAAAGTGATTGACGTTATTCTCGAATCATCAACCGTGCTGATTGCCAACGAAGAAAGCTACCTCGCTAAACATCGCTCAATAGACGATATCAAGACGCTCATATTGGGTGCCATAGACGCCCAAAGCAGGGCCCTAATTAAAATGAACGTGCCTGAAAGAAAGCTCAAAGAGATTATTGCAATATTACCTACGATGAAAGCCCCTAGCGTTGCCAAATTGTTTGAAACAGACTACTACGCGGTGGAATCGGTAGTACCAAAAGAACAAATCAATGAGCTCATCCCAAAGCTAAAGCAGCACGGAGCGGAAGATATTTTAGAGTTGTCAATAAGCAAGATCGTAGACTAGCCGCTCCTTTCGTACGAAGATGACTAAACGGACTATCGCGCCCCCGATCCGGTTGCGCGCGTGCGTACTGCTGATCCTCGTTGCAGTAATACTAACCGCTACGCTAGCTGGTTGCGTGACCGAACAGCCAAGCAGCGAAAGAACGTCTCCTACTATCAATCCGGTCAACGTCACGCATACCTATTATTACGCTTACAACGGCACGTCGTATCTCACAGGTATCATTAAGAACACAGGAACACAGAACCTTGTGGACGTGAGACTTCAAGCAGACGGATACTCGAACAACACGACGTACGAGCGAGGCTACGCAGGTCCGGAAACAGGAATCAACTCAGCAATTCTCCCGGGAGAGAGCGCACCGTTTATGATCGAAATGTTGCCAGTGACGTTTGGCGGTGCTAGCACCACCCCCATCAATCAAACACAGGTGCCATTAACAAACTTGAAAACTGCGACCTCTACGCGGAATATCACCTCTAATAATTCAAAAACTCAAACTAGCATGCAGGCAGCCGAAAAATACAATTTAAGCTATAAGATAATGCCGCCCGACTATAAGATCTCAAATGAAACCCCGTTTCCGCTGACGATTGTCAACAACAAAACCCAATTCGTAAACCAGACAATTAGCGCCGTCAGCGGAGAGGTTTACAACGGGGGAACCGAGAACATCAACTCATCGGCTGTAGCAGTCGCATTCTATTCAAAAGACGGAAATGTGTTGGGCGTTTTTGCAGGCAAGCCGCAAGGAGAGTTGGCTCCACAAAAGACGGCGCCATTTCAAATCAATATACCGCGCAATTTTTCAATTTCGTTGGCGGACGTAGCTGGAACCGAAGTATATGCGTATAAGTTTACGAGTTGACGCTCATACCTGGCTAACGAGAACCTCATTGTCGACGACCTCGATTCTTAGTTCACCCTCGGAGGCCTCTGTCTTAAAAACCTTCTCACACACGCGCATCGGCAAAATGACTTGAATATTGTCTTCATCCTTAGTATAGGTACCGAAAACGCTTTCACGCGTTGCTTGCTCCGCGCCTGTAGTTTCGATCAGCGTTAACGTTTCTTCTTTGATGCTTGTAGAGATGCTCCCGGATGCTTTGTTAAGTGGAAAAGCGCTCCCTATGCAAAACGTCTCTATGCACTTTGCAGGTATCACTATCGTTGTGAAATCTTTGTCACAGCAATACCTTACTTTACCCATTAACATAACGCGCTCTGCGACGATCCAACGTGAAAACCATATTTCGCGCAAATACTTATAGTAAACTCAACGAAACGTTGGCAAATACCAAAGAGTGAAACCTAAAGTAGGTTTCGACGCACGCTTTGAGTTGCTGGCTCCTCGGATCGTTAGCTGATGTGCAAATCCTTATCGAAGAAGTGGAGTTCGAATTTTGGACCGAGTTCCCCAAGTGCATTGTTCGCTTCGTTTCTCGTTTTTTCGGGCAATATTAAAACGATTCGGTCAACGTCTAAGCTCTTGAGCTGAAGCCATTTCGCAATGAGCTCTTCTGTTATCTCGCCCTCAACTACGACTTCCGAAATTACAGTCGGTATATCACTTGACAGGAATGGTTTGACGCTATAAACGTCATAGGCGAGGAGATCTGGGTACACGTCGTCGATGCTAGCAACCTGATTCCCCATTATATTCATAACAACTTTGTATTTTTTAAATATTGTCTCTGCTGCTTTTTTTACTACTTTGTCGTGAAGGGTTTCTGCTTTCGAAGCGCTCGGAGTAGACATACTCCCCATGTTAAGATCGTCACTACATACGCTTTTTGGCGTATCTTTTTCTTGGGTTCTGATGGCAACATTCACCTACTTGTCCTCTATTCGACAAGCGTAGCACGTTCGACGGCGCGGTCCACGTCTTAGCTCCGGCAATTTGCGGATTTTCCATTCCATTGATAGACAGTGTAACAAAATAATTTCACTACATAGCTATTTATTAAAATCTCCAAAATTACACTTTGTTCTTCGCAGAGGTGTCCTTAATGCGTATAGACGAAATGAATAAGAAGATACTATACCTGCTGCAGCAAGATGGTAGGATGACATACAAAGACATTGCCAAAGCCATAAATAGGTCAGAATCAACAGTGCGCGACAGGATATCAATAATGGAGGACGAAGGAGTTATAAAAGGGTATTCCGCAATCGTCGATCGGGGAAAGGTAGGACTGCACTGCTGTGCCAGCGTCTTTGCAAAAGCTCCCTTGGAAGAGCTCGACTCTTTGTCGAACAAGTTAGCCGAATTTGAAAATGTTTTTCAAATAGACCACGTTAGCGGCGACCATAATTTACGTTTTACTGTTGCGGCTCTTGATTATTCTCAGCTCAGAAGCGTGATGAATAGCCAAATAGCCGATCTCCCGCTCGATATAAAGCAAGTCGATATTGTCATGAAATCGCTGAAAGAGCTAGGGCCCCTTAAACTCCAGTAGGATAGAGGCGCTTGTATCTGCGCTGCGTCGCAGATGATACGTAAATTCCTTTTTTTTAAACGCCGCTAAGACATAGCGACGACTTAATAAGACTCTGCAGCGTTAGATCACCTGATGGCGGCTAAACGGGTAGAGAAGCACAAATACAAAATGCCACGAGGGATGCGTTACTCCACTCTGGTCGAACGAGCAGAGTTCTACTGTAACGAGTTCAATGCTAAAGCGCTTCTTGACTGGCAGTCTTTCCGAAAAGCGACGGTATTGTCATTCTTAATAGGCAAGTATACCCGAATCTATCTCAAACAATTTGAGGACATCAGAGATGATGTGGTTGTGATTGACGACTACTGCGATGTTCCGGGGATGCAACAATACCTCCTCAAATATCTCCCCGAAGGAGTCTACTACGACACAAATCATTACGAAGATCTTGACATATGTAGGGGTTGTCCATCTTGCTATGAGACCAACAAATGCCTTGCTTGCAAGCACTACGTCGGACAAGAACTTGTTTTTGATTTAGACCCTGAAAACGTTTATTGTCCGGTGCACGGCGACTTAGATCAGAAGATGACAGCCCACCAAGGCCGAATGCTCTGTTTGATTGAGTTCAAGATCTTGAGAAAAAAGGCAGTTCTGATGTACCGCGAGCTTAAGCAAGCGTATTCCAAACTGCGCGTGGTTTATTCAGGTCGCGGTTTTCACATCCACGTGCTTGATGCTGACGCGACGTATTTGACGCGCGCTGAGAGAACTGCGCTGGCTAGCAGCTTCGCAAAAAGGTTCCCTATAGACGAATGGGTCACCGCCGGGAACATCAAACTAATTCGACATCCATATACTCTGCACGGAATGATATCGAGAATCTGCGTCCCAGTAGATCCAAATGAACTAGAGGCTTTTGACCCGATCAACTACAAGCCGGCCATACCCCGTTTTCTAACGTTTGAAAGAACCTGAAAAGTCAAAAAAGGATTATTCTGCTGACACCCGTAGCAGCTACTTCTCACCTTTTATCTCTTCGCCCTTGTAGTACTCCTTCTTCTTCTCTAGCTTACCCTTAACTTCTTTCCCTTTGTAGTATTCTTCTTTCTTTTCTTCTTTTCCGTTCATATACACACCAAAGAGAGTGGCACGATACAACTATAAAAAGATGACACTTATTTTACACTTATTGGCCCGCAGAGTCAATTAAATGCCTGAAAAGCTTTTGTAGCTCGTTCTTGCGTGTGTCGAATTGAAAGCTGACCCTCTATAACAAAGCGAGAGAAGTGAGTTGTGAGACGGCGGCCGCTGAGAATCTACAACGCTGCGAAAATGGTCGAGAGAGCTAGATATGCGCCTAGATTAGCATCCAGTTCCAACACAAAAAGGCCCTAGAGTACTCTTGATGGACATCAGACGATAGAAAGTTGTTGTTCAAAAGCCGATAACGCTCGAGCATATTTGTTTTTCCATAGTAGTATGTGTTTCTGTCTAACATTTGCGTTTTCTTTAGCTCTTAAGCCCAGTGAAAGCACGTTCCACATATCCTGAACGATTTGCGACACGTGTCGCATATTGGGCTCAGACGCTAATTCGGTTTGGATCTTCTCTGCTGCTCGCTCAAAGGAGGGACAAAGTTCACGGTATCTCTCTTCCCTACATTCACTAACGACACGAGCTAACAGCTTAGCGAGAGTGTCAATATCCCCCTCGTCAACGGCCTCCTTTTTTGTGATGTTTTGCAATTCATTCAACGCCGTGACCAGAACCTTGTGCAGGTTGCTTGGCGAATATTCGTAGATAACGTCAAGTCTCGTGCGTCGTGCGAGCCCTCCAACGTCCAATGTAAGTAGAATGGCATCGCTGAAAGATGACTCAAAGTCATCGAATATCAGTACAGTATCTTTCCACTGATCAAACGAAACGACAACCTGCTGAGTCGTTGCGATCCGCCTCACGCTAAAGACGCGCGGAGCATCACGCCCATGTACAACCGGCCCCGACTTGTACCAGTAGTAAGGAAGACAGAGCTCAAGTCCTTTTCTTTCGCAGCCCTTGTGTATCAGAAATAGAATCCTGTAAAAACGTGATGGGGTGAGCACATAACGCGGCTCTTCGTGTTTGAACGTCTGACCTTCAAACTGCGCTATTATTTCCGGAGCAACAAACGGCGTACGCTGAAACTTGTCAATAGTGTGAAGCATTGTATATGCCAACAAAGGGTTCTTGCCGACTTCGTAAACGTAATCGAGTTCTCTCACTAAACCCATGTTTTTCTTTAAGTGCCAAATAGGTGTCCTTTCGAACGACAGTAAAGCTTGAACCGGAGCTAATGCCTAAACGACTCGATGCCGCCACGAATTTTAGACATGTTTTATGTGCAGCAAATAACGTTGCTCCACAAAAATCGCTTTGAGTTTACATTCAAAAGCTGAGAAAAGCAAGATGCCGCCCGATCAAAATAGAATGTTCAATCTTTGGGACCGTACTCTCTGGAGCGAGATTATTCTCAAGCAACTCCAATCAAGATACTATAGCTGATACTCAAGCGAAGGAGGGCTAACATAAGACGTGCGACGGACTTGACGATATAACATTCTTCATCCAACCTAGAATGGTCAGGTGACGCTCCGCTTTGCCCTTGATATACACCAGCGTACTCCTGCGATGAGCAAACGGCTTGCTTGCTATCACGACTAGACGGGGGCACGAGTCAGCTCTTATGTCCTCTTTTCAGCTCCCTCACTTCGTTCTATGCTGCTAAGCGGATTCGAAAACTAGCCGCACATAGGTCGCATCGACAGTTTAGGTTCGCAAGCCTAGCCAGACTTTGCGATGGTCATTCTTTGTCCATCTCGTAGATGTCTGACTCCGTTGGCAGAATCTCCTTCTGCTTTTTTCTCTTTCGCTCCATCCTCTTTTTCCATTCTTCAGGCGTCAGCCATTCCTCACGTTCATTCGAATGCATTGTTAAATCCCCCATGTTTCGTTAGAGACTGCTTATAACCTAAATGTTGGAACGTCACAGCTTAACCGCTGACCGAGCAAGTTTTTTTTGCGCATGTCGGAATCTTCGCCGGAAAGCTTAAAGTATTGCTTGCATTTTATTGTTGAACTCAGGAGCTAGCAATGTCGCCAAACGTAAAAGAAAACGATCCCGCGCACGATTTGCAGGACCAAGTCCTGTCTCAGTTGCGGATGATAGAAGTATCGCACGATCTCACTATTACAAATTTGACAGGTATCGCCAAGATAATAATAGCAAACGTCGAAAACAACAACCAAGCATTGCAAGTCTGCACGGCAATCAATACGTGGATCGCTATAAACGCAATGCAAGGAAACGTAGTTGTGCCTGAACCTTTAGTCAGAAAATACGTAAGAAGAGCAATTTCATAGCAAAAGAATCGAACAACCTAAGGTGCTATTAGAGCGATACCTCTACAAAGACCCAAGTTCTCTGACCACAACGCGACTTCGATTACAAAAATGAGCAACCTATTGTCGCATTATGCTTAAAATACTGTTTCTCGGAACGAGCGGGTCTATGCCAACGGTCGCTCGGAGTCTTCCTTCTATCCTCATCAAACGAGATGGAGAAGGTGTCCTCTTCGACTGTGGTGAGGGCACGCAACGCCAAATGATGCGTTGCCGGGCCGGAATTAACTTGTCTTCTGTTTTTATTACTCACTGGCACGCTGACCATTTCCTCGGTTTGCCCGGACTGATTCATACAATGTCTTTTCAGAACAGGAACAACAAGCTTGTAGTTTATGGGCCTCGTTGGGCAGGAACTCCAAACTTGTTTGCCCTTATCAACCCGCAGTTTGACGTCGATTTTATTGAGGTCTCTCCCGGCGACTTAATAGAGCTCGGCTCATTTTTCGTCGAAGTCTTCGCCGTCGACCACGGAACAAACTCGTACGGTTACATTTTTAAAGAACATGAGCGCCCTGGCAAGTTTAACAGAAAAAAGGCGGAAGAGCTCGGCCTTAAACCCGGGCCTTTGTACAAAACCCTCCAAAATGGCGAATCTGTGCCTATCGGCGGTCAAGTGATCTCTCCAGAACAAGTAATAGGACCAATACGGCCCGGTAGAAAAATTGTATATACAGGAGATACACGTCCCTCAGATCACGTCGTGCGCGCTGCTGAAAACGCCGACCTACTGATTCACGAAGCGACGCTCGCGACGGATCTGCGAGAATACGCGAAGACTGTCGGCCATTCGACAGCAGCTGAAGCCGCTGAAATAGCACAAAGAGCTGGTGTGCTTGCGCTAATCCTCACTCATATAAGTTCTCGGTACGCAAACGCTACGCAGTTGTTAGAAGAGGCTCGACTGATATTTCCCAACACATTAGTAGCCGAAGATCTCCTTGAATTGGAAGTGCTTTATCGAGACCGGCTTGAGCATACGAAAACTAAACGCAACGCATGAATCTCTAGCACATAATACGCTTCAAATAAGCCAAGCTTTGAGCGCCTTCATCGAGCGTTCTTGATTCTAAAACGAAAATGCCTTTGTATCGTCTAAGTGCCCGCATTATTCTGTCCCAGTTGATGTTCCCTAAGCCGAGAGCCAAATGTTCATCGGTTTGACCGTTGTTGTCGTGAAGATGAACGTGATCGATCTGCGTTCGCAAGAAGGAGTCTATGGCATTGACCGTATTTGCGTGACCAACGTCAAAGGTAAACCCAACACCGTCTGGACGCATATCTTCAATTTCATTCGGAAACCGACCGAGAAAAAAGTCCACGTTAACCATATTTTCAACCGTGGCAGTTACGTCATGCTCTTTAGCACATTGTGCTAGCTTCACTAGAGCCTGTTTGTTCTTATACAGCGCCTTGTCTGGGCAGAACGCCGCTAGGGGCGAAACATAACCTGGGTGGATCACGAAAATATGTGCGTGATTTGCCAACGCCTCTATAGTAGCCTTGATCTGCCTAAGGGTTTCCCGCCAAATTGGTTTATTGAGGCTAGCAATATTCAAGTCAGAAAACGGGGTGTGAACGCTAATCTCGAGACCGTAAGAGGACTCTGCATACTCAATCAATGAAACGAGATCTTTATCTAACGTCTGTGGGCCTTCCGCGATTACCTCCCAGCCCTGAAATCCAACACTCTTGAGATCTTCGAGCTGCTCAGCGTTGGTTAGGGCGGACGAGAAATAGACATTCATTTCAAGCTCTCGTTTGTGATTGCATCGATAAGCTCTTCAGGCAAAGGCGCCACGACACGAACAAAAATGGGCCCCAACGGATCCTGCGAAAAGTTGACTTTCCCTGCAAGTGCCACTTGCTTATTCAAAGTGAATTCAAAAGAATCAAGCGTGAGCCCCCTCATTAGCTCCGCTTTTGCGGTCGCCCGAATTTGCTGCTTTCTAAGAAGAGTGGCAAATGTTTCAAGTGTGCTGCTTATTCCTTTTATATAGTTGTTTGCTCGCTCTAAAGCAGCGTCCGGAAATATGTTCCGAATAGCGCGTTCCACTTTTTCTTGGGCCTCTGTTTCGTGAATTGGCGTTCTTATGCTTATATTGATATTATTCCTCGGTGCCAGCTCAACGAGTCGCTCGAGTAAGCACGATACTGCAAATTTGAGTTCTTGAAGAGTCCCCTCGTTTTGAATAGAATATTCAGCTGCACTTAGCGCTTCTTCAAGGCCCCACGCTAACTCACGTTCATCTTTTTCTTCAAAACGTTTGAAACTGCGCGGATCGTCTGGGCGGCTTCTGCCTTTGACCCTTTCAAACCTAACCTCTGGGCTCGCAGATATGGCGATAAGTTTGAAATCGCGCTTAAACTCTCTTCTATAAGCGTTTACCTCAGCTATTCCCCTAAGACCATCTATCACAACTTTTTGAGATGTGAGAGAGCGCACCGCTGGAATGCACATTTTAGCTATTGCATCCATCCCATGTTCGGCGCGTAATTTGTTAGCAATTATTCCAACGTTCTTTTCGCTTAGCTCGATATCTCGCTGGCGCATATAGGATCGCACAGCATCACCCATAACTATCGGAAAAAACCCTTCAGCTTGAGCAATAGCAGTTGCTTCAGATTTACCCGACCCCGGAAATCCTACAAACCCGATGACTAACAAATTGTCTCCTTGATAGAGAATTTACGCTAAACAATGTCCTCGTCGCCTTTCTCAAGCGTTCGAATTCTTAGCGGGCGTCGACATTGGACTGCTAGCTTAGCGATCTCGTCGCGTGTTAACGTAGTGAGATCTGTCCGCGCACACATTTCAGCTCTTCCCTGCTGCAGCGCATAAGGAACAGTTTTGAACTCATTCACCATCTCTAAGATCTCATCTTGGCTAAGCAACCCTTTGAAAAGTGTCGTTCTCAACTCAAATTCCACGAGTCTTTTTGCAGCTATGGCTTCGCTGCCGATATCAATTGCTCGTTTAATCTTATCTACGTAGGTACTAGCGTTGGCGATTCCGATGATTTGTGCATATTTTTGCGGATTGGAAAGAGGCGCTTTGAGATCGACAAAAAGCCCATCAAGCAGTTGAGCGGCGATCAACGTTTCTAACACCTCGGGACATGAGCCATTAGTCTCGATTCCAACGAGAAGTCCTTCGTTTTTCGCTTCTCGAGCTAGTAGCTGAAGCAAATTCAGACGTAGCGTTGGTTCACCGCCCGAAAAAACTAGTGCGCTCACATAGTCCTTGTTGCGTTGAATTTCACGCAGTAACGCGTCAGAATTAACTGGCAGCGCTGCGCCCCAAATTCTATAGTTTTGACAGTAGTAACATTTGAAGTTGCATCCACGAAGAAACACCACCATTGAAGCTTTTCCGGGCCAGTCAATAGTCGAGAACGGTACTACAATTGACTTATCAAAATTGTTTAAGTTCTGTTGCACGGAATACCAACTTCAGCGGAAACATACTGAATGTCAATTACCCAGTATCAGCTAAATAGTATGCTCGGAGGAGCGTCCACTTTAATCTTGCTCAGAGCATGGTCGAAATGCTCCGCATTGACTACGGTTTCATCAATTATCGCTTGGTGCAGCGCAATCTTCAACACCTTCTCGACAAGATCTCTGCCGGAAAAACCCTGGGTTCGACGTGCTATTTTTGCAAGATCAACTGTTTCGTGCAGCTTTACAGGGAATGTTCTCGAGTAGTTCACAAGGATCTGCAGCCGCTCATCTTGCTTAGGAAGGGAGAATTCTATTTCCTCTTCAAACCTGCTTCTAACGGAATGATCCAGCGCGCTGTGTCGGTTTGTAGCCCCTATTGTGCAGATTCCTGATCTATCTTCAATGCCGTCCATCTCTGTTAAAAGCGCATTTACTATTTCTAGGACATCTCCTCGGAGCTCTTGGTAACTTCGATCGAGTCCTATCGCGTCAAGCTCATCAAAAAATAAGATACACGGAGCCAGATCTTTTGCCCGCGCATAGAGAAGATGTATTCTCGCAGCCCCCTCCCCAACGTGCTCGCCGATTAACTGAGTCGATTTGACAGTTAGTATAGGGGCGTCTGTCACACTCGACAATGCCTTCGCCATCATCGTTTTTCCAGTTCCAGACGGGCCAAAAAACAGAATGTTCTTCGGAGCCCACCTGCCGAAGCTTTCCGGATCTTTTAAGTATCTTTCGATAAGTCTACATTTCTTTTTGGCACCCTGTTGTCCGACGATGTCCTCGAGCATTACACCTGCAGCAATTTGAGGGATGTTATTCTCCGTCTCCTGTACCACGATTACCGTTGATTTACCAATCGTCGCGTGTTTAGGTTCGACATTCATAATCTCAAAAGCAAAATCCGGATACATCCTCCGATCGAACAAGTAGTCACCTTTCTTCACCGAAGCACCAAACCATTGCTCTTTCGCGTAATAATCGAATACTCGGGGTTCGCTTATCTCTGGGTGCTCGAAATCACTCTTCATCGGGTACCCTGCGGGCTTTAAAACAATGAATTTGGCAGAAGTCGTCGAAGCTTTGATAGCTGAGTCGCTCATTTTTTCTCTCTTGAGTGAACTTATAAGAGTCAAGGATTAAAATATTTATGATGCCCATGCAAAGTATTCGAGCTTTTGTTGGAATTGACCTCGATAGTGAGACGCGAGAGAAACTCCATACTATCCAACGTGACCGACTGAAAATAGACCAATTCCCATCGGTAAAGCCGGTAGATCCATGCATAGCCCACATAACGTTAAGCTTCCTCGGGAACATCACATCTTCCAAGCTCTCGACCATTACTGAAGCACTAAGCTCTATCTCGTATCGCCCTTTTTGCGTAACACTTAGAGGCATTGGCGTCTTTCCGAGCATGAAAAGAATAAGAGTCATACACGTAGGATTGAGCGACTCTGAAGACATGAAAACATTACACGACCTAATCGTTGAAGCACTGAAGGGAATGCAAGGACCGGACAAGAAATTTGATCCACACATCACCTTAGGAAGGGTCAAGCGGAACGTTCCTACAGAGTTAAACATGTTAGCTGCCACAATAGCCCCCCTTTCTACGTCTGTCGTCGGCTATCTCAATGTTTCCTCTTTTCAACTAAAAAGAAGCACGCTGACTCCTAATGGCCCCATATATGATACGCTCGAGGAATTTCGATTATGAAGAATGAGCTCGCCCGAGTGCAAGCGGAGGTGCTGAAAAGAATAAGACCCTCCCGCGATGAGCGTGATCGTCTGCATCGAGTTACACTACAGGTGATTTCAACAGCGCAGAGCGCCATTAAAAGCCGGAGCTTAAAAGCGACTGTACAAGTAATTGGCTCTGCAGCGCGAGACACGTGGATCTCTGGCGATCGGGATATCGACATATTCATTGGATTTGACATTAGCACCTCGCGCGAAGATCTTGAACGCTACGGACTAGAGATAGGGAAAGAGGTAGCAGTACAAGGCTACGTCATAGGCTTTGCGGAGCATCCGTACGTAAAAGCACGCTGTGGCGATTTCGCTATCGATGTCGTACCTCATTACAATATCGAAAATACAAACCAACTGCTCTCAGCAGTCGACAGAACGCCGTTTCATCAGCGATACGTAAGTGAACACCTCGGCGCAAGACACGATGATGTAAGGTTGCTGAAACAATTTCTAAAGGGAGCGGGGATATACGGCGCAGAACTGCGCGTCAAAGGATTCTCTGGGTACCTCTGTGAGCTTCTCGTCATCAAGTACGGCTCCTTTAAGGACGTGTTGTCAAATGCGCGAGATTGGAAAGTGGGAACGTGTATTAGCTTGACCGGTGAACACGCTCGGAGCTCCTTCGGGAGCCCTCTTGCGGTTATCGACCCTGTAGATACAAAGCGAAATGTAGCTGCTGCTGTCTCTCTAGATAGTTTCTCTCTGTTTATTGATTCTGCAAGGAGCTTCCTAGAACGGCCATGCACAGAGTATTTTTTCCCCCCCGAGATCGTTCCCCTCGATACCAGCGCCTTCCGTGCAATTGCAGATAAGCGAAAGACAGCGCTTTTCGGGGTGAAGTTCAATTTGCCAAACCTCGTCGATGACATTGCTTACCCACAGCTCGAGCGAGCGCATAAAGGAATATTGGTTGCGCTGCTGCGACACGGCTTTTCAGCGCTGCGAGGGGATATCTACTACGATCGAGGCGAAGCGCTCCTGCTGTTTGAAATGCTCGTTTGGCAACTCCCTTCAGTAGAGAGACACGCAGGTCCGCCGGTGGAAAAAAAGCGACACGCGAGCAAGTTCAAGAAGAAATACTTAGAAGACGCCTCAGTGCTTGCAGGACCGTTCATTGAAGACGGTCGCTATGTAGTTGAGCTTCATCGTAGATATCTAACCTTCCCCGAATATATAACGACGGAGTTTAGAAACATCCGAACCAGTAAAGCAATAGTGCAAGCTATGGAAAAGGGATTTAAGATTCTCAAAGACGAAGAGCTCCTCGAAATCGACGGAATGCGGCTTTTTTTGAGCCGCTATTTTAACAAGACGCTCAACAACTGCGATTAGAATCACAGCTGCCAGTACTCCGATTGTATCGTGATCGCCTTGTCGACTCGATCACAGACGTGCTTTGATACGCCCTGATCAACCGCGTCGTCGTTGATTCTAGTCGGAAAATCGAACAGTGATCCGCATACCGCGAGCACAGAATCTGCAAGCGCTTGGAGATTATAACCGCCCTCTAAACAGGCGATGACTTTTCCTCGTGGGGTTGCTGATTTTATCCGCTCGGTCAACCCTCTGAATCCGTCGGAAGTGACAAGCATACCTCCGATTGGATCTGCATAGTGTACATCCTGACCGGCAGATATGAATGTGAGCTGAGGTTCAAACTGCTTAGCTATTGGAATGAAAAGGTGATCATACGCGTAGAAGAAGCTTTCGTCGTTGACGCCGGGACGCAGTGGTAGGTTCACCGTGAACCCCTCTCCTTCCCCCGATCCGACCTCCTCAAAATCGCCCGTTCCCGGATAAAAAGGCTGTTGGTGCGTCGAAGCGTACAAGACGTGCGCGTCATCATAAAAAGACGCTTGCGTTCCGTTCCCGTGATGCACGTCCCAATCGACTATTAAGATTCGGTCGATGTCGTGATGAGAGAGGGCGTACTTTGCCGCGCAAGCAACATTGTTAAAGATGCAAAAACCCATAGCTTTGTCGCGGACTGCGTGATGGCCAGGTGGCCTAACGACCGCCACGGCGTTGCTCGCGTCTGCTGCAACTGCATCAACTGCGCAAATAGCACCCCCTACGGCCAATAGCGCCACGTCATAGCTTTTGGATGAGCAGTACGTATCCAAATCAAGCCAACCGCCGCCGGCTTGCGCGAGCTGTCTCACGCTGGCGACATAGTTAGGATCGTGGTTAGCCCGAACCTGATCTACAGTGGCTTTTGCCGGTTTGACTCTCGGAATACGTCGTGCGTGTTCATCTTCCTGTATCCGTTCAATGATCGCATCCATTCTGCTACTAGATTCGATATGGTTACCCGTATCGTGATCCTTATAAACAGCATCGTAGACGATCGCGCCTGCCGCCATGATAGTGAGATAACTAGCCAAGATTATTAACGTTCCCTTTTTGACGCTTGCAGAAGTCGAAAAAGCGTTTTATTGGTCCGGAGTTAGATTAATTTACTTGTAAACCGCATTAATCGTTGGAAAAATGAGTTCTGTTAAAGTCGAAGACTACATGACACGCGACGTAATTACCGTTAAGGCAACGGATACAGTTAAAGACGTAATAAGCCTCATAAAAAGCACAAAACACGACGGGTTCCCTGTAGTCAAAGACAAGAAGATAATCGGGTACGTTTCAGCACTCGACATCTTGCTTTGCGACCCCTCGGTCAAAGTCGCCGATATTATGTCCGTAAATTTGGTCGTTGCTCGTTGTGACATGGACTTGTTTGACGCCGCACGTGTGCTTTTTAGATCGGACAGCAAGAAACTGCCCGTAATTGACGATAACGGCTTTGTACTCGGTATCATATCAACGACAGATGTTATTCGATCGCAGATCGAACGCGCCACCCCCGACAAAGTGTGGAAGCTTATGCGAACGCTACGAACGATCCACAAAGTCCAGGTTGAAGAGCACTTCGGCCAAGTAAAGGTCCTTGATTTAGTTCCGACACAATCAAAGATATTCGCCGACGAACTCGAAGGTAGGAGATATGAGCTTGAAAAAGGTCTTGCAGAACCTTTGATAGTCATCCAAAAGCGTCACAAGACCTTGCTGGTCGATGGACATCACCGGGCAGTCGCAGCTCAAGGCCTCGACATTAGAGAGGTCGACGCTTATATCATCACGATGGAGCGCGACGTACCTTTGGGCATGGAGCGAACGGCTGAGAATATCGGCCTCAGATCACTGGCTGATATTCAAATACTCGAGAGTAGTAGCCACCCGCTCATTGAAATTACGCGAAGAAGCGGCTCTCGAAACGTATGATCTTAACACAAACATCAAAGAATTGAAATCTTTCTCAGCACGTCTGTTCGCGTAATTACTCCTTTCGGAGAACCGTTGGCTGTCACTATTAGTCGGCCGACGTCGTGTTCCTGGAACAAACGCATGGCCTCATGAACAGGCCTATCTTCTTCAACTGAGAACCAGCTTCGGCTCATAATATCCCCGGCTGAACCGGAGTTTCCGGCTGCGACGGCCTTTCCTAGATCCTTCAACGTGACCACCCCGACGATTTGGTCGCCCCGCTTCACTGGCGCCCCGTGAATATTGCTGTCAATTAAAATCTTGGCGACTTGTTGAAGGGGTGCTTCAATATCGATGGTGACTAAAGCGTTCGAGGCATATTCGCTTACCGGCGCCTTTGGGAGAGATATCATCTCAGAGACCAGAATAATGACTTTGTTTTCTGCGTCGTTTCTGCCGCAAACGGTGCCTTTTAGGGTTAGCTTGTTCACGGGGGTTGGCCCGAGCTTAAGCTTGTCACCTACATCGAACTCCCGGACGTTTCCAACTACCTTGATCGCTGCACTGCACACGTCTGGATGGGCAACCGTCATAAAATCGATTTCTTCTATCAAGATATCGCTCATCTCAGCATCATTCTTGATTAGAACGACGTGAGCCTCTTCCGCCATCGTGTCCAATTCCAGTTCCCGATATGCCGCGCTGGTTGCCTTATATCCGCCTTTAGGCCCTGGAACACCTTCGACAAGCTGAAGCGCTTTCAGCGATTGCATTTGATTTCTTATCGTGCCTGGGTTGCGACCAAGCATCTGAGCTATCTCTTCTCCTCTAATTGAGCGCGAATCTCGTCGATATAGACTTACGAGAGCGCTTAAAATCTCCTTTTGAACAGAAGTCAGTTCCATAGCTTCAATTAATATGATTAATTATGAGATATAAGTTTTATTAGCTTGGGACGTTTAGGAATAAGAAATGTTCAATATTCCGACCGTTCCTACATCACAAGAGTTGCTGGATAAAGCATTCAGAAAAAGTGTCCGTGCGAGAACAGGAAAGTCGCCAGGGCGAACTGCAGAGAAGGCAATGATACTGACCGCGTCAAATATCCTCGCGGACAATCTTCGAGCTGTAGTAAGGCGATTTCCGAACCTTGACGAGATCGACCCCTTCTATGCAGAGACAATCGATGTAGTTGTCGGAATGGACCAGCTCAAGATGTCACTTGCTTCTGTCAGTTGGGCAGCGACAAAAATCCATCAGCTATCGAGGGCTGCGATCGCTAAGATGCCTCGAGCGCCTGACGCAAAAGCGGTCCGGAAGCAGACGTTTGGACGAGCAGCGTCTATTATGAGAGAGATACGGCCGGATCTCGATTTCCTGAATGACGCTCGAAACACAATCAACGCATTTCCTGCTTTGGTGGACGAGCCGACTATACTCGTCGCTGGATATCCCAACGTGGGCAAATCAAGTTTTGTCGCATTTGTAACCAGCGCCACGCCCGAGATTGCACTCTATCCCTTTACAACAAAAGGGATTATTGTAGGGCACATAAAGTACCGAGACGAGCGTTATCAGATTGTCGATTTGCCTGGGCTGCTTGATCGCCCTCTCCTCAAAAGGAACCCTATTGAACTTCAGGCAATTTCGGCTCTCAAGCACCTTGGAAACGTCATATTGTTTCTTGTTGACCCGTCAGGCACGTCTGGATACGAAGTGGCAGATCAACTTAATCTTTTACACGAGTTACGGTCACTTGTTGCGCTCCCATTCATAGTCGCAGCAAACAAGACAGACCTCGGGGCGGCAGAACCAGTCGACGAATCGTTTAAGATCTCTACAAAAACCGGTGAAGGAATCACACAGGTCCTAAAAGCCTCAATTGATCTCGCTAACCGCGGACACCGGCTCTCCAAAACGTTTGAGGGTAACAAAGCTAGCTGAAAGCTAGAACGGTTTAACTCCTACAATGTAGCTAGCGATCAGAAAGCCGCCGATTGCACCTGAATTCAAAAAGGGCAAGCCTGCTTGAGGTTTTCCTTTAAGAACGAACCACATCAGGGCCACATAACCCACAATTGTACCAGCTGCTGCTCCCAAAGCAGGCACGTTGATAAACCCGATTGCTGGTGCACTCATAAAAGAGTTTGCAGATATCACCAAAACAGTTGGAATGACGGCATCACCGAGCCCCATAAAGAACGCTTCGCGTTTCTCAAACTTTTCTTCACCCGATACTTGTGAAGCTTCCCGTGCCCATTTGACGTGAGAATACCCCCTGTTTCGAGGGAGTACGAACAACACTGGCAACTTTAGGTCTACCACGCCCTCTGCGAGGCTAATCATATGCTTAGTCTCGTATACTGCCACAAAGTCGTAGATGCCGAGCGCAACCAATAGCACCAATGCAGGCACAACGGCAAGAGAGATGCCAAAAATTGCGGCTGCGCCGGCACCAATCAAGATCCCAACAACGTCTATCACCCACCATTCTGGATAATAAAACAGAAAAAAAGCAGTCACTGCTGTTGCCGCTATTGCTATAAGCCACCCTGTTTCAGTGAGATTGAGGAGGACAGACGAGTAGACAAAGTAAAGGGTTGAAATGATCACGAGGCCCATAATGAGCTGTATCACCCAACGTCTCCCCAATTTTATTATAAGGAGTAAAAAGGCCGTAAAAACCAAAACAAGCAGAACGTAGTATAGCGGATTAAAAACCGATTCCGGATCGCTGAACGCTTTAATGTCCGATGCCTGAAACGGGTGAGCTAATAGAAGCGCGACCCCCTGTATGGCAATGATGAACAACACCATTGCAAATGGCGAAATACGCTTCAGCATCTCATTCAATTAGATACACCACGCTCCAGCCGAAAGCCACAAACGCAAGCACTAAAAGCAGCTAAATCAGGGCCCACTGCTACCTTGGCCGTATGCGCGCTTCTGGTATAAAGAGTTGCGGCCACATAAGCGTTCCGCCCAAGATTCGGAGAGGTCCCAACGGCAGGATCCCTAGAAAAGCTGCTAGAAGCCGAAAAACGTTACCTAAAGAGAGTCGCGGGTCAGTTCCGTACCCTGCCTCGCTGCCCCTTTAGAGCTCACGAGGTATTACCCGTGCATAGATTTAATTCAGCTGCTCACATACCCCCAACTGTGCAGAGTTGATGGTATGGGAGTTCCAATCGGAGATCTGCTTCCGCGGACTAAAATAGAACTAGAACAAATAGACAGCGTCGCCATTGACGCTTTCAATGCCATATATCAGTTCTTGAGCATCATCCGCCAAAGGGACGGAACGCCGTTAATGGACGATGCTGGGAGAATTACCTCTCACCTCTCGGGGCTATTCTATCGAACCGCGCATATCATCGAAGCAGGAGTGCGGCCCGTCTACGTTTTTGATGGCGAACCGCCGGAATTGAAGAAGGACACCGTGATCAAGCGCAAAGTAACGCGAGAGCGTGCTACTCAAGAGTGGCTGCAGGCACGGGCAGAGGGGAGGGTGGACGCTTTTAAATATGCACAAGCGTCAGCTCGACTTGACGAGCAGGTTCTCGAAAGCTCGAAGGCCCTTTTGCGTTACCTAGGAATCCCTGTGGTCAATGCGTCGAGCGAGGGAGAGGCACAAGCGGCGTACATGACAAGCAAAGGAGACGTCTCATTTACAGCATCTCAAGATGCTGACGCGCTGCTCTTTGGAACGCCCCGACTAGTGAGAAACTTGACTATAACGGGGCGACGCAAACTCCCCGGCAAAAATGTGTACGTCCACATCAGCCCTGAATTATTCGAGCTTGACGACATTCTTGCCTCTTTAGAGATTAATCGCGAGCAGCTAATTGAGGTAAGCATCCTCGTCGGAACTGATTACAACAAAGGGGTGAAAGGGATAGGACCAAAAAAAGCCTTGAGGATGGTTAAGAGCTTTGGCATTCAACGAGTGCTGGATAATCTCGGGGAGAGCCTTGACTACGAGCGCATTAAACAATTCTTCCTCGACCCTGATGTCAACCACGAGTATGATCTAAAGTGGGCGCCAGTAAAAGAGGAGGAGCTAATTAGTTTCCTTTGTGACGAGCACGATTTCTCGAGAGAGAGGGTTGAAAACACTTTGCAGAGGATCACTGGTGTTCAACACGAAGCAGATCAGAGATCGCTGGCCCAGTGGCTGTAAAACAAGTCTGTAAGCCTAGAAACGGAGGCGATTCGCAGCTTCGTCGTGAGGCGCTTCCGGGAACCCGTATTTTCCAACGAGCAAAACGAAGGCGACTGCGCCGTGTGCTTCCTTTGCTATCTGACGGTTTTTGCGAACCAAGTACAGTTCCTGAAACTCTTTTCCCAAAGGTATTACCATACGACCCCCCGCCTTCAACTGGGCGAGCAGCGGGGGCGGAATCTCGGGAGCCGAACAAGTCACAAGAATCCTATCAAAAGGAGCTTTTTCCGAGAGTCCTAAAGATCCGTCTCCCGTGATGATCACTACGTTCGCGGGCAACAGCTTGCTCGCATGCTCCGCTAATGCCTCAAATCTCTCGATTGTGTAGACGGTTCCTTTGCCTGCAAGCTCCGCTAGTACAGCCGCGTGATAACCTGAACCAGTGCCTATCTCGAGCACGTGAGATCGGGGCTCAACGCATAAGAGGTCACACATAATAGCTACCATATGCGGAGCAGAAATCGTCTGCTCTTTGCCGATAGGCAGCGGCTCATCGCGGTACGCGTAATCACGCCAGTTCTGCGGCACGAAGTCTTCGCGTCTCACCGCGCCCATTGCACATACTACGCGCTCGCTTATGCCTCGATGTCTCAAGCCTCTCAGAAGTGACGCCCTGTCGAGTTCCAACGGTGTCGTACTTACCTCCTAAACGCCGGCTTGCGCCCGGCCTGTGATATCTGATTTCGATCGGCACTTCTTCTGGTTGTCCCTTCGACGTACACCCTCCCGACGTCCTTTGCTTGTGCGTACTGCCCGGCCTGGTCAAGAACGGGTCCTCGCTTGACCTTGATGCGGGAAATCTTTCCGAGCTGTTCTTCGGTTCCGACGACGAATTTTTTTTCGCCATCAAACGGAACTTTATGTGATCTCGTTGTCTTGCCTGTGTGAACGGCTATCTTAACGACTACCTTATCGATTTTCTGAGCCCAAAGGACTCGAATCGACTCGGCTTCTGCTTCCGCCATTCGGACCCCGTCGCTAAGTTCGATAGCAGTTATCCGCACAGCATCAATCGACGAGTTCTCTACGATGACCTCATCTCCTGTGTGCAACCATTCGCGAGCTCCCAACTCAAACCAGCCCACATGAGATTGGTCATGGTAGCTCACGACAACTCTAAGCTTGAGGGCTGTGGGACGATGCGGGGGTTCTACATGCTGCGTAGCGTGACACGCGGTGCATCGAACCACGAGCTTCTTACCTGTGTGCAAGACTTCGTGCAGTACCTTTTTATCCGGCGAACACGAAGGACACTCAACGTAAGTCTCTCGATTCATCATCGGTTAGCTGATACTACTTACAGAAGTATATATACGGAATATGTTAATCGACACGATACGAGCCAAAGGCCATCACAATATCAAGGCGACACACAAAACGACGCTTCAGATTACCACAGATGAACAGATCTCTAAAAGGGCGGACTGCATTATCGCAGTTTCGGCCGACAAATCGTTCAGCGATCTGGCAAACGAAGTCAAAACTGCTTTGAGCGCTAACGCAGCGACAGTCCGTTTGACGATATGGGCAGGGCACGCGAGCGAGGTGATAACTGGTTTCGGGAACACCGATCTCACGCACTCAGACGCTACCGATATGGTCGTAAGAAAGAGCACATTTACATCCGGAAGGACGTTAATGATCGGCGCAGACAAGGCAGCTGCAGATCTCGATCGCAAGTTTGTCGAAAAGTTGAAGAAGCCTGAGGACATAGTTATAACTATAGAAGTTGATTTTTAACAGCGCCATTCGCGTGTGCATTTTCGATTTAGTGCAATTTTGTGGATCTTTGCCGATTATCAGCATATAGATAGGTTTAAATACAAACGTAAAGAATTAGAGAGTGTTTACTGGTTTTTGTTTACTATTTGCTGAGGTAGTAAAATGACTAATGTCGATCAATATAAAGGCACGACTACCATTGGTATAGTTTGTAAGGACGGCGTTGTGCTCGCATCAGAAAGTCGCGTAACCATGGGCAACTTCATATCCAGCAAAGAAGGCAAAAAGATATACAAAATTGATGATCTTGTGGGGATGACAATCGCTGGCGGTGTCGGCGATGCACAGAGCCTCGTGCGTACGATAACCGTAGAGGCCAAACTATACAAGATGCGGCACGGCAAACCGATGACTGTCGCAGCAATAGCCACTCTGCTATCGAACATTCTGAACAGCAACCGATACTATCCGTATTTTGTGCAACTAATGATAGGCGGCTTCGACAAGAATGCCTCTTCCCTCTACTCTTTAGACGCTGTCGGAGGTCAAATTGAAGAACGCCTTGCTGCAGCGCAAGGCTCGGGATCCCCGATGGCTTTTGGCGTTATGGAAGATCGATATACAGAAAAAATTCTTACTGAAGAGGGCGTGGACCTCGCTATTAGAGCGCTTTCGTCTGCAATGAAAAGAGATTCGGCTTCAGGAAACGATATGCGCATCATAAAGATAACAGAAACTGGATATGTTGAAGTGGGTAGTGATGAAATAGACAAAAGAAAAGCCGCCCTTGCAATTTAAGCATTAATTATTCACTAGCTTTTATTATCGTATTTTTTTTTATTTTTGCGGAAGTCGCGTAATGCCAGTTGAAGAAGCACTTACTGATTTGAAACAACGCGTCAAAGAGCGGTTGCCCTCCAACATCAAGATTACTGAACTTGAGTTTGAAGGGCCCGAAGTCGTGATCTACACTGATGATCCGAGAGCGTTCGCAGACAACGGCGAGATAGTTAAGAAACTCGCCCGAGAACTGCGCAAACGCATAGTAGTAAGGCCAGATCCGCGCGTTTTGGCAGATCCCGAGACGTCAATACAGGAAATAAGCAACATCGTGCCCGAGGAAGCGGGTCTTACAAACCACTATTTTGACCTGGACACCGGCGAGGTCGTCATAGAAGCCAAGAAGCCAGGACTCGTAATTGGACGGCACGGTGCCACTCTTCGTGAGATTACCAAACAGATAGGGTGGACGCCTCGAGTCGTGAGAACACCTCCGATCGAATCGGTTACCGTGAAAGAGATACGCCAGTACTTGCGGTCTTTCAGCGATGAGCGCAAGGAGCTTCTCAAAGCGATGGGGAGAAAGATTCATCGAGAGGTTACTTCGAAAGACCAATGGATACGCACCACGACCCTCGGCGGATGTCGGGAAGTAGGCAGAACCTCCTTTGTGCTGTCAACTCCTGAATCGAGGATTCTCATAGATTGCGGCGTGAACATGGGGTCAGAAGACAGCGCTACGCCTTACCTGTACGCTCCAGAAGTAAGCCCTCTTGACCAAATTGACGCGGTTATCGTCACGCACGCACACCTCGATCACGCAGGGCTCGTTCCACTTTTATTCAAGTACGGCTATGATGGTCCAATATATTGTACTCCGCCAACGCGGGACTTGATGTCGCTTCTGCAGCTCGATTATATTGACGTTGCTGCTCGTGAGGGACGTAAAATCCCTTACGATTCTGCCAAAATACGTGAAGTCATTAAACATTCAGTCGCATTGAACTACGGCGGAGTGACCGACATAGCACCTGATGTCCGATTGACGTTTCACAACGCAGGACACATCCTAGGATCGTCGATAGCTCACTTTCATGTAGGAGAAGGGCTCTACAACGTCGCTTTTACAGGAGACTTCAAGTACGAACAGAGCAGGTTATTTGACCCTGCAGTCAACAGCTTTCCGCGACTTGAGGCGCTCATAATGGAGGCGACGTATGGAGGACCGCACGACCAAACCCCCTCTAGACGCGATGCGGAGAACAAACTGTACTCCACCATACGGCACACTCTGTCAAAGGGCGGCAAAGTACTCATACCGGCATTCGCGGTGGGACGCAGCCAAGAGGTTATGATCGGTCTCGAGGAAGGAATTCGGAGACATATAATCGATGAAATCCCGGTATACCTTGACGGCATGATTTGGGAGGCTACCGCCATTCACACGACGTATCCTGAATACCTAAACAATGATTTGCGAAACATGATATTTCATGAGGGCATGAATCCATTCCTCTCAGATAGCTTCGTACAAGTGGAGCAAAACATGCGTGACGACATAGTGAAGGGGGAGCCCTGCGTTATTCTTGCCACCTCAGGTATGCTGAACGGCGGCCCGGTAATGGAATATCTAAAAGCGCTTGGACCACAGGAAAACAACACCTTAGTATTCGTCGGGTATCAAGCAGAAGGGACGCTCGGCCGGCGTATACAAAAAGGGTGGAAAGAAATACCCATTTCAAATAACGGCAAAACAGCCACGATGCAAATAAATATGAATGTCGAAACGGTTGAAGGATTCTCTGGACACTCGGACCGACAACAACTGATCGAATACGTGAAGCGACTAAACCCCCGGCCGGAAAAGATTATCACGAGCCACGGCGAAGAAAATAAGTGCCTAGATTTGGCGAGCACAATATACAAGAAGTTCAAAATCGAAACCAGAAGCCCAATGAATCTTGAAACTATTCGATTTCTGTAAGTTTAATAAGTTTGATAGACGTCGCGAGACGTCTCTTGAAAGTAGTCACATAAATCTGTAAGCGGGCATTTCCAGTGCTGCGGGCGCCGCGCGATGCATACTTCTCTGCCAAGTCTAATTAAAGCTATATGGGCGAACTTTCGCTTCCCGGGCGGTATTTCATTTTCTAAAGCCGCCTTGACGGCATTATAGCCTCCTTTCTGCGGAGCCAGTCCGATACGTCGCGAGACTCTGAAAACGTGTGTGTCGACAGGGATGATGTTAAAGTCGCGAGCAAAAAGGAGGACCACATCTGCTGTTTTTGGCCCAATGCCCTTGACCTGCTGGAGCCTTTCTTTAGCAGATTGATAGCTGCCACCGATGAAAGACCACGTATCGCCTTCGTACTTTCCCATTATTTCGCTGGCCACCGCGCTTATGCTTCTAGCTTTAGTCTCGTACAACCCCGCTTGTTTAATTGCGCGCTCTATGTCTTGCACATCTGCTAAAGAGATGGCCTCAACGGTCTGATATGTTGAAAAAAGATTCCGAAAGGCTGCTCTAGAATTTGCTGAAGAGGTGTTCTGAGACAGGATCGTATCCACTATTAGCCAAAACGGCTCGTTTCGTTCCCGCCAAAAGTCGTCGTCGAACGTAATGTTGCCGAATAGCGATTCGAGTCGCTGTACGACGAGCTCTCCTTTCTTCGTGTTAGTCATGGTGGTTATCTCAAAAACATGTAAGACAGTGCCTTTAGATTACTTCTGAGCATCTATAAGCGCTTGCTATATCATGCATCTTGTTCAATAACAAACATAATAATTGGACGGGGACGCTAGGCCAGTTTTGAGACAATACTCAATCGCTATCAGCATCACCAAGTCTACCGAGCCTGCTTTTACATATTAGCTACCATAGTGAGACCCCATTTCAGTATAGAAGCAATCGAGATCGCCTGGAGTCATATTAGTCATCAAGGCGGTAGATGCAGTAATGTCCCTCTTCGTCGTAGAACCAACCGTAGTTGCCCCGCTCACTTAACGGCCCCTCCGGCTCATAGTCGTAGGTTGCAAGGCACAGGGCTTGGACCGCCGATTGCTGTGCGACCTGCAGGCTGAAGTCAGGAACGCCACTGAAGGTGAGTTCGGATTTGAAAACGTCGAGTTCAGCGATGAGCTCGGGGCAAGGAGGGTAAGAGATAACGCGCTCTCGTATGAGCATGCCGAGGTTCTCATACGCCGCCGCCAGTTCCTTGGAGGTAAACTTGATGCGCTCTGCGTACACTTCTTTGCGCTCTGCAGCCCTCAATATGGCTTCGTCATAACCATCGAAGGCCCTTACCTCGGCTCTATAGAGAAACGACAGCTCAAACACCCTCGCGATCTTTTTCTCGGGAGGGGTGCGCTCGAAAATCACGACCGCGTTCTTTTTAAGATCGTACAAAACGAGGGTGCTGTTCTCGTCGAAGCGGCCCGGGATCCATCCGATGACGTAGTCGTGTCCGTCTCGCCGTCGCGTATCACCGTTTTCGACGATGCACGCTTTTGATTCGGGAAAAAGCGCTCCTCGCAGCTGATTGAGCGCTAACGTCGTCGCATCGACCTGATCATCGTGTGCGCCGCTGGGGAAGGTGAGAAGTTCGTGCACGTATTCGCGCACCCACTCATAGGCGCCGTAGTCGGGCCGGGGCAGATACACGTTGCCAGAATGCCAGAGCGGCACGCAGTTACGCGCCCGAAGCTCTTTTGAGTCTTTCACGGTGAGCGGGATAAGGCCCGGGATCTCGTGTTTGAGGTGTGAGCAGAGGGCGACGCCGAGGGTCTGCGCTTCCACGAGCTTCGCCGTCGATTCGGGCCATTTCGCTGAAAGGTCCCGTATTGTCTGCAGGGTTTCGTCAAAATCGAATCTACCGCGCACCTGATCGAGCAAATAGAAGTCGGCGCCTTTGCGCCCCCAGACCTGCCCGACTACGTAATCTGAGCTCGCGCTCTTCGTCTGCGCGGTGTCCCACGACTGAACTATGGTGTCCATCACAGGACGACGATTCACGTCATAGTACTGCACCCACCCCTCTTTAAACACGGCCGCCTCATTCTGCATGAACTCGCAGCAGTACTCCTGGGCGAACCACCACTCGCCGATGGCGCGCCGCTCTTGTTCGAGAAACTCTTTTGAGATGCGCGGGCACTGCTCGGCCGTCACCTTGACCCTGAGCCAGTTCGGCTCTCCGTCCCACGCATGCCAGAATATGCCGCGCCTGCCGCGTGGCGTGCTCAACATGATAAGCCTCCCTTGAGAGACGGCGAGCATGGGCCGCACCGAGTAATAGAGCTCGTCTGAGACTTGTGCGGCCTCGTCAAGGAGCACGAGAGACGGACTGCTGAAGCCACGGGTGGTCGACTCTGAGCCCGGCAACGCGACGATGCGACTTCCGTTCCTGAACTGGAGCGCCGTTGTGGAATCAGCGCGGCTGCCACCGGGCCTGCCGAGCTTGCGATAGAAGTCGATAATCTTCTTGAGAAGCTCTCCAGACTGCCGCTGTGACGGGGAGAGGACGAGGATCAGCGACCCGGCGTGCACGAGGGCGTGGAAGAGCGCGAGAACGGCGACGATGGTCGACTTCCCGGACTGCCGCGCGCAGTTGAGGATGATGTACTTGTCTGGTGACGACAGAAGGTCGCGCTGCCACGGATCAGGGTCGATACCCAGCAGCCTCGCGAACGCGACGGGATCGTCGGGGATTTGCGTTTGGGTTGTGGCTTTGTCCCTCACGTGATACGCGCGACGCCGTTCCAGTCGGCTAATTCGCGATCGGTGCTGGCTCATTTCCCCTCTCCTCGAGCGCAGCAATCCGTCGCTCGTGGTTGGTGATCTCGATGACCCGCAGGCCGATCTCCACGGCTCGCAGCTTGATCCTCAGCTTCGTCTCAAGATCCAGCGAGGCACAGTCGGCTTCGCGCGTCTCGGTGATGACCTCGTCGAGCAGGTCACGAAGGTCCTCTGCTGTCGCAATTTCGACTTCGGTTAGACGATTGTCCAACCCTTTTTTTGTCCAACCTTCAGAGCGTCGCTTCCGTTTGTATCCCTTATCGTACTCACGACGCCTAGCTTCATCCTTGTATGGCATTCTTCGTATCATCTCCTATCGGTTAACAAAGGCGGGCGCGGAAGCGCAAAAAGAGAAAGAAATCTTTGTAACGCTAAGCGTTGGTTGATTTCTGTGCCCTTAGTATGCGCAGTGCGGTGGGTCCTAGAAGATTTGGTCCCATAAGGCGCCCCCTCTTATAGAAATTTTTTGCATTCGAGGCTTAAATTTAACTCATCAAAAAGCCCGTGCTGCCGATTTTATAAAATATTAAGCGGAAAAATTTGTTAGTTGGTTTATCTACTCTGTTTGTAGCAATTGTGTGCGGGCAGTTTCATTTTGGAAAAAATTAGCCTCGAAAGGCAAGATTTGCGAGTCCAATCACGCTTCGGTACAAAACTGCAGATGGCACTCAAAATGACAACGGTTATTGCCGCTAACTTACCTTTTCGGCAACGGCGCATGAAGAATATCACCGACTATCTCGAAAAGGAGCAGGTCGACCAGGTGCTCACTGCCGCTCAGGAATGCAGCGCTCGAGACTACCTAATATTGCGCGTGCTGTGGCGGACAGGCGTGAGGGTAAACGAGTTACTCAATATCAAACCGAGCGACATCGAACCCAAGAACAACGTGATCAACATCACGAAGGCGAAAGGGAGGAAGCAGCGAAGGGTGCATTTAGACGCAGATACGATCAAAATGCTCTCGGAATACGTTTCGGCACAACAACTACCCGATGATCGACCTGTTTTTGCCCTTAAACAACGACAGGTGCGAAACGTCGTCAAGAGATACGGCGAAGTCATCGGAAAAGACGTGCATCCTCATACCTTTAGACATTCATATGCGATCCACTGTGTGCGCAACGGCTGGGACATACGACGGCTGCAGCAGGTGCTCGGGCATTCAAGTTTGAACGTAACGGCGGTGTATCTACAGTTTAACGACAGGGATATCAAAGAGCTTTATGACAAGACGCCTTTTTAGCAAAAATCCCCGATAATCGGATCGCGGCGCGATGAAGGCCACACCCGTGACGATTGTTGTGCAATCGAGGATTTTTTGCTTAAGAAATGACTTTTTGCATGCCACCCTCTCAGTTGATTACGGGTCGCATCTCAATCTAAAAGCGGTGGAGCAGGTTCCAGCGCAATCTCTTAGCGTGATAGCTACATGCTATCTAAAAAAACCGATCTGTTAGTTTCTAGTGCCTAGGCGTTCGCCTCGCAGGCGATTCCATCGTTGTCCGCATCAAGCCGAAATACGTCTCGTCCTGTTTGCGCCTTGCAGTAATTGTAACATGCTTGAGCCTGTGCTTGCGTCGCAAAGTCCTTACAATCGAGATCTGGGCCGTTGCAGTTGCATGGCCCTGACGTAGCGGTAGGAGTGGTAACCTTTGGCGTTGGAGTAATTGAAGCGAATATAGTCGGGGTTGGACTGGGTCGGCTAGTCGGGCTCGCCGTGGGTGTTTTTGTCGCCGTTGCCTTTGTGGCTGTTGCCGAAGCTGTAACTGAACCAGTTGCCGCCTTTTTTGAGGCTGTAGCCGTTACAGTCGGTGAAGTGCTTGATTGAGAAGATGTGCTCGAATTGGAAACACATCCCGCCACTGCGATCGCCAGCACAAGCAGGATAACCGCAATGATGGGTATTGCTTGTTTCATCTATCTTCGTATCTATCGCCCACTGTATTATAAGCGTATCTTATCATTCAAGCTAGAACACGCTAAGGACCAGATGCACAAAGACCCAATTAAATTCGGAAGCTGCAGGCAAGCCGTGACTTACGTGCTTTGCACTTTCTTCATTCTTTCAACGTCTGCGATAAAGAGCAATGTTTAAACTCAATCGCTCCAGTGTTACATGTTCAGATTCAGCAATTCCTTGGGATTGATATCGTATGTCTCCTAAATTCTGTAAATCCTGCGGCGCGAGCGTATGGCCCAGCGGGAAGTTTTGTGTCAAATGTGGTGCTGCATTTGGGGAAGGCACGCCTAAAAAAGCGGAGACGCCAGATAGCTTGCTCCAAACAGGAACTGCAGCGTTGCGAAGCGCAGCAGACCTTACAACGAAAGTCCCAGACTCCTTTGATGGCACTACGGGCACCTGCCAAGTGTGTGGAGAGAAAATGAGACGAGCAACGAAGAAAAGCGGCACACAAATGTGCTACAAATGCTACACAAAAGTGCAACAGCAGCAAACTCAAAGATTTCAACATGCCGCTATTCAACGTGCTGCGATGTTTCACGAGCAAAATGTGGATCAATTGTTGATGGATGCACACGGAGTCAACGGACAACTTGAGTTGTTTCCAACAAAGATACGAATCAGGCGCAAGGGCGGACTAGCGTTTCTCACTCAGGGCGTCAAAGGTGACAAGGATATTCTCATAAGGCAGATCTCTTCGATTCAATTTCGAAAGTCAGGACACGGACTTAATGGATACCTTCAGTTTAGTTTCCTCGGCGGCCAAGAGACAAAAGGTGGGATACGCGATGCAACTCGCGACGAGAACACAATCATGTTCTCTCCAAGACAGCAACCCGCCTTTGAAACCATAAAAGCCGCTATCGAGGAAAGAATGCATCAATCACGTGAGGCGAACACGCAAGCTCCGCCACAAACGCAGTCCATCGACTACGCCGGACAAATACAGAAACTGGCAGACTTGAGAGCACAGCAGATTTTAACAGAAGAAGAGTTTCAATCGAAAAAACGGGAACTGCTGTCACGAATGTAATCTGGCGTCTCGGCACGCATTCTGTTGCTACAATCCGGTTATTGTAATTAGGGAGAACGATTCACAAAGGTGCTAGTCAGCGAACCTTAGTGATGCGCGACGACGCACGTCCTCAAGGTCTTTCAGCTTATCACCATCATTTTCTTGTGTACTTTACACGAAAACCGACACTTTGACCACTTTTTGTGCAATTTGCACAAAGAATATGTAGGAGGCGCACCAACGATCCTCTATGAAGGCAGAGGGGCACCTTCAAAAGGCGGAAGAGATCTACAGGAGCATTCTGATTCTCGCTGATGACGAAGCTCACGCCGTCGCGATCACCGAACTAGCGTTCGGCTGCGCCTTTCATTATCTTGCGTATGGGTGTGAGCGAAAATATCAGCGGCACATCGACACGCACGCCGGCCTTCCTCACCTCCTCAGGGCTGAAGGCGATAACGATGTCGCTAACGCATTCGGACAGCTTGATACGCTTCGTCACGGGCGATTCTATGGGGGAAAAGGAAACGGGAAGACAATTGGCGAGGTCCTCGACCTTCTCGAGGTGATCATGCGGTGGAGCCGGAATTAACTACGGAGAAGCGAAAGGGGGGACAACCCAGACCGTTGTCCGTTCCAGGACCGATATATGCAGGAGTGCTTGCCTTCGTGCAAGCGATTAGATCGATTCCGACACTTGAAGCCGTCATTCTCTTTGGTTCTGCGGCCACGGGTGAGGTGCACAAGAAAAGCGATATCGACCTCCTCTTGCTCTTTAACGCTGATCATAATCCAGAGCTTGGCGATGAAGCGAAGCTGGTCCACACGCGCGCTGGGGAGGTCGAGCGTGCTTATGAATTGGTAAACCCTTTCTCGTTCGTCTTTGCCAACCGGGGCGAGGACCTCGATACGGACTTCCTCTGGCAGGTTGCCCGCGACGGACTCCTCTTATATGGCAAGCCCGAGCGCCTTCTAGGTAGTGACGAGTATTTCACTCCTATGCTTGTCGTCTCATACGATCTCAGCGACCTTCCTCGCAAGGACAGGGTTTATGTGGAGCGCAAGCTCTACGGCTACCGCGCCCGACCGACCTACAAGGAGAAGGAATATGCGATTGAGCGAGAGGGGCTGGTTACCCAATACGGCAGGCGATTGGGCCGCGGGGCGTTTATGATTGACGCGCGAAGCTCGGAGATGGCGCTCCACCTGCTTGATGAGCGAAAGGTCAAGCACACGGCGATAAAGGCGTGGATTTGAGGGTTATTTGGTAATAGGCAATACCGTGGAGCGCAGGCACGATCGGAGCTCATCACTTACAACCTCACTTCACCCTCACCTCCCCGTTTACAAGGACGCTGGCGAGATGTGGCCCGTTGCTCAGCACCTGTGACGCGTATAAGGCGTGCTGAGTGCTCGTTACTTCCATTACCTCTTCATTACTTTTTCATTACCTCCAGCGACAAACAAAGTTGTCGAACCGTCGGGATCACCGCGTTTGAAGAGCTCTGTTTCAGACCTGACGCAAAACATTACAGAGTGATGACATTAAAAGTGCCTTAGACTCACTCATATAACCAGCCGTATTCGCGACTCTGGTGTATTCGCACCTGTATCCTTTTAATAATTCGTCAAACCAGTTAGATTACAGTTTTGAGGTAAAAGCTCAGGAAGGTCGCAAAAATGGTTTTATCACAACAATATTCGCCGACAATGACCAAGGATTACAGCCAGATTTCAGATACGGCCCGTGCGGTGGATGCAGAGGCACTGCCCAGGATGGCGTCTTACATCCGGCGTATATCGCCGCAGATCGCCGCCATGAGCGCCGACGAGGTGTTTGTGATCGCCGATTACGGCGCCGCAGACGGCGTGAATTCGAGCGAGTTGTTTGAAGCAGTCATCTGCCAGCTTCACGAGGTGAATCCCACGCTAACCATCAAATTAGTTTATATAGATCTGGCGGATCCGGCGAATTTCGAGAGGTTCTGGGCAACCTCGGCATTAGCGAAATTACAGCATGTAGAGGCCCAATACATCCAGCGATCTTTTTATGAACCATTTCCTGAGATAACAGGCAAACTCCGGATCGGTTTTTCGTCCGCTGCGCTGCACTGGCTGAATGCCAAAACGGTTGGACCTGAATATTTTCAGCATCCCCTCTGCATACAGCCCAACCAGTTGCCAGATTCGGAACGTAGAGAATTTGCGGAAAAATGGAAAGCGGATTGGCGGTCGTTTCTGCACGAATGCTCGAAGTCGCTGGTTAAGGGGGGTGCTTTATTTTTTGCCAACCTTGCCAATCTGGGGGACGACCGGTGGCCAGCGTCGCCTGGATATAACAACCTCAGGGACATTTGCCAAGAGTTATGTGAGGAGAAAAAGCTTTCCGAAGCTGAGTTAAACGCTATTTTCATACCGGATTACTTTGCCTCGCCCCATGAAATGTTACGTTTGCTGGATGAAAACGATCTTAGGTGTTTTGCCGTAAACGCCTGTGACCCCTTGACCGTCCCGTGCGCCTATTTTACTAAGGCGCAGGACAAGATGGACGACCCACAGGAACGGTCCAAGCTTGCCGCTACCCTGGCCCAGGTGGTCCGGGCCTGGAGTGAATCGTCGATGCGGATCGGACTTTACGCAGACAACAAAGACCTGATAGAAGACATTTATCGACGTCTGCGGGACAAATTCTATGAAAAACCTGAGGGTTTGCCTTATCAATATTGCTTGCTCGAACTCGTAAAAAAAGACATGAGGAGAACGGTTGAAATTTGACGGACCTCTCCTCTTTTTAAACATCCAGCGTCTCTAATCGAGGCAATGGGCATCAGATGCATGATCCATCCAGTGCATTAGAGACGGCCGTCTTCAAACTTTCAAGCAAAATGCTAAATGAATCAGGTTTTGATCTTCATAATTACTTTCTGTGCCCTCTGACGAGGTATCGACGTTTAAGATTCTCAAAAGTGTTAAGGAACTCGTCGCCGCAGCTCTTTTCGTTCGCCTTCGTATCGCTCTCGATCTGTAAGTACTCCAGATGATGATGTCCGTGGATCTCTGGGTCTGCCGAAAAGTCGGCTGCTAACTCTCCCGGCGTAACGTCCGGTTCGTATTCATTTTGTCTTTTGGTATCTATGCCTTCAGTCATTTTTTACCTCATCTAAACGATAATGAGCCGTGCGCGGTCTGGGATCCATGCATCGTGCACGCGGTCTTGTAGGTACTGGTAAGCTCCCAGCTGTTCGAGCACTTCCGTAAAAGCCTTTCGGCTGCCACGTCTGCGTAATCGTTCTTGTAGTCCGCTAATTCTAATAGGAGCTCATCGACTTCTACGCAATCATTGTGCATAGCACAGTGTAGTAAAAACGTGGCCTGAATAAGGATTGACGAAGAGCGGTGTGGGAGTGGTTAAAGCAAGAGATGGAGGCGTTCGTTCCGGCCCTCCAACTCACCCAATCTCGTTGCATCAAGAAGAGAATAACACTGCGG
The DNA here is from genome assembly GCA_015660915.1 of Methanomicrobia archaeon. GTDB lineage: Archaea > Halobacteriota > Bog-38 > Methanoflorentales > Methanoflorentaceae > Methanoflorens. Next base: position 35,207 of record JACTTZ010000001.1, on the reverse strand, counting down.
AGTCAGATGACCACGATCCCCCGCATAATCGATAAATGAACCTACAAAAGTCTGGTAGAGGCCAGTTCTGCTCAATCTCTCTAAAACACCCGGTACTTGGTCTTTAGCTATATTCAATTCATTTTGCAGTGCGTCAAGAAAGTCATCCCAGAATAATGACGCTATTTGAAGCTTGTTCCAATCTTTATCCACTTGTCTATAATATGTAGGATCGTTTTCAAAGCCGTGGAGTATGCATAGTACTTGAAATTCACGGTAGCTTAGGTCATCAAGTATTTTCGAAAAGTCTTCATAATCATCTGCATCTTCGTCAAAACGTTGTTTTGGCAATAAACGGTGAAGAGATTGGCAAAAAGCTTAATCTTGTCCCTTCTTCTTGTTTCAAGAACATATTTCACTGTATTTATGAAAGCGTGAAGGAATTCGTAGTTTAAGACGTCCTGTTTGGTCAAGGTGATATTTCCCTTACCAAGCTCATCGAAAAATGTGCGAAAGCGTATTTCATGGATTTTGTCATATGTAGTAGCTACTGCTACGCCGAAAGCAGGGCAAACCCCGGGAATGAATTGAATAAGTGTCTGTATGGTTGGACTCTTCGCTAGTTTCTCCAACGCGTTGACTGCATTTTCAGGTAACCCATCTGCAATTCGCGCGATTGCTTTGTCGATGTCCGATGGATTCAATAGATCTTTCTTTGCCATCTTTAAGAAGGTCACAAAGCGAATAAGTGCCCAGCTGCTATATTTGAATGAGATTTAAAAATTTATTAAACTGTGAATAATTAGCCGTTTTTTATTAGACTAGTTAACGGTCAAGTAGAAGTAAGCTATCAAGGAGAGAAGACAAAGAATGGCTGTCGTTAAAGACAGGTGTTCTGCTTGCAGAGTTCATGGGAGAGAGAACTCACCCGAATCAGAAACCTTAAAGCGAAAGGTAAAGGAACCGTCTGACTTGAATTGATTATTAAATACATATACGTTGCCAGTCTTGTTGCCAGTCTTCAGTTCCTCTAGTATCCCTTTGATAATGCTATCAGCAGTGATTTCAAGCTCATAGGACGATTTCTTTCCAATTCGCTTAATGGTTATTGCGTTGATTTTAAGCTGCGGAATTTTGGGTTCTCGGGTAAGGACAAACGTAGGTGTGGCAAATTCAAAAGTTCTGCCAACAAGATCTTCGACGTATGGGTTCCGCGCAAGTTCAGGATACAGAATACGCTTAACTCTCTGAAAATCGTTCACAACACGACCTTCTTCATCGTAGAAGTCTAGGTTGTTTTTATTGCCCTCAACTAGACTTTTAGCTAGCTCTAGATCTTCTTCAGTAATAGGTCTCTGCTTCTCCTTGTTTATTGAATCAAGATCCAAATGTAATGTAACTGAACAGTTGTATTGAGTTTCTGTCACCGTCAAGGTCGCGATTACGTCGGGTACTGGCTTTTTTTCGGGCCCATAATCAGAGGGTTTCCGAAATGTAAGTAATGTTATCCCGTGTTTATCAGCATATTCGAGCGCCCCGCTCTGGTAACCCGTGCGAGTTATAAATAGGCCAACAGGTTGCCCCGGAAGGAGCTCAAGAATTTTGTGAAATTCTATAAGGTCGCCCTTCTTGATCTTGCTTGCATAGTTTCTAGCTTGTACAGCGACTTGATGCTGAACGCTTCCGAGCGTGAATTTCCAGTATAGGTCGATTTCATGAGACCCTCCTTCGCTGTCTATGAGGTTAACGCGCTTCTCGACTTTGGCATCAACAAGTTTTTGCTTCAGCATCGATTCGTAGACTTTTTGTAGATCATCTTCGTAGTCTAAACCCTTCTGTGTGCTGGAGACATCAGCTTTGTTTTTAGGACTACTTTTCTTTGACATTGTGTTTACGTGAATTCAGTTGCATTGCCATTTATTACTTCTTTGGCACGTTGTCTGCTTTGCACAACATCCATAAAAGATATTCGTATCGATATCGCTCAGTGTACCAACGTCTGACAGTTTTTTTTAAGCATTCAAAATGCGAAAATGTTGCGTTACGACTCGTATAACAACCACTCGACTCTCTCCTTAGAAACACTGGAAGGGACGAGGCGGATCCGTCCATAATACCTATTATGAAACTTCTTTTGCGTTGATAAATTCGAGTATATCTAACTGAGATGATCTCGAGAACGTGCTTCACGTGCTGATCAGTGCTCAGTCGCCTGCGGCCAATCACAACGATTAAGTGTCCAGCATCGATTCCATGCACCACTATGCTAGCTGCTGAACAATACTCAAGCCAGTTTGCCGATGTGGCACTGCCCAAGCGTGAGCCATTGCAGATTCACCGAAGCAGAATCTCAATTCATCACGCCAAAGCAGGATACAGTTATCCAACAGTTCAGCTGCCTCATTATCTCTCGTCGCTTGCTGGACTGTCAAAGCGCATCTATCAAGCAGTGCACGACGTTTCACGATCTGCCGTGGGCTTGCACTGTGTTGCAAGTTAGCATGCGCTACTCATAAGTTTCGAACCTTCGAATGATCTCTAAGATCTTGGGTAACGTGTTTTCAAGCGTTGGCTTCTCAAAACCCCAGCGCATAGAGTTGGGCTCAGCAGCCGCTAGGACAAGGTCTTCGATCTCTCGCAACTTTGCGGCATTGCGCTCGCATTGCCATCTCCTAAGTTCTTCTTTAGCAGCGGCCTTGATTTGGGCTTTGGTTAGTGTTTCTTTTTCCATTTTCTCACCTATTGTTGCAATATTCTTTCGAACCCGGCTTGGTCAGGCATCACGTAAAACAAACCTTGCACAATTTGGTGCCTTATTTGCGTTTCCTAGCTTTTCTTTCATTATAAATAAAGGAGTCCAGAAGATGGTTTCATCCCAAAATGACGGTCTAAGCGCATTATTCTACTGTGACACTAAACAAGTTGCCGGCCATGCGTTTCTCTCTAACACAGATTTGAATTTGCTAGACTATGACGAATCCTTTTTCCGTGCACGCGATCCCGCAGGTAATGATTGGCGTCCCAACTGGTCGAGCACTTCCCCAAATGTTTTTCGGCAGCCACGTTTGCGAAGTCATCCTTAAAGTCTTCTATTTCCAGCAGGAGCCCATCGACCTCTGCGCAATCGTTGTTCACAGAGCATAATTGATGTTATCCTGTTGTAACGATTCGCTAAAACAGCGCGAAAGTATGCCGACCGCCAGGAGCCCTATGACACTAACAGTGCACCGCATGAAGTAAATACTCTGAAGCAATAGCTAATTTTTACGTTCAACTTTGATCTCCAATGATGAAAGAATTTAGCTTAGCCGGCTTATGGCGCTTTCCAGGTAAACGCAAAAAATGGCCTGGAACTCTACATTATCACCCGCAGCGTGGTGCCTCTCTTGAGCTAGTCGGTCACGCGAAAGAAATATACGATCTCTCGGCATCCGTAATGAAACGAAATGCGGCCGGATATCAAGAGATCATTTTAGGAACTGCTCCTGTAGAAAGTGCAAATGAAGTTCACTTCACACTCTATGAATGTTATGCAGACAGGCCAGTGTTTCGTCCACTCTACAAAGGATCTTTGAGACTCCATTTTTACGTAAAAACAGTAATAGCAGGCAAGCACTTCACAAAAAGCCAAGAATTGAAGTTTAACACGTTTCTAGCGGATTTTACGCATCTCTTTGAGTGGGTGGATGTCTCAGGAATCACCTCAGGGATCGATGTGCCGTTAGACAAGTTAGAAGACGTGGATGGCTTAATCATATACAAACGTCCAGAACCGATCAAAGTTTCAATAAGTAACTACACGATCTCACTTTACTTTGAAAGAGAACCGCAGTTGGAACCTCTGTGGGGGGCTAAAGAACAGTCCTGTTTCAAGCAACGCGTTTACGTAATGATAGAGTTTGCGGAAAAGCAATCATTTGAAACGTTTGAAGAGGTATATTATCATTTTCGCAACTTGCTAAGCTTAGGTGTTGGACATCCAGTCTATCCTCAAGAGATCAAAACACGCTTCACGGGAAAGTGGGGTCACAACGATGTTGAGTTTTTTGTCGTAAATCCTCATTTAACTGAAAAGCAGCAGCGACTTCCTATTATTCAAATGCTTTTCATATATGCCGATATTTCGGCTCGCTTCGAGACTTATCTTTCCAACTGGATGGCTAACAGCGACCGATTGAAACCTGTTTACGATCTCTACTTTGGCATCATTCATAATCCTGACACTTACTTGATCCACACCTTTTTGAGCCTGATTCAAGCGCTTGAGACATATCACAGGCGCTTAGCAATCAAATATGAGTTGACAGATGATGTGAGAGGTCAGCTAGTTCAAGAGGTTCTTAACCGAAGTAGCAGAAATTACGACGCGAGCAAGCTCGAGGACCGGATTGACCCGCCGCTGCTTATGAGGCTTCTTGAACTTTTAAAAATCCATGAGGACATACTTCACCCAATTATTGAATATTGGCAACACGTACAATATGCTGAGTTTTTGAAAGACGCGAGGAACTACTTTACCCACTTGGAACCAGCGAAGGACAGCACAGCTCCTACGTCTGACGAGTTATGGCGCGCGAATGAGAGAATGAAGTTACTGTTACAAACTTGCCTTCTTTTTGAGCTTGGTCTAAATAAAAACCAAATAAAGCAACTTTTTTCAAGGAATGCGGATTTTGACACACTTGGGCGCACTCTCCATACGTTATCTAAGCATGTGATAAGTATCCCGTTTTACAGGTTATAGCAAAAAGTGATGCGAATGCCAAGCTCGGTGCGCTAATAGTCTTTTTTGTCAGTGCGAAATGTCGCTCAAGGCTAATCGCAACGATTAAGTGCGCAGAACAGGCCTCATTCAGCACTATGCTAGCTGCTAAACTTTATTCAAATTTCTGCGCTGATTTTTTCCCGCCAGGACCTGAACTCTTGCAGATTCACCGAAGCAGAATCTCGCTCCACTACGCAAGAGCAGGATACTGTTACCCGACTGTCCGACTTCCTCACTATCTCTCATCTCTCGCAGGACTATCGGCGCGCATCTATCAAACGGTTCATGATGGGACGCTTGCCTTCCTTGTCGTTATCTCATCGACTCGCAAAGCCGCAAAACAAAGCGTACAGGAATCAGAACAAAGTCAAAATACGCGCAAAATCCCCCGCCTTGACATGGCGGAGGTAGCAGATATTCACTAAATAATCGTTAAAAGCTTTTCCATACGAGACAGTGGCGCAGTCGAGTTGTTTGAGAAGTAATTTAGTTGCTTAGCAGCGTTTAGCAGCAGGATGAAATACTTACTGTCGTAGTAATAGTTTGGCAAAAAGCCTGCCACCACATTCCTAATATGCCAGCTTATCCTGATTCTGCGGACTCTCAGCACACAGCCACTGACGAAGAGCGACTCACAACAATCAAAGCGTAGATGAGTGCGTAGAACGAGAGCCTTTTTGGCTACCAATACGCAAATGCGCCAAAAAACGTCTTTTGATCTGTGTTGCCGAACAGGGTAAGTCCGGAACGTTAGCGTTCCCTGACTTTATCACAGCATGAATAAACTTTGGACCTATCGGGAGCTGCAATGCTGTGAGCAACTCCTCTGCAGTGTTTACCTTACTTGTGTGCTCTATTCCAAAACCCCGCGCCAGAAGCTCAAGGTCAAGTTGTTGACTCGCCGTGCACTGATCTCCGGTAGAGCCGTACGTACCATTATCAAGAGCTACAACCGTAAGATTGTCTCGAGCCTGTTGAGCGATGCTACACAGAACATTTGGATTCATCAAGAGGCTTCCATCTCCATCAAGCACGACGACTTCCCTTTTGTGATAAAGGGAAATGCCAAGTCCGATCGAAGAAGCTAAACCCATACTCCCAAGCATGTAAAAGTTGCTCGGTTGATCGCAAAGGGCATACAGCTCCTTGCACGGTATACCTAGATTGCAAACCACCGTCCGCCCTCGAAGGTAAGGAACGGCTGCTTCGATCGCTTCATAGCGAGTCATCACAGGACATTCAACTTGGGCTTGCACGGACAACGCAGCAGATTTCGATCTTTCTTTTCCGGATTCTCCCAGGAGGTCTGCCCTCTCATCTCCCGGTTGTTGGAAGGCGTCTGGAGGCGTGCATTGCCATAACTCCGGAGAAATAAGCACAACTACCGGCAAACTTGTGCTAAACGACTCCTGTATGGCCTGACCCACAACCGGTAGGTCCTGTACGGTGTGAATCTCAAAGGTCGTTACGTCTAGAGCGTTTAGCACCGCTTTAATATGCGTCCCCCAGTAAACCTGCGCGGGTATACTCTCCTGATAGACCCCTCGCCAGCTTGCAACAATCGGTAAGGGAAGTTCATACGTAAAATTCAGCGACGACAGGGCGTTCAGCAAGTTGCCTATGCCGGTGCTTTGAATCAGCATCAGCGGTTTAGCTCCAGCTAGGAACGCGCCGGCGCAGATTCCGACGCCATCTTCCTCCCTCGTAAGCGGCACCTCGAAAAAGCGCTTGCCTACGAGGGGCAGCAGGTTCTTCAACCGGTCACACGGCAACGTGGCGATAAGGTCAATCTTGTTTTGTGCGAAGAGCTCAACGGTTTCTTCTTCCGGAGTCAATGCAGTACCCCCTTATATCAGCACTTCTCGCAGTTCGCTAAGGTCCGCCTCTGGGCTTGCTAGGCAAATATCGGGTTTTATCTGATAGCACGATTTGTCTTCTTTTAACTTTTGCGCGCCGCCTCCCGTCACATTGAGAAGCACCACATCAGAATCATCAATGCCTCCGTGAGCGACCGCTTGGATCAACGACGCAGCAGCAACTGCTGCTGCCGGCACAATATCTATACCTTCAAGATCTTCAAAGAACCGTGCAGCGCGCCGCGCTTCACTATTTGACACCGCGTACATCTGACCGTTCGTGCTTTTCAGAGCGTCAAACACCCCTCCTTTGACTGAATATGCGGGATTTCTATTCGACAAGACGTCAGCGTGAATTTTTGCGATGGATTTTTTGGCGTCAGGCATGTCGATCGATGGGTCAATAGTCCTTCTGCAAGCGTTCCATGCACTGACCATAGGCGCAAAAGGCAAGTTCTGGGATAAATGCAATTTCGGAAGCGGACCCTCCAAAAACCGGCCGTCGTGTTTTAAACGCAAAGAGGCCTCCCAGGCCGCAATTCCACCCGTTCCACTGCCAACTGCTTGAAAATAATGATCGGGCGCTCTGCCAATGGCAACGGCAGCCTCAAGCATTACCGTGCCCATGCCGTCACGCCGCGCGACGTTCATAGCTCCGCCTTCTGGCGTAAGTCCCGGCAACGCTACGAGCCTGTCACCAAGGGCAATGGCGTCAGAATAATCATTTCCTCGCTGTAGCACCACGAGAGTAATATTCTCGGAAGGTGGTTCGGGGAGCCACAATTTTCCTATTGCGCTTTCCAACCCGACGAGAACCAGCTTAAGATCAGTAGAAGTCGTGGACACCGTATGCGCAAAAGCGCGAGCTGTGTTGCCAACTGAAGAGACGACCAGCGTTTTCACCTTGCTTTCGACAGCGCGTTGTACGGTCGGTGGCGACTCAAGCTCTTTAAAGCTGCACGTCTCCAAGAACGCGTTTCTCTCAGGCCAGTATCCGTTGAAACTAATGAACAGGTCGCTCAGTCCAAGCTCGCGCGCAAAAGCCTCGCTTTTGTACGTGACAGAACGGCCGCGAGTCGGCAGTTTGTCTACCGTTGGCAGCCAGGCAGCAAACCGCCACATACTGTCTTCCGCAGTAACTGCCAATCGAGAGTCCCGGTAAACGGTGCGCAAAAGCGCGTGATCGCAACCGCAGCGTAACGCATAACCCGCGCCAGAAACGTCAGCGTGACAGCCTAAGCAGATAATTTTATAATGGTTCGACGCCGAACTATTTATGTCCACAAATACATATTTAACCTCTATTTTTATTTAAGTCTACCTCGCTGTTGTAATATTGTACAAAAAAAGCTATTATTTAGTATATGTAGGAAATCTTTTTCTATTTTTGCATAATTATAAATAGAATTATTCATAAAAAATTACTTGATTGTCGTGAATCAAGAAAAAGAATCAGAAATAGAGGCTTTAAATCCTGAATCGCCCACTTTTGAGTTTTTGTACAAAAAGGAAAATCTGATAAAGTGTCTCCAATGTGGGCGATGTACTGCGGGATGTCCGGCTGCAAAAGTATTTGAAGACTACAGCCCTCGCGAAATCGTCCGACGCGCGCAAGAATGCTCGGAAGAGGAGCTTGCGAAAGACCCCCTCATCTGGCTGTGCGGCCAGTGTTATACCTGCAACTCCAGGTGTCCTCGGAACAACACACCCGCGTCAATAATACTCGACGCGAGAAATAAAGCGTTCAAAGAGGGATGGGCACCGGATAAGATCTACAAAAACGCTTCTTTGCTGTTTCAATCGCTAGAAAGTAACGGCGTGACCGTTTCACCTGAATTGTTCGAGCACGACCTTGGCTTGTTGAGCAAACTGGTCGATCATAATAAGCTCACAACGCTGAGAGCTGAGCTGGGACTGCCTCCTCTAAACGCTCGAGACATACCAGTGCCAACTAAAGCGCTCAACGAGATTAGAACCATTTTGAAATTAACCTGTAACAAAGGGGGGCTTCTCAACGACCACTGATCCGCTCGTTTTAACGTCTTCCAAGCTGCCTCAACGCTTGTACTTGTTCAAGAGTTGTGTCGCAGGGACTTTCTACCCGGGCATAGAACGATCGTTTAGGTTCATACTGAATTCTTTGAACGTTGACTACTTCGATGATCCGAATCAATCGTCGTGCACCGGATTTGCAGGGCACTGCGGGGTGGTTCCTCCTGAGGCCAATCTCAGTCTTAATGCCAGAAATCTTGCGCTTGCATACAATTCAGGGTACACCAATGTCGTTTGCACGTGCCCCACCTCATACGCGAATCTAAAGGAGTGTATTGGTGAGCTTAACGACGTAAGAACGCGGGCAGCGATAAACGACGTGTTGAAAGCAGTGAACTACGAGTACAAAGGAGGCGTAACGGTCTATCACGCTGCTGAGGTGCTTTATAGTCTGAAAGAAATCCTCGCAGAGCGCGCGAAATTCTCTCTTTCTGAGGTTAACATAGCAACGCATCACGGGTGCCATTATACAAAAGTATTTTACGACGAGGTAACTGGCGGGTTGTGGGAATATCCTACCTTGCTGGATGAAATATGTGCGGCTTTCTCAGCGACACTCGTCGATTATTCTGAACGATCTTCTTGCTGTGGTCTTGGTTTTTCACACCTTATCGACGTAGACGAGTATACAGAATCAACAAGCTTTAGAAAGCTAGAGAGCGTACTCGCTGAAGAGCCCGACCTTATCGTGACAATGTGTGCTGGCTGCCAATTAATTCTCGATAGATTTCAGCGCCAGTTCGAGGACCGACTCAATCGCGTCGTCCCTGTGTTAAACGTATCACAACTCGTAGCATTGTTACTCGGAGCCGATAAATCAAGAGACGCATGCCTCCAATTTGCGACGATCGATGTAGCTCCACTTATTGAAAAGATGGAGGCCGTTTGAAGTGTCGAAATTCGGAGTCTTCTTGTGTCGATGCGATGGAAACATCTCTGACTCTATCGATATAGATAGGTTAGATAAGGATTTCAAGCGCACCAACGTGGTAGACTCTGACCAACACCTCTGTTCGCTACAAGGGCAGCAGAAGATCAAGAAATCCATTCGCAAACACAATCTCGATGGCGTTGTAATCGGTGCTTGTTCACCTAACAATCACGGTAAGACCTTTAGGGGCTGTATGCGCGACGCAGGACTTAATCCGTATCTTCTTGAGATCACAAATATTAGGGAACAATGTTCGTGGGTCACCGATGACAGAAAGAGCGCTACCAAGAAAGCGCGCGACCTCGTCAATGCTTCTCTACAACGGCTCGAGCACGCGGAATCCCTTTCTGACTTTCGTGTTGACGTTACCAACGCCACGCTCGTTATAGGCGGCGGCATCGCAGGAATCACCGCTGCGCTCGCCTTGGCAGAAAATGGCGTAAAAACGTATTTGGTTGAAAAGGAGCCCTCTATTGGAGGCAACACGGTAAGAGTCGGAAAAGTATTTTCACCACACAAGATGGTAGAAGAGTGCGCCATGTGCTCACTCAGCCCGTTAATGAATGATGTATACGAGAATCACAAAATCGAGCTCCTAACTGACGCTGAAATTGCCAATATAAACGGAACTGCTGGTCACTTCAATGTCGACGTCAAAATCAAACCACAAAGCGTTAGTGAACGATGCACAAGCTGCGGGGAGTGCGCGGCCGTTTGTCCAATCGAAGTGCCAGATTGGTGGAACGCCAACACACGAAAAAGAAAAGCTATCTACAAGCCTTTTCCACAGGCCGTCCCTGATAGGTACACAATAGATGTAGAGCACTGCGTCAAATGTGGTCAATGCACCAAGGTGTGCAAGTCCGACGCAATTGTGCTCGAAGCCGAACCTTCTCTTAGAAAAATAGAAGTCGGCGCAATCGTCGTAGCAACGGGCCACGACGAGTTCGATCCAAGTTTGCGGCCTGAATATGGTTATGGTCGCTTTAAAGACGTTGTTACTCAGTTAGAACTCGCTCGAATAATTGGCGTAAATGGGCCCACAAACGGTGAACTCTTAAGACCCTCAGACGGCAAACCGCCAAAGCGAATAGTGATGATACAATGCGTCGGGTCGAGGGACGAAAAGCCGCACGGATTGCCTTATTGCTCGTCCGTTTGTTGTATGGTCGCCCTTAAGCACGCTAACTACATCACTGACTACTTTCCGGGAACTGACATCACAGTGCTTTATACAGACATTCGAGCTCCGGGAATCTATGAAAACTACTATAGGCACGTGCAAGAGAAAGGTGTAAAATTTATCCGCGGACGTGCGAGTGACGTGAAACTTAAAGGGGGCAAATTGTACGTAAGCGCTGAAGATACGTTGCGTGGACAATGCCTCGAACTCGATGCGGACTTGGTGGTCCTTTCGACGGGCATTAAGCCCTCTCACGGAACGATCCAAGTTGGAGAGACGCTCGGTATCGAACTAAGTGATGACTTGTTCGTGAAGGAAAAACATCCAAAACTTGAAGGCGCTAGTACAAACACTAAAGGGATCTATGTATGCGGCACCGCCCAAGGTCCAAAAGATATCACCTATAGCGTTTTACAAGCAGATGCGGCCGCTCTCGAAGCGCTATCGCTTGTTGGTCAGGACTATGTATTAATAGAACCGCTTTCGGCCTTCGTTAAGGATAGCTGCAATGGTTGCGGTATGTGTGTACGCCAGTGCAAGAACAATGCCATAAAGATGGTTGATCGCAGAGCGACGGTAGATCCGATGCTCTGCACCGGTGGCGGCGCGTGTGTACACGTGTGCCCTACTGCCGCCCTTGATTTGCACGGGTGTACGGAAGCCCAACTTGAAGCTTCCATACGCGGGGTCCTTGCAGGTAAGAGCGAAAAAGAAATAAGGAACATAGCGTTCCTGGACACAAAAATTGGGTACGCAGCAGCTGACAATATTGGCGCAGCACGGCTTCGCTACCCCCCTTCTATTCGGATCATAAGTGTGCCATCAGTGTTGCGACTCGCGCCTCAACACATAGAGCTGGCGTTCCAATTGGGCGCTGATGGCGTGTTTATCGGACAAGGGTTCGAAGCCGAGAGTTGCGGCGAAAACTTCGAAAGTGTCGAAACGCGGCTCAACGATTTGAGCAAGCAAGTTGTACAGCGTGGGATTGATCCCACGCGACTGAAGATTTACCGTGTTTACATCCCGCACTTTGTGGGCTTGCACAAGCGTCTTATGCAGTTTGATGACAAGATTAAAGAAACTGGAGAGATAGAAGAGGAGCTCACAACGCCTTAAGCCCGTGCTAAAAATTTTATGCCACATTCAAAAGTACCCATAAGAAGCATAGAGGAGATTAACGCCAAGATAATAGCTGGAGAGATCACCGTTTGTACTGCCTCTGAGTTTTGCAATATGATACGGGCTCACGAAGACGTCAATGAAGTAGACGTTGTTACAAGTGGCACGAAGGGCATTATGAGCGGAACCTACGCCACCTTGTCTTTTCGCGCCACGGCCCCAAATGTCTTCGAGACGGCTCAAATGGCGTGGCTCAATGATGTGCCAGCTAGCGTTGGTCCGTGTCCCAACGAACGGCTTGGGTTGCTTGATTTGATGGTTTACGGGACTGCGGTGAGCCGGACCGACGCCAAATATGGGGGGGGCCATCTTTTTCGCGATATTGTAAGTGGGAAAGATATCGACTTTGACGTAGTAACAACTACAGGGCTCCACATAGAAGGACAGACAAGCCTTGAATCTATGCAATTTGCGAGGCTCTCAGCTACTCGCAACGTTTTTAAGAACTACAATGCATTCGTTAATCCAAACGACAGTTGCATCAAGTCCATTTTTTCTGTTACGTGTCTCGAAGGTCCATACAAAGAAGCAAGCTTCTCGGGATGCGGAGAACTAAATCCCTTGGAGAAAGACCCTCAACTCGAAACTATCGGAGTTGGCACAAAAGCCCTGTTCAACGGCGCTGTAGGCTTCGTGACAGGGACGGGAACACGAAGTACCCCCCAGATGCCTAACCTTTCAGGATATGCACCTCTAAAGGGTATGAACCCTAAATACGTCGGTGGCTTTAATACGTCCGCTGGTCCTGACGTGTTCTGTTCGTGGGCAATCCCCATTCCGATTCTTAATACATCTGTGCTTGAGCACGCAAGCCGGACCGATGATCAGATCCCCCTGCCAGTTGTTGATGTGAATGGGCGCAAGAGGCTTGGTTATGCACGATACAGCGACGTCTGGCAGAAACAATATGGGCGAATAAGTTACTCAAAGAAGGAATGCGCGAGTTGCGAGGAATGTCAAGTCGCGAAGAATTGTCCAACCGCGGCATTCAAACCGAATAAAGGAATTGATCGTAAAGAATGCGTGCGGTGCGGCGCTTGCTTGTCCTCTTGTTCTTATGGCGCTCTCAAAGGTGATCTGGGCGCTATCGATCTAAATGGACAGCAAATTCCAGTAACGCTGAGACAATCAGATCGATCAAATGCAGACAAATTGACGCGAGAGCTCAAAAAGAAGATCGAGCAGGGCGAGTTTTTGCTAAGTTCGCCAGTGCAAAGTATCAAGCTATAGTCTAACACACATATTTCATGCGTTTACTTTTTTGCACCTCGAATGCATATTAACGCCGATCCCAAGATCGACAGAGCCTGACAAGCCAAGAGCGCTTAGCAAAAAACAGAGCCGTTGCAGTTGCAGAAAGAGCGATAACACGTCTTAGTGAATAGAAGTAATATAGGGTTACAGCATACTCAATACGAAGGGGCCATAGGGTAGCCTGGTTATCCTTGGGGACTGGGGGTCCTCAGACCCGAGTTCAAATCTCGGTGGCCCCACTGCTTAAATCTCACATTAACTGAGGGGGGGTCGCCCCTGCAAAAGTTATTAAATAGCGCGCAACAGATAGGAGTATAGAATCTAGAGAATGCCAGCAGCGTTTTATGTGCATTTAAAGGTGCTCCCGATTTAGATTGAGCATTCCAGACGCAACATATTTTGCTAATTTATTGAATTACAGAAGATCTGCTTAGGAGCAAAAAAAGTGCCGATTGGGATTACAACGTACGGCGTGTACATACCCCGATACAGGATCAGAGTCGAAGAGATTGCACGAGTGTGGGGAGATGACCCCAACGACATTAAAAAAGGGTTGCGCGTATTAGAAAAATCAGTCCCAGACCGAGATGAAGACACTGCTACCATCGCGGTCGAAGCTGCTCGCTCAGCCCTTCGTCGATCTGGCTTAGCGGGTGCTGACATTGGAGCAATATATGTCGGCAGCGAATCTCACCCTTATGCCGTCAAACCGACAGCGACGATCGTTGCTGAAGCGGTTCGAGCAACACCAGAGCTTATGGCTGCTGACTTTGAATTCGCGTGCAAAGCGGGAACTGCTGCAATACAGACGTGCTTAGGGCTGGTCGCTGCTGATTACATCAAATACGGCATGGCGATAGGAGCGGACACCTCTCAAGGAGCGCCCGCAGATGCCCTTGAATATACCGCAGCCGCAGGTGGTGCAGCTTACGTCATAGGAAAGAACCACGTCATTGCTGAAATTGAGGACACATATTCATTCACAACTGACACATTTGACTTTTGGAGGCGTGAAGGCCAGCAATATCCAAAGCACGGGGGAAGGTTTACTGGTGAGCCGGGCTATTTCAAGCACGTTTTGGCAGGAGCGCGAGGATTGCTGGAAAAGACACACAGCACACCAGAGGACTTCGACTATGTGGTCTTTCATCAACCAAACGGCAAGTTCCCACGCTCGGTTGCCTCTACGCTTGGTTTTTCACGAGATCAGCTAAAACAAGGTCTCGTGGTAGAACGATTGGGCAATGCATACTCCGGGTCAGCGCTGATTGGATTAGCGTCGGTGCTAGATGTTGCTGAACCTGGGAGTCGCATCTTCATGACCGCATTTGGATCGGGGGCGGGCAGTGATTCGTTCACCATTAAGGTGACAAAGAAGATCAGCAAGATCCAAGGTCTTGCTCCAACTGTTGCAGAGCTGCTTGAAGCCCCAATTTATCTAGATTATGCCCTTTACGCTAAACACAAGAATAAGATAGTGCTCTAAGGGTTAACCCATACAACAAAACGAGTTATGATGAGAGAAGTAGCCATCGTTGGTATAGGATGCACAAAATTCGGCGAAATGTGGGATAAAAGCTTTCGCGACCTGTTTATCGAAGCAGGCTTGATGGCTCTTGCAGATGCCCGAGTGAGCGGTGCACAGATCGAAGCACTGTATGGCGGAAACATGAGCTCAGGAATATTCCTCGAGCAAGAGCACGTCGGGGCGCTTATCGCAGACTATTCCGGACTTACTGCAAATAATGTGCCAAGCACCCGGGTGGAAGCGGCGTGTGCCTCAGGGGGCCTCGCGCTGCGGAGCGGGGTAATCGCGGTCGCTTCGGGCTACCACGACGTCGTTATCTCAGCGGGTATAGAAAAGATGACCGACGTTGGCGCGGAAAAAGCAATGGATGCGCTCGCGGCCGCTGCTGACAGGGAGTGGGAGGCTGCAGTCGGCGCTACTTTCCCTGGGCTGTATGCCATGATGGCCCGGGCGCATATGCATGAATTTGGGACCACGCGAGAGCAGCTCGCCCAAGTCGCCGTCAAAAACCATTACAACGGTTCGATGAACCCTCGCGCACAATTCAGAAACAGAATCACGATAGAAACGGTAGTCAATTCGCCACTCGTCGCTGATCCTCTTAGGCTTTTTGACTGCAGTCCTATAACGGATGGCGCAGCTGCCGTCGTATTAGTTCCTGCCGCAAGGGCGAAAGAATTCACAGACACGCCTATCTATATCAAAGCAGCCGCTCAAGCAAGCGATAGTATCTCTTTGCACGACCGACGGAGCTTGACAAGCATAGACGCGACTACCGTTGCAGCGGATCGTGCCTTCAAGATGACAAAGCTGCAAAGGTCAAAAATAGACGTGGCTGAAGTACATGACTGCTTTACTATCGCTGAAATAATGGCAATTGAAGATCTAGGATTCTTCGAAAAGGGGGCAGGTGGCCCTGCAACAATTGCAGGCGAGACGGCTATTGGTGGTAAGATTCCAATTAATCCGAGTGGTGGGCTAAAGGCTTGTGGGCATCCCGTCGGTGCTACAGGGGTCAAGCAAGCTGTAGAGATCGTTGAGCAACTCAGAGGCGATGCCGGAAAAAGGCAGGTTGATGGAGCTGAAGTTGGGTTAACCCACAACGTTGGCGGCACAGGTGGCACTGTAGTCGTCCATATTCTAGCGAGGTGACTGGATGACCGTCCCACGTTTTTGGAGAGAAATTCCGAATAGGTATAACCTTGTCGGCACAAAATGTGAAAATTGTAACACCTACTACTTCCCTCCACGAACTATATGCCCTCCGTGCAGGCGGAAAGGACTGATTCGAGAATATGCATTCGAAGGCAGCGGAGAAATTGTGACGTATACTACAATATACACAGCTCCAGAAACTTTCACCAAGATAACCCCTTACGTTCTCGCTATCGTCCAACTCGATGAAGGGCCTAAACTCACAGCTCAAATCGTTTGCGATCCGTCAGAAGTCAAGATTGGCGCGCGGGTTAGATCAGTATTTAGAAAACTTGGCGAGGACGGACCTGACGGCGTGATCTATTACGGCACGAAATTCACGCTTGCCTGAACATTTGTTCTTCACCATGTCTAACTTGAAAAGCCATTTTTTTAAGATATTTGTGGTTGTACAGTAGATCGCATCAAGAGTGATAGCGTTAGTCGCAGCGAGCGTGATAAACCGATGCTGCACAACCACGTGAATCAAAGTCAATTGCAGTGCTGATTTAGCAGTGTTTTTTTCTCACCGACCAAGCGTCTCGTGCGCCCTCGCAAGGTGATGAGCAGCAAGCGCAGCTAAAAGGGAGAGTTCCCCCGCAAGCACGGCACAACAGGCTATCTCAGCGAATTTTCTGGCGTGGGCGCCCGGTGGCGCCCCCCCTCCTGCTACGCCCATAATCGATAAACACTCTTCCTGTGTTTTGACGGTCGTTCCTCCGCCTACTGTGCCAACTGGCAATGAAGGAATGCTAACAGACGCGTAGAGTTCGTCTCCGCGCACAGAGAGACTTGTTATTGCCGTTGATGCCTCAACTACGTGGGCAGCATCCTGACCGGTTGCAATAAAGATCGCAGCAACGACATTTGCTGCATGGGCGTTGAATCCTAGCGATCCGGCTTTAATAGATCCGAGCACGTTTTTTCGATAATGAACGTCCGACAAGCTTTCAGGCGTCGTTTTCAGCACACGCTTGACAACGTTGCGAGGCATAGAAGTTTCAGCAATCACGTTTTTGCCTCGGCCTTCAATCAAGTTTATAGCCGCGGGTTTCTTGTCTATACACATATTGCCCGAAAGCGCGACGAGCCGAATATTAAGCTCATCCACGATAACGTCAGAGAGTCGGTCAGTGGCAATCGTGACCATGTTCATGCCGAGGGCGTCTTTGGTGTCAAACGCGCACCTTAAGAAGACGTTATCAGCTACAACGTAAGGGTCTATCCTAATGAGTTTGCCGTGCTTAGTGGTCTCCTCTGTTGCTTTTTGAAGCTTAGCAAAGTTGGCTGGTTTTTTAACCCACTCAACAACGCGCTGCGCTTCATCTATGTTGCTGACTGCAAAGACTGGGGCGCGCGTCATTTCGTCGTTGAGAATCCGAACGTAAGCACCTCCAGCCTCCGTAATCGCCTTACAGCCCCTGTTCACGGACGCGACGAGGGCCCCCTCAGTCGTAGCTAACGGCACATAAAACTCCCCGTTAGCATATTGGCCTGAGACTGCTAAAGGCCCAGCAATGCCAACGGGCACTTGCACAGCCCCGATCATATTTTCTATGTTGCGTTTTGAAGACGATTCAGCATCTATAACGTACGCGCTTATTCCGCCTAAGTCAGCGCCAGTCAGCTTTTCGACCGCCTTGCGCCTGATTTCGACGGCCTCGGAAGCGGGAAGGTCAACCTGATGCAATCTCAACTTGCCCGCTATTATTTTATTGACAAACAACTCCGCATCTTTAATGGAGAGTCCCCCTTTAGTTTGTGCCACCCAGTACTTCAGACCATAACATGGTGCCTATAGCGAATAAGCCCAAAAGCTTGTTTTTTCGCCTCTGTCTGAGCCTAACGGCGTCATACTCCGACTCAAAATATTTATACAGTAGCCTAGTATATAAATGTGAATTTCGATGCCTC
Organism: Methanomicrobia archaeon; assembly: GCA_015660915.1. Lineage (GTDB taxonomy): Archaea > Halobacteriota > Bog-38 > Methanoflorentales > Methanoflorentaceae > Methanoflorens. Next base: position 17,372 of record JACTTZ010000001.1, on the reverse strand, counting down.
AGTGGCTAAGCCTGGTATAGCGCGTCCTTGGTACGTTTGCACGATCGAACACAGAAAGGACGAGGTCGCGGATTCGAATTCCGCCTGAGGCTTTCTTGGTCCTGAATATCTGCCAAAACCATGTTCATAGGCGTTGACCACGGCACCCAAGCTGTTCGTTTTGCCACCCTAGATAACAGAAAGCTTGAACTTCCGAGAGAGAAAATAGTCGAATCTTCCGTCATTAGCGATGTCGAAGAGGGATTAAATCTCAAACTTGAGTTCGTCAAACTCATCGGTCTCACATACTCTATGGGAGACGGTATTACAAACATCACTGACATCAAAAAGGTCAGCAACAGGGGCCTCAAAGCTTCCGGCGGGGCTGGACCTTATGTCGGGGGAGGTACAGCGGTCTATGATGCAATTTACAATTCAAATGCGCCTGCTATCGTATTGCCAGGAGTCCACGATAAGTCAAATATAGACTCTCGAATGAAGTTCTTCTCTCACGGTGCTTCACCGGAAAAAGTTGGCGTAGCCTACTATGTCTTAAAGCATCATAATGAGCAAGACTTCATTCTTTGCGATATAAGTTCGAACACGGTGTCTCTCGCCGTCACCGAGTCGCGTATCATCGGGGCAATTGATGCTGCAATATTTGCCCCTGGAATAGTGCAAGGGCCATTAGACCTTCAAGCCATAAGGGACGTTGACTGCGGGTTCATGACTGCTAACGAAGCTTTTTCTCACGGCGGTCTTCTGAAACGTCACCTTGATGAGAGCAATATGATAGAGACCTTAGCATTGTTTGTAGCTATGGAGATCAGCGCATTGCAGGTTCTCCTACGCGATTATACGACAGATGGCTCGATATTCTTGGCAGGTTCCGCAGCGCCAAACATTAAAGATCTGTTGGAAGAGCACCTTAGCGTTCCTTCAATTGTTCTTGAACCTTGGAGCGCTGCAAAGGGTTGCGCTACTGTCGCTAAAGACGTATGGGGGGGCGCATCCGATATTTTAGGAATCCCGGTCGATCTCTGACCGAACTGATCGTGCATCGCTTCAACAATAAAGCATTCAGTCGCACTCGTTAAACGGTGGAAACTTGTCAAACAATTGTTTCAAATAATAGAAATCGTCAAAAAGAGCGTTTATATCACATTACTACTTTAGAGAGGATTAAAGCAGATTGAACTGCTAAAGATGAGCAATGGGGGCCACTAAGTGAAAGAGGTACGCATACACGGCAGAGGCGGTCAGGGCTCCGTTACCGCCGCTGAACTTCTCGCAGTTGCAGCTTTCGAGGATGGAAAATTTAGTCAAGCATTCCCATTTTTTGGCGTTGAAAGACGTGGTGCACCGGTCACAGCATTTGCACGCTTAAGTGATAAGAAAATTCGACTGAGAAGCCAAATCTATGAACCTGACTATGTTATCGTTCAAGACGCGACGCTGATTTCAGCTGTTGATGTTACCGCGGGACTAAAGCCTGACGGCATAGTAATCGTAAACTCCGAAAAATCAGCTGAAGACGTTGGACTCGACGCAGGGATTGATGTAAGGACGATCGATGCTACCGGAATAGCGTTGGATATTATCGGCAGGCCTATCGTTAACACAACTTTGCTAGGCGCATTTGCAGGCGCCACCGGTGAGATTGGTATTGATTCGATTAAGCAATCGATTCTTGCTCGATTTCCTGGAAAAATCGGCGAAGTCAACGTGCAAGCTGCCGAAAAGGCCTACAAGCTTATGACTTCCGCCAAAAGAAAGCCATCCAAAAAATCAAGACCTCGAAAGAATGGCACAGCTTACGAAAGCCACGAAAAAATCCCGATAGGGGCAATCGGAAAGCCCGGAACCTCAGAAGTCACACGAACTGGCGATTGGCGAGTTTTTTATCCTGAATTTGACATGGATCAATGTAGCCGTTGCGGCAAATGTTTGGAGAGTTGCCCCGACGCTGCCATCCACAAGCGTGAGTTAACCGGTCGCGAGGCCACAGAGGCTCTAAAGAGGGCAGAAGAACTTGAAAAAGCGGGCAAAATCAAGAAGGCTGCTGCTAAGAAGGCGCATATTCTGTATGAACTAGACCCGATGTACTGCAAAGGGTGTGGGATATGCGCTAACGAGTGCCCGATTCAAGGTATCAAGATGAAGCTGGAGGAAAAGTAGCATGATAGACATAATGGAAGGGTCTCACGCGATTGCACTCGCAGTCAAAGCAGCGAGGCCAAATGTCGTGGCAGCTTATCCCATAACCCCTCAGACACACATCGTTGAAGATATCTCCCAACTAATAGCCGATGGAGATCTCGAGGCGGAATATGTAAAAGTTGAATCCGAGCATTCTGCGATGTCAGTATGTATTGGAGCAAGCGCTACAGGGGCTCGAACGTATACTGCAACAACTTCACAAGGTCTAGCACTGATGCACGAGGTACTGTTCAACGCAGCAGGGATGCGATTGCCAATCGTTATGACAGTCGCTAACAGAGCGCTCTCCGCACCTCTTAACATATGGAATGACCATCAAGATTCTATTTCTGAGCGCGATTCGGGCTGGATTCAAATCTACGTAGAAGATAACACTGAAGCAAGCGATCTCACGATACAAGCATACAAAATCGCAGAAGATAGGAGAATTCAAGTCCCTATCATGGTGTGTATGGACGGCTACACGCTCACACATACATACGAGCCAGTAGAACTCCTGGACCAAGATCTAGTCGATGATTTTTTGCCACCTTATGCACCAACAGACTACCTAAGTGTTGACGATCCTAAGACCTTCGGCATGTTCGCTGATCCGAATTATTACACCGAGTTCCGCTACCAGAATCACCGAGCGCTAGAGGCAGCCAAAACGGTCATAGCAGAAGTGTCGAGAGAATTCGGTGAAGTTTTTGGGAGAGATCACGGTGGACTTATAGAAGAGTACCGCTGTGATGGAGCCGAATACGTGTTGATTGCGATGGGATCTGTAGTCGGCACTTTGAAAGACACCGTTGACGATCTGCGAGAAGCCGGTATTCGAGCAGGTGCTATTAAGCTACGTTCATACCGTCCTTTCCCGGTCGAGGATATTCGAAGCGCATTGGCTGACGTACAAGCCGTCGGCATTTTGGACAAAAATATCTCTCTCGGTTATGAAGGGGCACTTTCTGCCGACGTGAAATCTACCCTCTATCGCACCAATAATACTCCCGAGGTGTTCAGCTTCGTTGCGGGTCTTGGAGGGAGGGACATACCGAAAGGAACGTTCGTTAAGATGTTTGACTGGATGCGCGAGGACAAGAAGATATCAACAAGTGAGTTTATCGACTTACGAACAGAGATTCTGGAGTTCCAAGAGGTTTAAGTATGCAAGCAAAATACGACGAGCAATCAATAGACCTTTTAGCGTCCGGTCACAAAGCGTGCGCCGGATGTGGCCCTGCACTCACAATACAGGCGATTCTTAGAGCAACGGGTGCAAATGTGTTTGTCGCAAACGCAACCGGCTGTATGGAAATCATTTCGTCGCAATATCCGCAATCCGCTTGGAAAGTACCATGGATCCACTCTCTCTTTGAAAACACAGCAGCAGTCGCCTCTGGAATTGAAGTAGCGCTCAAAGCACTCGGCAGGAGCGAAGAAGGTAAGGTGGTCGTCATTGCTGGTGACGGGGGAACCGTCGATATTGGCATGCAGGCTATTTCTGGGATGCTCGAAAGAGGTCACAACGTCTGCTATATTTGCTACGACAATGAAGCCTATATGAATACGGGAAACCAACGAAGTGGCTCTACGCCGTTAGATGCGTCCACCACAACGAGTCCGTTCGGCAAGAGATCGTTCGGAAATGATCGTCCGAAAAAAAATATGCCGGCTATAGCAGCAGCTCACGGGATTTCCTATGTAGCGACGAGTTCTGTCGGCTATCCGAGAGACTTGACAAAGAAAGTGCAAAAGGGTATCTCTGTCAGTAGCCCAGCGTATCTGCAGATTCACGCTCCATGTAACATTGGATGGGGCTTCGACAGCGCGAAGACGATAGAAATCGCACGACTCGCAGTAGAAACCGGGCTTTGGATGATGTACGAAATCGTCAATGGAGAGCTCGTCAACGTAATGAAGGTGCGCAACCAACAACCCGTTGAAGAATATCTCAAGCTGCAGAAACGATTTGCTCACCTTTTCAAGATGCCTGGAGGCGATGCCCAGATCAAACTCATACAAGAGCTTGCAAATAACAACCTGAAAAAGTACACAGTAGAGACGCAGAAAGAAGCCGGTGAGATTCAGACATAGCAAGACACTTCACAAAATAACGTTTTACCTGTTCTCAAACTGCTAACTAGCGATTTGACGTTGAAGCTCCGATTAAGAGTGGCCGCTCTCATTCAAGATCGTTCAAGCTCAGAGAGGGTGGAATAAAGCGCATCAAAATTCGCATCTACTTCAATCGGTGGGCGACAGGCTTTCATGATGGCTTCTGGGTCTTTCAGAAGATGGCCTGTTGTAACGCAAACAACAGTCTCATCGCGATCTATAGTACCTTGCGCAATGAGCTTCCTTAGTCCTGCGAGAGAAGTTGCGCTTGCCGGTTCAACGCCGATGCCTTCGAGCCGTGCCAAGTCTTTTTGAGCTTTCAGTATTTCCTGGTCAGTTACAGATTCTGCGGCGCCGTTAGATTGTCTGATCGCTCTTAAGGCTTTTGGAGCGTTGATAGGGTTGCCAATTCTGATTGCTGTCGCAACGGTTTGAGGTTCAGCCACTGGTTCAATCTGAGCTAACCCACGGCGAAAAGCGTCGACAATCGGGGCAGAACGGCTTGCCTGTATCCCTGTCATCATCGGCACCTTGTTAATGATATCTAGTTCGTGGAATTCTTTAAACCCTTTATAAATCGCGCTGATATTTCCTGCGTTGCCAACGGGCACGATTACCCTGTCCGGGACGTTCGCGTTCTTGTGTGTGGCAAGCTGATCAATCGTTTCAAACGCAATCGTCTTTTGTCCCTCGAGCCTGTAAGGATTTACTGAGTTTAACAAGTAGAACCCTTTTTCTGAGCAGACTCTTTGAATGAGCAGGAGAGCGTCATCGAAGTTGCCTTTAACAGCCAGCACTGTGGCACCGTGCATGAGCGCTTGGGCGACCTTTCCTAACGCTACATAGCCACTGGGCAAGAGGACGAGTGCCTTCATACCGGCTTTTGCAGCGTAAATCGCCATAGAGGCTGACGTGTTCCCGGTAGAAGCACACGCTACTGTCTTAATCCCGAGTTCCGCGGCCCTAGAGACGCCCACTGTCATGCCCCTGTCTTTAAATGAGCCCGTTGGATTCATCCCTTCGTGTTTAACGTACAGCTCCTTGACACCGCATTCTGCTTCCAGCCGTTTGCACCTGTAGAGCGGCGTACCCCCTTCCATTAGCGAGACGGGAACTCCTGAAATCGGAAGGAGTTCGCGATATTTCCATACGTGAGGCGGAATAGCTGTGCGGTCTTTCAAGCTGAAGTTAACTTCCGACAGGTCATAGCTAATTTCAAGCAGGCCATCGCAACTACACGTATTCGCGACGGTCGAGAGGTCGTGTTTCTTGCCGCACTCGATACATTCTAGATTCATTCATCAACCTCTTTGCTCGATTTCCTCGAGCCTGTCACTTACTAGTCTCAACGCCTTATGTACAGCTTCAGAGATCTTGTCAGCAAAGGGGCCGCCCCCCTGCGCCCGCTCAAGCCGTCCACCCCCACTACCGCCGAGTATTTTACTCGCCTCTTTTACTATTAAAGCCGCGTCCACACCTTCTTTCGCTATATCAGAGCGAACTGTAATAACGATATGTGCTTGGCCTGAGCTTACACCTCCAAGGATGGCCACCGCATTTTCCTTTAGCAGCCCCTGCGAGGTGTGCAGCAGCTCTTTTATATCCGCGTCAATTATCCAGCTTAAGATCTTAATGTGTTCGCTCCCTAGCTTTATTTCTTTTACTAACGGCTTTGATGATTTAACCTCATCATCCTTAGCTTCCGCAGAGGATTTTTTTGTTGCCTGAAGTCTAGCCTCAGTCAGTTTCTTTTTTAATTCTTCATTTTCCTTGCCTCTTTGTTTCCACTCCTGAAAAAAGCGATCTGCTGTAAACGGGAGTTGTTCTGCGGGGACTCGCAGCACATGAGAGGATTCGCTAAGGATCGCATCGCGCTGCTGATCGTACAGAACGGCGGCTACACCAGCAGCAAATTCAAAGCGTTCAACTCCATCTTGTATTCGCTCCGTCTTGATGATTCGCAAGGGGCCGACTTTTCCAGTGCTGGTCATATGGGTTCCAGCGCATGCCTGGACGTCGCTGCCGACTTTGACGATTCGAATAATCTCTCCCGGCGGTACGCCGCCCTGGTAAAGAGAAAATCCGTATGTCTGCTCTGCTTCATTTCGGTCCATCCACTTCTGCTCTACCGCAATGTCGTCCATAATCAATTCATTGGCTCTGAGCTCAATTATTTTCCTTTCTTCATCAGTCACTTTCTTGTAGTGCGAAACGTCAAGACGCGAGCTTTTGACACCCTTCTGTGCCCCTTCCTGCCAGATGTGGCCCCCTAGTTCGTCTCTAATAGACGCTAGCAGAACGTGTGTTGCAGTATGATGTCGGGCTAGAGACTGTCTCCTTTTTACGTCTATATTACCTGTTACTTGATCGCCAACCGAAAAAGGCGCGACATCCTCAACTTCGTGTATGATCGCATGTCCCTGAAGTCGCGCTAGACGCACTCGGACTTTCTCTCCTGATTGTGCCGTAACATAACCGGTGTCTTCTGGCTGTCCGCCGCCACCGGGGTAGAACAACGTTTTATCCAGAATTATGCCGTCTTCCAGTAACCCAACTATATGAGCTTCGAAGGTCACCTGTTCAGGTTCGTCGTAGAACAATCGACGGGTCACAGGCAAGCTTTGAACAGCTTCGGGGATTACTTCTTCGGCTTCTTGAACCCTTTCATGCGTCGCTGCGACTAGCGAATAAAAATCGTCCGGCAGTTCAACGCGAGCACCTATTTCCGTAGCGACATCTTTAACAAGCTCTGGAGGCACACCATAAGAGTCGTACATCTTAATGACCTCAGCAGTTGGAAAACTCTGCCCTCGATAACGCTGCGCTAAGCTTGACACACGTCTCCTACCTTTATCTATGGTGCTGCTATACTTCTCAGTTTCATTTCGTATTATGTCAATTACGGTGTCCGCCCGCTCTGTATATTTGGGGAAAGCGTTAAGGCCCTCTATCTGTTTCACGATGATCTTTTCCAACGGAATAGCAGAGCTCAAACTCTGCAACGAACGGAGTACCTTTCTTATGACTAGACGAGCGAGATACCCAGCTTTCACGTTAGAAGGGACTATCCCATCACCTAACATGAAAACAAGACACCTCGAGTGATCGGCAATTGTGTATAAAGTCTCAATAGGCTCCACAATTCTTACCAGCTCGTCAACATCGATGCCTATACTCCTCGCAACTCGTTTCCGAAGATCGAGCAAGTTAGAAGCGTTCAAGTCAACCATGCCGGCAAATCGCGCGTTTTGGGCTAAAATATGTGAATAATGGGGGTCTTCAAGCGAGTGCTCAAGGCCAGTACATTCGATCAGATAGTTTACGATGTTTGGCATAACAGCGTCGTATATCGTTGGCATGCCATTAGCAGCCCACACCATGCGCTCCAGGCCATATCCAGTGTCAACGATCGAGTTGTTCATTTGCTCATAGCGCTCGCCTTTGATCGTTATCCCCGTTTTTGATCGTTCCATATCCATGAAAACAAGTGTCGCGAGCTCTAAACCGCCAACAAGCACCTCCAAAGAGAGCCCGGCATTACCACCGCCAGCCCAGGGAGTCTCCTTGTAGGTAATAGCCGCGGGGTCGGCCCCAAGCTCGTGCAGCAAACAGTCGCAATACTGCACAGTTTCATTGCTCCAATAGATGTGACAATCGGGATAATTGAAAGCGTGATGGGCCATCATTTCAAAGTTCGTTAAGTGCCTGCCACTTTTCCCGACCACATCAATGTCTTTCAATCGAACGCAGGGTTGTGATATAGTGAGCGGATTAGCCGGCGGAGGCACCTTTCCGGACGTTACGAGCGGCTGAAAATCGTATATCGAAGCATTCACCAACAGCACATCTTCCCTCCATCGCGCGATTACTGGGTATGGAGAGACGCGCACATGCCCCCGACGCTCAAAGAAGGACAGATAGAATTCCCGCAAGTCATTGAGCTCGCGCTTTTTCAAAACGGGAGCACCGATAAAGGTATAAGGCGCACACGGTGCGTCACCACACGTATTTTGCTCGTCTCGGGCCCAAAATCGACTGCCGCAGCTGCTACATGTTCTCAATTGGAAGTTGCTGCTCAGATACTCAAGAGCACCAAGGCTTAACTGCTCATTTGACATTTAACACACGTCACGCGACAATATCCGCTCAAAAAAGCTGGATTGACCTTTTCTAAATAACTGGGTAGAAAGTATTAAAAAGTTGCGCAGCTTATTAAGACCGTATGAGTGAAGAGCTAGCTACCGAAGACGTTCAAGACGTCATTAAGAGGTTAAAGAAGCTAGTCGAGGCGCAATGTGGCCCCATCTTCATTTCTAAGATGCAGCTCAGGGAGCTTGCAGATTTATACAAGACGTACAAAAAGGATTACGGCCAAGGTTTTGCATCTGAAGAGATACAAAACAGGATTAAATCACAGTTGCGGTAGGCTGCGACATAAGTTATATCTGATGAGGTGCGTATATCCTCGACCAAGAGAGTTGATTTGAGTGGACATTGAAAAGCTGCATCGCGGAACCGAGTTGCTGAAAAGAGGTTTCGCCAAAATGCAGAAAGGCGGGGTCATAATGGATGTGACCACTGCAGAACAGGCAATCATCGCTGAGAAGGCCGGAGCTGTTGCTGTCATGGCCCTCCACGCTGTTCCCGCAGATATTCGCAAGGCTGGCGGTGTAGCGCGTATGGCAGATCCGCTAATAGTCTCCCAGATTATCGACGCAGTTTCGATACCAGTTATGGCTAAGACAAGGATCGGACATTTCGTCGAAGCTGACATCTTGGAAGCGCTGGGCGTCGACATGATTGATGAGTCCGAGGTCTTGACTCCTGCCGATGACCAATTTCACATTGAAAAGTTGCATTTCACTACTCCTTTTGTCTGTGGAGCACGAGACCTTGGGGAGGCACTAAGGCGAATCAACGAAGGCGCAGCGATGATCCGTACCAAAGGCGAAGCAGGAACTGGCGACGTGTCAGAAGCAGTCCGGCACATGCACGCTATTATGGGTAAGATCAGAGAACTCAAAGGCAAATCCGAGCAAGAGATTAATCGCGTTGCTCGCGAAATCGACGCGCCCGCTGACCTAACAGCCGAAACAGCTGAAATGCAGAGACTACCCGTAGTGAACTTCGCTGCCGGTGGGATCGCTACACCAGCCGATGCAGCTCTTATGATGCGAATGGGCGCTGATGGCGTTTTTGTAGGCTCAGGAATCTTTAAATCAGAACAACCTGAAGTGATGGCAAAGGCTATTGTTGAAGCCGTAAACAACTTTGACGACCCAAAAGCGCTGGCAGAGATCTCCAAAGGTCTTGGACTACCAATGAAAGGATTATCCATTGGCCAGATTCCTAAGGAGGAAATCCTTCAAACGCGTGGATGGTAAGGGCGACCACGTAGGCCTATAGAACGCACACGTAGGTTGCAGTTGGAGATCTATTCATTCTTTTTAGATATAGCTACGGTCATTGAACTTGCTGACCTTCAATGGGATGATGCTACATGCCAAACCCCGTATGATCAGACGGTGTCGGCAGCCGAACATAAGTGCAGATCAAAGAGGGAGTTTTAGCTATTGAGAAGGCTTATGTTGGCGCGTGACAGCTTAAGTGCTCGTTTTCTCTGCAGCCACCGCTAACTCACGTTATTCTTAACTGCTGGCAGAAGTTGACGAAAAGAAGAGAAAAGGAGCATTTCGCCGTAGCTAATTCGCTCTACAGTGAGCTTATAAAATCATTAGTCTGCTTTCTCACTTCGGCTAGCAGATCCAAGTAATCCCTTATTGAGACGGTAAGGGGTATTAGTTCCCCAAGGGATACGGTGCTCGGCCACTGGGCCGGTGCAGGTGTGTTTAGCACGACGTAGTCCTCGTTTTGAATATTCGCTGCCTCTAAAATCTTCTCAAGCGCATATACTGAGCGGCTCTCAAATACAGGGATCGCATATTCTTCAATCGTCGGGAACGTGTCGCCTCCGCGTGTGTAGTTCACATACATCGCAGCATTAATTAACCGATATGCAGGAAACGTATCCTCGCTGCTTACATCGAGATAAACCGCTTCATCCCATTCGACCGAGCCAAAAAGCTCACGCTGTATCCACTTTAGATCAGTTCTTCGATTCAACGATCTCGCGATGTCGATGCACTTTAGCAGTATGACGCTCAGAGTCTCGTTAGAACTGAGATCGTCTTTAACTTCGTTAATCTTCGTCGCCAGACTCTGTTCATCTATGACAGACTCATTTGGTGTAATCGCTTCACTGTAACCTAAGGCCGTAAGCTCCGTGTGAATCTCAGCCGCTTGACTAGAACTCGCCGTAACTGCTGCTACGTTGACGTTACCCTTTAGTATGGTGGTGGTTTTCTGAGGCATTCGCGGGGCTACAACGTCCGTCGGTCCCTCTGGCGCGAGGTCAGATGTCGTCGAAGATGCGAGGTCTTGGTGCGAGTCCTCTGAAAGCGGAATCGTCGTAGTTTCTCGATATGCTTCCGGGGCAGCTATTTCCTCATAACTTCCTGTATCAGAGGCTTCCTGATTGACGAACGTTCCGGCTTCTTGTGCGGTCGAACTCCGGCGGCGGGCTCTTATTACTAACGCTACAGCAATAATGATTATTAAAACAGCCAACCCAATTGCTATATAGACGCCTGTACTCTGAGAGATTTGCAAGTTACTGGGCAATTGGGGGGAAATTTGTAAGATTGGCATAAGATCACCTCAGAAACTACTTATGAGTATAGATGGATGCTCATAGATAAATCCTCTGGTGCGTTGCGTAACGCTGCTGTGCGTAGCTCGTCTAGCGAAGAACGCTTGGCGTATCCAAGCTCATGCTATCACTGATTACCAGGCGTCGCTGATGGTTCTAATGGCTCAATGTGAATACATATGTGGGAGCTTTTTCTGCGAGACGGCCGATGTTGACGTTGATCCGCAACCAACCGCGCCGAAATACGTTTGAAATGCTGCTCAGTTGGGACCGTAGTCTCCACGTTTGCTTCTCGCACGCTGTTGGTTTGAACCCCAGTCTCGAGTCATAGGAAGCTGTGCAGGAAAGCGCTATGTCCTTGACTTTGTTTAACGGGAAAAGCTTGCGCTAAAGTCACTCATTTATCCGCTTTCATGGTGCAAGTTTATTGCTACTACGCCAGTTTGGCGAGCAGATCGATGAAAGAACGAGTGCTACGATATGGAAACGTTTTTAGACTAGAAGAGTCTAATCGGAGGGGTGGACTGTCTACTGGTCTTTCGACTGAATTGGGAGGTGCACGATGGCATTTAAGGATTCACTTATATCAGCGTTGTTAGTTGTCGCAGTTATTATTATACTGATCCTCTTTTTGCTCCTTGGTTGGTGGATTGGTAGCCTGATACTCCCCATGCTCGTATTTAGCGGCTGGCTCCACATTTTTGACATCATCATCAAAACTGTAGTCGGCTTGATAATAATTGGGGTAGTAATCGTAATTGTTGGCTATATCGCTTTGAAACTTATATAGCCCAAGCGGTGTTTCAAAGCTCAATTTTGAGTTTTCGGCTGCAAAAAGCGCCTTGAGAGTTCGTGGGAAGAAGCAACATGACGGGTAGTCAGCGCTGCTTCTCTCGCAATGCGCGTTCCCACCCCATCTTTAATATATTTACGTCAATCTTGAACGGCAGACCTTGCAAAGCCTGAATGCGCTCTGGCGACATAGGCACGGGCAGATTTGGCGGAACCGCTTTGATTTTTGATACGGCAAATACCGATCCCCACACGTCCATCATTTCTGAACTTTCTATGAACGCTCCTTTGGCAACTCCTTCTTTGTATGTTTCTTCGCCGACGAACATGTTCAAGTCAAACGGTTCGTACAACTGCATGTCAGCGGCGTAGTTTTGGAATAGATCCCACATTAGTTTCTCGACCTTGCGTTCCGGGTCGCGCACGTTCAAACCGATGACCTTCCGGGCTTCACGCCTATTAATGAAATGCGTGTGCGTATACAGTTTCTCGGTCATTATTTCGACTATCTGGGTGACCTTCGCCTCGTTTTTTTCACCCCTCATGTGGCTCTTAAGCAGATTGGTAGCCAACATTCGGATACGCGTATGTTGTCGGTACACATTTCCGAGCGCAAGTGGGTGTACTTGCTTTGAGAGCTCATTGAAGACCTCAATTATGTGATCTTGCTCGCTGATCTTGGCCGCTTCCCGGGCTAGAGTGATATACGCAGTGACGTCTTCGACGCTAATCCCCAGAGGAATTGCTGGGTTCAACGGATCGCGCGGATTGAATTGATTCGCAGTCGTTGGGTCAACCGAACTAAGCGTTCCCCCAGTCCCCATCAGTATTTCGTCTGCCCCGAGGCAAATTAGAGTCCCCGCGCTGTGGCAGTGGTAGGGCACGAGCGCCGAGAACTTGGTCGCAAACTCTCGAATGAAGTTGACAAGTGGCCATGGCACATCAGCGTCTCCGCCGCGAGTGTAAATGAACAGGTCTAAATGATCTATCTCCCCTAAACGATCTAAATGATCATAAACGAAACGCAAGTGATCTTGTGAGACTTGGCTGATCATGCCGGGGATGTTGGCATTCGTTGGGCGATCCCCCGTGACGTAGCAAATAACCTCGCTCCCGCGCAAGTCTTGCAGTTCCTGAATGATGTCGAGTCGCTGCTTTGTTAGCTCCGAAGACTCCGTAAGATAGCTCATGTTTTCCCCTATCGGGACTGTCGTATATAAACCTGTCATCGCAGTTTTGAGCCATTATCGAAGTCGAAATGCTCAGCGGCTACAGCACTGCGATATATGCACAAAAAAGCAATTTCCGCGAAGACGAGTGACTTAGCACGGCGCGTCGGCGGCCATAGCCAGAGAGATCAGACAACAACGTCACATAGCATCTCTGACTATTTACAGTTTAAAGCTGGATCCCACGTCGTTACACGACAGACAGAATTTAACCCGATCGTTCCTACAAAGCAAGCGCGATCGAACCCGGGCCGCACGTAACTTCAATTGTGCCAGAACCTGCGTGTCAACGTGTAATGTCTCTCGTGCCTCAAGATATCGCGGTAGAAGCCTTCCTCATCTAGGCGCGCCTTTCTAATGACTCTTGAAGCAGCTTCAGGACCAAGCCCGCGCGAAGCTAAAGCTATAACGCCTTTTTTCCCGTGCGAAAGGACTAGATTGGCATTTCTGTAAACGCGCTTTGTCCGTGCTTTATCTTCCGCTGTCTTTACATTCTCGGGCTTTGTTACGATGGTGATGTCTTCGTCTTCCCAGGGCTTAAGGGCTGCAATCAGTTTTGAGCTGCAGATCGGACATTGCGGCTGCTCAGGAACGTTTGCCACGTTTCGTTTCGACTTCCATTTCTTGCACGTGAGACAAAAAAGAATGACGCGATCATTCATGATTCTGTTTTTGAGCGCCGCGAGAATCGTTCGATCTGCGTTGTCAGTTACGAGCAGCTCCCGTGTGCCATAATGCCGTTGTCTGCTTAGAGGGCTTAGTTTCGACGTGACGATCGTTATATCGCCGTCTTGTACTCGCTTGAGTAGCTCACTAGTGCGCTCAAGGTCGAGCTTGTCGTTCACGATGTCGCGTATCGCTTCCTCGTATACGGGGGTGTCTTTCAACAGTTCCGTGAGCCTATTGATATTTAGATACTTAAATTCGACATCCCGCTCGATTACGCCAAACTTGCGGGACACCTGTGCCAGCTTCCATTTCAGCAGCATGCTGTTCTTTAAAGTAATTTCAATCAACGGCTGCACAAATTCCGGCCTCATTTGTCGCAGCAGATCAGCAACTAGCTCCGCACTTAGTACGTTAGGGAGCTCAAGTTGTATCCAATATGGATTGACCTCCATAGCGACGCTAGCCCCTAAACGTGCAGCAAGCAATGAAGTGATAACGCGGCCTAGCGTCTCGTTAGTCTTGTGGCCAAAGCACGCGTGTATCAGAGCTGTTTTCCCGTCAACTTCAACAACAAGCCTCTTATCGGTTGGAATGGCGAATTCTTTTTGTAGAGCGATTAGATCGACAACGCGTCGTACCGTGTGCGGATCCGTGCGATAATCCTGTAGAAGATTATGACTTGCGGTCACGACGGACGCGTGAGCTATCTGCTCCCTCAGTTTCCCCACGTCAGCAGCGACCTCGTAAGGCACTGGAATCTGCTCGCCTACCCAGCTTGGGATTTCACCTGTAGAGACGTCTATTGGTTCCACTTTCACCCGTTCGTCGTCAATCTCCAGAATCCGCCACATCTCTCCCTTCGTGACGAACACGGCTCCAGGCTCGGCAAAAACAATCACAAATGTCTCGTCAAGAGTCCCTATCCATTTCCCATTAATCGTATCGTAGATACCATAGGTTTTTTCGTCGGGAATCATCGATAGGTTCTCATAGCAATACCGGCGCGTTTTTCCCATCTTTTTTATGAGCGGCTCTGTGTCTTCACGTTCAACTTTCAACAACCGTTGTTGCTGCAGAAGCTTCACAGTCTTAACAAACGTGTCAAGCGCCAAATTTCGATATGGGTAAGCCTTTCTTACAATTCTTAACGCCCTGCTAGCGGGTATCGCCCCGTTCAAGGTCATGAAACACAACTGATTTGCAAGAACGTCCAATGCTTGGTAATCAACAAAAAGAGGTTCGATCGCGGTGTTTCTCGCTCGACGCGTGATCACCCACGACTCCATGATATCGTCAGCGTGGGTCGCGATAATGGTGCCCTCCGATACTTCTCCGATCCGATGTCCCGCGCGTCCTACCCGTTGTAGCAGTCTCGTCACTTCGCGTGGCGAATTGTACTGAACAACGTGTTCAACGTCCCCTATGTCGATCCCAAGCTCCATGGAAGAGGTGCAGATTAAGCCTCGTTTGACACCGGCTTTAAACTCGTTCTCTGCTTCGATGCGTGCCTCCTTCGATAGTGACCCGTGATGCACGCCGACGTCAGTGCCGCGAAAAAGAGACCCTAGCGCTTCAGCTGCTTGTCGTGTGTTGACAAAGATGAGCGTGGATTTGTGCTCGTTCACGATGTCGCGCACAACGCGAGCGTGGCTTACCAATTCTGGCGCAATCATTCTTGATCTCGCTGCGGCGTCATCCGCGCTGGTGATGTCCGGCTGAGTGACTGAAAAATTTGACATTCTCGGAGCAGAAACCTCGAGAACAGAGACCGCTCTCTCGGTCCCAACAAGGAAGTGTCCCATCTCCTGCGGGCTGCCAATGGTAGCAGACAAGCCTATCCTTTGAAAATCACCGACTAAGTCTGCCAAGCGCTCGAGGCCTATTACCAGCTGCGCCCCGCGTTTTGAGCTCGCAAGGTCGTGGACCTCATCAACGATGACAAACTTGACGGACCGTAAATTCTCTCGCAGCCGTCGTCCCATGAGAATGGCTTGCAGAGTTTCAGGCGTCGTGATGAGCATGTCAGGAGGGTGAAGAGTCTGTCGCCGCCTCTCGGACTTAGTCGTATCGCCGTGTCGAACGCCGATCGAAAGCCCCAGCTTCTTGCTCCACCAGTCAAGCCTCGCCAACATATCCCGGTTCAGCGCTCGAAGTGGTGTTATGTAGAGAACACTTATCCCGTTTCGCTGCTCGATTTCCAGCAGCTTGCTAAACACTGGGAGCATCGCAGCTTCTGTCTTGCCTGTTCCCGTAGGAGCTATAAGAAGCAGGTTTTTTCCCTCTAGCACGCTTGGAATTGCCAAGCGTTGCGCTTCTGTAAGCGGACCAAATCGGGTGATATATAGATCTTTCACGCTGGGATGCAGTGAAGCTACTACAGGTTCTTCTAGGCTGCTGCTAGCTACCATGGGACGACGTTCAACAGCAAGCGTTCCGCTTAAAACAAACCTTCAAAAACCAAATGATGAAGATGCGCGCTTTGCTGCTTGATTAGTACTTGTTTTAACGCGACTTAAAGATTCTTGCTTAAGCTACTCCGATTTGCACTGGCTTATCTCTCGCTTGTAGTCGCGTCCTTGACGTAGTTGGACGAGTTTACACTGATAGACCATGAAGGCAAGAGATGTCTCGGAGCAGTCTTACACACAAAAATAAAAAAGGTAACGCCCCAAGTTGCCTACCAGGCAAGTTGGGGTTGGTCTACGGATAAACCGTTCTCGTTCCTAACAGCGTCCCGCGAACGATGGGATAATGTCCGTTCCGCAAATCTTTATGGCTTCTTCAACGTCCGGACCTGTTGGGCTGCCAATTATAACCTGCGTCACTCCAGTGTTGAGCAACCCGTCGATCTTCTTGTTGCAGGAATCTGCGTCGCCTGCTATGACGAAGGCGTCGATCATGTTATCATCCACTAACGGCCCGACATCACCCCATTTACCTGCGCCGATAGCTTCACCGATGGCTTTAGCCGTACCGAGTGGAATACCGTGTCGCTCGAGCACAGGCGGCGGAGAGCCCATCGTAATAAACGCAGCAACCATCTTGGCTGATTTGCGTGCCTTCGCCAAATCAGGCCCAACAGAAAACGCCGTGTATGCGCCCACGTCGAAGTCGCTCATCGACCTTCCACTCTTTCCAACTCCCTCTTCGATGTTTGGCATCGCCGCCACGTAGTCTCTCTCATTGGACGCGTTGATAAGCACTCCGTCAGCAACTTCGCCAGCAGTTTTAAGCATGCCAGGACCTTGTGCACCCATGTAAAAAGGCACCTTGTCCTTCTGCGGTCCGGTAAAGTCAAGCTTTGCGCCGGTCACTTTTATCGTCTCACCAGCAAAATCAACGCTGTTACCAGCCAACAGCTTGTAGACGACTTCTTTAGCCTCTTTAATTGCACTCAGGGGCTTCTTGATATCCCAGTTGCCACTCCAGATTGCAGGCGCTGGGAACCCGAATCCCATTTTGTCAAATGTCGCTTTGTCGCCGGGACCCATGCCCAAGTTAACGCGCCCGCCTGATACTTCGTCAATCGTCGCTATCGCATTAGCCGTTAACAATGGGTTTCTCGTGAAGGGATTTGTGATACCGGTGCCGGGCCGTATAGTCGACGTCTTCAGTGATATGAGCGTCAGCATCGGATAGACGTTCCTGTTGTTAAAGTGGTCAGTAATCCAAGCGTA
>JACTTZ010000026.1 GCA_015660915.1 Methanomicrobia archaeon | reverse complement strand
GAGTGGTATGATCGACGTCTTTGTGCGAGGCGGCGACAGCGCCCTCTGGCAGAAGACCTATAACAGTGCGTGGTATAGCTGGCAGTCCGTCGACCGCACGTAACGTTGTCCCACGTGCCCGCTCTGCATAGCAGCCAAGGTGGATGAGCCGCCCACGCTCGACGGCATGAAAATCCGTTCGACGTTCGAGTCACGGCACTGTGGGTAACTGACTACGCAACACGCCGCTAACCGCATACAGGCTCGATTTAACGAATAAGGGACTGCTTTTACCGATAACGTCATCCCCAATCCACCGTGTCACGATATCATCCAGTTCAGCGAACGCGATGTCGACTCGTCGCACGTGTCAACAGAGGCGGCTTCTTTGGTGAGATCGGCCGGTTCGCGGTAAGGCGGCTTGGCTTGGGCAGATCGGCGACATGAGGGCCGTGCAGCCGCTTGTTTTCGCCTTGACTAGAGAGAGGCAAGACTCCCCATCAGATGGTTGAGGGGGCGTTGCAAAGGCTCGCCAGTACACGAGATGCTGACACCCTCTGGCTTGGGAGGAGACGCAGGCGAGAAGGCGCGTCCGTAGCTTTTCAGAGGCACAATAGGTAATTGTAAGATTCTACGGCTGCTTTTCGCTTTGCGCGCCGACGCCGTGGCCCCGAATAGATGTAACGCGTTACGTTGCGCTCTTTGGATTCTAGACATCTTACTCTGCAATCGGAACGCTTATAATCCTTGCTTTTCGTACCCATTAAGACGTGTGGCACGATCTCTAGTGCCGGGAGGCGAACTATGTTCAAGCGAATAATCGTGGTAACTGCAGTCACTTTATTGTTGATGGGACTTGTCGTTGTGCCAACCCTAGCATTACAGATCGGGCAGCAAGCTCCGGATTTTCAGCTGAATGACCTTTCCGGTAACGTCCATAAGCTAAGCGACTATCACGGGAAGGTCGTCGTCATCGACTTCTTTGGGGACTCTTGTGGAGCCTGTCAGCAAGACGCCAAAAATAGCCTTGTCCCACTCTTCAACAGCTATTACAAGAACAACGCAAACGTTCAATTCCTGAGCGTCGAAGTGTACGACTCCAGCGCTGCTGAAATTCAAGCAACGTATCTCAAGGCGACAGGAGAGATACCGTGGCCAATCCTGACTAGCGGAAAGAGTGTCTCGACGTCGTACGATGTTGGAGGCGTACCAACGCTCTACGTCATTGACCCGGCAGGGAAGGTCGCCGCCGTGATGCAATATCCGACCAATGTGCAGACGCTAAAGTCTACGATCGACGCGAGCTTGCCCGGCGTCGCCTCAGCACCTGCCGTATGTGCGCAGAATGCGAACAGCCTTGACCTGTTTGCAAAAGGCACAGATAACGCCCTCTGGTGGAAACACTACCAATCAGGGTCGTGGGGCACCTGGGAATCCCTCGGCGGGATTCTGACGGCAGATCCTGCTGCGACGTCAAGCGCCGCTGGTCACCTCGACGTCTTTGTCCGCGGAACAGACGGCTCCCTCTGGTCGAAGTATACCACGGATGGAGGAGCCACCTGGTCCAACTGGATCTCTCTCGGCGGGCGGCTTGCTGCTGGCACAGGACCAGCAGCCTGCTCCTGGGGATCAGGCCGTCTCGATGTCTTTGTACAAGGCACGGATGGCGCTCTGTGGCATAAAGGGGGTACCGGCACGTGGTCCGACTGGCAATCCCTCGGCGGGCGCTTGACGTCGTCACCCGCTGCTGCGTCATCAGGTAGTAGTATGATCGACGTCTTTGTGCGCGGCACCGATGGCGCCCTGTGGCAGAGGGAGTATGGCAACGGGGCATGGGGCTCCTGGAGCTCTCTGGGCGGGCGGATTGCCTCTGGTACGGGACCAGCGGCCAGCTCGTGGGGCTCGGGTCGTCTGGACGTCTTTGTAGAGGGTACAGACAGCGCCCTGTGGCATCGATTATATAGCGGCACGTGGTCCGACTGGCAATCCCTCGGCGGGCGCTTGACGTCGTCACCTAGTGCAACGTCACCAGGTAGTAGTATGATCGATGTCTTTGTGCGCGGCACCGATGGCGCCCTCTGGTGGAAAAACTATAACGGTGAATGGCAAGGGTGGACGTCCGTCGGCGGAATGTAACGCCGCGGCCACGTGCCCACACTAGTACGTTCCACCCCTGCTGCGTGTGAGCCGCCCGGCACCGAGAACGACGCGCCGCCAGTAGTGCGAACAGCAACTGGACTGGTGGTTGCCCCCCCTCAGTTAGCGTCAACGTATTGAGCTGTCCGTTACCTTACGCGAGAAGTACAGCGGAACTCGCGTTTAACGCGCATCATAACGCACTCGGTACCTACATATATCAAGGGGATGACACGTGTGCGCCGGCATTCAAACAAGCCGTGATGAATATTGGGCATGAAGAAGCGCGTTTTCTCAATCCGAGTCGGCTTGAAAAATTGAAAAACTGTTGTCGCTAGGATAGCCGGGATCCTTATTTATGCCTCAAGAAGTAGGGTTTATCTAGTGTGATGGGTATTCTGATTCGTGTTCGCAAAGAACCATCCCACCCACTTGGAAATGGAATAAGTAGCAATCGGAGCGAATAAGGCCATATTTTTCACTGCTACCACGTGTCAGCGCGTTGCTGATAATAACTCCTAGAAGTCAACTTATTTTAGCGTTTAAGCGCTTGTAGGGCCGTTATAAAACGGCGCTTTTATAGGCTGACAAACGGCGCAGCTGGCTGCGAATCAGACGAATTAACAAAGTAAGCGCATTAAGAATTTTGATATGGATTTAACGAGAGTGATGATGATATTAACGAAAAATCCATCTATGTTATCGTTGGTGTTTTGATAGCGCTTGCTATTCTAAGCGTGCTCAAATCCAATTGTTCGGCGACGTGGTACGGTAAAATGTAATGATGAAGCCGCAGTGTTGAAAATGTGTGCGAGATATAAGCGGTAAGAAGCATAGCGAGTATCCCATCGACAAAACACCCGACACAGTAGTGTCTAATGACCGCGCATGTAAGGTTCGAGTGGAAAAATTGGAACGACGGGTTGCGGCTACATATGCTAGATAAGCGGCAATACCTATTATGTCCTTTTTTAGAAAGAAGCAAAAAATAGCCGGAGGGTTATCATGGTACGACATTACAGGCTTTTTGTGGCCAGACATTGCCCGCGCGTGTCGCGCATTCGTAACGTAGCGGTTACATCACGATTGCCGCTAGCGGAAGCCTGAGCGCTCATTAATCGAGCGCACGACGAGCAGAGAGTTTACCAAAGCTCCGAACCATCTAAACTGAGCGCGCCAAGGGTTGAACGCTCCCCTTACTTCGCCTCTTGTGCAGCGAGATCGATGCAATCTAAGACCTCTCTTAGCTCCGTTGAGTTCTCAAGCTCGGAGGCAAATAACAAAGATTAAGTAACATAGCAAAAAAACTAAAGAGCCTGCCTAGAAGCTGTAATTTCAATTTTGTTATCAAGCTGCAGCTTTTTCGAACGAACAGCCGGGGAACCTGGTGTCGCCTCTTAACAAAACGCACGTCCGCACGCAACGCTGGAGCGCGCGCGGCAAGAGACTCGCGACTCTTTTCCTTCTAGCCGTGACTTTGATCTCTCTCATGGCGGTGACGGCCAGTGCAGCAGTTACGCCGACCCCCTCTCTGGCGATCAAGAGCACGACGCAGTCATCAGTAGGGGCCACAACACATCCCATAGAGTATCAGATCGGCTGCCCCCCCTCAATGGTCGATGACGGCTCACTCGACTATTTTATAGCACACGGATTCACTGCCGTGAACCTGGTCGTTCCCGACAACGGAACGTACCAGACGGAGCTCAACAAGATTAAATCGCTCGGCATGACACCGATTATTGACGTCGAACAAGTCATCTGGCAGGCGGGAGCGCTTCAGAGCACACCGATCACCACCTTTGGCCCCTACTTCCAATCACTCAAAAACGCCGGCTGGGAGTACGTCTCCTCAGAAGG
>JACTTZ010000025.1 GCA_015660915.1 Methanomicrobia archaeon | reverse complement strand
GCCGGGTCTATCGATCGGAGTAAAAGCCGTGCTTTCTTGTCGAACTTCGCCGGGATAAAGTCATACCCGCACGGCGGGATTGAAATCAATCGAGAACTGGTGTCAGAAGACGAATATGAGGAGTTGCGCAGCACGTTGATTGTCTCACTCTCCGAGCTGAGATCGCCTCATCAGGAACCGCTTATGGAATTTGTAAAGGCGAGAGAGGATGTCGACTTCGGAAGGTTCTGCGCAGATATGTACCCCGATATCCTTTTCTGGCTCGCGGACGGGTACGGCGTCGGGTGGGAGCTCTACTCGAGCCTCTACGGAAAAGCACATGATCACAAAGTGGCATCTGGTGGGCACAGCAAGGAAGCTGTTCTATTGCTCAGGAACATCGACAGAGAGATACGGGATGGGGAGATGAGCATCATAAACGTCGCGCCTTCGATACTGGATTTGTTTGAAATCGACTGGCACGCGTTAGATCTAGATGGGGAGAGTATGTTTGAGTCGTGAAAGTGCCCGCGTAGAACGCAGGCAGCGAGTCGCTGTCATTTTTTATCCCTGGAAGTCTAGGGCCCCCTACAAGCTTCTTTCAGATCTTGCGCTCATTCTTGATCCGCTGTGCGCATGCGTGCTCATAATAACGGGGAATACGGATCGGATCGTCCGTCCTTCTGCGAGGGTTAAGGTTGCTGACATCGGCATCAGCATGCACTTTCTCGAAGATATCAAACCCGCATTTTATTCGGCGCTCTTATGGCTCACCAAATCCATTGTCGTGCAACTAAAGGCGAGCATTGCGTTGATAAAGTCCCGAAAGGACGTTGAAGTTGTCCTTTTTTATATGGCATATCCCTATTACCTGCTCCCGCTCCTTACTGCAACAATGCTACGAAAGCAGACCATCGACGTCATTACTCGGGGCGAACCCGCCACACTACCTCAAAAGCTGCTCACTGTGCAGGACCCTCTGCTTTTCAGTCTGCTCGATGGCATCTCGCCGGAGTCCCAAGGGCTGCTGAAGGACCTTAACGCAAGTCGCTATAGGGCTCGTATTTTGCCTGTAGGCGCCCGATTCATAGACACCTCGCGCTACGTCGTAAAGAAGCAGCTAAATGAACGAAGGAACCTCGTTGGTTTCATCGGGAGGCTTACGAAAGAAAAGGGCACGATTAATTTCGTCCGAGCTATCCCCACGATCGCTCGGGACAATGCAGACGTCGCGTTTCTCATCGGTGGAGCAGGTGCCCTCTCGGAATGGGTAGTGAACGAGTGTGCAGAGATCAAAACTCAAGGCATTGACGTGACGGTCGTCGGGTGGATCGATGAAGACCTCCCGGAGCGCTTAAACGAGCTCAAGCTCCTTGTCCTCCCCACGCGCTACGATGCCTTCCCCACGATCCTTTTGGAAGCGATGGCTTGCGGCACTCCCGTGCTTGCCACGCCGGTAGGGGCGATTCCAGACCTCATCAAAGAAGGGGAGACCGGGTTCCTCATGGCCAACGGTAGTCCGGAATGCATTGCTGAAATGGTAACGAAAGCCCTCAGCTTTCCGAAGGAGGAGCTCACACAAATTGCCGAGAACGCCAAGGCAACGGTGGATGCGGGATTTTCTTACGCCGCTGCCGTTAAGAGATTTGACGGTATCCTCTCCCTCAAACGTTCTACAAACTGCTGTTAGACGGAAATAACAAAGAGGTCCAGACGAAAAAAAATGGCTGATCATCGCCTGTCTGCTCTCTCTCGTCGATGGCTGGTACCGCTAAACATCTCACGCTGACGTTTTACTGCGCCGAATTGACGCTCATTGACGTCCTTGGATTATTTCGTGGCATAATTGTTCGATGGAGGTGCACGGCCAATCGCCTTTCAGACGGTGAGTGAGGCACGTCAAGTACAAGCGTAGCGTCAACGTCAAAGCGATCTCTCTCTGTCCGGCGATTCTGCGTCATAATGCCTCACACATCGCTTGGGCAAGTGCTGCTCCGAATTGCCACGGTTTCAGGCGCTTGCTTTCCAAGTAGAGGCGCGACAAGGCCGCGATAGACCTAGTTCTCGAACAAGGCGTTTCTTGATCGTGAGGTTCCTTTACGTGACCAAGGGGACTAGGAAGCAATTTGCTAATCTTGATAGCTAATGGGGGATCTTTCTGGCCCGGTTTCTGCTTTTTTTTCTGTTCCGCACTGCAGTCCCACCTAGAATCCATCGTGTCTGCTCTTCGTACTTAGCTTGTTGACGTACGTTTGGCGCTCTATTCAGCAGCCGTTCTGCATTTTTGAGGATTAGGTTTGGATGTTGAGCCTCAGCTTGTATTACTTGAAGAATAGTTGGTTCTGCTTGTACAGCCCTGTATCCATAATCGCCATCTTCGAAGCCGACAAAAAAAAAGAATCGTCGTAATAGCGATCGTATCCAGGGCTTTCTTGGAGATCTAGGTAGCGTGAGCTCCGAAAGTGTGTATCTGATAACTCTTAGAACACCAAAAAGCCGGATAGCAGCGCCCCCAAAGTTTTGAGTATCCACCACGGCACGCTAGCAGCGGGTTGATCGATGCCACCATATTGGGACAAAAAAAACCCCCTTCTTCTGAGCGTGCCAACAACTCAGCTAGACAGCCGAGAGAAACTGTCCCATCCTGGCCTAATAACCAAACCCCGCCAAAACCATTCTTGCGAACAATTTCCATCCCGCGAAGAAAGCCTCCTGCGGAACCGACGTTCTCTTCAGTTGCAAGATAGCGTAAGAAGGCGTACCTGTTAGAATAAGAGTCAAAGATTTCCCTGTTGGCTGCTAGGTAGGCCTGATCTGGATTATCCACGATGATAAGTCCGCTCAAAAGAATCAGCAGGAACACGAGGAACCAGAGGTAGCCAAGAGAGAAAGCCACTGTCTATGGCTCTTGAACATTCGGTCATCAACGTTCTTAAATATTAAGCGCCCATATTTCAGGTAACAGTAGGTAACAGTCGTTGATGTCGAGTTAAGGATTTCAACCGGGCATATTTGGAACAGTTAGGTACCATGTCTCCATGCAGTGAAGTAGTTGACGAAAACGACGAAGCTGTAATTCGCTCCCATGCCAAAAGTGAAAAACCAAGAACGGCTAGGTTACTTAAGATATTTGCAGGTCTCAGGCAAGATATCGAGCGCTTGTTAGACATCGGTTGCAATGACGGATCTTTAGCGCTCCGTATAAAACACGCGTGTGATGCGGCCGAGGTCTACGGATTGGATCAAAATGGCGAGCTCTTAAGCTTGGCTAAACAAAAGGGCATCAAGACGTTCACGTTGGACGTCGACAAAAATCCGTATCCATTCCCAAATGATTACTTTGACGCTGTTTTTGCCGGGGAAGTGCTCGAACACTTGAATGATCCTGATCATTTCTTCGAGGAGATTCATCGAATTCTGAGAAGGAGAGGCACTCTTGTTCTTACGACACCAAATCTTGCCGCGTGGCACAACAGAATAGCACTAATGTTAGGATTTCAACCCTTCGGCTTAGATAACAGCTGGAGGCACGCAAACGCTGGAGTAATGTATAATTTCTCTCACGATAAGAGAGTCGCTGTAGGGTACAAGAGAGAGACCAAGATCGTACAAGCAAATAATAGGCACCAGAAATTGTACACACGTCGAGCGTTGAAATCGATCTTAGAAGTGTACGACTTTCACATCCTGCAATGTCAGGGGTATCCATACCCTTTGCTGGGCAAACGCTATTTGGCGTTTAATGCTACCGAACTAATCATGGATAGGCTGGGGGCCGGAAACGGGATTATAATCAGCTGTTACAAGAAGTAAGCAAAAGCGCGCCCACAACCAGCGATCGAGTGTCAATTGTCGAGGCTTCAATGTCTGACATGCGGTTCTCCCGGGCAAGTGGCATATCCAGGGGACAATACCGTGTATCAGTGCAAATGAGCCACGTTTCCATAGGCAACGAGTTTTTCGGTGCGGTTTATGTGTCAAAACGTGATTACTCTGCACCCTTTCGTTTGGGAAAGCGAAGCCGACTGCGCATCCGCCCACCGCGCATCGCTAGCTCGACCGCTCTGTTGAACGCGTGCACCGCTATGTCTAAGATTTGTTGCTCTCCACTTGCCCGCTGCTAGAAAGAATGCGGGCAGCGCGGAGGACAGAACCAAAGTTCGGAGCTGATGGCTGTGTGTCGCAAAAGCATCGCGCGAACATCTAAGGCTTTTAGAAAAAATAGGTGAGAAAAACGATGAAAACACGCGGTTGCTGGCCACCAGGCTCCTAAAGATTTGATCATATTTGTTGCCTTGTACAAGGTAAAGCGAAACCTTGGGGTCTTCCCTTAGAAAGAATGCATGTCATGGGATATTGATTCCAAGTCGCTAAGGCTTTCTTGCTCTTTGTGGCTTGAACACCACGGGCTCCTTTACACCTACGATACACCTACGACATTTTTGACCCGACGATGGGTGACTTGCAAAAGCTCAGCATTGACTCCGTGAAAGGACGGACGTTCTGGGATTATCTGAGCAGCGAGCGCTATCGATGCGTCATCGTTTTTCCTCAGCTAATGTACCCTCCCTGGGACGTGAACGGTGCGATGGTGGGCATATCACCGCTAGAACGTAGATTGGACTGGATATCTACGGAGATCACCATTGATGCGTACCCTGAGCACGTTATGGCGAAGCACGATATTCCCCACACGATTCGGAGCCTATGGGGTGGATTTCCGGGAATCAAACATCTGGGAGAGTGGATCACACTTGGAAAATCAGTACTCGAAACGGAAAAAAGGATCGCGGTGTCACTTAGCCAGAACGATAGCTGGGACCTTTTTTTCGTCTACTTCAACCTTTTAGACATCATTCAACACAGACTCTGGCGATTCTTCGACGAACGCGACCCCACATATCCTGGTATTACCCCCTTCAAGGGGACAATCCTCGACTACTACAAGCTAATTGATAGTTTTGTCGGGGAATTTATGTATACCCACCCCGAGGTGAGCTTAATGGTAATGAGCGACCATGGCCATCATTCAAGGCCTGCCCAGACGGCCAACATCAACGAGTTCCTGAGAAGAGCCGGCTACATAGCCTCGAAAGGCAACCGGATGAGGGCGCTCAGCCAGCTGAGAAAAAGCATCTTAGACGTATCGGATAGATTGAGCATCGAACACTTCCTGATTCGGCTAGTCGTAATGAACGAGCGACTTACCAAAGCTGGTAAGTCAATGTACTCGTCGGCCGGGTCTATCGATCGGAGTAAAAGCCGTGCTTTCTTGTCGAACTTCGCCGGGATAAAGTCATACCCGCACGGCGGGATTGAAATCAATCGAGAACTGGTGTCAGAAGACGAATATGAGGA
>JACTTZ010000009.1 GCA_015660915.1 Methanomicrobia archaeon | reverse complement strand
CATTTTTTCACTTAACATAATAAACACGATAAAACTCAAACAGCATCAAAGGAAATATGGAGAATATTTGCGCTACCTTGATACGTGACTAGATCTCTTTTTGATAAGCGAACCCCGAGCCGCTGGCAATTTTCGTTCTCGTCTTCTCGCGAAATAACCGTCACTAGAATAGCATCAATGTATCTTTCAGAATTGGATTTCAGCGAGAGGCGTATTGACAGCATCCTTTCAGGTAAACGCTTTGTTCTCTAAGCAAAACGACAGCGGCTTGGCTTGCATTTTTGTCTTAATCGGTGAGCCTAGCGTCGCACCGCACATCAGATTTAAGATTGAATCGATCATATGGCACGCTGTGCGGGTAGCCGCCAAAACGCAGCGTAATGGACTGTGTTCGATGAGTAGGGCCTCAAAGTATTTAGGACGCATCTCTTAATAGGTTGTACATTATGTCGAATGTCTTAGTCGCCTTGGAAAGCGCTGCGACAAAGAGGGGTTTTGTCGACCGTGTGCTCGCGCAGTATGCTGATATGTTCGAGGAGGCTGAGACAGTTTTCGTAAAGCCTAATGTCGTCTCAGACGAGACATATCCGACTACGACCGATCCATTTGTGCTCGACGCTGTCCTTACGTTCCTGTCTGGTCATCGCGTGGTGGTAGGTGACGGGCCTGCTTACGATTATAGTTGGCGTGGCAAAGCGGGAGCTGTGCCTCAAGGGCACCCTCTACGCCATGTATGCGATGCCCACGGAGTCAAATTGGTTAACCTCAACCTGCGGAAGCACGTGAAGCGCCAGACACCGTACGGATTTGACCTTTCCCTGTCCGTCGTCCCCCGCTCCTTTGACCTGAAGATCTCTCTTCCGGTTCTTAAGCGCCACGTAACTTGCACCATGACTGGCGCCATAAAGAATCAGTTCGGTCTGCTCGACCTCGGTCAGCGCAGCGCAATGCATCGCGGCACGCCTGACATTCACAAAGCGATTGCCGCGATCGCTTCGATCGAACCGTGTAACCTCTTCATTCTCGATGCCGTTGAGACGCTTCTCCAGGCCGAGGAAGTGCGGCACGGGGGCAAACAGGCGCTTCTCGGATACATGCTGGCCGGCATCGACCCTCTCGCGCTCGACAGTGCCGGCTTTGACCTTCTCAAATGGCGAGATCGCTCGCTTAAGCACCAGAGCGCCCAAGATGTCGCGCACCTCGCCTACGCGGCTGAGTTTGGGGTGGGCAGCCTAAACTACACTCTCGTCGATTTCTGGGGTCAATGAGCGCTGTCCATACAGGTTGCTGAGAAGATCCGCGTTTTTGTCAACGCGGTCACTGACAGAGCAGCCACTTTGACAAGTCTCCAATCTCCTCTGGTTCACGTCTAATCTGAACGCTTAACTACGTCTTCTGATCGGCAAGAAGGACATGTCGGGTTTTTGCCCATCGCTTTGAACTTCTTCCCGCAGGTGCTGCAGCTATATGTCGCAAACCAGCTAGTTTCCATAGTGACAACTGGGCCACCGCCAGAACACATGATTTTATCTCCGTTTTTTTAAAGGAGGCTCAGGTCAATAAGCATTTCTCTGTTTTTGGAAAGGAAGAAATTCTGGCGCTAAGAAAAGTATCCGGAAGAAAAGCAATGGCGAGGCTGTTCAAGGCTTCGATGATCAGCACAAATCGAAATATTTAAATGATGATAAACGCGACTATGCATGAAACGCTCTTAGACCCAAAAAAGAGAATCCCGAACCCCTGTGGGCTCGGGGACGGTGCTGCAGATCTGCGCTTTGTTGCGGCAAAGGTGACAATAGTGCAGATCTGCAACTCCTGTCTATGATCCGGATACTATTTTTGCGATGCTACCATTTTAATGTGACGGTCACGCTAGAAACGAGTAACCGTTAAGGAGTTTGTCGAAAGACCAACAGCGACATAACTGTTGCGTCCTAATGCAGCGCCGATAACTCTCTCACCGCACCGTTCAAAAGGAGGTGGCACCCATCTGTTGCCTCAAAAATCTGGCTGCTGGGCCGCGTTCGGTAGTTTGACTGTGGTTTCGAATAAGCTGAAGTCGTATGATCACGGCTAAACCTATTTTCGCAACGGCCTTGCAAACGGGCACCGTTGACCCGCTACTGCCTTCGACCGATTCGTAAGGAGTTAAGTATAACGGCTAGGCTTAACCCCATATCGCCGATACCGACTGCTAGCCAGAGCGTGATAATTCCAGGAAGGGCGAGCAGCGCAAAAGATCCTTTAATCAGAACCGATGCTATCACGTTCTCCCTGACAACGGCCATTGTTTTTTTACTAAGATCGATGAGATACGTCAGCTTTGAGAGATCATCTTCCATCAGCGCGACATCTGCAGTCTCAACAGCGACGTCCGAGCCAGCGGCTGCCGTTGCGATGCCCACTTGTGCCCGCGCCATGGCAGGAGCATCATTAACTCCGTCACCGGCCATTACGACGTGTGTGTAGGCCCTGGTCAACTCGGCAACGTGCCGCACTTTGTCCTCCGGCAGTAGCCCTGCGTAGCACTCGTCTAAAGCCAGCTCGCTCGCAACAGCGGCTGCTGCACGTTCATTGTCACCTGTGAGCATGACCGTTTTGATGCCGCGTGACGCGAGAGCGCGCAACACGGGAGCAGACTTTTCCCGAATTCGGTCCTTGAGGCCGATGACGCCAAGAATGTCGGTGGCGGTACCGACCACGACGAGAGTTTTTCCCTCATTTTCGAGGCGTTCGAGAAGGTCGTCAAAGCGACCGGAGCTGACATCATTGAAGAGGCTTCGATTGAACCGAAGCGATCATGGCGTCTATCGTCGGCTGATGCTGCTTGTCACAGAACGCTCCGATGCTCACGTGGGTTCAGTCGCTCTCTCAGTATATCAATTGCATCATGATCGCGAAGATCTTGCGACGGCCGCGATTTTTTTTGGTGCTGAAGCCTCGTTGTGTCAGTTGCCGTTTTGGGAGAGCTCAAATAAAGAAGGATAAGCTGAGCCGGTCTTTCAGACGCCGGGCACGACGCCGGTCAGCGTAATGAGCAGCGGCACCAACGCCAAGCACCCGATAAGGATACAGAAATAGCCGAAGTTTATCCGCTCTGCCACTTTCAGGAGCGTGCTAATGGTTAATAACGCGAAGAAGAACGAAACGACGATGGCGACTAGCGCGTACACGGTGAAGTACGACCCGCTTTTTATAAGGCTCAGCCCTATTTCAGCTCCGATCACGGCCGGGATGTACATCAAAAAGCTCAAATTGAGCGCGTCCTCTGCTGAATAACGACGCAAGAGGAGCGCTGATACGGTCAGTCCTGAGCGACTGAAGCCGGGAAGTATTGCTACGCCTTGCAAGAGACCAACTATGATGGCATCCGTTAGTGAGAGCGACCGGTTTCGTTTGCCGACTCTCTGCCGCGCGTGTAGCTGCAGCAGGCCGGTGCCGATGAGGAGCGCGCCGATAAACGCGATGGCGTAACTCCCCGTCAGCTGCAGCTTTGTCAAGCCAAAGACGAGCAAGGGAGCACCAACGAGCGCAGTAGCAAACGTCGCGATGATGAGAAACGTCGTCAGTCGGTTGTAAGCGCTCGGGTGGCGAAAGTCTCGCACGTACGTGGGCAAGTTAGCCAACAGTTTGAGGATATCGCCTCGGTAGAACAGCGCGACGGCGAACAACGACCCGATGTGCAACCAAATGGCGTAATAGACCGCTTCGGTGAGGTTCATATTGTAGAAGCTCACCATGATCACGGACATCATCGCCTTGCTGCTGATCGGAAGCCACTCCGTTATGCCCTGTATGATGCCAAGGACGATTGACTGTATGAGTTGTGAAATGTCCATGTGATGCAGTGTCTTGTTGCGCAGCCGTAGTAGGACGCAGCCCGATTAAGAACTTTTTGGTGTCTCGGCTAGTTGCCTATAAAGTACCAGATCCCCCTCCGTGAGAGGCGCTAAAGCGCTGTTGGGGTTGAATCGCAACGTTGATTAGCCCGGCATTCGCAGCATACTAACCAAGAGACGTGAGTGGCGTTGTTTAGCCGAACTTGTCGTTATAAAGCTTTATCGAATGCGTTATCGCCTTCTTAGCACTTTCCGCCCCTTCCCAGCCGGTGACTTCGGTTTTCTTTCCCTCAAGCTGTTTGTAGACGGTAAAAAAGTGTCCGATGGCCCGCATTTTGTGTGGGGGCAGATCGCTTATGTCGCTCACCTCTGCATACGTCGGGTCTTTGTCGGGAACGGCGAGGACCTTATCGTCGTTGTCTCCACTGTCAATCATCCTCATCAAGCCAATCGGCCTGACCGCAATGAGACAACCAGGGAAGGTTGGCTCATCCATTATCACCATGACGTCCAGCGGATCCCCGTCATCGTAGTACGTCTGGGGGATAAGGCCGTAGTCAGTCGGGTACTGCACAGGCGAATAGAGCACGCGATCGATGGCAAAGATGCCGAGTTCTTTTTCGTATTCGTACTTGTTCTGGGACCCTTTTGGCACCTCGATCAGCGCATATACGACGTCGGGCGGGTTAGGTCCGACGGGAAGCGAAGTCCATAAGTTTGTCACGCTAACACCTGCTGCCCTATACTCCTCCGGTCTATAAAAAAAATCCTCTCGATAAGCTAAGTACAGACGGCCGGCTCGCCTCTAGGCGAACTCATATTGTCGATCAGTGACGGTAGACGCACGGGCTGCAGATCACGTTTCGTGGCGCTTGCGCCCTCGGCGATCGTGGAGGCACACAAAGTTTTTGCCGCTTGTAAACGTTATGACGTGTGACCGCGCTATGACCTTACTGACGACACCAATATGCTCGTTATGCAAGCACTTTCGCGACGTCATCTTCCCAGGAGCGACCTGCGACGCGTATCCTGATGGCATACCACCCGCCATTCTGTCCTGGGAACACGATCACCACGTGCCGTTTCCCGGTGATCAAGGAATTCTTTTTGAACCGCGAGACGAAGAAGCCGACCAGTTTGTCAAGCGATATTTGAGCGGCGGGAATAGATCGTAACCGCGCTGCGGCGACAGGCATCACTACGATGTGGCGGCGTATCGTGCAGTTCATGCTGCGCTGCCTGATGCAGTAAGCCGTCTTGCGTCCTCTAACAGCCATCCCTGTCGAGTAAGCTATTCGCCGTATGGGACTGAAACAGTACAGGACGAGCGCATTACTTTCGCGCTGCTCTTGCCAAACCGTTATTCTAGACTATGCTAGCTTCTTAGCGATGCTACAAGATCTTGCCGAAGTGGATGAGCTGATCTCTCAACTCGGTGACTTAACAGGCACGTATGCGGAGAACGCTGCCGAAAAACTGATGCAAACGTGCTCACACAACGGTGAGGCATTTCAGTATCTCCAGGATAGAATATACGACGTTACAATCCCGGAGCGGGCGCGGAACCACGTTTATCTTATAATAGCGAAGATCCGGACGTGGATGAGCCTTCATCACACGTATGGATGGAAGGAACCCGGCTACGCGTACTAGTTTCGAAACGCGTCTCAGGGATCGAAGATCCGCGTATGTGGATGAAACTGACTGCGATTATACAACACTGTATTTTGAAGCAGCCGCAATCGTTCAGATTACTACGCTCTCGGGTTAGAAGACCGGCGCTTTTTATAACACTCAGCGGAAAGTCAAGATAACGTGGCACTCGTTTGTTTTGTGGCAATCGCACCACTAGTAGCAGTTACCACTACCCAGCTTTGGGAAGTCTCGTCATAGCCAAAGAGCAGCGCACACAGGGCAGGGTTTGCTGCGTCGCTTGCTTTGTAGCCGTACCACTTCTCGTCAATTCTCCCGAACACAGTCTGTCCCGTTCCCAGCGCTATCTTCGATTCGTTCGTTTTGACGTACCCAGCGTCGGTTCGTTGTTTCATCAGCTCGAAATATCGGCCGTATGAATCGTTTTCGGACGAGATCAATTCTACCGTAAAGTTCCATGTTTGCCCTTTTGCATCAGTGTAAACGCCCACATAGGTATTTGGCTTCATTTGCGCGAACTTACTGACAGGACTCCAACCGCCCAGAACGAAGGAGGCGTCGTACGATCCGCTTATGTCTCGCGGCTTAGCGGTGGGAGTAGAGCGAAATGGTAGGGAAGAAAGGCAGCCGCTTGTGAGTACTATGACAATGACTGCAGCAGCGAGCACTGCCTCTAGCTTGCGCGACGTCATTCGCATTCCTTAGCTATCTTCTTAAGACGGGTTTACGTGCGTGTAAACCGATAAACGTTTTCCGCTTCAGTTCCTTGGCCGAGCCTGCATGGCTGGTGTGCTTCTGGATTGAAACGAAAGCAGAGGCTTAGATATGCCTATATCGAGCTTGCACGCGATTTTTTTGAGATTCGTGCCCGCAGAACCGACGCCGGGCTTGCATGCCTACTAGTCATTCTGTAGCTTTACCTTGAGGTGCGCAACGATGGATGCTGGGTCACCATCTCTTGGATAGCCACAGAGCGACGCTCTTCTCTTTGTGAACCCCTGCTGAGAAACTGCTTCGAGCCACGCACATAACAATGGCTTGTTTGAGTGACCATTTAGTCGCAGCCGTTTTCCACGCGGGCAAAGTTCGCGCTTCTGCAGGAGAATGCAGCTACCGATCCTGCTCGATCAGAGCCCCTTCATCACGTTGCGCCGGTGGAATGCGCTCGCTAGCACCAGGAAGGCCGCACTAAAAGCGACAAGGGCGCCGAGATCGACGACCGGTGAAAGCGCGGAGGTGCCGTTTAGGCCCCAGTTGAACCCATCGACGAGGTACGTAATCGGCGAACAATAACTTAAGACCCTTGCTACGCCGTGGGTGCTGTCGATCGGCACCAAAATGCCGCTGATAAAGATCAGGGGGAAGCGCACGAGATTGGAGAGCATCATGACGTTAGCGGGGACGGTGGTCGCTGGTGAGGCGAGCAGTGCGCCAAGCGAGGCGAAACAGAATGCGCCCAGGAAGAGGATCACCGCAATGAAGACGGCGCCCCCGGCAGTGACTGCGTAAGTGAGCGCGATGGTCCCGCCGGTCAAAATAACCGAGGCGATGATGATCCCATACAGCATGCCAGCGGTCACGTCACCTAGGACAATCGTGTTCACGGTAACCGGAAAGGAAAGCAATCGCTCATAGGTTCCTGCACGCTTCTCCCAGGGGGTAATCAGGGGGCCAACTGACGAGGCGATAAAGAACACGAACATCGCGCAGAGCCCCGGGAATAGCGCGTGCACGTCGGCCTCCCTGCCAAAGAAAAACGCCAAAAAGATGAACATCGGGAACAGAAAGCGAACATAAGCACAGGGGGTTTGGTGTAGTAGATCCGCGTGTCTTTCTCTGCGATAAGAGCGACGCCGCGGAATTGCTCGGCAACGTGCCTATGATACACGTGGCCCCCCCTCGGTGAACTTGACGAAGGCGTCTTCGAGACTCGCGCCGTACGTGTTTAACGAGGTCAACGTGAGCCCTTGTCGCTGTGCGAACCCGACAAGATGTTTTATCAGCTGATCGGGGTCGTCCGTGTAAAAACGCCACTTGTCACCCGCCTTTTCAACGCGGTTTGCCAAGCTGGTGGGGACAACCTCATACCCGTCAATGGGCCGGTCGAACGCTACTTCAACCGACTGCGTCTCCTGAAACGCTTTTTTCAGCTGTTCCGGCGTGTCAACGGCGACAAGTGCCCCGCGATTGATGATACCCACCCGATCGCACAGGGCGCTGGCCTCTTCGATATTGTGGGTGGTCAGAAAAACCGTGGTACCTTCGTGGTGCATCTCCGTGATGATCGTGCGGATCAGTCGCTGACTGTGCACGTCAAGCCCTGATGTGGGTTCGTCGAGGAAGAGCACCTGCGGCGCGTGCACGAGCGCGCTCGCGATAAGCACGCGCTGTTTCATACCCTTCGAAAACCCCTGAACGCGATCATCCTTCCGATCGTCGAGTTCAAACTGCTTCAGCAGCCGATCAGCCTGCGCTTCGACCTCGCTCTTTCGTTTGCCGTAGAACCTGCCTGCCAGCACGACGTTCTGTCTGGCCGTCAACTCGATGTAGACGTTGCTCATCTCGGGGATGACGCCCATCGCCATCTTCGCCCGTATCGGATCGCGGTGCACGTCTGTCCCTTGAACCATGATCTCACCTGCGTCGGGGGTCAGAAGGCCAGTGAGCATCCGAATGGTCGTGGTTTTTCCTGCGCCATTTGGCCCGAGAAAACCAAATATTTCTCCCTGAGCAACGCTGAAGGAAAGGTCGTCGATCGCGATGATCGGACCAAAGCGCTTCGTAAGGTTCCGCACGTCGAGGGTGTTATCGTCTGCCGTCACAATGTCTTCCCGTCCAGATCGCCCCTAATCACGCATAGCAGCGTTAGTCTGTCAGTAATGCTAATAGCTCTTTCACTGAAACAGCGCGCCGAGTCACACGTAGGCATCAAGCATAAGAGCGCAGACGAAACTTTAAAGGACGCTCGCGGCTAATATGGCCTGCGGGCTTATCGGCCGCCGGGTATGCGTCGTGAGCTGCGGTCGCAGCGCTACGACCTCAGTCGAGCATGACGCGGTGAAGAGGCTGCCAGAGGCGGTGGCGCTGTCTAGCAGCAGGCAGGGAGTCCCTAAGCTGTTGTTCGCTGGCTGAATAGTGGTGAGGCACACGGAGACAAAAGCACACACAACGCACAAGAGGACGAAACGCTACGTCCAGCGAATCAAAGATCGATCGGAGAAAGCGGGTCAAGCTCCAGAGAGTTTGGTATCCCCTCCGGGAGCAACGGGAACCACACAGATTCGCATCGTGGATTACGATGCTCGTACCTTTAATGAGGCGGAGGCGCAGAGCATCGAAGAGTGCGGGACGTACGCGAAAACGCCCACCGTCACGTGGATTAACGTCGAAGGACCAAACACTCCGGAGCTGCTCGAGGCTGTCAAGCAGAGCTTTGGCGTGCACCCGCTCGTGCTTGAGGACATAGCGACGACCAGTCAGCGCCCGAAAGTCGAGGTATTCGACGACTACGTGTTCATCGTGGTGCGCATGTTCCGCTACAACGATAAGGCGGCGACCGTCGAAGAGGAGCAGGTGAGCATCGTCCTGGGGAAGAACTACGTGCTGACGTTTAGCGAAGGGCATAACGATGCGTTTGACATCCTGAAGCAGCGCATCTCTTCGAACGAGGAACGCCTCAGAGTGACTGGGCCTGATTACCTGGCGTACGCCATCATTGACGTCATCGTTGACCAGTATTTCGCGATCCTCGAAAAGCTCGGAGAGCGGATCGAACTCCTCGAGGATCAGGTCGTCACGTCAGCGACGCCGAGCACGTTGGAAGAGATTCACGGGCTCAAGACGGAACTCGTTTACCTCCGAGAATCGACGTGGCCGCTTCGGGAGGTCATTGACCGGATCGAGGAAGCGAAAACACCCCTCATCAAAGCGAGCACGCATCCCTACTTCAGGGACGTTTACGACCACACCGTTCACGCGATCGATATCGTCGAGACCTTCCGAGACATCGTTTCAGGCATTCTCGACATCTATCTCTCAAGCGTGAGCCTCAAACTAAACGAGGTCATGAAGGTGCTGACGATCATCGGAACGATATTTCTCCCACTCGCGTTTATCGCGAGTGTCTACGGTATGAACTTCAGGGAACCAGAAGTCGCTTCCGAGTGGGGGTATCCCGCGTTCTGGCTAGTTACCGCGGTGATCATTATTGCGATGGTGGTCTATTTCAGGCGCAAAGGGTGGATCCTGCAGTCGACAGCGTGAAACGCTAGGGAAAGGACAACTGCGTCATCGGCGCCGTGTGCTTGGCCGCTCTACTCACGCTCTATTTTCCGACACCGGAAGATGACCGTGCCCCCTTCTGTGTACGGTGGCCCCGGATCGACGCACTGCATATAGGCGTGCGCGGCGTCTTCAGACGTTGTCAAGCCAAGGGCAACCGGGCACCACGACTGCTCGAGGATCGTCGTATAATGGAGGAGCGTCGAGAGCGCATGGGTGCAGAGTGCATCGGTTTCTGCGACCACAATATTTGGCCCCTCTATGAGAATACGATCCCCGGTGGAATGCACTGGGCAGATCCCTCGGATCTCGTGGACCGTAATCTCTAGCATCACATACCTCAAGAGAGAGTTGCGGCCGTCACTTATATGCTTTCATCCGGATGGGGCGTCTGCACTTGTCAGTAACGCTGGGACCACGCGTAATCGTCCAGGCCTCGACGTTCCTCGTTTGCGACTGCGTCCCCGCAAACGGCCGTGCTTTCTGATCCGGTAGTTCACCACAGCTTTTCAACATGCTCGCCGTTCACCGGTGACAGCTGTTGACCCGCGCTAAGACGTGCGCGCGCCGCCACAAGCGTCGAAAACGCTTAAGAGCTTGGAGCCCTCAGGTAGAGGCATGAACGTAGTAGTCCTTCTCGCCCCCGGGTTTGAGGAGCTCGAGGCTGTCACCATCGTCGACGTGCTCCGACGCGCGGGCATATCAGTCACGCTCGCCGGCATCGCGGATCCGCCCATAGCGGGCAACCACGGGATCGAGGTGATGTCCGACGTCTCTATCGACGACGTCAAAGCGTACGACGCCCTTGTCCTCCCCGGTGGGAACCCCGGCTACATCAACCTCGAGCGTGATCATCGAGTTCTCAAGCTCATACGCGATGCGCACGGCGCAGGCAAGTACATCGGGGCGATCTGCGCAGCGCCGCACGTGCTCGGGCAGGCGGGCATCATGGAAGGGGTAACGGCGACGTGTTATCCAGGCATCGAAATCCCCGGGGCAAAACGCGTGGAGGAGCCGGTCGTCCGGCACGGAACCATTATCACGAGCCAGGGTCCGGGGACGGCGATAGCCTTTGCCCTCGACCTCGTTGAAGTGCTGACGAGCACGGAAAACGCGCGAGAAGTGCGAAAGGCGTTGCTGGCGTAACGCTCAAAGGCGAAAAAGGTGACAAAACGATGAAAACGCTTATCATCTGTCTGTCAGAGCACCACGGAAACACGAAAAAGATCGCCGACGCGATGGCGGGCGTTCTGCACGCAGAAGTTGTCAGCCCCGGTGACGTGGACGTCGCGGCGCTCGGTGGGTATGACCTCATCGGGTTTGGGTCGGGGATCGCCTTCGGAAAGCACTACAAAGGCTTGCTCAAGTTGGTCGATGGGCTCCCGGTGGATAGCAAAAAAGCGTTCGTGTTCTCAACGAGGGGCGCACCGCGTCTCGGGTCGTACCACCGTGCCTTGAAGAGTCAATTGGAGGAGAAGGGAGTAACAATCGTCGGGGAGTTCTCCTGCCGGGGGTTTGATACGTATGGGGCGATGAAACTCATCGGCGGAATAGCCAAAGGAAGGCCGAACGAGCAGGACCTGCGTGAAGCCCAGGAATTTGCTAAGTCACTCGAAAAAAGCTGAATGCGATCGGAGCGGCTGACGATTGCGCGTGGAGGCACTCCTCCCGGCGCAAGAGAGGCTTTAATACGGGTGAGCGGCCAAGGACCATCTGATGACATCAGAACCGAACCTCGCGGTACGCGTGTACACGCTGCCCGTCTGTCCCAATTGCACAATCCTGAAAAAGTCCCTTGTGGAGCACGGCGTCTCCTTTGAAGAACACGACCTGGACTCGCCGCAGTCGCGGACGGCCCTGCTCATGAAAGGGGTCTTCACGACGATAGCGCCGGTGCTTCAGGTCAGGGACACGTTCCTGACGTTTGATGAGCTTTTTCGCGACGATGAGCCGAACATCGATCTGATCTTGAGCCTGCTGCGGTGCTAGACGGGCAGTCGAGAGGGGCCGCCGTATCCGCAGCAGCGTAGGATCTGATTACCTTGTTGAGTTTGACCGGATCTTGACGTAACATTCTTCCGGCGTTAAGGCGAAACCG
The DNA here is from genome assembly GCA_015660915.1 of Methanomicrobia archaeon. GTDB lineage: Archaea > Halobacteriota > Bog-38 > Methanoflorentales > Methanoflorentaceae > Methanoflorens. The sequence continues at coordinate 141,366 of JACTTZ010000009.1, read as the reverse complement.
AACCGACAGGCGACGCAGTTTTCGGCAAACGGGAAAAACAAGTATTTAATATTGAGATCGTCAATGTTCTTGTGTCTGGTCTGGTCTAGGCCCGTTAAACCGTGTACAACGTGTCAGCGAAGGTGTCGTTCGTGCGTCTTTCCGGAAGAAAAACTCGATGTGTGTGCGTCGTGCTTGCGTTAGCGCTTGTGGGTATGCTCGGCGCTCTCACAGCGTCGAACAGCCTTTTAAAAGTCCCGGTGCTCGGCGTCGCCGCTCAGACTAGGCCCGCTTCTTCCAACACCACGGTGAGCAACAACGTACGTGTGCTCTCCGACAGCGTGTCACTCGGGAGCAGACTATACGTGGCAGGGGTCGTCTCGACACCGAAAGGCCCGCTCGCGTCCGTGCCCGTCGCGCTGCACATGGGGGGCATCACCGTAGCGCGCACGCAGACGAACGAGAGCGGTGCGTACGTCTTTTCTCTGCCGGTCGGCGTGAACTGCGTTCCCGCGGTGCTCTCGGGCAGTGTAAACGTCTATACGGTCGCTGAACCTGGCGATCCGGCGTTTCCGGCGGCCACAAGCGCTGTCGCTAGCCTCCCCGTCAGCCAGGCGCCGGCGTACTTCATCATCGCCGTTGTGACCGGCGCCGTGGTTCTCGGCATCTACTTATACTTTTGGCCACGCTCGTCAAGGCGCGTCAAAGGCCGTCCCGCAGCCACGCGAAAGCGGTTCCCGAGCTTGACGAGAGCTGCTTCGCGTCGTCAAGAAGGGGCTGAAGCGCCCCCGCAGCCAGCGCCCCCGACAAAGCCGCCACGTGCCGCCGAGACAACCGAAGAAGGTTCACCCCCCCTCCCAGAATCCGAACGCGCGCTTCCACCTAAACCCACAGGCGACGCGGCGGCCGTCAAAGAAGCATTCGAGCTATTTGAACGAGGAGACGACCGGCAAGCGATCGGCGTGTTGTACGACGCTGCGTTTGCGTCGCTCGCGACACGCGCAACGGTCACCCTCCCTCCGCACATGACGCACTGGGAGCGATATGGCGCACTAGAAGCGGCTGTCCCTGAGGTGCGGGAGCCCTTGCGTACGTTGACCGTCGCTTTTGAACGCACCCACTACGGACGCAAATCGCTCACGGAAGAACAGCAGAACGCTGCCATTGCTGCGTTTCAATCGATCAGCGCTTTAGCTAAGCCCGTGGAAGAGAACACCTGAGGTCTTTTTTGGGCGCGGCGCGCTCGTGAAGTCACGCACTTGTCTATTTCAGCAACCGCGCCTTCCAACGCAAGCGTTCAGCAGGGCACGGGATCAACCGAAGCGGTCTTCGTTCGTAGAGGGTTTAAGATAAGCTGTTTTTGTGCAGGAAACGATTTCTAAGCCACACGGCTTTCGCAGCGCATAAAGAAGAGCGATCCGAACAAGTCCTGAGTTGCTTAACTGCTGCCGCACAATAACGATGCGCGCCAAAAGCGCGTTTCTAAGGCAAAAAGAGGGACAAGCTGGTACGCCTAGTGGCTCGGTTTCGCGCGTGGACACTCAGCGGCGTGCTTAATCAGTTCCGGTTCAGATCCCTCGCTGCCGCAGTCGGGACACATGTACGTCGAATCCACGTGCGCTTTCTGTTTGTTGTTAGCTGCGTGTTCAACCACTAACGGTCATCTCGCCGCTTAAGATAGGGGCAGTCGACGTGGTGCTTAACTGACATCGGCTTGGACCCCTCTGCTAGACAAACAGGGCACATATATCGCATTGCATCGCCGGGGACCCTCTCTAATCGAATCCTTTCCCGGTCTGCCGCAAGATCACTTTGATTGGCCATCCCTCAACCGCCGAAGCCCCTGTGGGGGAGAATATGAAAAGAGAAGTCAGCGGATCGCATATAGTGTTTTCTATTTCGTTGCGAGCAGTCAGACTCGTCGCGTGTTGTGTCGGAACTCCAATGCACGCTGTCGCTGTCGTAGCAATCTCGCTCGCCTCGCCCACTTCGTTCGGCTTCGATGCTCGCGCATTATCTACACGCGTTGGCGAGGCGCACAAATGCGCTGAGTTCTGCGCTCTTGCGACGGCGGTGACGTGGTGTTTCTGTTCAACAGCACGCTCTTGGCTCTAATACGAGTCAGATCAGCAATGCTTTCGACTTATGCTGATCGACTTAGAAGCAGCGATCCCCCACTATTTTTTTCGATCTTCAATGAATAGAAGAACTATGACTATGAGTGGAACAACGATGCTAGCTGCGCGGCTCCAGGCAAACCCTTGCGCGTAGGTCAGATACGCCCAGCCAACCGCTAAAATAACCAGTAATATATATTCTATGATCCTAAGCGGACTCACCTCTCTCACCTCCTCGTATTTCGTTATCGATTTCGTGCTACCTCATTCAAAACTGCAGAGCACTCGCTCGACTACTTATGTAAGAAATGTACTACGATTTAACCGTTGCGTTTCGGCTGTTCTCGGAGCAAGTGATTGTCGGAACGCCCCATTAGTTCCCCCCCTTAATATTGTTCGTTCACTCGAAAAACATGCAAAACAGGTGCGCGGACTTTCACGTGGTTTCAGGACTGTCGTGTCGGTAACACACGGCCCCTCAAACTATAATACGTGGCCGGCAGAAAAAGAAGAAGGGTCGAAAAACAAGGGAGATGTCAAAACTGCGTTAGCGCGTGCGTCGCACTCTAGCACATTGAGATAAAGCCTTCTAAACGGTCGCGTACACGTCCTTCTTTTTTCGGGGCCCTGGCCTATCACACCATGATATTTGCCACAATCGTGGCACTTTAGCCGCATCGGACCACTGACTACTGGTGGAAAATCGCGGTGCGCGTGGCGGCTTTGGTCAGTTCACAAAATGAAGAAAAGTAGCCTGAGTTACCCCCCTCGTATAAATCTTGTTATCTGCTTTCTATGCGGCAAAAGTAGGTCGAGTGTGAATAAAACTAGTTCGTGTAGCTTTTTTCGTTCTTTTTTGGCCGCGTCACGACGCGAATCGTGTGTTATCACACCTTGTGGGCAACCGTAGTACCTGAGCCGTGGAACCGTTCCACCGCGTAGCCGAGAGAGGTGAACAGGCGGCAACAATCGACACACGTATCGAAGCTGTGTGTCTCTAAAAAAAGATCATCGGAGCGTGCTCAACAAGCGTTGACTCAGCTCCTTTGAGGGCTGCTAGCTCGCCCCCCTCAGCGCGTTTCACAGGCGACGATGCACACGCTGAAACAGAAAGCGCGATCTCTACGTCGTAATTTGCCTAGCGAGGTCCTAGCGGGCTCAAGCTTTTTCGGCGATTCTGGAATTTCGAGCAGCTGTCCCCCCGCCACCGCGATTGTTACTTTTATATAGGCGCAGCATCGTTTTTCCAGTTACCCGGAGAAATCGAGGAAAGATAGCGAATAGAAACGCAACGAGTCTTGGTGACGGGGGGCGCTGGGTTCATCGGAACGAACTTGGTGGCAGAGCTGCGCAGCAGAGGACACGACGTTTACAGCGTCGATCTGACGCACACCAGCAGAGAAGCGTACACGAGAGTCGACGTGCGAAGTTCCCGAGCTGGAAAAACACTGTCGGGAAAATGAAATGACGCTGCGAATTGCAATCATTGGATCACGGGGCATACCCGCCCGTTACGGGGGATTCGAGACGTTTGCCGAAGAGTTCGGCACGCGACTCGCAGCGCTTGGCCATATAGTGTATGTGAGTTGTGAAGGCGGAGTAAATCCCAGAATACCGAGTTTTAAAGGCGTTCAGTTGTTTTATTTCCCTGTCAAGCCTTTCTATCGCATTCTTTACGAGACTCTCTACGACATTTACTCTCTGACTCGATCGAGCCTCTTGTGTGATTGCGTTATCATGTTGGGTTACGGGGCGGGCGCATTCTTTTTTATTCCCAAGCTCTTCGGGAAAAAATTGATCTCGAACCTTGACGGAATAGAATGGAGACGCCGCAGGTACAATCTTGCGGAGAGAGCGATTCTGTTTTTGAGTGAAAAACTCGCAGTATGGTTTTCGGACGTTGTGATTGCAGACTCAAGAGCAATACAGAAGTTTATTGCCGCGACAACGAAAAAAACCCCTCATTACATTCCGTACGGAGCTAATGTGCCAGCTTTTAGAAGTTGGGATCCTGCGTCAATTAACAACGTTTTGACCGAAAAAAATGCAGCGGTGACATTGGACCAGCTCAGTTATTTTCTCGTAATTGCGCGGCTGGAGCCTTGCAACAATATCGAGGCGATCATTGAAGGTTTTTTGCGGGCAAATGTGCAGGCAAAACTGATCGTCGTCGGGAATTTTTCAAGCAGAAGGTATAAGCAAGCGGTCGATAAAGTGGCGGCACAGTACGACAAAAGCGGTAGCGTCGTATTCGCTGGCGCTGTTTATGAGAAAGATTTGCTGTCGATGCTGAGGTATAACTGCATCGCATATATACACGGCCATTCTGCGGGGGGGACTAACCCCTCTTTGCTGGAGGCAATGGTGTGTAAAGCATTAGTCATAGCGCATGATAATGAGTTTAACAAAGAGGTCTGTGCAAATGAAGCGATCTTTTTCAGAGATGCAGATGATCTTGCGCCCATCATTCGCTTAGTCGCAGCTCATCGTGACGAATATGCAGAAATGACAACTAACGCTCTTCAAAGAGTTAAAAACCATTACTCTTGGGATACGATTGTTGACAACTATGAGCAGCTCATTTTCGATCTAATTGGACGATTCAAAGACAAAGCCAAGTCACACTCCGTGTAGAGCATATGTTAGACTTGGGCTAGTGGAGAGATAGGGGTGGTAATTGAAGTCGCATCAATTAACCCCTAACAGGTTTAAGCATACGTCATGAAACTTTCGCGCTAACTGCGGTCATTCCTGAACATGCTACTCAACCGATTTGCATCGCTATTAGCTAGCCAATTCAAAATCAAAGCATACCCCCATGAATCTGATACACAGGCTAGGGAGCAGTTCTGCCAATCCTATGCGCAATCCGTGTTAAGTTCTAAGGGCAAAAGACTGAAACAGAAGTTCCGCTCACTGAACCTTTGCTTACTTAGTGCGCCTTAGTTCTCTCATGGGTCCGCTATGAACGCTTTTTGTCGCGTATAAGACAGATAGCCGCCTGATTGAATCAGCAACACTCGTAGAAATGAAGTTATAACTGCAATAAGCAAGAACGAGCAATTTACCACAAACAGAATGAAAAGGTCAATATGTTGTAACACTTCATTCGAGAAAGCAGAACATCACCAAGGGCGTTCATGAATATCCTTTACATCTCCCCATTTTCCCACGGAGTAAATATTTCGCCACGATTGCATACAGCATCGCTTATTGCAAATTATGGGAATAACGTGCATTTCTATACAGTTCAGACGTCATATGTTGAATATAAAGCTAAAAAGACACCCGTTCAGATTATAGAACCTCCGCGTGCCGTAAACATGCATTATATAAAAAATTATTATTTACTCCAGAATGTCGCCTATCCTTTTATTAATCCAGTTCGCGAGTACCGTGAACTTAACAAGATCATTGAAGATTCCGACATCGATATTCTTCACTTTTACTCGCCTGAATTCTTAACCTGTTTACCGCTCCCTAAGTTAAAATCAATGAAAAGTGATCTCCCAATAGTTCTATCGATAAACGGTATTCCTGGGTACGGCTGGTATTACGGAAACAAATTAGTTGATACTATTGGTAAACTCTACTCAAAGCATGTGTCTTTGCGGATCATAAAAAAAGCTGATCTACTCATACCATTTTCGTTAGAGGTCAGCGCTGTTTTAATCTCGCTAGGAATCGAAGAAGAGAAGATATCATCATTTATAGCGCACGGAGTCGATATTGACGTATTTAAACCTGCAACAAGTGGTACTAAACGCACTTTGCGGGCTAAATATGACCTACCACTTTCCAGTTTTATTATCATGTATGCCGGTCGATTAGTAGAATCCAAGCGCTTGGATACTGCTATTATATCAGTAGGTGAACTTGATCGACGAGGAATGCGAGCGTTATTGCTCATTGTAGGCGATGGACCACAAAAAGCTGAACTTATGTCACTCGCGAAGACACGCTACAAAGCATGTGTTCGCTTCATAGACTTTGTACCCCAAACGGTCTTGTCCGAATTATACGCCTGCTCAGATATGTTTATACTACTATCTCAAGGCGAAGGAATTTCCTCGGCACTATTACAAGCTTCTGCGTCAGGGTTGCCTGCCCTTGTAACAGATGTGGGGGCAAACAGCGATATTGTTCAAACGGGTGTCAACGGAGTCGTTATACAACAAATAGAGAGTGATACCATCAATGATGGCATCATGAGAATAATGGAAAACACAGAAAAGTTGTCAAAAAATGCGCGAGCGATGGCCGAAAATACGTTAGACTGGAACGAGGTTATACAAAAATATTTACACGCATATGAAAAGTTGTTGCAACCATCAAACTGAAAATACGATAACCAAGGCTTGGCTGATACATAAGCAAATTGTGAGACATTTTCAAGAGATGCTCGAAAGTTGGCAGAAAGAGCGCTCAACTGGATCTTAATAATAAATAGTTGTCTTGGGATCTATAGACGTTTGTCTGCGTGAGGTGAGCCATATACGGATTCTATATGTCGAGCATAGTGAAATAAAAGACGTTGGCGGGGTGAAGGCAAATATTATAGAATTATGTGCTGAATTGGCCAAAAGAGGTCATGAGTGTACTGTGATCACTACAAACCCTAAAAAAAAGCCACACGAGGAGATATACAAAAATTTTAAAATTATCCGAATTAATAGTCCCTTAAGCCGGTATTTATTTAGCTTTAGTATTCCTACTCTAAAATTCTTAGACACATATCTAGAGGAGATTAAACCAGATATCGTCCATTTACACAGTTACAGAAATCTCTTTACATTATCCTGTGCTTTCATGGTTAAGAAGCATCGCATTCCGATGATCTTGTCCCCTCATTATGATCGCTTTGGTTATGATACATTTGCGGGTAAATACCTTTTAGGTACCTACCGAGCGGTATCAAAGTGTCTATTCGTGTGGCCCCATTTAGTAGTAGCCAATTCGAATTACAGTAAACGCCTGATGATAGAGGATTTAAGCATAAAACCTGAAAAAATCGTAGTTATTCCTCATGGAACCCCTAGACTTGATCATATTGCAGATGGACAAAGAAAGAAAGTTAAAAGGGATCACATTGTCCTATTATCAGCTGGTGTACTAATAAAAAGAAAAGGCATCCAACATATCATATCCGCGCTTCCAGAACTGAAGAGATTAGGAAAAAGAGCTAAACTAATAATTATTGGATCAGGGGAATATAAAGCCGCACTTAAGACAATCGCAGATGAAAAAGGGGTTACAGAGATGATAGAGTGGTACGACCCGGTTCCCAAGGAAACACTCTATAAAAAACTGATTGCTTCTGACATCTTTCTTCTTGTATCGTGGGAAGAGTCTTTTGGAATAATAGTTGCTGAAGCATTGGCGCTCGGTACTCCTTGCATTGTGACGAATACATCTGCGCTGAGTGATTTTTTAGACAATCCACTGTGTTTTGGGATACCATATCCGCCAGACCCAAAAGAACTAGCAGCGTTGATAGTCAAAGTTTATAATGCTGATATTCAAGCAGGCACCCCCCACCCAAAGATTCCAACGTGGGAAGACGTTGCCAAAGACTATGAGAAGATATATGAAGAAGCAAAAGGACAGTAGACGAAAAGTGCGAATCAGAAACCCCTTCCTGCTGAACGATTGGGAGATCAGAAGAACACTACTGGTTGTATTCATTGTCCAAGCGGCAGTATTGATCGTCTCGTGTTTTGCGTTTTTAGGGTTTTATTTCCCAATTGTGCAGGTCCCTATCTCTTTTGTCTATCTCACGTTTATTCCCGGCATTCTACTTCTTAGAACCCTAAAATTACACGAATTGGGGGATGCTAAGACGTTGCTTTACTCTATGGGGCTAAGCCTCTGTTTGCTCATGGCAGTTGGTTTTGTCATGAACACGTTTCTCCCAGTTATTGGCGTAACCGATCCCATATCCTTCGTCCACCTTGTGGTTATACTGACATCGATCGTATTAGTTTTGTGCGCTCTTAGCTTTATACGAGATAAGGACTTTTCGAATCCAGTTTATGTGAACATAGCCTTTGGCACCATGAGCCCTCAAATATTGTTGCTATGTTTGCTCCCATTTTTAACAATTTTTGCGACTTTCTTAATGAATATCTACTCAATTAATTCGCTGCAAATGCTTTTGCTGTTGATCATAATGGCGATCCCATTTGCCGTGGTATTCGGCCGGATTCCACAAAAGAATTACGCATTTTTAGTGTTCGTTATATCGTTCTCCTTACTCTTCCATACGGCCCTAATATCGCAATATATCTGGGGTCCTGACGTGAATTCCGAGCTTGTGCTCTCAAGATTAGTACTGCAAAGCGGCTTTTGGGATGCCACGATTCCAGTAGGTACAAATGGAATGCTCAGCATAGTGATGCTAGCACCCATTTATTCGCTCTTCCTAAATATTAGCTTGCCTTGGGTTTTCAAAACTGTGTATCCATTCATTTTCTCATTTGTACCTCTTGGGCTATTTACGGTCTATAGGAAACCGGTTGGTGATAAAATTGGCTTTTTGTCGTGTTTTTATTTTATGGCATATGCGGCATTTTATGTTGAAATGCCTACGTTAGCACGACAATCTATAGCTGAAGTATTTTTAGTTCTAATAATGCTAGTGATTGTTGAAAGTAGCATGCGCGCGCGCGATCGATCGCTGCTATTACTCATATTTGGCGCTGCCCTCGTCGTTTCGCATTACGGAACTGCATATATTTTCCTGATAGTTTTAGCATTAGCCCTCCCCATAACATATATCGCTTTACCAAAGGTGTTTAACGCAACTAAAACTAGCAATATGCGAACTAGCAGGAGTGTGACAGTATTTACTGCTTTTTTCGCTGTTTGTACTTTTGCATGGTATATGTACGTTGGGAGTTCGGCCACCTTCGATAAAGCGGTAACGATCGGAGATTCAATTACTAGTAATATTTCGTCAATGTTTGATCCTTCAGTCAACCAGCCTCTCGAGATCATAACGCGTCAGTTTGGACTTCTTCCATCAATAGAGCGATACTTAGTGCCTTTGTCGTTAGTGTTTGTTGCTTTTGGACTACTTGCGACTTTATTAGACAGGAAAACAGAATTTACACGGGAATATCTGGGACTTGCTTGTGGTAGCTTCGTGTTTCTGATTCTAGCAGCGGTATTACCCTTTTTAGCCAGCCAGATGAACAGTGATAGGCTAATCACTTTGTGTCTGTTTTTTTTGGCACCGTTCTGCATAATAGGACTTATTCGATTATTAGGGCTTTTTAGCAGTTCAACGAAATACATTACTAAACAGGAAGTGCCACGTGAATCGCGTAAAACCCGAGCATACCTCGTAGTATCCATCTTCTTAGTTATTTGGGTTCTATTTAACTCCGCCTTCATCTATCAGTTATTTGACCAACCCAAAGTGGGCAGGTTTGCTTTAGATAATAATGTGGATTTCCAGCGCTTAAATGACCAGGAACTCGCAAGTGCTACATGGTTAGCAACCGCTCGGCAAAACAGCAGCAGCATAACGTACGCTGATGTTAACAAAGCGTATATCTTATATGGAATACTCGGCCATGCTATAAATTTATATGTAGTGAATCTTGAACTTGGCTACAATTTCACCAACTGTTATGTTTTTCTTGGAACTTATAATTTAAATACCAATACAGTGTTTGTTGGAGCTCCAGCGGGAAGCCCCGTTACGTACGTCTCAACCCATGACCTACTACCGGACGCCGGCGTAATTTTTGATAACGGCGGAAGCCAGATTTTACTAGCAAGTTAAGGGCAACTAATGAGGGTAGCTATCATACCGGCAAAGACCACCACCGGAGAAGGCAGATTAAGTCGATATTTAATTAATGGCTTGCAAGCGCAAAATATTAATTTACAAATATTGGGGCACTTCGCACTGGACAGACCTAATAGGAAGGTTTTTTTAGGCAGTTTATTGTTGAAACGTCTATTAAGAGATGGCTCCATCTCCATTGTACATAACCTAGATAATCTGGGGCCATTTCTTCTTAGACACAATGATCTAGATGTAAAAAAAGTGTTGACGGTTCACGATATCGCACCTGTTATTCTGCCTCATTTACATAATCAAATACTGCTGTTTGATTTCAAGACAATACTGCCGAAGCTCATAAAAAACACTGATTTGACTGTTGTAGTTAGTTACTCTACAATGACAGACTTGACCACAAGACTTGGAATTAATGAGGAGAAGCTCTCAGTTATTCATTTGGGCGTAGATAGGTCTATTTTTTGTCCCAAAAAGGATTGTCGTCAAGTTTTGAATAAGCACAATTTACAACATAAATATATACTCTACGTTGGCGATGACACCCCCAGAAAGAACTTAAAAAACCTCGTTATTGCATACAGTAACATTTGCAAAGAAATCTCACAAGATTTGGTGTTGATTGGCCCGATTAATGAGAGCAAAATACGAGCTTACATCAATTCGAGTAACCTTCCGACCGACCTTAAAAATGAAGTGCGAAAAAGAATTATTTTTCTTGGATACATCGCTTATGAAGATCTGCCTTATCTATATAGTGCCGCTACCGCCCTAATTTTCCCTTCTCTTTACGAAGGGTTTGGACTACCCCCACTCGAAGCTATGGCTTGCAAAACCCCAGTAGTGCTCTCAAACAATAGCTCGTTAAGAGAAGTTGCAGAAAAAGCCGGATTATACATCGACGATCCACTGAGTTGTCCAGAGATATCAAGAAACATCCTTGAGATTGTGAATAATGAAACCTTACGGAAAAGTCTACAGTATAGGGGTTATGAACAAGCAAAAAAATTCAATTGGGATAAAACAATTGAATCGACTATTAATATGTACAGTTCATTACTTTGACTATCAGCCCTAACTGGAATGCTTCGACTTGGCGCTGTTACATATTACGCCGTTATCTTATTTTTGTTACCAATTTTGCTAACGCTTATCTGGAGCGTATATACAATAGCAAAAACAGTTGCGCGAGACATGCCCCACACGCTGGGAGCTGTAAATGCAACAAAAAGCAAAACAAGACTTTTCGATACTTCCCGCCTACTCGGGAAAAGCGACTGACGGGGAAGTACGCACAAGCAAAGAAGCTCAGTAGGAAAACTACAGTTGAAGCCTGCAGTAGATTACAAAATTTTATCGTCGAAAAAATGCTCTCAGAAGAACTAGTGCGTGATTCTAAAAGACCGTAGGCCAAAATGCAGCTCTGGTAGAAAGTAACGCAATTCAAAGGTTAATACTGCTTGCAACATTTCGTGTCGTCTAGTCGTACTCTGAATGTGTGCTGACAAACTATTTGCTCTTTTGCAAGTTAAAAAAGCTGTTTCGATTTAGAGTTGTTACAGTCTCTTCTTATGTTCTCCGGATACGTACTCATCGAGAGACGCTGAAAGAAAGGAAGAATCAGCAGGTAAAACACGCGCATATGTTCTGTCAAATGCTGTCACTTTGTTCACGAATTAGGTTAAATACTAGTGATTTCATGAACAAAAGCAATTTGTAAAAAGCACAAAATTCGAGAGAGAGAATAAGTCAGTTCGATCTTTTTGCGAAGCGATTAAGATTAACCAGCTTAATGACGTTGCTTACAGGCCTAAACGGCATAATCTTAGTGCCTATTCTAACAAGGTCGCTGGCAATTGCAGACTATGGTCTCTATGTCCAAGTGGTCGCTATGCTCAATGTATTGTGTATTGTTGGGACTCTTGGAATGTCTAACACGATGGTACGGTTTTTAGCAGCAACTAAAGATAAAGAAGAAATAGGAGAATAAGATTAGCGAAGTCCGAAGCATTAAAGGCGTCCGTCGTTGACGGAGCGCAGCACCTGGGACTGAGAATCTGCAAGGCTGTCACAAATCAAGGATAGATCGAAACTTATTTCAGGTGAGCCACTAATGGCGCGAGGAATCACCGTTCGTTGAATCTCAAGTCTTAGCAACTTAATTCGGAAATGGGTTGGTAGTATTAGCGCGAAGAAGAGGCTTTTTGAAATTGATTTTCTTCGAGCAATTGGTATTTGTCTAATCGTCCTCTCGCATCTTTATGGCTATCTGTACAATATAATTTTTCATTCCGATGCCGCGCTTGCGAGCAAACTCCTACCGTTTGGCGAGATCTCAACCAGTTTTGTGGCAGAATTCGGGCTTTGGTTATTCGTCTTCGTATCGGGATTCTCGCTGCAGCTGCGCTACGGGCAGATATGCACAAGCGACGGCGTGAAAAGCTTCTTCAAGAAGCGAATAATACGCATCTACCCGTTGTACATCGTTGCTGTTGTTTCTTACCTGCTCGCATTCGAAACGTTTGCCGTGTACACGTCTACCGTATACCCCCAAATTAACCCGTCCTCTGCAGACATTATCATTACTATCTTTGGCGGGCAGATATTGCTGGCTCCTCGGTTTACGACGCCATTTGCGCTCTGGTTCGTTGGGTTAATCTTGATGTACTATCTCTTGTATCCTGCTCTGTCGTTCTTCTCGTCAAACTACCGAACCCTACTCCTTGTTGCATTTGCGTTGCTTGCTTGTTGCATCGCAATCAGGCTGGTTTTTGACGTTATCGAGGAACGCTTCTTTTTGTGGTACGGGGTATTCGTTGCTGGGATTGTTGCAGCTCAACTGAATCTGCTGGGGTGCAATTCAAATCGTCGCGTGGTGTTTGCCCATCTTGTCGGACTCTTTTTCATTACCACGGTTCCTATATTTGTACACCTTGAAATAGCACGACCTAACTACTACAACTATAGCAGCTACGCACTCCTTCTCAATAATACCGCGCTCACTGTATATGTGCTAGCGGTTTTGCTTAGTGTCTCGGCGCTCTCGTTCGTATTTTTGACTTTTTGTGCAACACGCGCGCTGAACGGTGCTAGTGCCAATCAATCAAAATGGGGGAGTGCTGCAAGCGCACTCGTCGTTCTACTCGCATATTCTGCCTACGCGATTTATCTTTTTCATGTGCAGATCTTGTCGTTAGTGGCAGCGGCGACCGTAAACTCGCTAGGCGCTGGAGGCGCGCCTGCTGAGCTTTTGATTGTCGTCGCATTCGGTCTCCCGGCAGTGCTCGCGGTGTCATACGTGTTGCAGCGGACATATGACGTGGTTATAGCGCGCCTAAAGGAAGGCAGTTTCTTTCTTGGCGATCGCGAAAGTTGACTCTGCGAGGGAGCCGTCAGCGCGATAAGAGGTGCTATCGTGACCCCAACCGCTTCGTGAGCAGAAACCTGCACATATACTTTAGCTTGCTGATGGTACTTAAAAAGTTCGCTTTCCAGAAGAAAGCCTGTAAATGTAACGTTTTTTGCTGCAATCGACCATAAATAATCGATCGGCGTGTCGAAGAACTGGCCAGCGTGCGCTTGCGACTGCAACTATAGCGAGCACCAGACCGACACTTCAGTAAGCTCTGATAAACGAAAAGCAGTGTTTCTACAAGGGGCCTACTCCCGGCCCGCAAGAAGCTACAAGTTGCTAAGGCGCTGGCAGCTTCTTGAGTGGGCGATACTATTTAACACTGCTCTTACGTCCATCTACCACACCCTTCAGAAGGGAGGTGCTTCTTTTGGACGAACGTGAAATATCAGCGAGACCAGCACCATCTTCAAGATCCTAAAACTGAAAAAAAGAGTAAAAGGAAGTAGCTGCCGCGTAGTAGCGCATTCTTTGACTAACAGCAGCATATTTCTCGAAAAATAACAGTACGCTTTTGGTGCCCGCTCTCGCTTACGCACTCCCTCTTTGTGCCAAATTTTTGGAGTAGGAACGGAAACCGATTTGAATCCCCCATTGCGCCTTCGCACACACCATTCAACATCCTCTCAATCCGTAAAATAGTCGCTCTTTAAGAGCCCTACTCGATCAATCACCTCTTTTTTAACCAATAAACAGGACCCCGCAAGCGAATCAACGGTTTTTGATTCATTGAACTGCCCCCGATCGATCTGCTTACGACCAATCAGGGACCCTGATGCTCTCCACAAATGGACGTAGGAGCCAATAGAGCTAATAACGTCCCTCCGCAACAATCATAATAAATCTTTGGCCCGGCTAAGCCTACGAGGTCGCTTCTTGAAGCCATTCGAACAAGCTCCGGTAAGAAATCGGAACTGAATGCGACGTCACTGTTAAGTAATAAGATATAATTAGCGTCCTTTTCAAAGCTACTCTGATACCGATGTTATTTCCATCGGCAAATCCGTAGTTCTCCTCGTTGCAAATTAGTATAAGGTTGTGCTGCATTCGACTACTGTCATCACATATTTGAATTGATTTATTCCACGAATTCACTAACAAAGGCTGAGCTTACGTCAAAATTTCGTCGCGCATATTCCTCAATTTTCTGTTGCGAACCATCAACTGGTCCATTATCGATTAGGATCACCTCGTAGTTAGGATAGGAAAGACGATAACCATTCCAAGCATCCTATAGTGCTTCCCAACTGTTCCAATTCAGTATTATGATGGAGGTCTTAGAAAAAGATCCAAGGTCTTTTCCTAATGTTGCTGCCATTCATTAGTTGGGTTATCGATGAACTTAGGGGCACAACGAATTCCAACCCGAAACTGAATGGCAAATTATCATACAAAAAATAGCGAACCTTGTTCCCGACACACGTACGTATTTTGAACCCAAAAGATGTCCACGAGAAAATGAGTCAGTTCGATCTTTTTGTGAAGCGATCAGCATTAATTGGCATAATGACGTTGCTTACAGCCCTAAATGGCATAATCATGGTGCCTATTCTCACACGGTCGCTAGTAATTGCACAGTATGGGGTTTACGTCCAAGTGGTCGCTACGATCAATTTATTGTCTATTGTTGGGACTCTGGGGATGCCTAGCACGATCGCACGGTTTTTGGCAGCAACTAAAAAAAGAGAAGAGATTCAAGAGGGTTTCTATTCGATTCTAGTGATCGTTGTCATTGCCAGTTTAGTTGTTGCTATCGTTATTTATTGCGTCTCGCCCTTGTTAGCTCAAAGCATATTTAACAATGATCTAAATGTTGCTAGAATTTTGCCATTTTTAGTTTATATAGGGTGTTTGAATCTTTTTCTTTTAAGCTATTTTCGAACTTTCCAGCAAATCAAGTATTATTCTCTGCTTAACGTGGTTTTAATCTACTCTAATACAGCTTTTGTAGCTTATTTCGCCCTTACAAATCTTATTGGTATCTTATTCGGGAGCTTACTTGCCCAATTGTTGGTTCTGTTTATGTTGCTCTTGCTCATCATACCAAAAGTAGGGATCAGTGTGCCCCAACTTATCCACGCGAAAGATTATCTATCGTATGGTCTTCCACTTGTCCCCTCCTCGCTCTCTAACTGGACAGTCGATTTAAGTGATCGCTATATTATTGGACTGTTTCTAGGTTCGGCTTTTGTCGGGTATTATTCTCCTGGTTACTCTTTAGCTTATTTGATTACAATATGTTTCTCGCCAATAGCCGTTCTGCTCGGCCCTTCTGTGTATAAGTTTTATGATGAGAATAAGATTAGCGAAGTCAGAACAACATTAGGCTACTCTTTGAAATACTCATTAATTTTAGCTATACCAAGCGCTTTTGCTTTGTCTATTCTATCGAAAGCAATTTTGCTATCGTTATCTACACCTGAAATTGCTGCGCACGGGTACATTATAACGCCATTTGTGGCTGCTGGTTTTGTGGTTCTTGGAGTCTATGGCATCTTCCTAGAAATCCTCTTAATAAACAAAAAAACAGGAACTGTAAACAACATATGGTTAATAGCAGCTCTATTGAACGTAGTTCTAACCGTTCTCCTCGTTCGCTCGATAGGAATAATTGGGGCTGGAATCGCAACTCTTTTGACTTTTGTATTCATTTTGATGATCACTGGATACCTCTCCTCGAAATACTTGAAACTAAAACTAGACTTTGTTTCGATTGCAAAGAGCTTAATTGGGTCCAGTTTTATGTCTGTTGTACTCGTTGAATTAAATCCAACTGGGCTAGCAAGCATATTTGGTTCAATCGCACTCAGTGCTGCAATTTATGTCGGTATTCTGTATATTTTGAGGACATTCTCACCTCAAGAACTTACATTTTTCAAGAACAACTTGCCTGTCCATCGTTAGCGCGCCATGAATACCATAATGTGCAGACGCTTACGATTCACAACCTGAAAGAATCTTGGCGACAGATTTTAATAATTATTTTTCAACGGAAATCCTAAATATCAGCTTTGACTTTACCGCTCCGAACAAACAAAACCTCTTGAGTCAATTGCACTTGGCGAGGGTGTATATTGTGTCTATGAGGGGTTATTATCTTGTCTGCGGGGTAGCACATACAAGCAAGTTGCTGCGAGAAGTCCCCATCCGTAAAGAACTCAATGCCGGAGCCTTGCCGCATACATCAGTATCTCCCCCTTTAAAAGTAGTAAAAAAAACTCTAGGGTTATCTGACTTTTTAAGATGGCCGCTAAATAGAGATCGCACGGCTCACTGAGCTAAACAAGATTTTTTTAGACACAGTAAGGCGACACAGAAAGGCTTAATTACACGTATCAAAATTAGAAATGTAAGCTCAATAGGGTAATGGTATAGAATGCATGAATTCTTGCAAAAATCAATAAAATTTTTTTTATCTAAATCACTTCCATACCTTTGCGGAAAAGGGCTTTCGAGATATACATTTTTGATGACACCATACTCACATTTGGTGCGCAGCCTCAAAACGCCTCAAAAAGTAGTTGAGATTCAAGGAAACAAGATGTTTTTGGACAAAAACGACACATTAGAGTTGTCTTTATAGGGGGTTTATGAGCCACTCGAAACAAAATTGTTTATGAATACATTAAAAAAAGATGACATAGTGGTTGATATCGGGGCACATATTGGTTATTATACCTTGATCGCTGCGAAAATAATTGGTATTCACGGCAGAGTGTATGCATTTGAACCAGACCCAGCCAATTTTGAATTGCTTGAGAAAAACATCGACCATAATTCATATGCAAATGTAATCATTGAAAAAAAAGCAGTGGGTGATACGAATGATAAAATCAAATTATACTTGAGCAATAATAATACAGGAGATCATAGAATTTATAACTTTGACGACAAACGCAGAAGCGTGGAGATTGAAGCAATTTGCTTAGATGACTATTTTAAGGGATACGAATCTACGATAGACCTTATTAAAATGGACGTACAAGGCGCAGAAGGCATAGCGCTTCAAGGAATGAAAAATGTGCTAACGCTAAATAAGAAATTGAAGGTGCTTATGGAGTTTACGCCTGAAGCGTTGCTTAAATGTCACACTGATCCAGAAGGATTATTAAAGGAAATTATTGGATATGGCTACAAAATATATCTCATAGGTGATCGAGAACAAAAGTTGCAAGCGGCCACAATTGTCGAAGTTATGAACAAATGCGAAGTTTTAATGCACGTAAATCTTTTCTTATCCCATAACTAACGCAAATGCGGCGATGACTGTGATATTTCTTTAATGTTTGGACAAATGACTCTTTGAAGCTATTGTATGGGAAACTGGAATTAATCACAAACGGAGTTTGCAATACTCTGAGCTGCTAAGCTCTTGTCTCATTCTTAATACCACAATCTGATAAGCCTGTCTACAATAACGTAAAGTTAAGGATATCTCCAGTTGCAGCGATGATTTATGTCAAATCTATTTGTTGAGCACTCATCGACAAAGTTAATCTAAGACGCTATCGCAAAATCTCCCCGCGCCTCGATGGATTCTTGCGTACTTTAGGTCATATGGAGGCCAAAAGATAGTGCCGTGGATATGGGTTGAATACTCAAAGGGCGTAAACAGAGTTGCAAAATACAAAATAATGCAGTCCCATATGTTTGAACTTGGCACTCTTGTGCAAAGGGTCGCTAGAAAAGCCTAAGGAAGCTGCTTAACCTGATATAGAAGGAGTCTAGTGTCAACCTAGGAGAAGACAAGTTCAGGGAAATCGGAAGGAAGGTGATTACTCAATGGAACGTGCTGCCCGAAGAGAACGCACTTCGCGAAGAGCTCAGGGTGTAGCGTTTTTCGAAAAAGTGATTAGGCTGCTTCAGAGAGACCCTTCTAAGCTGCTTCAGATAGGCCCTTCTTTTGTTTTGTACAAACTCAGAAAGGCAATAACATCTCCTGTTGCATTTCGCATCGTCTCTAGGCGGCATTGGTACTTCACACTCAATGACCACCAATATCGTTATTTTTATCATCCATTCAATGAGACGTGGCGGAATGAAAGATGTGTGGAGCTCCCGATAATACGAGAAGAAGTCGAAAAAGTAGACGCAGAGCGGGTGCTGGAATTTGGTAACGTGCTCTCACACTATTATCCTGTTTATCACGACATTGTTGACAAACATGAAAAAGGCGACGGCGTAATCAACAGTGATATCGTCGACTTTCAAACGCCGAAGGTTTATGATTTAATTGTAAGCATTTCAACAATAGAGCACGTCGGCTTCAATGAGGAGAAATACGTGCAGAATGAAACCGTGTTACAACCCGAAAAACCGTTGCACGTGATACACAAGTTGAAGGGGATGCTGTCGCAAAAGGGCAAGTGCATCGTTACTATGCCTGTAGGATATAATCCCGTGCTCGATCGACTGCTCGAAGAGGACGACGGGACATTATTCACCTACAGATACTATCTAAAGCGTATTTCTAGGAGCAATAGGTGGGTGGAGACTAAGAAAGAGGATATCCACAACACAAAATATGGCTTCCCGTTTCTTAGTGCAAATGTGTTGGCCATATATGTTTTTGAATGCCAATATACTTAAGCGCGTTGAATTGCGACTGAGAGCGCGCGGTTACGACACCTAACGGCGACCTGCATTATTATTTTGTGTTTTCAGAAGTGTAGAACGGCGTACCACTAAAACTGGAATTGGCCGACGGCGTTGAAATTAAGGGCAACGGGCAGTATGTAGTCGCACCGCCGAGCGTTACCGAATCTGGCACGCATGCGTATGCTGAAAACCATAGCGGCACGAGGGTCATGCTTCTGGATACCTGGGTAGCTGCGTATGTGGCCCATTGAATGGGATAGGAACGTAGACGGGGAGCGAATCCGACGATATGCGAACAATACCGCATTCACATACGCGATGTTATTGATATACCGACCAGTGCGCGCGAAACAGGTGACGGCTACTAAATCAAACATCCCATCCACGATGCGACGGGTAGCGGCAACCTTGACGTAAATACTGACAAAAATTTATGGTTCTGCTATCGGCACGATTCTGGGGAATCTGTTTACGTGGGTCGCGGTCCAGGAAGGCATTGCTGAGTGCAGCGATGCCGGTAGCGGCTGCTTAGATACTGAAGCAATCAAACGGTGTGAGCATTCTGCGCCAGCTGACTTATAAATGAAAACGCACCCCTATCCCGAAATAACGAATGTGACGAGAGGTATCCGGCATCCGTGAGCGAGTGATACAACCATAGTATTAAAAGCGTCACGATTGTGGTTAATGAGAAATCGACAAGTGCAAAACTCCCGAAAATCGAGCGGTATTAATAGTCGATGGCCCAAAAATGATAGCTGAGCTTATAGCGGTACTCCGTGTCAACTGTAAGTTGAAGGGGATTACAACATGACGGACCTGCGCGCGTCTTAATCAGTCTTCCTTGCGCACGAACCGGATATTATTGGCATCGTGGGCCCTTCCGGATCTATTAAAACTGAGTGATACGTTCGTTTGGTGAAACGCAAAACCAATTCTGTTACCCTCTGTCAAGTATCACGGAAAATACATTCGTATCTGGATTAAAGGAAAACGTCGATACAATGCCGCTCCTGCGTGGTCGCGCAATCGTGTTTAAGGACCTCGTCGCTGTTGAGCAAAAAAGAAAGGACTAAGGACTAGGCTTACGGCAAAAGGCTACGAAGTTTACGTCAGTTGCGAAGGTGGGACCCAGCCTAAACGTCTGGTCCCTCCACCCTAAAAACCCTTCCCACAGCCAGCATCCAAGACAGTCGTAGGGTGTAAATTATTCACTACCTCAAGAGTCAGATCTTTGAATTTTGGAAATACAGATTCAAAAGAGTAAGTACTAAATGTGCCTAGTTCTTTATTATCTTTATCGAAAAAATCTTCACCGTACATTTCATTCAGAGTGGTCTTCATATCATACTGTCCTTTCATTGTGGCTATTCATGCTCGATATTTATCAAAGTACGATATTCCAATGTCAGCATATTGAATACTCATGTTTCATCTTATTGGTATCTTATTCGGGAGCTTACTTGCCCAATTGTTGGTTCTGTTTATGTTGCTCTTGCTCATCATACCAAAAGTAGGGATCAGTGTGCCCCAACTTATCCACGCGAAAGATTATCTGTCATATGGTCTTCCACTTGTCCCCCCCTCGCTCTCTAACTGGACAGTCGATTTAAGTGATCGCTATTTGAACAAATGCGAAGTTTTAATGCACGTAAATCTTTTCTTATCCCATAAAACATAAACGCGGTGACTTATGCTCGTGACACTTCTTTTATGTTTGAAAAATTGACCTTTGAACCTATGTTAAGGGAAATAGGAATTCTTCACAAATGGTATATTGCAACACTCTGAGTCGCTAAGCCCTTGTCTCATTTATTAACACTGCAATCCGATGGGATCATAAGAACTCGTTTACAATCGAGAGTTTTTTGCGAAATGTGAGTCATTTTACTTAATTAATATAAAAATGCCTTAATGGCTCTAATGTCGATATCGAAATTGCGAGTTGTGTCCAATGAAATTTTGTTCTTTGCATCACCAGAGAGAGCTAGTATAGTCTGGAGTGAGAATATTTATAGGAGCATGGCAAGCTGGATATTTATACGAAAGATTACAAAGAAAAGTAGAAGCTAAGCTCGGAAAAGATGGAGTCTGCAGCAAGTAAAAAAAGATCTTCCTGTTCATACTGACCGGCGCTCAACAAAATATTGATTGCAAAATACCTCGTCCAAATGGACATATGAAATAATATAGCCATCTTCGCTTAGGATAACGAATGGCAACCGAAAGTGAAGAGCATCGAGGGGACATATGTGAAACTTGACGATCAGCCCGTAAAGACCGATTTTGATTTTGGATGGAAGGCTTGGAGAAAAAAACGCCCTGATGCAGATCTTGCACTGCAACACCAACGCGGTAGCATCCTTGAGGTAGGGTGCGGGACGTGTGAATTGTATCGCTTCCTGCGCGCTCAAGGCTGGAATGGTGATTATTACGGCATCGACCTTCAAAGGTATGAGGGATATGAATACCCTGAAGATATCAAACTGATTATTGGTGATGCATTTGACGTTGAGTTTCCGCCTGCTGATACCGTCGTATTGTATAGCATCCTAGAACATGTTGACGATCCTCGCCGACTACTCAATAAAGCGCTCGAACACTGTCAGCACAACGTTCTTATTGACGTACCTAAGAGGAATGAAGAGTTGTGGACCTATGGTATCTTGGAGTACCACCAACTCGATAAAACGCATAAACACTGTGGATTCTCAACAGAAGAACTAAAGGCCTTAATTAACGCAAGCGGCGGCACAATCACTGCGTATGAAGAATGGGGAGCAGTTACTGCACTGGCTGGAACTCGACTATGGAATAATCTCGCACCAAAGGCGATCATCTGGCTGCTAGCTCGGATATTCTCATCAAAGACGTTCTATGGAGAGATGTGGTGTGACGTAACACCCGCGATACGGATTGCTGATTCCGCCAACTCGTTGGAGGAATGAGGCAGCGACCTCGATATTAAGAGATTTGCAGCAGTGGTATATGTTGGGAAAAATAGCCTGCAGCGGTTCGTAGTATGGTCCGCATTATCTGTTCGACCTGAGGTTAGAGCGTGATAAGAGTCGGCTCGCGGCGTGGGCGATGTACGCGGAACGGACGAGATGCTGGCATCGACATAAAAAAATATGCGGGTTATGCAGATCTAAGCGACATAAAGCTGACAATGGCTTTAGACTCTTGAATTGATCTGGATCGTTTTTGTGAAAAACCTAAAGATAAATATGTATGACAAAAATGTTGCTAGCGCGATGGAAACACCTAAAATAACAGTAATTTTACCGACATATAGACGGCCACACTTGTTAAAGAGATCGATCCAAAGCGTATTGAATCAAAGTTATCAATGTTTTCAAGTTCACGTTTATGATAATGCATCAAACGATGGTACGCAAAAAGTTGTGGGTGAATTGGCGGAAACTGATTCAAGAATTAAGTATTATTGTCACGAACAAAACATAGGCGCAATAGCAAATATTAACCATGGATTAAAAGAGGTAAATACTCCCTATTTTTTGATACTGCATGACGATGATTTTCTTTTGCCTGAGTTCTTTGAAACGGCCCTAGAAGGATTTGAGCGATATCCTGGTGCAATGGCATACGATTCTTTAGCGTTACAATATGATGGTAAACACATAATATCTCCTAAACCAAAACTTCCAAATGGAAGCGAACGCCTGTATCTTCCTCCATCATTAGTGGAACATATACTCCAAGGAACACACTGGATATCGACGTTGTTTCGTAGCGAGGTAGTCAATCTTATTGGGTTATTGGATCCTGAAACAGGAGCTCCTACAGATACCGATTATATGTTGCGCATATCTAGTCGTTGTCCGATGGTTATGTCAAAAAAAGCTGGTGCTGTTTTATTTGTGCATCCCGGTATGCATACTATGAAATTAGCGTCCAATCAAGACTGGTATGAATCATGGAAAAAAATCATCAATCGCGTTGCAACTGACAAGACGATCCCTCTCGATGTCAGAAGGCAAGCAGAACACTTATTGAAACACCTCGTTGCATCAACGATGGTCAACTCGACCCTATTCTTACTAAAGGATAAAAAATACGCTGCTGCAAACAACAAGATAACACTTATCGAAGAAACCAAAATCTTAACGCATTACAGTGGGATACGACTATACGCCTTTATCTTAGTTTTGAAATCCGTGAGGTACTCTCCCCTATTTTCCACCTATCTGGCACGCATCATTTTGCCTTTTGGCAGTATCCAAAAAACGGCGAATCGAATTATGAACAGAAAAACACTAGTGTATTGGGAGAAGAGGATTAAAGCGTACGCCGAGCTACTAGAGAGCACATAAAAACCCATATCTCATCTCCATACTAGATACTTTTAAACTAATGCGTTCGTCGCCCATACAGCTATTAGCGTGTACAGGTGCTCTGCACGCCTTTGAACACAAGTGATTGAGGACCAAGAGTTGTGTGACACTCGCCTAGCACCACGCAGCGAGAGCAACGACCGCAGATGAGCACCACTGCACCGACCCCTCACCGCATACAAGCGAGGTATCAATCGTCCCGTAAATCTCTCCGCAGCTGCACAATTCCCAGAATAACGAACAGAGCCCCTTAAGCACATTCAAGAAGCACGGTCAAAACACTAACACAAAAAGTAGATTAGGGGATAGTGAAACCGCTACGTGCCACTCACTCAGAGACAAACATCAACCTCTGTCGCCAGCTTACACTCTGTCGTTCCATAGGACGGCAGACATCATTCTGTTGCGATTGTCTACAGAGCAAAAAAGAAGATCGTTACGGCATTTCGTTCCTAATTTGCTGGCGCCGCAATATTTGTCGAAAAGAGCACCATAAACATCCACGTTTTTTTCGCGAGGTTGTGCCAATCATAGTAATTTTTCGCGCGATAGTCCTTCGTAATATTAAGCCATTCATCCAATCACTGTTTCAGTATGAGTTTGTTCGGTGTCAGCTTAAACTGAAACTCAATCACTACGTGGTCGCGCAACAAAATCAGCATCGCTTGCAATGAAATCCGCAAATCTCTCTAGAATATACAGAATCATCTCTTTTGTGATTCCGGGATAGATCCCAATCCAAAAGAGGTTTTTCATCACAAGATCTGTATTGTGCAGATTGCCCACAGTGTCAAGCCTTACGTCTTTGTACGCGGGCTGTTTAGTTAGATTGCCACCAAAAAGCATTCTTGTGGTAATGAGTTTGGACTCGAGAAAATTCACAACGGAGTCTCGCGTGAACGGGGCGTCATCTTTTACCGTGAGCGGGAACCCAAACCAGTTCGGGGTGCTATTTTTTGTTGCTTCAGGCAAAATGAAATAGCGATCATATTGCTTCATCCCTTCTAAAAGTTGTTCAAAGTTCCTCTTCCGCTGGTCGATGAACTGAGGGAGCTTCTTTAGCTGTTCCACCCCTACAGCTGCCTGCAAATCAGTCATTTTGAGATTGTACCCAATATGGGAGTAAGTATATTTGTGGTCATATCCCATCGGAAGGTCGCCTAATTGCCACTTAAATCGTCTGTTGCAGGTGTTGTCATGGCCAGGCAAGCAATAGCAGTCGCGACCCCAATCACGAAACGAAAGGATTATTCTGCTCAACAATTGATCATCGGTAAACACTGCGCCTCCTTCGCCAGTTGTGATGTGATGTGCCGGATAGAAACTGCAGGTTGAAATGTTGCCAAAGGTTCCCGTAAGCTGATTGTGATGTTTAGATCCTAAAGCGTCGCAGTTATCCTCAATAAGCCAAAGGTTGTAGTCGTCGGCCACTTCGCTGATTACATCAATTTCTGCAGGATTGCCAAGGGTATGAGCTACAACGATCGCTCGAGTTTTGCTCGAGATCGCATTTTCGATCTGCTCGGTTTGGATGTCGTAAGTCCCGATGTTGATATCGACAAGAACAGGAATCAAACCGTTTTGAATGATTGGGTTTAATGTTGTCGGAAAACCACACGCAGTGGTAATGACTTCATCTCCTCGACGAAGCTTTCTATCGGCGAGTTTTTGCGAAGTTAGCGCTGATATGGCCAGTAAGTTGGCTGATGACCCCGAATTTGTCAATAGGCAGTGCCCCATACCGAGATAATTCGAAAGATCAGATTCGAATTGCGTCGCGTAGTCGCCGGCTGTAAGCCAAAACTCCAACGACGCGTCGACTAGACTAACCAGCTCCTTTTCGTCGTACACTCTGCCCGCAAAGGCAATTTTAGTTTTTCCTGGCGCAAACGCTTGTTTGTCTTTTTTGAGGGCGCAGAGTTCTTTTACGCGATCGAAAATCTCGTCTTTGATTGTTGCTTCAGTTCTCATCATCCTTTGTGTTCGACAGGGTATCAATCAGCATGTTTATTTCCAGTTCCTCGCGAGGCAGTTGAGGATCTTGGCATTCAATTGGCATATCCACGCTCAGCTTTGGCAAAACAAGTGCGTTTTGATCAATGGCTACTTCTAGAAACATCGGCTCTGTATCGCGAAAGAGCGCGGAGAGCGCGCTAGATATTTCGGCATTCCGGCTTATACTCGAAGCCTTTATTCGATATGCTCTGGCAACGTCGACGAAATTCGGGGCGCTGTATCCTATGACGGTAGACTGATAGCGACCATCGAAGTACTGCTGCTGAAATTGCCTCACCATTCCATAGCATTGATTATTGAGCAGCACTGTTTTTATGGGAAGCCGATGGTGGTACACCGTTTGAAGTTCCTGAATGTTCAGCTGGAATCCTCCATCGCCAGTTATTGCAATTATCACGTTTTCAGGTTTAGCAAAGGATGCGCCAATTGCCATTGGTAACGAGGAGCCCATAGACGCCATCCCCCCTTCGGTAAGTACCCTTTGACTTTCCTTCACGTCAAATGATTGGCCGGTCCACATCTGAATCTGGCCGACATCGACGCATATGATTGAGTCCTCAGGAGCCACACGTGATAATTCGTTTATAAAGTAGTTTGGTTCGATTGTTTCACTCGTTGGCGTGAAAAAAGACGGATACTGCATCTTGTAAAGTCGAATTCTTTCTCTCCACGCCTTTATATGCATTCTAACGTCAGAAAAATCGTGCTGATTCAAACCGCGCAAAAATGTTGCCGCATCAGCGTTGATCGGATACGCTGTCTTCACTTTGCCGTTTAGCTCAGCTGGATCGATATCTACGTGTATAATCTGTGCTGATCGAGCAAACGTTTCAGGCTTGGTTCCCGTTTGCCTCGTATCGAATCGAGTGCCAAGCGCTATGATTACGTCTGCGTTTGCCACGGCTAGATTCGCGTAGCGGTTCCCGTACGTTCCGATCATACCGATAAATAAGGCGTGATCGTGCGGGAATGCATCGAGGCCCATCAGAGAGGTAGCGACTGGAATGTCAGTTTTGAGCACGAACTCCCTAAGTTCACGCGGTGCGCCAGACAACCTGATGCCGCCGCCCGCGATAATAACAGGACGATACGCGCTGTTTATGATATGGACAAGGTTGTCGAGATCGGCATCAATGTCAGCATCGTTAGGTGCGCGTTCACTTTCCTTGCGCGCTTCGTGCGCTGTCGGTGGTTGGAAAACAAATTCCCGTTGAATATTCATGGGTAAATCCAGAAGGACTGGACCAGGACGACCGTTTCTCGCGAGGGTGTACGCATTTTCCAAGCAGTCTCCGACAGCCTCAGCATTCGTGATGAGTTCAGCGTGCTTTGTTATGGGGCTGACTATATTGACAATATCGGTTTCTTGAAATCCGATCTGTCTCGTCGGGGCATCAAATTTGAACTCGTAGGTGTTGACTTGTCCGGTGATAAATAGGCATGGAATAGAATCAAAAAAGCAGCTCCCGATGCCGGTGATGAGATTTGTTGCACCAGGACCACTGGTGGCCATAGCGACTCCAATGTTTTCACTTGCCCGAGCGTATCCTTCTGCCGCGATCGCTGCGGCCAACTCGTGGTGCATCGATACAGCAGTTATGTCAGTCCGACCGTATAAGGAGTCGAGCAGGTGCGCTAACATTCCACCACAAACTTCGAAAACGTGGGTAATGCCTTTAGAGACCAAAAAATCGATGACGTAATCCGATACCTTGATAGCAGAAGTTGACATGACTTGAAGATCAATACGTGCCGTGATCGATCAGTGCTTGCTGTAAGGTGTATTTTCGCGCTATATAAATTCACTCGTAGAGGGTTGCATTCATCTGAACCAAGCAACGGTATCTGCCATCCCTAATCAAAATCATAGGTAGAGTCCTAGTCAACATCTTTTCGCTTTCGATATATCTGCCAACGCGGGGCTCATTTGGCCACTTCTGTGGGGCGGTGAGCAGATTGAAAGCCACGTAGAAATATCACTAAACAAGCGGTATAATCATTGTACTTTAGTCTTAGAGCGTCGCAAATATCCTCTGGCGAAAAACTAATCCTTAAACTCTTTCACAAATGGCCCTTCAGACGAGATCCAGCCAGTCGAGGCATTCCGAAAGAAGCGGCTTAGCCCTTTCAGAACTGGTCCATACATGGGAATCAACGCTTCACTTGCACCATTCTTTAAACGATTCCGACGGCGAGAATCAATATCCTACGGAACTTCTTTTTTGTTAGACTTGACCACTCCGAGGCAAACTCACGGATCACTTGCCGGGTTTGGAACTCTTCTTCTGAAATGTACGAGAGGTGACCGGCGAAGCGCATCACGTTCTGTAAAATGTCCTAATTGCAGAGCGCTCGCGTTTATGCCGTTTTCGCTAATTGATTTCTAGAAATCGGAAACGTCTTACAGGACCAATTTCGATTCAGCGTCATTAAAGAAATTAGATAGAGTCTAACTAATCATAAACTTAGGGTATCATAGTAATTTCCAAAAAAAGAAGAAAAAAAACGTGTGTAATGATTCCCTAGTAGAAAAGAATAAATCTTGCACTGAGCTACACAATATAGCGATGAAAACGGTCATACTCTGTGGCGGGCTTGGAACTCGTTTGCGAGAAGAAACGGAATACCGCCCGAAACCTATGGTAATTATCGGCGAGCGCCCGCTTCTTTGGCATATAATGAAAATCTACTCCTTTTACGGTTTTACGGATTTCGTTTTGTGTCTTGGGTATAAAGGGGAACAGATAAAAGACTATTTTTATCACTACGAGATTATGAACAACGATTTGACGCTGGAACTCGGATATCCCGATAGAACTACGATTCATCAGTCACACGATGAGAAGGGGTGGCGAGTGACGCTTGCTGATACTGGCGAAAAAGCGCTCAAAGGAGCGCGCTTGAAAAGAATTGAAAAGTACATCGACGAGGATGTATTTATGATGACGTACGGCGACGGTGTTGCAGATATTAATCTTAATAAACTTGTCAAGTTTCATCAAAATCACGGCAAAATTGCCACCGTTACTGGCACACATTCGCCTTCCCGATTTGGGGAACTTAAAATGGAAGGAGATTCAGCATTGTCGTTCAGTGAGAAGCCGCAAACTAGTGGAACAGATCTAGTAAGCGGCGGCTTTTTTGTTTTGAATAACGACGTATTTGACTATGTTTGGAATAATGACGACTGCGACTTCGAACGTGGCCCGTTAGAACAGATCGCGCGCGAAGGCCAACTCAAAGTGTACAAGCACGATGGAACATGGGCTTGTATGGATAATATGAGAGACATGGACTATTTGAATACACTTTGGAGTCAAAACAAAGCATTTTGGAAAGTTTGGTAATGCGACATATTTTTGAGAATGTTTTCAGGGGGCAAACAGTTCTTATCACAGGTGACACGGGTTTTAAAGGGTCGTGGCTCGCCGTATGGCTTTTGAATTTAGGTGCGAACGTAGTTGGATATTCGTTACCGCCTAAAAATGCGAAAGACAATTATGTGATCTGTGGGTTAAGTCGCAGAATCGCTCACGTCAACGGCGACGTCAGAGTCTTTGATCATTTTCATAGTGTCTTGTCTAAACACAAACCCTCAATCGTATTTCATCTTGCTGCTCAAGCTTTAGTGTTAGATTCGTATGAGGACCCACTATCTACTTACAGCACGAACGTGATGGGAACGGCAAATGTGCTTGAGGCTATTCGTCATGTGCCTTCTGTTAAGGTTGCTGTAATCGTTACAAGTGACAAATGTTATGAGAATAAAGGCTGGGTTTTTCCTTACCGTGAAATAGACCCCTTAGGCGGAGATGATCCGTATAGTGCATCTAAGGCGGCATCTGAGATTGTCACCTGTTCCTATTCAAGGTCATTTTTCAATGATTGTGAGAAAGCGTCAATTGCTTCTGCGCGCGCAGGAAACGTCATTGGTGGAGGTGACTGGGCAAATAATCGCATTTTTCCAGACTGTATAAGAGCACTAGAAAGTGAAACCCCAATCGTAATACGAAATCCAGAAGCTGTGAGACCTTGGCAGCACGTATTGGAACCTCTGAGCGGTTACTTACGGTTAGCCTCGCTCTTGTATACTCAGAGGATTGAATTCAGTGGGGCTTGGAATTTTGGGCCTTCGAGACAAAACGTGGTGACGGTCAAGCAGCTCGTGGAAGAGATTATCAAACAGTGGGGGGCAGGTAGTTATGTTGTGAACAGCTCGGAAGACGGTTACAAAGAGGCGGGGCGATTGAGCTTGGATATCTCAAAGGCTGTCAACAAGCTGGGCTGGAAACCGGCCTTGAGTTTTGTCCAAAATATCCAGTTTGCGATCGAGGAATACAAGACTGACACCTTGTGTGATGAAGAAGTTTTTGACCAGCGCGTAGAACATATTGAGCAATATACCAAGCTCAGTGAGTCCTTGTGCTGAAAATGTCCTTTGAGATGTACACTGAAAACGAGATAGATTAGTGTTTTTTTTTCAGTTAGCAATTCGGGCTTTCTTTCTGCACGTTATCAAAAGGGCGGAAAACGAAACGCATCATTTCAGCCGGAGCAAAAGATAGATAACAAAATCAAGCCTAAATAATAACAAACAGTATATTCAGTCTGCTTAGCATAAGTAAATCGCTAATAGGAAACGCAAATCAGACCCCTAACGCTACTCTGGTGATTGTATAGAAACAGGGCGATTTTTTGCCGCGCAAGGAATTTAATAAAGAACGGACGGTTATGCCGCTAGCGTACACAGATGGAGAATGCGTTCAAAGATGATTTTAAGAGTTTAACCCTAACGAAAATACAAAAGTTAAAACATGGGCGTTTTGGCCGCACATCTATAAAATGCTCGTGTTCGGATTTGAGATTTGTAATCATCTTATTAACTTCGGAATGCGCTAAAAACCCGGATTTGATGGAGCTTCTCGGGAGGTGGCGCAAAGAAAATGAGGCTTATTACCTTTCTCAGTTTCCAATTTCTACCGAAAGAACAACTAAGTGGTTTATTGATAAGCTCGTTGAAGTGCCGGATAGGATGCTTTTTATTATCGAAATATCCGGCAAGTATATCGGCCATGTAGGGTTGTTTAGGTTTAATTTTGACAAGCGAACTTGTGAGATTGACAATATATTGCGCGGGGAAAAGGATTTCCCGGGCATAATGGGTTGTGCAGTCAGGGGTATGACGGACTGGGGGAGACGAAATCTTAAGCTTAGAGGCTACACTTTGAAAGTATTGTCGGACAACTTGAGCGCGATCAGGTTTTATCAGAAATTAGGGTACGAGGAGGTTTCTCGGATTCCTTTAATACAGGTTAGCGGTCGTGATGGTTTGGAATGGTCGGAAGCCCCGCAAGACTATGAAGGGGAAGCGGCGAGGTATTACATAGTCATGGAATCGGGCTGAGGCCTAAAAAACAATGAGCAGTTGAAGTAGTTGAAAAGGGGAAGTCTGATGAGTTTAGCTGTCAACAAGCGTTCAACACTAATCGTTCAATCGGAAATACGCAATATTGCTTTATTGAATACGATCGGGGGGTATGACTTATCGCAAATGGTTTGTGCTTGGTCTTCCTTTGCCGCAAAGAATGGTGCTAAGGAAACACTGGACAAAGGTCTAAATCATATACTCGATGCTGGAATTAACGAGTTGAGACGTTCAATTACCAAAAAGATGAAAAAGAACAATAATATCCAAGCGCATCCCGATAAAATACAAATGTTTTCTAATCGCTAGTTCTCTAATCGCTACTGCTCTTTTATTCGGTTGTTTCGCTTTGCTTAATCCGATGATGACATATCTATTTTAGCCATGTTATGGGTATTGTATCATACAATTTTGGCGGTTGGGGGAAAGCCCTGTTTGCAAAATTAATGCCGCCAGACTGGAAATCGATTTAAGCGACTTGAAAAAACAGTGACCGAGAAAACAAAGGGTGCTATAATTGACACACAGCTAATCCTTGTGACAAGGGATCTCAAAGAGAACTTGAAGATATCGCCGATTCAGCATAAAACATGATTTTTTTCCAATGAGACATATAAATTTTTTATTTATAACGGGCTAAAAAACATCTGCGCCGAATCACTACCCGAGATTAAGGATAGAACGAGACTATTTCAGGGTGTTACAAGACTTTTAGCATCGCTAGCTGGCGAATGGGATATTGTGTTGGTGACGAAAAGTGGGCCACGGTGATCCGATATGTAAATAATCTGATTTATGTTGCGCTCCAGCTCCGCCGCTATTTGGCGAATGGGATATTGTGTTGGTGACGAAAAGTGGGCCACGGTGATCCGATATGTAAATAATCTGATTTATGTTGCGCTCCAGCTCCGCCGCTATTTGGGGTATGTAAGGGGATCGAAATTTTAGATGATAAGTTCTATTCCGCGCTTTGCCGAGATTATCTGTTAAAGTGCGATAGAATATGCTAGGCTTTGAATATCGCAGACTTGAAGCTTTCGTCTTTAAGAGGGCTGATAATGTTTAGGTTGATACTTTAAATTTGACCCGGGAAAACCAGTAAAGATAAAGCCGTTTGCCGCTTCAGAAAAAGAGGCGTCTGTTGTTTCGGTTCCGAGAGAAGCTCTTTATCACGGTCACAGCGGGAACAATCTTCATATTTTGCTTTTCCAAAAAAGGCGGCGCATTGGAAGAGGTTTTTAAGGATGGAAAAAAGAAAAAAGGTTAAGTAGTATGTTTAAGGCTTTGTTAAAATTGTCCACAAACACCTCAATTTTTTCAACGCAAGTCAAACTTTTTCGTCAAGAAAGCCTTACGTAAAACGCCTATGCTTAAAAAAATTAGTTTTGCCGGCCCTTCGATTACTCAAAAAGAGATAGATTACGTTGTTGATGCTACAAAAAACGGTTGGTATGAGACCTATAATATTCATATTAAGAAGCTAGAAAAGGCAGTAACAAGCTATCTGGGGGTCAAGTTTGGCATCGCCACTCAGAACTGTACTCTGGCGCTACATTTAGCCACTGCAACTTTGGGTCTTAGGGATACCGATGAAGTAATATGTACTGATTTCAGCTGGGTTGCTACGGCTTACGCAATCAGTTATACCGGAGCCAAGCCTGTATTTGTAGATATCGATCCGGATTCGTGGTGTATTGATCCGCAGGCAATAAAAAAAGCGATCACTAGTAAGACCAAAGCGATTATGCTGGTGCATTCTTTTGGCCACCCAGCCCAAATGGATGAAATTATGGATATAGCGAAAGAATATAATCTGCGGGTTATCGAGGATGCGGCGCCTTCTTTAGGGTCAGAGTTTAAGGGTCAAAAAACCGGAACCTTCGGGGATATAGGATGTTTTAGTTTTCACGGTGCAAAGATTGCCGTAAGCGGAGAAGGCGGAATTTTTGTGACCAATGATGAAGGTATCTATAAAAAAGCATCGTTGCTGGCTTCGATGGGCAGGACGGATTCAAAAGCCGTATTTTGGTCAGATATGCTTGGGTATAAATATACGATAGCAAATTTAACCGCAGCACTTGCCTTGGCTCAGGTAGAAAGAATCGATGAATTAGTTGCTAAAAAAAGAGAAATCTTTAGCTGGTATTATGAACGTCTTAAGGATGTCCAGGGTTTAAAAATTATTAAAGAAAAGAAAGATTGTAAGAGTAATTATTGTTATCCTTCGATTCTTTTACAAGACAGCTTGTCTGTATCAAGAGATGAGGTTTTAGAAAAACTAAAGGCTTTGAATATCGAGTGCCGTCCCGGATTCCCGAGAATGAGCAGGTTCCCGGTTTTTGAAGCGAGATTTCCAAATCACGAGGCCGAAAAAGTAGAAAAGTGGGGTATCTCTCTGCCTTCAGCACTCAATTTAACTAGAGAAGATGCTGATTTCGTTTGTGATTCGTTATTAGAAATAATTGAATAATCAAGATAAAGTCTTTAGATGGAGAAACACTCTAAGTCAGCTAAGATAGGAAATATTCACGAAACTAAAGAGTTCCACGGGCTAGGTAAAGCGGGTGAAAAATTTATCGCAGAAAAATTATTTAATTACGGGCCGCATGTTAAATGCAGAACAGTCAGTGAAATTGGCTGATGCCTAGTTTGATTTTTAGTTAAGAGATTTGTTTCGGAATTTGAAGCTAGGCTGGCATTCTATCTGCAGCCCCCGCTCAAGATTACCACTTTTGCTTGACTCCTATCAGTGAAGTCCGGTCTATTATTCAAATGCACAGTCATTTTGTTAGCCCCGCTACCAGCCGCTACTACGCGATTTTTTGAACATAAGAATTTCGCTACGAAGAGTCTATTGCAGAGCTTATATATAGAATAGCAAAAGCATTTTTTCAGCCATGTTTGGAGCCACTTTTAATAATAGCTATGGCAATCGACGGCACCTGAAATTACACCTAGACAAGAATATATTGTTGATAATATTTGCGTGCATCGTCTCTCACGGATTATTACTGATTAATGAAGCCTTTATTGGGATCTACTACTGGAATGGCTTACCACAGAATGTTAATCATTTGGGATTGCTAAAACCGCTACGTGCCACTCACCCAGAGATAAACATCAACCTCTGTCGCCAGCTTACACTCTGTCGTTCCATAGGACGGCAGACATCATTCTGTACTACGTTCCTATTTGCGGGCGCCGTAATATCTATCAAAAAGAACATCATAAACATCGATATTTTTTTTCGCCACGTTGTGCCAATCAAAGTAGTTTTTCGCGCGTTCTCTGTTTGAGCTGAACGTTGCACCGTCTTCAAGAACTTTGATTACTGCGCTCGCAATTGCATTGGAATCCCTCGGCGGGATCAACAAGCCTGCTTCAAACTGCTCGACCAGACTTGGTATTCCCTCGACGTTGGTTCCGATAAAAGGTGTTTCGCACGCCATAGCTTCGATCCCCACGACCCCTAATCCTTCAATTAGAGACGGCAGAACAAACACATCAGCTGCATTATAGTAAAGCGGCAATTTCTCATCGGGAATCCTGGGTTCAGAGTCAACTGCTGGAATGAAATGAATCTTATCCTGAATGTGTAGCTTCTGGGCTAAAAGTTGAAGTTGCTTTTTGCAGTATCCCTCTCCAACTAAAAGCAGTTCTGTATTGGGCAGTTTCTCGCTTATGGTTGGGATGGATCGAATCAAATAGTCTAATCCTTTTCTCGGAACCATTGCACCGACGCACAATACGTACTTCTTGTCGGAATCTAAACCTAAGTCGTCTCTGGCTCTGTTCTTGTCGATTCTCCTATAAACAGAGAAATCGATTCCCATTGTCGAGATGTGAACTTTTTCTGCTCCAACCAAGCGTGAAAAGTATCTTGCAGCAGACTTATTGAGAACAAGGAAACAGTCGATGCGTTTTTTTAAGGCTCTTTCGAAAAAGAATACTTTTAACAAGTAAGATGCCAAATAATAGTACCTATTCCTTTCCGGAGTTTCCAAAAAGAGCTGCAGGAGCGATCTATCTTCGTGGCATTGAACCAATATCGGAGTTTTTTTGATGTAGAGCGATGCAAAAACAGTTGTCCAAGTAAATGCCGAGTGCAAGTGTATGAGCGAATTCTGTTTTTTCACTTCGATGAGCAATTCTCGCAATAATGGCCAGGAAACCTCGCCGAGGTTGATTCGCTTTGATCCGATATATTGTGCGGGGAAGAATCGATAAAGTATATTATCGTCCTTAGTTACAAATTCTTTTTTCAACTGCTTTTCAATGCTCCAACACTCTAAGTCATATCTGTCCGTGCTCTTTGCAATCTGTTGAGCGAGTCGAACGTGCCACCCCCCACCGTAAGGAAGTTCGTTGATTTCTTTTTTTACTCGAAATTCAGGCAAAAAAGAAGAGAAAGAATGCGTATTGGCTAATATGACTTTTTCTTTCATCGCCGCACACTCCTTTAGATTCACGAAGAGTTCTTACTCTTTTTACTATGGAATGGAACCGTATGCGTTTATGGTCTTTTGAACGGTTGTTTCCCAGCTGAATCTATGTGCTTGTTCAAAGCCCTTGGATCTTACACTTTCACGCAAACTCTGGTTATTTATTATCTCGAGAATATTTTCTGAAACATCTTCGCAGCTTAGCGGATTATCTATATATAGCTCTGCATCCCCCGCAACTTCTCTCACCGAACTTGTGTCTGAGAGCAAGACCGGACCGTTGCACGCTATAACTTTAAGAGGTGGTAGTCCAAACCTTTCATAAAGTGACGGCAGCATAACCGATGAAATATCGCAAACGGTGAGCACTTTTTTGGCTCGTAGGTTCCGGTGCCGAAAGAGAAACGGTCCGAGGTTATCTACATTGCGTATGAGAGAGATCGGCTCCTCTTTTATCACACGCTTCAACAGCAGACTGCACAAAAAAACTTTGTGTTTGGTCGGTTTAATGCAAAATGGTGCAATACTTTCACATCGACGTTTCGCACTCGCAAGCCTGGTATCAGGTGTCTGTTAAGCGTTCATTCCCCAGTTTTACCTGTCCGTGCGATGATTTATGTCAAATCATTTACTGAGTATTCATCGACAAAGTTCATCTAAGACGCGGCCGCAATAAGTTTCCCACGTATATTCAGAGACGTCGTTTATTTCGTCAACAGTCGTATTCAGCGCCTGCTCTAAAGCTTTAGCGAAATCAATTGGATTGGAATCAGCACGGAAAATATGCCTGTTTTTAGCTAGCTTATCATCTACCTCTACGTCAGAGCTCCACACCACCTTTTTTTGCAGCGCTAACGGTTCGAATGCTGCTATCGCAAAATCTGCCCACATTGGGTGTGCAAACACATCGCACGAGGCGATACAATCCCACTTATAATGCTCATCGACTGCGCCAATGAATTTAACGCGATTTTCAATGCCTAATTCGTGTGCAAGTTTCTTGAGCTTCTCCCCATCCCATCCTAGCCCAGCGATCACTAACCAGACATCCTCATATTTACTGCAAATCAGCTTGAATGAGTTAATGAGGAGATCAACTCTTTTTCGAAATTCTAATCGATTGACGTTTAATATCACCCTTCCATCAATCTCCAAATCCTGTTTGAGGTTATGGTGTGGGGTGTAAGTGAGCATTTTTTCTGAAAAAGCACCTCTCAAGACTACAGCCTGTTTCGCATAGAGCTTATAGACTTCCCACTTCATTTGATTTGATAAGACAAATATTTTTTTAGCCTTCCTTACCGCTATCCAGACGAGCACGGCTAAAAACTCGTTTTGAGTCTTACGCAGCAAATTGGATTTGGGAGCGTCTATTGGAATAAACTCTTGATGGCCTTTCACGGATGTCCTGATCTCGGCAAACACGCCTCGATGGATTCTTGCGTACTTTAGGTCATATGGGAGCCAAAAAATAGTGCCGTGGACATGAGTTGAATACGTAAAGGGGGTAAACAAAGTTGCAAAATACAAAATAATGCAATCCCAAATGTTTGAACCAAGTATTGCATCTGGTTGAATCTGGCGGATGCGTCGTCGCAGTGCGTAGCTTTTTCTTAAAAATTCCACCGCGCGTGCCACTACGTTTTTATTATCTTTGGTGATACCGATTTGTTCGATATATGAGTCATATACGTTGTGAAACAGAACGTCATTATTAAACGTGAACGTTAAAACATATGTTTGGATGCGTTGTGACTCAAAATATTTGGCTTCTTCCAACAAGACCTTCTCCGCACCCCCGATCAACCTCAGGCTTAAGTTAAAAAGGAGTATTTTCTTCTCTTTTTCTCTATTCGGCATCATTTATCGAACTTTAACGTTGTGAAATTTAATATACGGCGTCAGCTCTGTCAGTCGCACGGCTATAGAGGTAAATCTATGCGAAGATATACATAGCATTATCATGATCGTCGGGCGATCACCGTGACGTTCCAATCACATTCAGTCGGAGTTCTTTCCTTTTCCATAAATGGCACGATCGCAAGGAGCCGATAGCCGGTGGTTTGCAAGAAATACTCAAGTTCCAAAGGGAAAAAGAAACGCATCACGTGCTCTTCGTTGACACAATCAACGCATACATCCTTTTTAATTCGTAATACGGTATAGTGCACTACCACTCTATGGTGCATGATATCGAGTTCTGGATGACTGAATCTGATTATTTTATCGCCATAGTGGTCTATGGATAACATCCTATCTGTGGGTTTTTGTGCGATAACTGCAGGACCAAACCATACGTCAAAAACTAGTAGCCCATTTTTTTTAAGATACTTGGATGAATTGCGCAGCGTTCTCTCAAAATCGTCATTGGTCGTTTGATACCCCATGACGGCAAACATAGAAATAACTGCGTCGAATTTTTTCTCTAAACGTACATTTCGGATGTCCCCATTAATGAACTCCAGTTGAGCTTGTGATCTCTCCCCCTTATTACGGGCTATGGCAAGCATAGACTCCGATCTATCTACCCCTGTTACTTCATACCCGCGCTCAGCCAACAAGAATGCGTGTCCACAAGTTCCACATCCGAGATCGAGGATCGATTTCACGTGGCGGCCGGGGTACTTGTCGATGAGCTCTATGAGATAGGACACTTCAGCTCGGTAATCTTTCTGACCGTAGATCAAATCGTAGTAATTCGAATAATTGCCAAAAGGTGTCACGGTTAATTGTTCGCCATTATTTCTTGCATAGCTTCAGATACGACGTCTATTTGGGTTCTAGTCAACGTTAAACCGGATGGCAAATAAAGTCCCTGCTTGTAGGCCTTGTCCGTATGCGGGAAATGCTCACCAGTTGTCACTCCAAGCTCCTGAAGAATAGGCTGTGCGTGCAGCCCCATAAAAAATGGCCGTGCACCGATTCCGTATTGACCCAATCTTTGCAGCACCAAGTCTGCCGTCAACTCTGTTGCTTCATCAATCTCAATTGCGTACATCCAATAGACGCATTTCGCATACGGTTTTTCTACTTGAAAGCGTATGCCTGGCACGCGTGATAATTTATCTCGGTAATATTCGCCTAATGATCGTTTTATAGCTATGAACTCTTCAATGCGCTCTAATTGTGCCAAACCTACTGCCGCCTGCAGGTTCGTCATGCGAAAGTTGTAGCAGAGCTCTGTATGGTAAAATCGCCGTTCAGGTTTGAAGCAGAGGTTCCTGTAAGAAGCTGCCCGCTTTGCAATTGCAGGATCGTTGGTTACGACCATGCCCCCCTCGCCGGTTGTAATAATTTTATTTGCGTAGAAGGAAAAACACGCCACATCGCCCATAGCCCCACACTTAAGCCACGTATGTGTGTTTGTCTTGCTTAAGTATTGGGCACCGTGTGCTTCTGCCGCATCTTCTATTATTTTTAGCTTGTAGGCATCAGCAATATCAAAAAGTGGATCCATATCGACGGGGTGTCCAAAGATATGAACTGGCATGATGGCCTTGGTTTTTGATGTAACTTTTGACTCAACTTGCGAGGTATCCATGTTCCACGTTTCGCGATTGATATCAACAAAAACTGGTTTTGCCCCGAGCCGTAGAGCTGCAACGGCGCAAGATATTATCGTAAATGAGGGCATTATGATTTCGTCCCCGCTTTGGATACCAAGCGCGAACAGCGCGGTCTCAAGAGCGGCAGTTCCATTACATACCGCAGTGCCGTATTGACCTCCAACATAGCTCGAAAAAAGTCTTTCAAAATCGCCAACAAAAGGACCTTCTGATGATATCCAGCCACTCGTGATGCATTTAAGGAGGTACTCGCTCTCGCGGCCGTCTAATTTAGGTTCATTGACAGGTATAGGCCTGCGTACTGCCACAGCTCTAACCTACACACTCCCCTTTTTTGGAGTCAAAGATACTTTGTCAAGATCTCCCATGTAGGGCCCCTGTTTTACTTCAATTAGTTCAGAAGGCTCAAGCATAGTAAAACTATGTCCGCCTGAAACGAGCATGATCACATCGCCCGTGTTTAGGACGACGCTAGCGATGTAGCTGTCATCTTCATCGTATAGATCAGTTTTGACTTTGCCGCTCCGAAGTAACAAGACCTCTTGAGTCAAGTGCACTTGGCGAGTGTGAATTTTATGTTTATGAGGGGGTATTATTTTGTCTTTGGGGTGGCACATACAAGCAAGTTGCTGTGAAAAATCCCCAGGCGTAAAGAACTCAATGCCATTGTTTTTATATTCAGAAGCGATTACAATGGCAACTAATTTCCCTTCTGAATCAACAATTTCGGTCATAACAAATAGTTGTTAGGTCAATTAATTAAAGTAGATTTCGCAATTAATTAAAGTAGATTTCGGCCTGATACATCTTTGCGCGTTTTTTGCTGCTCCAATGCCTAGATATGAGAACCAGAACCCGTTCTGTTGCATCTGCTCCGGATCGAACGAACGTCGTCCGTCGATGGAGATTGGCAGACACATTGCATTTTTCACCCGTTGCATACCAATCAATACAAATGTCTTTGGGCTGTCATTGGAAAAGGAGCGGCTCGAGCTCCTGAATTGGCGAAAATAATCTCTGAGCGCTTCGCTTGTGCCGAGAGTTTATCTATCTTGTTTTCTTAATCCAAAACTACAGGGACCGGATTTGTCCCTTGAGTAGGAACTGAATGCCTTTTCTAGTGCATCAGGATTGTTTAAGTGCATGTAACTTCCCGCCCACAACACCTCAAAACTATCTTTAAACAACAGAAATGCTTGGACAAGATATTGCTCATTCCAACACGGTGATCAAACAGCCACTCTCTGGGATATTCGCTTCGTAAAAAAAATGTCGTGAATATGAATAATTACGCCCTTTTAATTGCCGTCAAACAGCAATTGTAACTCTCATTTTCTTCTCTATTTTTCAAAATTAGGATTAAGGCTCACCCGGAAAGTTGCGTCTCTTGATGCTACCCCTTCGATATTCATATAGTATTTCTTGATTCCCGGAATTCTATTAACCGTAATTCCAACTCCAATACTAAGAAGACGCGGGAGATGTAAGGCCCGTAAGAACAGCCCCAGTGAGTTGATAGGACCGTCAAAGCAGATTTCGTCCATTGTGAATCCGGCATCGGCAAACGTGGCGGTTACCCGTTCCATAGTGTAATAGCGCAAATGTGTTGGATCAACATAAGGATGATAGGTAATATTGTAGTGCCCGAGCTCCTCCTCCTTTTCGTGGGGAACAGAAAAAACGACATTTTTCCGACAGACCCGATACGCCTCTTGCAAAGCACTCAAATCATCAGTGTGCTCGAGTACGTTTATCATCAACACAGTATCAAAAGATTGGGCTGTGAAGGGTAAGTGACGTGCGTCTCCCTTAATGACATAGCGCGAGATATTTGTGCTACGACAGCCATTTTGTCGTTAACTTGGATCCGTTCGTGCCGTCGCTGATAACCTTATCATAACACGCGTAAATCGCGGTCGATGACGTGTCTTTTGTCGTGAATATAGCGTAAAGGAGTAGTTTTTGGCTGCTCGTCAGCTTATCACCGCGGCAGATAGACTTCGTAGGCAAATATTTGGTTGCTTCTAGTCGAGTCAAAGGCGGATTTGAGGAAACACATTAGCTTATTGTCTTGTTAGAAAAAAATCGCTTTGATTGGATATACGAGTTCTGTTAATCATTCCGCACAATACCAACCCTGCCTCCCCGTAGGGCATGGCTTCATGAAAAATCGTCGATGATCACAATCGGCGCTTGGAAGCATGATATTCCAGATTCGGTAAACTCCTTAAAAGAAGCGATACATTCGCACGACGAAGCTACGGCGGACGCAGTGTCAGATATTTCGCCCTAACCAATCGGGCTGCTCGTCGCTGTAAATGTCCAATCCTAAAGGCGCGCCGGCTTGAATATAAAAATAGCTCTACGTGAGACTTCAAATGACAACCTGTGCGTGGTTGAAAAGGCTCGCACGTGCCTTGCGTATATCCCGTTTCAGCTGCAACCGTTTCCGTGTCTTACGGAACGTCAAGCAGGCCACCTCCTCAAAAGAGGCACTTTTATCTAACATCACGTCCAGCACGATGTAGCGAGATCTCAAATAGGATACTATGATCATCAATCAGACGCAGCGCTTTGTCTATGGGCTGCTAGTACTGATCTTTATTACCATCTCTATTTTGGTGTTATTGAACATCCACGCGCTTGAGATTTTTCTTGTTCTCATAATCATTGAATTCCTTGCGCTAGTCGAATTGACCCAACCCGCTTTCCTCCACGCTTCTTGGCGAAGGAATCTCGTCGTATTTATCGTGATCTGCGTTGTAGTGTTTTTCATTATACTCTACCAAAGGGCAGTGGTTATACTACGGTAGCGCCGCCGAGTGGAAGAAGCGAGAAGGGCACTCCTTTGAGACTACTTTTGTTAACAACGCTTTTCAGCCTTCAAGCGTGCTTCTTTCATAGCTCTCTGACTTGGGAAAGCGTATGGGGGGCACGCTGTTCGGCACCTCGCTTTTCTTCTGTCCCTCTTTTTGAATGGTCTCGTTGCAGCCAAAAGATGCCAAAGCGCGCGGCGCTCACAGACGCCGTTTGGTAACAGGCGGTTCGTCAGTGAATCATCGAGTTGGCTCCGCCCCTCATTGGTATTCTTGCGGCTAAAATGAAGCGTGGAAGTCAAGCTATTTCAGCAACGGCCTTACAGTCATTGCGCAAGGGTCGTGGTTTTGATCAAGAGTAGCTTCCACAACCTAAGCGCAATCGTGTATGCGACACATCTCTTATCGAACAGTCAACCGTGGTCGGAGGCAAGCGGGACAAA
Organism: Methanomicrobia archaeon; assembly: GCA_015660915.1. Lineage (GTDB taxonomy): Archaea > Halobacteriota > Bog-38 > Methanoflorentales > Methanoflorentaceae > Methanoflorens. Next base: position 99,390 of record JACTTZ010000009.1, on the reverse strand, counting down.
GCCGATGCCGCCGGCCCTGCGGCGTTGGTTTTCAACGCACACACACGATGCGTGCACTGTCTCCTCTGTCGCAGAGTCGTTTAATCCTTTCGCTATTCCCAGGGGTAACTGAGTGCGGGGTTTGTTTGTTCTTAGACGCGCACAAACGAGCTTTTTTATACTGCTTTGACGATACTAATCGCTGGATTGTCAGTGGTCTTTTTTTACTCATCAGGTGACAGATGCGCGGTTTCAGACGAGAAGCTCAGGTTTTATGCTTTCTCTCAGTCGTTTTGCTCGTCTTTGCAACACCATGCGCGTTGGCACAGAGCTTCCCCTCACATACTGAACTCAATCCGCCGAGCGGCGAATTTGACTTTCCCACTCAGCTGCCGCTCTTTGCCTCTCTCGCGGCTGATGCGAACGGTATCCTCGCGAACGTCACCACAGGCAACTTCTCCAACGCGAGCGCGCTGCTTGCTCACTACAGCAGCACAATCGACCAGATCACCTCATCGGCGAACGTCGGGCAGGAGAGCCCGGCCATCGATGCCATGCACGCGTCACAAAGCTCTTTCACGCTTCTCATCGCCGATGCGCAACGATTCAACGCATTGAGCGCTAATGAATCCGGACTTCTCGCGGCTGTCCCGCTGGGCAACGCCTCTATCGAAAACACGCTCGAGATGAAGGCGCTCGGCGACGCCCTTACGGGGCTCGGGGGGACCATAAACGGGCAGAACGCAGATATCTACGCTATTGCCGCTCAAAACGGACTCAAACTCGAGCAGTACGGCAATGCCACGGCGCTCTTGAACGCGTATGCCGCGCAGGTGAACGGCCGCGTCGCTAACGTCACGGCGGTGGTCTTCGTGACCCCGACCCTAACGCTCACCGAGAGCGCAAACAACGCGATCTATGGCGACACGCTCGTGCTCGCGGGCGGCCTCCAGGGCAATCAATCGGGGGTGTTCAACGGCACGGTCGATTTGCACGTTGACAACAGGGTTGCGGCAAGAATGACGACGGCTGCAAACGGGTCATTCGCTTATAAGCTCCCTATCCTCACTATCGCACCAGGCGCACACGTCGCGTTCGCTCAATACACGCCCGTCGACGCGCCTTATAAACCTGCGCAAAGCGCGCCGATCAACTTTTCCGTTGCCGCGTCGCCGGTAAGCAACACGCTCAGCTTCCTGTCGCCCAGCATTGCGTTGGGCAGCAACGTGCAGGCGAGAGGGACGCTTACCACGGCTACCGGACCGGTTGCCAACGCTACGGTGATGTTCTCCGTAGGCGGTAGGAACGTCACAAGCGCTCGAACCGATCAGAACGGCAGCTACTCGTTCTCCGTTCCATCATTGCCGCTCTACATGTCAGCGTTGTCAGGGGGCGTCACCGCTTATACGGTATTTGACCCAAGCGGCCAGCCACTAAGGTCTGCTATGAGTTCCGTAGCGCGCGTGCCCGCTGATTTGACTGGCCTGTTCGGCATCATCATAGGGCTTTTGCTCGCCGCGCTCCTCGTCGTCTTTCTGTACCGCGGCGGCTACCTCCGACGGGCACCCGTTGCAAAAGGAGAGGTGGCTGCTCCCGTTGTGCAGCCGGCGAGGGAGGCACGACCAATTGTGGTGGTGGTTCCCCTCGCGCGCGCGCCAGGAGCGCCACAACGTATCAGCGACTGGGACGAGGTTCTTGGTGAGGCCCGCGAAGCATTTGCCCGTGCTGACGATGAGAACGCTACGAAAGCGCTATTTGAAGCGGCCGTGACGTCGCTCGCTGTCGTCGCGCACATCCGCATTGCCGCGCACATGACACACTGGGAGAAGAGCTGGGCCGTCGTCGCAGCCTTCAGTGACGCTGATACGCGCCTCGCACTGCGGCAGTTGACCATGTCGTACGAACTCGCCAACTTCGGTGATCGGACGTTCGCGGACGCGCAGCGAGAAGCTCTCTTGAGCGCCTTTGCGTCCCTGCGCCGCCACGTCAGCGGCGCAGAGGAGAGCACGTGAAGCTGAGCTACGCGCTCATCGCGGCCGTCGTCGCTGTCGCACTTCTCGTCAGCGTGCCGCTCCTCAACACGACCAAAGAGGACTTTAGCTCGTACAATACGGCGTGGAACGGCGCCTCAGACGCAAAGGCCCTCGCCTCCCGCGACGGCTACACTACGCGCTCCGTCTTTACGCTCAGCGAGATTGGGAGCTCTGGCAACGGCGTGTTCGTCATGCTCAACCCAAACACCTCAGTGGGCTTCGCAGGTGGGGACGCAAGCGTCCTTCAGTCATTCGTCCAAAACGGCGGCGTTCTCGTACTCGCCAACGACTTTGGCAACGGCAACGCCGTGCTCAGCGCACTCGGGGTCTCGGACGCAGCGCGCTTCAACGGCTCGCTCCTTGAGGATAACGTGAGCAAGGGGGTCGACGCGGCGCACCCGCTCATCACGGACATCAACGCATCGGATCTCACCGCCGGCGTAAACATGCTCTACTTCAACTACGGGACGGTCCTCGACATATCAGGCGGTAACGTCACGGTGCTCGCCCGAAGCGCGCCGACGAGCTACCTGTCGACTCCTGCAGGTGGTGGAGCAATAGTCAACTCGACTAGTGGCGCGCGCCCGGTCCTTGCCACGCTCGACTATGGCAACGGACGCATCGTCCTACTCTCCGACCCGAGCGTTTTCATCAACGGGATGCTCAGCCAAGCGGACAACCAGCAGCTCTTGACGAGCATGCTTGCGAACTTGACGGGGGGTGACAAGGCCGTACCGATCGTGTTCGACGAGTCGCACCGCGCGTCGCCGCCTGTGTGGAATCTCCTGTACGACCGCATCAACGCAGACGATACAATAAAATACACCGTTGTCGTTCTCTTTACTGCAGCCTTTGTGATCGGCATCAACGCGACTGCGCTTGTCCGGCGGCGGCAGAGGAAGGATTTGGGCCCCGCACCGAACGAGTTGCCCATGAACGAAGAGGCCGTAATTTCCGATATCGTCAGAGCTCACCCCGAATGGCGCCGGGCGCGCCTCAAGGGGTTCCTGAAACAACTACAGCAACGGCGGAGAATGAAGCGTGGCAATTGAAAGTGACTTGAACGACGTCCCAAGGCCCCTCGGCATCGACATGATCGCCGACACGGCACAGCGCATCAAGGATGAGCTCCATCGCGTGATCGTGGGGAAAGATGAGCTTATAGAGACGCTCTTTACGTGTCTCCTCGCTGAGGGGCACATCCTCGTTGAGGGCAACCCGGGCCTTGCCAAAACCATAATAACGAAGCTCTTCGCGCAGACGCTGGGCTGCACGTTCAACCGCCAGCAGTTCACACCCGACCTGCTCCCTGCGGACATCACCGGGAGCTACGTGTTCGACCAGAAGACTAGCGAGTTCTACGTGCGCAAGGGGGGCATCTTCGCCAACATCGTCATGATCGACGAGCTCAACCGCGCAACGCCGCGCACGCAGTCAGCGCTCCTCGAGGCAATGGAGGAATGGAGCGTCACGATCGAGGGCACGACGTTCCCGCTCGAAAAGCCCTTTATGGTCTTAGCCACGCAAACGATGGTCAATCTTGAAGGGACCTTCTCCCTTCCTCTAGTGCAGCTCGATCGTTTCTACGTCAAAATGACGCTCGATTACCCGAGCACTGACGAGGAACTCCAGATCCTAAACGTAAAGCTGGGAGAAACGCTCGGTATAGCCCAGGTCACCGACCGCGAGGCTATCCTTCGCATGATCGACGTCGTTAAAAACGTCTACGTTGACGGGAAGGTGCTTGAATACATCAGGGACATTGTCGTCAGCACCCGCAATCACAAGGATCTCATGCTCCCTGCAAGCCCGCGAGCGTCGATCGCGCTGCTCGGCATGTCGAGGGTTCGCGCGGCGATACGCGGCCGGGATTACGTTATACCCGATGACGTGAAAGCGATCGCATACGACGTGCTCAATCATCGCATGCTCATCTCCCCCGAGTCGGAAATTGAAGGCGTCACGCTCGAAGACGTGATCGCCGCAATCCTTATGGAGGCGCGGCCCTCGCGCTGAATAGCCAAAGTAAGCGCTCATAATCATGAAGACAACCCGTCTCACGCACCTCCTGCTCGCGCTTGCTGCGCTCTTTGTCGCGTTCGGGGCGCTCCTCGATGCGTGGTTCTACGCGGGAGCAGGCTTCGCGCTTGCGCTCTATGTCGTCTGGCGCTTCCTCGCGTTCCAGGCGTCGGTCGCGGCGCTGAATCTTGACGTGCAGCGAACCGCGGACAAACCCGTGGTGCGACGGGGCGGAACAGTCACCATCGACGTAACCGTCTCTTCAGCGACGCCCGTCGAGGGACGCTTTACTGATGTGCTGCCTCGCGTCGCCGAACTCGTGGAAGGAACGAACAGCGCCGACCTCGCGCTGACGGCAGGCCAGACGGCGACGTGGCGGTATACGCTCATGATGGCGAGCAGGCAGAGCGCGCAGATCGGGCGTGCCACCCTCACCGTCACCAACGGCTTGTTTACGCACACGGTCGACCTAGGCGCCGCCCCCCGCGTGGTGCAGCAGGCTCCCTACGCCGTAAGCGTCGAAGGCGGCGCCGGCGGGCCGGGAGGGGCTCGCGGCGTGACAAGCGCGTCGGTTCCAGCGCTGTACCGCACGCGCCTCACTGGCAGCGGAGTCGACCTCTCGCACATTCGCCCCTTCGCCGTGGGCGACCCGCTCAAGCGCATTCACTGGAAGGCGTCGGCAAGGCTCAACCAGCTCATGACAAAGGAGTTCCTCGCGGAGGTCGACGCGGCCATAGGCGGAAACGTGAGCGTCAGCCTCATCATCGACCAGGGCGGGACGATGGCCCGCGGGCCACCAGGCGCAACGGAGCTCGATTTTGCGGTCAACGTTGCGAGCCACGTCGTCAAGTCAGCGATCGCCAGGGGGAACCGGATCGGCCTTGTCACCTACGATGACCAAGGGGTTGCCACGAGCCTCCTGGCCGACCTATCGCTGCCGCACGCGTCGAGCGTCGTCCGGTCACTCAACGAGCTCGAGCCGAGCATTCCCCTGCGCGCCCCGCGCGCAAAGCTCGACGTGACGGGGGCCGACGTGGTGCGCGTCAAGCGGCACTTCGCAGAGACCGAGGACGAGGAGAGCGACGAGGACATCAGACACTTCCGACACGTCGTTTCCTACATGTACGCGCGGGGCGAGGGCTACATGCGCAGCCTGAAGCGCGCTCCGGCATTCCGCGCGATAGCCGCTTCACTCAAACGCGCACAGGGCCAATCAAGCATCGTGGTCGTTTCTGACCTCGAAAACGACTTCAGCCCGCTTACTGAGGGTTTACGTCTCGCGGCAAGCCGCGGAGCCCGCGTGCACGTCGTCGCACTCTTTTCAAAGGTATTCGAGCAGTTTGCGGATCCGCTTCTCTCGCTTGAGGAGGTCTACGCGGCCTACGACGCACACCTGAGGCGGATGCGAAAGCTTGAGCAAATCCCCAACGTGAAGGTCATCGAGGCGAACACCGCCGAAACGCTGCTTCCAGCACTGCAGGAGGCGAAGATAGCGTAATGGCACCGAGCGGCATCACGCAGCCTGTCAAAGCGGCGCTTGCACGCCCCTCTGAGGTCCTCCTCCTCATTTCAGTGCTCGCGCTCATCGCCCTTGACCTCGGACACCTCACCCTCGGGACGTTAGCGGGGGCAGCCGCTCTTGCCGCTTTTGGGGTGGCGTACGCCACGCGGTGGCATACACCGAGCTTCGGCTTTTACGGGCTGGTAATCGCGGAACTGAGCGCTATTGGTCTGAGGGCGGATCTCACCACCGTCGTGGCGTACCAGGCGCTCTGCCTGCTTCTGCTCACGTCGATCATCGCGCCGTTTCCCCGCCTTGGGAAACTCCGCACATACGCTGCGCCCGCCCTCATGACGGCCGTTCTCGTAGCAGCATCGCTCGTGCCAGGCATTGCTGCGGGGTACGCGAAGTGGCTCACGGCGGCTCAGGCGGCGGCGCTTTCAGGTGCCATTGTGCTCGGCGTGGCGTTTGCACTCACACGGATCCGCCGACCGGCACTCTTGCAACGCCGTATGGAGGCCTGACATGGAAGCGACCGATGATCTTACCTCATACCGGCTTCGAAAGCGCATTCACGAGCTTGAGGCGGAGAATGCCCGTTACCAGAAGAACTTGGACCTCGCGCGAAAGTGGGAATTCCGGAGGACCGGCGTAGCGCTCCTTGCGATTGGGGCGGTGATAACGCTCGTCGGATACCTATTGTACAACCTGTCGTCCATCGCCAACGTCCTGTTGATGGTCGGCATCGGCGCGTTGTTCGTTGGCGCCGTCACCATGTTTCTCAACCCCGGACGTTTCATGAGCCAGAAGGTCGCCGAAGACCTAAACCTGAGCAGCATCATCGTCGTTGATGACCTGCTGCGCGACCTTCGGGTGAAGAACAGGGGCGTGTACCTGCCATCATCGATGACCGGCACGAACGTCAAGCTGTTCATTCCGCTCAGACGGGAGTACGAGGTGCCCTCAAAAGTGCACCTTGCCGAAGACCGTGCGTTTTTGATCGACCTCGCCAACCCCGCACAGGAGGGCGTGCTGCTCAAGCCGCTCGGCTACCACCTGTTTGCGCACACGAGACGCGACCTGAAGGTGGACTGGAGAGACGCCCGGACCGAAACGGAGGGCTTGCAGGGGTCGGAGAAGGACCGTGAACAGCAGGACGGCCACACGCTCGCCGACAAGCTGCAAGACGTCCTCGTAAAAGGCCTGGAACTCGCTGACAAGGCCGTTGTCTCACAAAGCGACGGCGAACTCAGCGTGCGCCTCCAAGGCACTCCTTACATAGGGACGTGTCGTTCCGTCGAAGAAGAAGCCCCACAAGTCTGCGAGCAGATCGGCTGTCCTCTGTGTAGCATGATCGCGTGCATCTACACGGAATACGTCGACAAGGAAGTCGTGATCGAAACGGTGAAGCGCGACGATGACGCGATCACCGTTGTGTGTAAAACGCAGTCTGCAGCACTGGCAGCGTCACCGACCACGGCGCGAGCGGAACCCTAACTGGCGAATCCAACGTCTTGACGCCTTCGCAGCAAGGTAAGTGGCGTTTGCAAAACACATTTTTTGTGCGCAGCTTCGATCTTCGCTGTATGTTATAGGGGGCGGCGTTCCGGCGTGAGCCAAGCTTCCGGGCAACGCGAGCTTGATTAAGGGCCGTTTGACTATTTCAGATGCCTATGAATCCGAGAGAACGTTCCTTACCGACGATGTGTGGATATGAGTTTCTGGACGATTGTTTCAGGCAGCTGACATCACGATCGGCGGGTCGGACGCCGTGTAAACGACTTCTTGTGCGTTGGTTCCTGCCGGTAGGGAGAAGAGCACATAAAGGTTGCTCGTGAAGCCTGCGCTCAGCGTACGGTTTTCAAGCGCGTGCCAGCAGCTGGTGTTACATACGGCAAAGCCGGCATAATACGCGGTGTCGTTGGGCGTGAGCAGTGCAAAAGCGGTGTAGCTAAAGTGAACGTCCGTGGGTTGCACGTTCGTCGCGGTGACATTCGCGACAAGGTAGCGCTCGCCAGGAGGCGGCGCCAGCGTGAGGTTATACGTCCCAACTTCAAGGGTGAATTTGATCCACGCGTCGCTCGTCGCGGGGTCTGACGCATCTTTGATACCATTCAACCGCAACGCAATCGTATCACTGCGCGCGGTTTCGCCCAAAGACGCGCGCACCGCTGAAGCCGGCGCTTTATAGGTAATCTCGTTAGCCGGCGTAGTCGCAAGAAACGTGCCTACGGTCGCTGCTCGTTTCATCGTGCACGTGCTCCCCCAGTCCGACACGCCGATCGCGACGGACTTTCAACGCACCGTACAAGAGGAGTGCGGCCGCCACCAAGATGGTTGTTCCCAGCCAATAATCAGGCCGCACCAACTGGAGCTGCCATCCCCCAGCTCAGCGGCCACAGTAACGGGGACCCGCCACTTACGTGTATTAACAGCACGTCGAGTGCGTAGTGCGTGGCCATTCCGAAGGTAAACAACAGGAACACTCGTACACGTGTCCCCTCTTCAAAGAGCAGGGCACACACTCTGCACACGAGGAGCGTGCCGATCGGGATTTGGAAGAGCATAGCATAAAAGAATCTTGCGCATAAATGCCGAGCAGCTACAACGGCAGGTGCAACTTGAAGGTATCCGGCAACGGCAGGTGCAACTTGAAGGTATCCGGCAATACCGCACCGATCATCACGAGCAAGGTGTTACGCCCGCCAAATTCGGGCCACCTGAGCGCAAGGAGCACACAGAGAATAAAGACAAACGCGATATGCGCCATCCAGTTCACGGCTGCTCACTCCACCTCTCTTTTGCTGATCTGATCGTATTTTCGACCCTTTTCACGCGGCCTAATAACGAACGCTCGCCAATCAAACCGCCAGTTCACTAAAAGGAGCACGGCCACAAAGATGAGCGCAATAAAGGAGCGGACATAGACGAGAACGCCCAGCAGCTAGGGCGAGACGAACATCGTCTCCACGCGTAGCTGGCGTCCGGGCTGGAGCGTACCGACGACGGCACGTCATCCTGTCGCTGCACCGCGTGCGACGAGAAGATCATATAGGTGTCGTACAACCCCTTGAGCTGAAATGACCCTGCGCCTGTCGCGGAGACCGTGCCTGTTTTCGTGACGTTCTGCCCCACGTACTTTGCGTAGTCCATACACCTCGTTTCGTGCAGGTAGTCGAGGTGCTGCGTGACATTTGCTTGGTAGTATGCCGCAACGACAACAAACGCAGAGATGAGCCACCGCAATAATCCCTCGCCGCATGCTCGCGAGGTGCCAGTCGTTCGGATCTATACCTTCCGCCGCCGGGCAGCGTTTCATCTGAATACTGCGAAGCACACGCTGCGAGATAGCGAGGTTTGTATCTACTCGCTTCAGTTCACGCGCGCTACAGTCGGGGGCAACGGGTCGGCTGTTCAATTGCTCATGGCAGCGGGTCTCCAAGATCCTCCACGATGAGCGACGGGAACTCATCCTCGCTCAGTTCGTCTATCCGTTCGCGTGGGCTCGCCGCTTGGTACACAGATAAAATCGCATCCCATCTTGCGCGCCATCTACACGTAGGTATATATTCGGTCGCCGACGACCACTATTTGGCCTGGGCAATATTGAGTGGTCACGCTCCAACGACAGCGAGTTAGGCTATCCCAAAAAACCGTGTCCAGTGTGCGGGCGGTTGCCGGTTCGAGCACCGTCAAGATACAGCCGCTGTCGGGGACGAACTCTTTCTCTGTGGGACACATGAGATCGCCTCGCCTCGCGAGAAACGTCAAGCGATAGGGGCTCACACGCACGATCAACGTCAACGGCGCTTCTTAAATAGTCGCGCGACAACCTCAAACGTTCATCAAAAGATGACAACAGCTTTCACTCTTTCCACAAACCACCCGTCCGCCTTATTCTGCGTCACTCTTAGGATTCGGCGCGTTCGCAAGCAACGACGTCGTAGCTCATCACCCATTGTTGGCACCCACCCCTCTATAGACAAACCCCAACTTCGTGACGGCCTCTGTGTCGAAAAACCGGCGGCCGTCGACAATTACCGGGGTGCGCATAAGGTTCTTGATTCTGCGCAGGTCGAGCCCAGCGAAATCGCGATGTGCCGTCATCAGGACAAGCGCGTCGGCCGCGGCGAGTGCTTCGTACGCCGTCACTTCGGGAATGGCCAGTGCTCGCAGGGCCAGCTCGCCGACGTAAGGGTCAACGAGGTGAACGTGAGCCCCCCGCTTCTTAAGCTCCCCAACGAGTACCGCACTTGGACTCTCACGGGAGTCGCCCACGTTCTCTTTATAGGAGAGGCCGAGGACTGCTATCTTCGAGCCGTTCACGGAGCGTTCCTGTTCGTTCAGGGCGTCCACGACCAATTGGAAAACGTGGAAGGGCATATAGTCGTTTATCGCCCTGCCGGCCGTGATGACCTGGGAGTGGTACCCCAGGGCTTCAGCCTTATGCACAAGGTAATACGGGTCAACGGGCAGGCAATGCCCCCCTACCCCGGCTCCCGGGTAATACACGTTGAAATTCCACTTCGTCGATGCGGCTTTAATGACATCCAGGATATCGATGTGCAGGCGTTCAAAGATCAGCGCAAGCTCATTCATCAACGCGATATTGAGATCCCTCTGAATGTTCTCTATGACTTTGGCGGCTTCAGCTGTCCTGATATCCCTGACAATGACCACGTCCTTCGCGTTGCTTGCGTATAACCGCGCGGTTGCTTCAGCCCATTCCGGCGTGATGCCGCCGACGATCCGCACGACGTCCCTGATACCGTGGTCAGCGTCTCCGGGATTGTATCGTTCCGGACAGTAGGCAAGTCCAAAATCAACCCCTGCTGTAAACCCCGGCTCTTCAAGTATCGGTTTGAGCACCTCATCAACGACCCCCGGGTACACGGTCGATTCCAAGACGACGAGCTTCTCGTGGCCTAAGCCGCCCGCAACCGCTCGACCGGCGGAAGTGACGAACGATAAGTCTGGTTGCTTATCTGCTGTGACAGGCGTCGGCACGGTGATGATGATCACGTCGCTTTTGCGTGTGGCTTCTACGGTGTCGGTAGTTGCTGTGAGTTTGCCAAGTTTCACCAGTCTCCTTACGCGCTCGTCGAGGTTTAAGTCGGTGAGGTAGCAGCCTCCCGCATTGATGAGATCGACTTTGTCTTGCGTTCTGTTGACGCCGATGACGCTGAATCCATTCTCAGCGAAGTTCACAGCGGTCGGAAGCCCGACATAGCCTAGCCCTATGATGGCGATACGCGCCGTTTTGTTCTTAATTTTCTGATCTATCTCCACGTTCAAACCACCTCACGGTCTCTTCAAGCTCCTTTTTGAAATTGCTGTGTGGCTTATAGCCCAATGACCGCGCTTTTGCAATATCAGCCAGTGAATGTCGGATATCTCCCGGCCGCGGCGCCACATACGTCGGTGCGACAGTTCTGCCAGTGATTTCAGAGAGCAGGGCAATCAACTTGTTCAGAGTAATGTTACGGCCACAAGCAACGTTGAACGTCCCGGTCTTGCTGGATTCGCACGCGCGAACATTTGCCTCAACCACGTGCTTCACAAAAGTGAAGTCTCTGCTCTGCTGACCGTCTCCGTGTACGGTCGGCGGTGAATTGTTGAGCATCGCGATAATGAACTTGGGAATTACCGCTGCGTACTGGGAATAAGGGTCTTGCCGCGGTCCGAACACGTTGAAGTAGCGCAGGCGTTTCGGGAGTGCTGCTGCATCGCCGTAAACCGATGACGAAGAGGCATAGACCACCTTCTTTATGCCTGATTCTTTGGCGGCGACTAGCACATTCAGCGTCCCTGTCGTGTTGGACTCGTTTGAGGCCAGCGGATCGTTGATGCTGCGCACAACGCTTGGGAGTGCAGCTAGATGGAAAACATAGTCACAACCGTCGAAAATTTCCCGTAAATTGAGTGCGGCGACGTCTCCTTCGATCACTTCCAGGCACGCGTCGGCGAAGTCACGGAGATTCTCCAACGTCCCTGTCGACCTGTTGTCGATTATGGTAACGTCATTATCTTCGACCAGCGCTTCAACCAGGTGGGAGCCAATGAAGCCTAAACCGCCGGTGACGATTACTTTCTTGCCTTTCATTGCGTTCACGGATAGCTATCCATCAAAGCTATTTAAGGCTTTCAAACAATGTCTTGGGCAGTAGAAGAGGTGACCTCCTTATGCGGCTCAAATGGCTGCTGCGACGGTTCTTCCCGCCAAGCGGAACGGCCCTTCATGCGCCGGAGGCGTGGGCCACAGCCGACGACGTGATCCTTTCTTAATCTGGGGCCTGCATTAGTCGAGGAATATAACGGCAACTAGGGAAGCAGCATTCGGACGAGCTCCGCCAATGGCTTCAATTGGCGCGAAGCAGTGGCGATGTTGACCGGAACCGAGAATCGCTCGTGCATCACCGCGTAGTGTTATGGCCTGATCGGGTCGGCCCACAACCTGCTTAGCACCGAAGTGGAGGCGAATCTCATCGCTACGCGACAGTCACGACGATAGGCGGACTTGACCCGTAAACAAGCTTTGTTGCCTCTGACGTTGCTGGTATCGAGAAAAGTACGTAAAGATCGCCGGTGAAATTACTGCTCAGCGTACGATTCTGCAGCACGTTCGCGCTGCAATAAGCGCCACAGACGGCATAGTTGGCATAGTATATCCTGCCGTCCTTTGCGACAAGGAAAAAGTCGGCATAGGAAAACGGCTCTTGCCGGTGCGCGACATTCGTCACCGTCACGTTCGCTATGAGATATTGCTCTCCGGCAGGGGGAACGAGGGTATGATTGTACATGAACGACCCGTTGCTCTGGTTGTTGAGCTTTGCCCAAATATCGCGCGCTGCCGGATTTGACGCATCAGTGAGGTTGTTTACCTTTAGCGTAATTGCGCCGTTCGTTACGTTCGCGTGCGACGGCCCCTGAATCGATCCTGCGATCTCGCTGTAGGTACCGTCCGGAGCAGTCTGGACGTTGGCAAAAAATGCTTCTATGGATACGATTGCCCCTGAAGCGACAATAACTACGATGAACGCTACGATTACAGCTCGTCGGGTGTTCACGTTGCGCTGATCCCCCTACATATACACCGCTTGCACGTGTGTATCTCCTGTGACCACCTGCTCCGCCCCCACGTTTTCAGAGCGGATGAAGGTCGCTCCGGTCGGGAGCTGCACCGCGGCGTCTAATGTGTATGCGTCAATCCCTGCTTGTTTTTGGATGTACAAGTCATAGTGCTGTCCCAGCCCGTTTCCGTGGACGTTTCTGGGCTGCGTGTAGGTGTACGTCACAGAACAGGTGCCGTTGGCGGGCACGACGACGCGTGCGGAGAGTGCGGTGAAATCCGGGCCACGCGCTTTGAGCGGTCCTTCAAACGTTTGAGCGTGGTGGCTCGCCTCGGTAACTTCGGCTTTGGCCGGAATGAGAACGGTCGTGAACACGTTATAGTCCCACCAGTCGTTGTTTGTCCACGTCACCGTCAAGCGTGAGATAGTTGAGCCGTTAGCGAGAATTTCGACGTGGGAGTCGATCGACCTGTGTATGCCGGGATCGGCTTTACCGGCACCTAAATTGTAGTCAACGACGGAGACAAAGTCAGCCTGAGGTGGGATGCTCGTGCCGCCGAAGGCTCGTTGTATGAAATCGCCTGAATCTCCTGGCACATAGAATTGGAGATGTTTCTCGCTCACTAACTGGCGGGCCGTACTGAAGAAGGCCACTTTGAGGGGGAGGCTTGAATCCTGGATAGTGCGAGCGATCGCGAGACCGAGCTCCGACAGCAGATTCGTTAGCTCGTCCTTAGACTGTACCGAATAATAATACATTATGTCAGCGACGTTCCTGCTTGTTAGAATGTTATCAGACACGCTTATCGGCCCGGTGAGTTTGAGGAACTCTTTTAGCGCGGTGAAGTCGACTGCGATGATGCCGTCGACGTGACGTCCCGTCACGTTATAGAAGCTTGACATCATGAACGGGGCAAAGGACGCAAAGTCGTATTGCACGTTTGCAGCGTAGAGTTTCACGTTCTCGGTGCCGAAGAACCAGATGAAGCTCTGCGGTTCATGAATTCTGACTATTGCATTCGTCTGTCCCGTGGACGAATACCAGACTTGCAGACCTTTGACGGCCCCATCGCGCATGGTCAGCAATCCCATGCAGGAGATGGTCCCTCCCGTGTCTCTAAGCTCACCGTTATCTTGCAGGATCAAGAGATAGGTTTTATCGCTCAGGAAGCCAACGGCATTCAGGCCGTCCAGAGCGGGAAACAGGAGTGAAACCAGCAGCAAACCGAGTATGCATAGAGCAACGTACCTGGTTGTATGGCCGCTCTCCCCTGACTCCATCCACATACGCTACGGTGGTCTCCCTATTAAGCTTACCTTCCGCCGTTATGCCCACGTAACGACAAACCGGCTGAATAACGCATAGATTGCGTCTGCGACACGTTATTGCAAGCGTAAACGCGTTGCCGGGTCGCCCCTATAGCCAGCAATTAAGTGCGGCTGCCTCTCGCCTCTCTATTGAATGTAGACCCGAACGGGCGTTGCGGCGTTGCAAAAGAGGTCGGTCACCTAAGCGGCAGAAAGCTGCAACCGGTGCCTCGCAGCGTTAGGCTCAACAAAACTGCACCCGTTGGATCCCTACGTTGGGGTCGATCTTACGTCGCGCGTGGTGCTTTGTGCAACGCCTCACGCGAACTCCGTCGCGGTTCTTTTTGACATCGTCGGGTCTCGATGCGAAAAAAGAGACACCTTGCCATTCAAATCAAGCCACCGTGCAACATAGGTGCTGTGCTCACGTTCGACGATTTTTTTTGCGCACGAGCAATCAGATCGCCGCCATCACAACTAGCAAAGTATTTATAGCCTCATTCAGCTTATAAGTACTAAATCTCGTAATCTTAGCATATAGATCAAATTTGCGCCAAAAAAGCAAACCAGCGTTCAGGGCTGACGAGAGGTTTATGGCGATGCTCGATTCTGACTGGGAGAATCAAGGTCATATATAAGATTAAAAGGTGTCCTTAATGAATAGAAGATTGCTCGCAGCATTCCTCGCCGTGGTTATAGTGGCTACAGCTGTTGGCGTCACCACGATGACGAACTTTGGCGCACAGGGTCTTGCGGCAAAGCAAGACGGCACAACGTGGTCTTTGCAGGCAAACTCACAGTCATGTCCGCAAACGGTAACGGTGACTACCTGTCCCGTAACCACCTGCCCGGTCACTACCTGTCCGACAACGTGCGCCTGCGCTGCCGTAACGTGTTGTAACGGCGTCACAGCGTGTCCCACAACCTCCTGTCCCACAGCGTGCCCCACGACCTGCTGCGCCTGCGTCTGCGCTGTCACGTGCTGTAACTGCAAAGCCCCACTGGCTCCTGGGGTATGCCAGATCGTGGGTCCAAACGGCAACATCATCTATGTGCGCCAGGTCCTTGATAAAAACGGCAATCCCGTTTATGATCAAAATGGCTCCCCTGTGTTTCAGGTCGTGAATGCAAATGGCAGCCCCGTGTTAGATTCATCTGGCAACCCCGTGTTTGTGGATCTAGCTGGCAACATCGTGATCCGCACGTTTAATCCATATGGCAACCCCATATATACGGCTGGGTAACGCAGGTAGCTGCTAAGATCGGCTGCGCGTCTGAGGTATCAACGGTTTAAACGTTGATTGTTGTCACGGAACACCTAAGTGGTCTATCATCATCAATACCCTTAGGTCGTTTTTTTGTTGGCAAATCGACCGAAATGCCGGACGTGCACGTCTCGTCGTTAGCCTCCCCAAGTTGAAAGTGCAGGATTAAGCCCCTTCCTTTTTGAGGCTCAAGCAACGTGCGCGGCTTTAGCCATCGCCGCCGTTCTCCGGCTCAAGCATCGGCGCCGCGTGCCCGGCGCGGCGAGAGCTCCAGGCTTTTGCCACAAGCCACACGAGGATAGCAGCGGCCACCAGGATTGTCGTCCCCAGCCAATTATCAGGCCGCACGAGCTGGAGCTGCCACGTCTCCCAGCTCAGCGGGTACAGGAACACGATCCCTCCGGTCACGTGCATCAATAGCACGTCAAGGGCGTAGTGCGTGCCCATCCCGAAGGCGAACAACAGGAACACGCGCACCCGCGTGCCCCCTTCAAAGAGCAGGGCACACAATCCGCACACAATGACCGTCCCGGCGGGGATGTGGAAGAGCGCCAGGCTGTCCTGCGCGTACACGCCGATCAGCTGCAACGGGAGGTACAGCTTGAAGATATCCGGCAGCAGGGCACCGATCATCACGAGCACCGTGTTGCGGCCGCCGAATACCGGCCACTTGAGCGCGAGGAGCGCACAGAGAATAAAGGCAAACGCGATGTGCGCCATCCAGTCCACGGCTACTCACCCCCCTCCCTCTGTCTGCTTTGTTCGCGTTCTCGACCCGGTTCCCGCGGCCTGAAAGCCCACGCCCGCCAATCAAACCGCCAGTTCAGGAAAAAGAGCACGGCCAGAAAGACGAGCGCAATGAACGAGCGGACGTAGACGAGATCGCTCAGCAGCCGTGGTGAGACGAACATCGTCTCCGCGCGCAGCTGATGCCCGGGTTGGAGGGTGCCGAGGACCGTAACGCGATCCCCGGGCTTGACGGCCTCCGACGAGACTATTACATAAGTGCTCTGGTCCCCTTTGAGCGTAAACGACTGAGCGCCCGCTGAAACGACGACACCTGATATCGTGACGTTGCTCCCGACATACTGCGCATAGTTCACGTTCACCTCGCTTTCACGTGGGTAATCGAGGTGTTGCGTGACGTTTGCCTGGTAATACGCTGCGAGGGCAACAAATGCGCAAATGAGCACCGCTGCGAGAAGCACGCGCCGCATGCAGGCCAGTGTTAGTCGTTCTGTTAAATATTTTTTGGCGCCGCGAAATTTCCAGGACAACGAGCGCCTTCGTCACTCCATAGCGCGGACAGGTAACGCCAAAGCGGGCCGTTTTGTACGCGCGCCGATAGCGGCCCGCGCAGTCTCTTGCTGAGCGTTTCGCCACTCATGGTTCATCTGCACCGGTAACCGTATAACGTGACCACCGTAATAAAGGTTGATGGGCGCTGAAAAAGATGCGTGCGGATGACGGACGTACCCAATGAGCAACCGAAAGGGCGCGCGGACCGGAAGCACCGGAAGGCGCCGACAATGATCAACGCGTTTAGCGTGCGAGAGCCTATGGGCCGCCGCCCCCCAACTCCTCGCCATCCATCACAAAAAAGGCCTCTCTTTGCTACTTCTATGGTGATAGCAGGTCTGTTAGTGTCGCACAATAGGGTTTGTACGGCCCCTTCTGGAGTATTAGATCGTCAATGTGCAACACCGTGTTCGCCATTTGTCAGGTTTGCGACAAGAGGCAACCATCGTGCTTAGGAGAGTATTGATGGAAGGAGGCGTCATATCGCATATTACTGCGTTTCGCACGATCGCCCACTGGATGTGCGCGACGCAGCCCTCGTAATGAGTTTACCTTGGCGCTTCTGCGCGAGCGACGGCAACCTGTTCACCGGCGCCCAGCGCGGTATTAGCTCCGTTATTCCGGTCGAATGCCACTTTGTGCAACTCAGCATGCGACTGCAGCGTCTCAAGAATCTTTTGCGCGAGTAGCAGAAAACGCTTTAAGCGAAAGAGGAATGGACTAAGTGAAACACAGCGCATCTTCACGCGCGTTGTGAGAATTATCCGAGAGGTGGATGATGGCTGCACGTGAAAGCATCTTACTCGATAATACGGTCGTCGCGTCAAAGGAGCAAGCCTCCGCCGATCTCGGCGATGAAGCGGCAATCCTAAACCTCAAAGACGGCGTCTACTACGGGCTCGATCCCGTTGGTGCCCGCATCTGGAAGCTCATTCAAACGCCACGCACGGTGCGCGAGGTTCGCGATACGCTTCTTGCGGAGTACGACGTGGATGCCGACCGCTGCGAAAAGGACCTCATCGTCCTCCTCGAGCAGCTTGCGCAGCGCCAGCTCATTGACATCGTTGACAATGTCTAAAGCCATTCGCTTCCTCTCCTTAACGTCTGCCGAGCAACGACGACTCGTTCGAGCTTTTCTCATAGTCGTAGGTGTGAGGATAGGGCTTTCACTCGTGCCGTTCCCGCGTTTTCAGGCGTTGCTCGCGCGGCTCAGGGCCCGGGCGAGTGTGAAGAGCGGGGTAGTGCCTACGACCGAGCAGCTCGCGCAGGACGTACTCGTCGTCAGCAGTTATGTGCCTCGCGCCACGTGCTTGACCCGAGCGCTCGCGGGGCAGGTCTTGCTTGCGCACCACAGGTATCCCACCACCGTCCACATTGGGGTGACGAAGGAGGAAGGAAAAGGGACGTTTCAAGCGCACGCGTGGCTGGAGAGCGAAGGCAAGGTGATCATTGGCGAATCAGAGGTTGCATACGTGCCACTCACTACGGAGGGCAATGCTGCAGTACTCTAGCGTAATCAGTCAACGTGCAGCAACCGATAACAAAGCATCTACATAATATTATATATTCTATATTATAAGATTAAATAAATAAATGCTGAGTGTAATGCCTTAGCGGTTCTCTACCGTCTCGATATCTCGATCGGCGACGATTCCCTGTGAAAAGCTACCGCCGAGGCTCACGACGGTGCGACGCAGAGGAGATATCTCTAAACGCTTTCCTGAAAACACGGCTTACTTTTGGCTTACTTTTGGCTTACTTTTTGTTAACTTTTATCGCTCGGCCACACTAAACAGCAGGACATCACGCGGCGTTGATGGATCATCCTTGTCAAGGCGACGTGCGATGCACGCAACTGCCCACGAGCTGCACCGTCGTTTCTTATCAGAGGTACTTTTGAGGACGTTTTTGTCATTGGGACGCGGCACGCTCAAATTTTCCGAGGTGAAGGAGTCGTAAGGCCTAAAAACCGCGTTACTGATCGATATTCTCCTTATTCTTTAAGAGAAGTGCTTATAACCTTAGCAGCCAATGATGGTGTCACCACTCGCAAACCAAGTCGGACCCATCAAAACGGTCACGCGAAAGAGAAAGAGAAAGAGAAGGGTAGACGAAGGGCTTCAGCTAGGGATTGAGAGACGCCAAAGCCCTCACACCTCCGTTATTTGCACCGTCTACCTCCTTTAATTCCTTTTCGTTTTTGTTCTGACCAAACGGGAGGGTTGATGGCACAGATTCACAGAAAACGGCACGTCAAGCTCGCGAAGTTCGGGTGCGTGCGGTGCGGACGTTTTCTATTCGCGCCGCGCTCGTACGAGCTCGATCACGACGTAGTCGTGTGCGCGTGTGACGCGTCACGGTATAAGACGATAAGCGTGCGCGCTCCGCGTCACGTCCAGGCGTATTGGGACGCTCAATGTCGGGCGGCCTATTCGTCCTACCGACGGCGACTAAAGCGCTATGCGCTGCCATCGGTTCACGCCGAGCGTTTAGCCAGCGACGTGCTCGGCTGGAGCGTCATAAGCGTTGACGATGAGAGCGTAAACGAGGCAATTCTCGACTACGCCGCGCTCTCGGTCTCCAACCCCGATAGCACTGCCACGCCAACGAGCTTCCAACAACAAACGTTCTCCATATTGCACGCGTGCCGCTCAGCGCTTGTTTCAGGGCTCAGCCGTGTGGCGGACGTGGAACGAGAACACAAGGGAAAAGCGTCATAAATTCTTCCAAAGCTCGCACGAGCAAGGGAAGCGTTGCTGTGGTCAGAGGAGCCGCAACGACGTACAGAAGGTTTCAAATAGCTCATGACGAACCAACTACCGTGGTTTGTGAGCGTTATACATGCGAAGCAAATCCCAACATTGATTTACTATCGCGTCGTATGGAATAACGTAATAAGCATCAACTACTACACCGTTTGCAGGAGCCATATTCGACGGGAGCTTGTCCCCGTTATGCATCGACAGACCGTTGTGCAACCTTTCGTCTAAATGCGAATTTGACATGTATATCCAAACGAGTCGACTGCGTTTCGCTCCTGCAATAGTAGTCATCGAAAAGGTGGGCTAATGGCCATATCCACACGAAAGAGAAATAACTACCCGAAGAAGTCATTGCTCCCGATGCTTCAGCCCCGTAGCCTCCAGACGACGCT
The DNA here is from genome assembly GCA_015660915.1 of Methanomicrobia archaeon. Taxonomy (GTDB): domain Archaea; phylum Halobacteriota; class Bog-38; order Methanoflorentales; family Methanoflorentaceae; genus Methanoflorens. The sequence goes on along the minus strand of JACTTZ010000009.1, from coordinate 79,762 downwards.
CTTTGGCGAACAGGCCGAAGACATGCCCAACGTCCGGACGAGTGACGGGTTCATCCTTCCGTGGAACAGCGAAGCGATCGTAAGGCAGCTCCTTCGTGAAACGGCGCTCGCGCAGACATTCTATGGGAAGCGCGGCATGAAGCGGGCCGAGGCGCGACGCATCGCGGATATCGTTGAGAAGAAGATCAAGCGGATGGACGTGCACGAGCTGAGCGGCCCGCTCATTCGCGAGTTCGTCAACGTCGTCCTGCTCGAGGAGGGGTTCGGCGACTGGGCGCGTGCGTGCTCACGAGTGGGAACGTCTCTTTACGATGCCTACCGTATTGACCACGGCGAGGGGTTCGAGGCTAATGAGAACTCCAATCTGACCGCAAACCCGGAAACGTCGGCCAAGAAGAAACACGACACGCTAAGCAAGCAGCAAGTGCTGCTCATGCTCCCCCAGAGCATCGCCGACGCTCACCGCTCGGGGGACTTTCACATTCACGACATGGAGTACGCGAACGTGCGGCCGTTCTGTGCCGACTACGACCTGCGGTACTTCCTCTACTATGGCCTGATGCCAGACGGCACCGGAGCACAGGCATCCGTCGCCGGCCCTGCGAAGAGCCCCGAGGTCGCCATCCTTCATGCGGTCAAGGCGCTCGCCGCCGGGCAGACAAACTGCGCGGGCGGGCAGGGCTTCTACAACTTTCTGACTTTTTTGGCCCCCTACCTCGAGCACCTGGATTATACCCAGATCAAACAGCTCATGCAAGAGACGGTCTACGAGCTCACGCAGGTGTTCATCGCGCGCGGCGGACAAATGGTCTTCAGCAGTCTTCAGCTCACCCCGGGCGTCCCCGAGCTGTGGAAGGACAAACCCATCGTCTTGCACGGGAAGGTCTGGGATGGTGAGCAGGCGCCCCTGCGGACCTACGGCGAGTTTGAACGCGAGGTGCGTCTCGCATTCAAGGCCATCATGGAGGTCATGACCGCGGGCGACAACTGGGGAAAGCCCTTCAACTTCCCGAAGCCCGAGGTGGCGATCGAGCCCTCATTCATCGTGCCACGCACCGAGGACGTTTTTTACGGCCACCCGGAGATACCCACCCTTGAAGATAACTACGAGGCCGCCTTCACGCTCTCTGCGGAGTTTGGCTCGACCTACTTCGACAACATGGTTCCGGAGTACCGGGGCGCGGGAAAGGGCGTCTCCTGCTATCAGTGCTGCGCTTACATGTTCAAGGTCGACAAGGATGAAGACCAGCACTTTGAGGACAAGCTCCACTTTAGAAACGGCGCCCACTTCTCGATGGGCTCGTGGCACGTCGTTACGCTCAACGTCCCGCGTGCGGCGTACCGCGCCGAACACGACACCGACGCGTTTATCGACAACCTCAAGAACCTCGTCGACTGCGCCGTCAAGTTCTTCTTGATTAAGCGCAAGTGGATGGAACCGCTCATCAAGGGCAATCGACTTCCGTTCCTGCTACAGCACCCGCGCGACCCGAACACGGGGGAGCGAGGACCACAGCTCTACGACTTCGACAGCCTCGTCTATACCATCGGCGTGGTCGGGGTGAACGACGCCGTCAAGTATCACACCGGATCGGCCATACACGAAGATCCCGCCGCGTGGGAACTCGCGATACGGGCCATGACCGAGCTCCAGGCATACTGCCGACAGGCCGGAAGCGAGCACGGCATTAAGATCGCCCTGGCACGGACGCCTGCGGAATCGTGTGCACAACGCCTCGCCGTTGCCGATCTCCTCAACCCTGAGTTTACGGATAAGTGTCGCCGCGTCGTTGAGGGCAACGTCTCTGAGGCGATCAAGCGCTATGTAAAGAACAAGTCCCGCGATCTGCCCATCTACTACTCAAACGGCACGCACATCCCGGTGAGCGCTGATGTCGACCTCTTTGATCGACTCCGTTACGAGGAGGTCTTTTACCACTGCTTTGACGGCGGGGATCTAACGCACGTCTTCTTAGGGGAGACGAAGCCCGACCCTGTAGGGCTCATGGAGCTCTGCTTGAACATCGTCAAGAATACGCAAATCGGATACTTCGCGCCGGGGCGAGACCTGACGCTGTGCCTCGATGACGCACACGTCGAGGGCGGCCTTCACGAAACGTGTGCCAACTGTGGTTCGGACAACGTTGAACACATCGCCCGCGTGACTGGCTACATGAGCACGGTTTCAAGCTGGAACGAAGGCAAGAAGCAGGAGCTCAAGGACCGCCATCGGATCGCTCTCGGACGCACCGTCTAATCGAGCTAACTAAGCAGTCGGCGTCTCGCGTTATGCGTCGTGCGCGGCATCCCATCTGCTTTTTTTTAGCTTCTCAGCGCTCTACAACAAGGCGAGGACCGCAAATAAGTCCGAGTGCAGCGCTCCGTGGCGCTGCAACCGTCAGCTGCCCGAGCGAAGACTTTGGCCCAAGGCACGCCCCGTAGACTAGGACGACGGCAAAAACTCCCTCAAACCTGCGATTGAGTATTGCCGCTTCATCGCCGAGATCGGCCGAGGCTTGTTCGGAGGAGCGGACGACGGTGGAATCTAGTGAGATGGGTGGGTGAGCGGTCATGTACGTCGGTTTCATCGCTTGACGGATATATAAGCAGCGATTGATTCAAGGGATTGATTAGACATTTGCTGTCGGCGAGTGCTCGCGTCCGCGGTGCGCGTTACATTGTTCGCAGTGTAACTGCACCTCACAGATGCGAGCTCGCGTCATACGAATCGTAGTGGACAGGGATTGTGAGGGGTGCTTCTTTCCTCCAAATGGCGCGGCAGATCAGCGGGCTCTATTTCGCGATACGTCCCTTGCGACTTGCGCGGGAGCTTGCATTGAGGGGTCCACAGCTAACCGAATATCGCTTATGAGTTGAAATACAGCAAGCGTAGGCGGCACCTCAGCAGTTCAAGCTGAGACTTGGCTCGCCGTCTCAGGCCGGAGCGAGTTTGCGAGCACGTCCGTGAGGGGAGGCGTCGGGACAGGCTCATTTGTGGTCTCACTGTCTCATCGTCAAGCGGCCTTTCTGAGTCTAATCGTGAGCGATGATCCCTTGCACCCTCACGCACACATTGACGACATAATGGTGGTTTTCGGGGCCTGCATAGCTGAGATTGAGGGCAATGATGTGAGGCTCCTCACCAACGAATCGCACGCCCTCGTCATGCTCGATCACCTCGACTACTCTCTCGCAAACGAGCACGACATCGCCGGAGCAGCAAAGGCAGCGCACCAGTACGACGTCCCCATTATGTACAACGGGGTGTATAACGTCGGCATAAAGCCAATTGACGGCAAGGTACTCAGCGTGGACTTCGTCGTTGGCAGCGGGCACAAGTCGACGGCTACGGGCCCTTGAACTCGCTGTCGCCCTGACGCTCGAGCGTTCGGCTTTGAGAGGGTCGTCACACAATGGGGGAATCGTGCTCCCCCCGCGGGAACAACCACTGCCCATATATCTATAAAAGTGAAGAGGAGACTAGTAATGATCTTACAGAAAAGGATCTCGGTAGATACTGCGGCAGGGCGTCGAAAGCACAAGCTTGCAGATCTTAGCGGGAGGCTGCGATGCTCTACCTCCACACGACGTCTGCCGTGCGTTGGAACCCTGCAGGAGTGCGCATCTGGAACCTCATCCGAATGCCGCGCCGTGTCTAAGAGGTTCGTGATTTTCTCGGCGAATACGGCGTGTATGCAGAGTGCGAGCGAGACCTTTTCGTCTTGGTGAACGGCTTACGGAACGTGTCGCTGCAACGGTTGACGTGACGACGCCTAGCTTCCGTAGGCTACAAAAGGGTGCGCACGCTCGCACGGTCAGAACGAAGCCCGCTCTCAGTCTCAAGTTCAGAAGTAGCGAATGGCGCAAGCGCCTGCAGCTGAGTTCCTAAACAAATAACGGCAGATTCGCGATGTTCAGAAAGCTTACCCCTGAAGAAGAGCTGCTTTTATGTTGCGCGCGCACGCGCCTTGAACCTCAGACAGCCGCCCGCGTTTCCGAGCTCCTCGAGGGAGGCGTCGACTGGAACCGCCTCATTGTCCTTGCGCGTCGGCATTTCGTTACGCAACTCCTCTATTGGCATCTAAGCGAGCGGGTCAAAAAAGTCGCACCGATGGTCTTCACGCAAGAACTGGAGCGCAATTTTCGCGCGAACGTCGACCGCAACTTCTACCTCGCTAGCGAGCTACTGCGGCTGCTCCCGTTGTTCGAGACGGATGGCATCCCCGTCATAGCGTTCAAAGGCCCCGTTTTCGCTGTGAACGTGTACAAGAATATTGCGCTCAGGACGTACGGCGATCTCGATATCCTGATTCGGAAGCAGGACATAGCCCGTGCGACGAAGTTACTCTCGTCAGCTGGCTATATTCCAAGGCATTCAGGCAGTCACGTCAAAGACGCCATAGACCGCCGACAGGACACAGAATACCCGTTCGTCAGTATGGCGCAGAAGTGGCTCGCAATAGACCTCCACTGGGATTTGGCCGGGAAGCGAGCCGCCTGCAAGCACGATATTGCTGACTTGTTTAGCGACGCACGCTTGATGCCACTGTTCGGCCGTACGATACACACGCTCTCGCCAGAAGACTTACTCCTATACTCCTGCATACACGCCGTAAAACATCCCAGAATGCATCTCCGTTGGATCTGCGACATCGCGGAAATCATTCGCGCGTTTCCACTGATCAATTGGGAACATCTTGAAGAGAAAGCGCACCACTCACACTGCAGCAGAATGTTCTATGCAGGTCTTCTTTTAGCAGCCGACCTTCTTGACGCACCTGTGCCTAAGGGCGCATTGCATAAGATAAAAAGTGACCGATCAGTGCAGAAAGTTGTTACGCGCGTGAAATGGCAGCTTTTCGAAGAAACTGAGGCACTACCGCAGCACATTTGGATTCTGCAGAATATTGGCATGAAAGAACGTTTTAGGGACAAGCTCAAGATTTTCTTGTTTGTCGGCCTAGTACCCTCACCTGACGATTATGACGCGTTGCCCTTGCCGGCGCAGATAACGGGGCTTTATTTCGCGATACGTCCCTTGCGACTCGCGCTGAAGCTTGCATTGGCGAGTCCGCAGCTTCTCAAATATCGGTTATGAATGGTAAATGCTGCGAGCATCGGTAGTAAGCTCAGCTCAAAATTGGATTTCGCTTGCTCGTCTCAGACCAAAGCGAGATTTGAGAATACGTCGATGATGTCCCGCTGCCTTAGCAGGAACGCGCATCACGTGGTTCGGACACAGACAAACAATAGACGGAAGATTGCCGTGAGTCCATCATCCAATCTCACATCGCGCGACGAGTTGCGTTCGCTCTCTAGCACACAAACTAAAACCGACAGACCTTACCCATCGTCGACGACGTCGATGAGGTCACGCTCACAGCGTTCGGCGTTGACGTCATACTCGTCAAGGAGCGTATCACGCACCGCACGCACCGCGTGGGGGGTTTCGATGAGCTCCCAGATTCGGGCGCCGACCGTGTCGAGGCCGTAATAGACGCCGTTTTTGAGGTTGAGAATAGCGGCCTCTCCGCCGAGATCAGCGGAAGCTTGTCCGGTAGAACGGACGATAATTGTATTGAGTGAGATGTGTGCGTCGGCGGCTATTTTTCGTTCTCGTCGCTTTAGGGGTATATAGGCAGCGATTGATTCGTTCTTCGCTGGGTGCCTTGAAGCACGCTCCCTCGATCTTTGCCTATGGTTTTGCCTGCACAGATGGCAGTCTCCTTTTCAACAACTCGTACAGTTTTTCAGCGCCCACGATCTCTTTCTGGTCCAGATCCCATTCAGCGGGAAACAACACGAATGGCTTGCACTGGGTCCCGCCCAAGCCTCCGTGACTCCCGACCAGCTCCTCGAATGCAGCGACCTCGTCTCTCTGGGGGTCGTACGCACTGTTGACCAAAATGTCCGCGACGTAACGAAAACCGTCGGCGCGCCTCAAGTGTTCGGCAGCGCGTGGGCCGAAATTAGTTAGCGGGTTCTCTCCTTCATAACGTTCATCACGCAAATAATAGGTGCCTTTGGCGCCGATGGCGATGGGTCCGTGGACATGCGATCGCACCATGACGAAGCCTATCCACTCTTGGCTGACCAGTCCTGGAACTAGGTGGGGAAACGCGTCGTTGATCTGTTCGTAGCTCATACGCTCCTGCCATTCAGTCAGGTAGACGAGGCCCAAGTTGCCCGACGCCAATACGATAACCTGCGCCTCTTCAGCAGACGTTTTTTGGCTTCGCGGTTTACGCCCAACCTTTTCAACGGCCGGTTTGACTTTTTGAACGACGTACTGCTCTCGTTGAACAATTGGATCAGCTATGGCTTGGCCAAAGTGGTCTTGATTTGAGTCAAGAGCACTGAACACTTTGATATCCTCGCCAATAAGTTTCTTCACGAGGCTTTCGAGGTCGAATCCACACCGCTGCTTGAAGGTCGCTCCGTTCGCCTGTCCGTGATCAGATAGCACAACAAAATGGTAAGGCCGCGGAGCATAGTTCCCCGCCTTTTCAAGCCGGTAAAACTGCTTGTCCAACTGCTTGAGCGCGTGAAACGCGGCGCTGTCGGTGATGCCATTGTGATGGGCTATTTCGTCGTACGCTACGTAGGTCGCATAGGCCACGTCAACGCGCCCCGTAATAAGGTCGCCTACTAACGTATCAGTAGTAATCTCGCGCAGAAAAACGTTGGCACCGGCGCGAGTCAGATAGTAGATGAACAGCCCCTTGCGCAATCGCGGCCTGACGTTTAAGACCAGTTGTCGCGCGCGACCGAAGAACTCTTCGATAACGTCCCAAATAAATAGTGCGATAATGCGCGGAAAGTTAGAGGGATTCGAGTAGAAATAATACCACGATTTCGTGTAGAAGCGCTTCATATCTTTGAGCCGGCTGTAGGTGAAAATACTGTCCTCGGCGTCTCCAGAAAAGAGGTTTGAGCGACTCGCGCCGTTAATCGCTAAAAGTCCCTGCCCATTCGAGATGCGCGCTTCGATCTGAGGTGCATCAGATAGGCCCGTGGAGACCATGATCTTATTGTTGTGTTCTTTCTCCACCCAGCGAAACGCGGGAAGATCTTTGTTTTTCCCGTGCAAGATGCCCGCTTGGCTTGCGCCGGTCTGACTCGACAAGTCGGTTTCCCACGAGGCAATCTTGTGGCTTCCTCGTTCCAGCCAGCTGGCGAGCGTCGGCACGTATCCCTCGGCGACGGCTTTGCGCAGCACCGATTCTGCAAGGCCGTCGATCTCTAGGAAAATGGTGCCTGCTGTGTCTGTCTGCATCGCGCCCCTCGCGTTTTTGACCTTTCTTCTCAAGACGTTGCGGTAGTACCACGCGTCATCATCGCTCGTCAGGAGGCTCGCGAGAACGACATTTATTGCTGCTAACCCGATCGGCGTCAAAATGAGCGCTCCCAGTCCTTCGACAGTTACACCGGAGACGAACTTGCTCGTGAGCCATATCAATAACGCGTTTAGCAGCAGCGCTCCTACGCCGAAGGTGTATGCGAGGAACGGAAGCGTGAATCGGGAGAGAACTGGCCATAAGATCGCATTAGCAATGCCTAGCGCCGCTACGAAGGTCAGTGCAGTAGCAAAACTGTTGACGCTCAGTCCGGGAATCAAGTATATCAGAAGGAGGAGACCAACGGCCTCGCCGACCCAAATCACCAACGTTCGATACACGTAGCGCAAATAGGACCGTGGCTTGCTATCCACTATGAACTCTCCTTGCTCGCCAAGGTAAAAACAGTGATTTCCGGCGGGCAATTAATCCGTATCCAGAACACGTTGGTTCCGAGGCCACGACTTGTGTAGTGGACCATTTCGCCGATTAGATACCGACCAAGCGGGTATTTCTTGGCGTGCGGGCCGCGTACAAGCGTTCCGATGCCAGGGACGATCAGCTGGCCCCCGTGCGAATGCCCTGAGATCTGCAGGCTAAATCGCCCAGTCGTCGCGCTCACGTCAGCAAAGTCTGGCTCGTGGGCTAACAGGATTGCTGGGCCCGACGGCGGAAGCTTGGCGAGCACGACGTCCAAGCGATGTTTGTGGAGGGTAACGCTATCGACGCCGGCGATGTGTAGCGCTGCATCTCCTCGATACAGGGTGTGAACGTCGTTGCTTAGGTCGATGATACCGCTGCGCCGCAGTATCTCTCGAACGGTTGCTTCGCCGACCCAGTGGTCGTGATTCCCGAGAACCGCGACGCTCACGTCCTTAGGACTGAGTTTATTCAGTGATGCAGCCATCTCCGCTGAAAGCCGATCAACCTCGTAAGAGAAGAGATCGCCGATAATGGCGACCAAATCAGGATGCTGCTGGTTGATCAGGCCAATAACGCCGTCTAAACGTTTTGGGGTGAGCCATTGGCCTAAATGAATATCTGCTATGCTTGCGACCTTGTAGCCGTGGAACGCGGGGCTCAAGTCGGGAATGATCACAGACACCTGCTCGATCTGAAAGGCACTAGGCTCGAACTGATCGCTTCCTATTTTTTCTGACAACGTCGCCATTGCCAACTGCAGGTTCCGCCTGAAAGCGCGATGTCGTATATGGCGCGGCTTCTTCATCCTCATCCTCGCTCTACTCGCCGTGTGTCGACGACGACTTCTTTATCGCCGAGTCTCATGTGATAAGGGCATTTTAAGGTTTTTTGGTGCGTTGGCGATCCCACAAACGAATATGGTTGAGAACAAAGACAAAATGAGATTGGACTCGGTTAACAGAGTTCAATCTCGCGGTTTTCGTCTTGCGACAGAATGTTTTTAGATTAGCCGGGTTCTCTACATTCTGAAGTTAGAAATCCGTAGCGTACGGGACGCGCCAGCTGGTTATCTCAATCCCCTCTTAAGCCGGCGTCCAAATCGAAACTTCCGTGGAAAATCCCGGTTTAAAGCAAAGCTGAAAACAGGCGTGAGATCGACTCCTTCAGTTTAATCGTCAAAGAGCGGTCCGCATAACGTTCAGGGGTAAGCTCGGTAGAACAGTTCAGGTCTTTTAGGAACGCCTCTTTTAAGCATCGTGCAACAGTGGTATCATAAATAATCGCGTTCGTCTCAAAGTTGAGCCCGAAGCTCCGCAAATCCCAGTTTGCACTCCCGACTGACGCTGCCGCCTCGTCCACCACGATCGTCTTTGCGTGAAGGAACCCGTTGTCGTACGTGTACGCCCGAACGCCCGAGTCGAGCAGCTGTCCAAGGAAGGAAAGCCCTGCCCAATAGACGAAGGGATGATCTGGTCGGTTTGGGATCATAATTCGGACATCAAGGCCAGAAAGTGCGGCAATTCGGAGCGCGTCGCGCACGCTGTCGCCAGGTATGAAATATGGGGTCTGAATATAGATCGTATCCGTTGCAGAGCTGATCATCTTCAGGTAGGACTCCTTAATTGGATTCCAATACGTGTCTGGCCCCCCTGAGACGATTTGCACGAGCGCCCCAGCGGACGTGGAGATATCAGGGAAATAGCGGTGCTCGAAGTCGAGCTGCAGCTCCTTTGTTGCGTAGTTCCAATCGAAGAAGAAGCGGAGCTGGCACAATAAAACCGCCGTTCCGGCAATTCGCACGGCGGCGTCGCGCCAGTACCCCCATTTCCTGACCTTTCCGAGGTACTCTTCGCCGATGTTGAATCCGCCGACGAAGCTGGTCTCGCCATCAATGACGGCAATTTTTCGGTGATTTCTGAAATTGGACCGTAGGTTTACGAACCGCACAAGAGAAGGGAAGAAGAATGCTACCTGCCCCCCGGCGCGCTTAAAGTCGTCAAAAAAATGTTTCGGGAGGCGGGCACAGCCAAGCCCATCGCACAGGAGCTTGACGTCAACTCCTGCTCGCGCGCGCTCCGTAAGTGATTCTCGCATCTCGCGGCTGAGCGCGTCATTCCTCCAGATGTAGTACTCGAGATGGATATGGTCGTGTGCTGCTTTGATCGCGGCAAACAGATCAGAAAATTTCTCCTTACCGTCCGTGTACACTTTAATCTGGTTGTTAGTCGTGAGCATAGAACTGTTGTCTTCGACAAGCATTAGCACCATACGGCGGAATGCGGCAGAAAGATGCTCCGTCGCAGGTATCTCGCTTGCTTTCAGTTCACTTTTCTGCAATTCGACGAGGCCCATGAAAGCCGTATCCGCGTCTTGCTTCATCCGAAACATCTTTTTCTTGCGATAGTTCTGGCCGAGGAACACATACAGAACAAACCCTATGACGGGTAAGAAGAAAAGGACCAACAGCCAGGCCCAGACAGCGGCCGGATTCTTCCTCTCAAAAAAGACAATGGTAATGGCGAAAAGAAGATCCGAGATAAGAATTGCGATCAGTATGAGGTCAGTAATACTCATGTTTTCTTTTGAGGACGTTTTCGCGATGGCGCGCTTTGGCCGTGGTTTGAATGGTTTCAGAGCAGATATTCTCTTTGATTGTGTTCGTGCCACACTGTTCGTTATGGAAATAGCAGCTGCGCCGTGAGTCTGAGGGGCTCATTTTGCCAGACGATTGGCACTTTGTTCATAATCAGCCCCACTATCATCTTCCGACTGGACCGGCTCGAGCCGCCGAAACTACTTCGGCATCAATGCTTAGTGAGCGTATCATTCTGGAAGGAGTTGATCCAGTCACTCAACAGCTAAGGCTGCTCCAGCAGGTGAGCAATGTGGGCTCCGAATTTGCGCGCGCTCCGCTCATCAAGCTTGTTGACTTGCGTCATCGGTACCCCCATAAGTTTAGCAAAATCCTTTATGAGCTTCCTGTCCGTGTCGGAGAGCTTGTCAACGTCGAGATATCCCCCAAACACCTCGATTGCTCGAACGCGCCCTTCAGCGCGCGCTTGCAAGTCTGCCACGTACCGATGCACGAGCTCCTCTTTAGGCACTGCCCCATAGTCGACGCAGACAACGAAAAGCGCCACGTCTTTGTCGTTTAATTGATCGCGGTTCGCGGCAAGGAAGCTCACTACACTAGGCAGCGGATGCTCTTCGTAAATCGGAGAGCCGATCACGATGAAGTCGAAACCGCGCAGATCAGCTTCGGCGACGTTCCGTACAACCACGTCGACGTGTCCTTTGCTCGCTGCCCCTTCAGCTATCCACCGCGCAACGGTTTTCGTAGAGCCGTATCGCGTGTCGTAAATGATTAGAATGCGAGCCATACTGCCTGTTACACTGTCCACATGAGTTCAAGCAATCACGCGTGCAGCTTCTTAAGGAGCCACGCCATGTTCTTGCCAAGGGTGGTCATCGTGGCCATACCCTCAGCATCATTTTGCACTTCGCCAATGGCATGGCCGATACCGATATTCCAGTAACTCGAACCGGGAACGATCATTTGACCGATGAAGAAGAAATGATTGATCGAGTCGAAGGTGTGAATGGCGCCAGCGCGTCGCATCGTTACGACTGCAGCCCCAACTTTGCGCTTGAACATGTCGCCGTTTGCGCGAGCTACCATGCCAGCGCGGTCAATAAGCGCTTTGAGTTCGGGCGTGAGGTCAGCGAAGTACGTTGGCGAACCCAAGATGATCCCGTCTGCTTCGAGCATCTTGGCGATGTAGTCGTTTACCGAATCGTTAGTTACGACACAGCGCTGATCGAGCGTCTCGAAACACTCCGAACACGCGATGCAACCCTGGACCTGTGTTCCTGCGAGCTGAATCAGTTCGGTCTCTATGCCCTCTTTTTCGAGTTCGCCAAGCACCTGCTTAATAAGAATGGCTGTGTTGCCATCCTTGCGCGCACTGCCGTTAAAAGCTATAACCTTTATCGAAATCCCCTCCTTATCCTGAGGTCTCGTGAACGACGTTTCATGACGAGAACTGAAAGCCGCGCTTATTACTGTTGCGTTAATTTCATGCGGCGCTTAATAGCAAAGCCTATTGACTGTGCCTATCTTAACTCAAAGAAAATAACGCTGTCTCCACAAGCTTTGTTTATTTGTTTGGCGAAGAAGCGTCGTGTTAGGAGAATTCACCGGGCTCTAGCCATTCATCCGTCTTTGTGGCTCGTTAGTCACTCTTAGGGCGACTGCTGCTTAAAAAAGGTAAGACTGCCTATGGCCACTGGCTGATGCTAGCTCGAAACCTTGCTGTCGACGGACCAAACCTCATCCTTTGCCTTGTGCTCATTCTTTGAGATGCAAAATGGGCATAGGCTGTAGCCGTTAAAAGGATTCATTCGTAGCGGCTTGCCGCAGCGGGTACATATCAACATTTCTGCCTCGGTCATGTCGTGACCCCCTCATCGTGCGGGATTTAATTTCTGTAGATTACGCGTTTACACGACTCTTTGCATTTAAACTTTTCGAAATTCAGTTATTTCGCGATAAAAAACGCAAATCGAGGTCTTCTTCCAGTCATAAGGTCGTCGATGAGCACGAAGCAGTTTTTTCAGAGAAGTATTTGACGTCGGCTTTCGCGAGTTTCAAGAGCCTCAAGCGCCACTTCGAGCACCGACAGCCGCTGAAAGAGATCTGCTTGGATCGTGCAGGAAGCACACGGTGTGGCTAACAGCTGCTCGTGGTAGCTTTGATGCTGCTGAGTTACGCGTAGCGAAGTCCGGTATTTATACGACGAGTCGGGTACATGTAATACTAGTATACAGCGAGAGTGGCAGGTTTGCTCAAGAGTGCAGCTAAGATTCCTCGCGCCACGTGTCAGCTCTTTGGCACCATAAAGGCGATCAGCAACATTAGAGACAGCGTCATTTTGGTCCACGGCCCGAAAGGCTGCGTTTATCATATCAATTACATCCTGGGCATGCGGGGTGACAAGACGACCAATGTCTATTCGACCTGCATGGATGAAAAAGACGTCATTTTTGGCGCCGGAGAGAAACTCAAAAGTGCGATCATTGAACTGGATGATGAGTTTGACCCCGCCCTCATCGCCGTGCTCTCGTGCTGCGCTTCCAGCATCATCGGTGAAGACGTTGAAAGCGTCGTAAAAGAAGTCCAGACGAAGGCAAAGGTACTAGGCATAGACTCTGGTGGCTTTGAGGGCGATTACCGATCTGGCTATAGCGAGACGATCAGGCGACTCGTTGAAGCGCTCGTTGAGCCCCCCCGCTCCCGTGACAAGCTTTCCGTGAATCTGGTCGGCCTGTTGAGGGCAGGCCCTGATCTGAGAGAGCTCAAGCGCGTCTTGGCGCTCATCGGTGTTCGTGTCAACGCGGTCCTCACGGCAGGTGCCACCGTGCGTCAGATCGAGCACACGGCCTCGGCGGCCCTGAACGTGGTCCTCTGTGAAGCTACCGGTAGGGATGCTGCCGAGCAGTTAGAGAAGCAGTTCGATATGCCATACCTTATAGAAGAGCTCCCTATTGGCTATGAAGCCACCTCGCGCTTTCTCGCCCATGTCGCCGATGCACTTGGTGTCTCACTGGATTTGGACGCAACAGTGCCAACGCACCACGTCGAAGCTCCCGAAATAATGGGGAAACGGGTCGCGGTGATCGGTGGTCCGACGCGGGCAATTTCCGTTACAAACTTCCTTAAGGAGTACGGCGTTGAACCAGCCCTTGTCGTATCAGATTTTGACGTTAACACGGCCGCACGACTGAGCGGACTCGTTAGTGAGCGATGTGAGGTACTCATCGCTCCAGAACACGAGATCATCCTGGAGCGATGCAAAGCGCAGCACATTGATCTCATCCTCGGTGGGATGCTCGAGCAACCGATCGCGTCGCATCTCGGCATCGCGCATCTCGACATAATGCACGGAAGTGAAAAAACTGTCGGTTTTGCCGGCGCCGATGCGCTCCTCAAACGGCTGCGGGGTGAAGAATAGACGTGATCGCAGAGGGGTGCTTAGTCAAAAGCAAAGCTATTCGCGGAACGGTTGGTGCGATCATCCCGTACAATGAGCGCGTGTGCGCGATTACAGCAGGCCACGTTATCCGCTACGGGAACGGTGCGGTCGGCACCAAAGTCGTTGTTGACGGGTACGAAAGCACCGTCGTTCGTCTCTTGAATGACTACGATCTGGCGCTTATTGAGGTCTCCTCTCAGCACGCAACGCTCTCTGCAATCGGGCGTGCCTGTTTTGGTCCAGCGGAGCTCATCACTTACGATCGGCGCATCGCGTGTCGAGTTATTGACACCGGAAGAAACCTCAACCGATTCGCATTTCCGTGCGCGAATATGCCCTCACCTGGGGACAGCGGCGCTCCTATCCTGCAGAAGGGCGAGGTCATAGGGCTGCTTTCATCAGTTTTGTATAACAACTGCACGGGTCTGGGCATCTCCTCTGAAGTCTTCGGCAACCCATCGCGCTTGAGATAGCCAGCCCGCGACTACACCCGCGGTCCTGAAGCAGTCAGGTGTTCGTACCCTTCGGCTTTAAGCTCCTGCACGACCCCATCGACTTCGAGCTGCATTCCAGATTGCGTGACCTTGCCGATGATGGTGTACGGAATCGGGATAGCAGCTAATAACCCGTCTCTCGCTGTGAACAAGAGCTCATAATCGCCACCGCGGTATATGGCCAGCGTCAATTCTTCCCATCGGTCGTGACTCACCGATTTTGCCTCCTCGCTTATAGGAAGATCAGCCGCTCGCAGATAAAAGCCGCAATTGCTTGCTTTTGACAGCTCGTACAGGGAGAGACTGAGTCCGTCACTCGTGTCGATGAGTGCGGTTACCGCACCCGAATCGGCGAGCGCTTGTCCGTAGACGATTCTCGGCTCAGGCTCGAATAGTTTCTTAAGAGCACGTTCCCGCAGGCGATGGTCTGCAAATCGGCTTTCGAGCAACATTTTGACGCCCGCGGCAGCGAGGCCTAGCTCCCCTGTAACACACACAACATCCCCGACTGTCGCCCCCGCCCGCGTTAGCATCTTGTCCTGCTGCACGCTGCCTATGGCGGTGCCAACGAGTGTGAGCTCGTCGTGCTCATCGGTGTCGCCAGCGAGAAGCGTGGTTCCGTTTTGCGTGCAGCACGCGTTACAGCCACGCATAACGTCAAGCGCAAAAGCGACGTCAGTATCGCGGGGAATGCCGACGGCCATCGTCACGCCGATGGGCGAAGCCCCCATCGCAGCAATATCACTTAAGGTCGCAGCGGTGGCCATCCATCCGACCTGAAAACCGGTCATCTCGCGTGGAAAGTGCGTTTTCTTATGCAACATGTCGGTTGTGACGACCAAATAGTGGTCGCCGTACGCGATCGCCGAACAATCGTCAGCCCCTGGACAGAGCACCGCCGTGCATTCAATCAACTCAGCCATCAGATTCACTAGCGCCCGCTCACCAAGTTCGCCGACTTTCATCGCTTTCTCACGTGAGCATTTATACCCGATAAGCGCTTCTACTCTTCTGCGCAGTGCGCCCCTGGGTCGATTCATATGAAGGTATTTCCCGAGTGTATCCCGTGTCTCATATCACGGGTGCTGTATGAAGCGAAGCTATCAACGAATGATCTCGCGACGCAGCTTAAAGCAGAGGAAGCGGCAGTTAAAGCGATGTGCAGCACGGGATTTGATGGCCCTATAGCGCTTCTTTCGACTCAAATGCACAGGGCGGTGTACCGAGTGCTTGGCGATGACGATCCGTACCGCCAGGTGAAAAAACTCGCCAACGAGACCGCGGTAAAACTTTTGCCCACGGTTCGATCAATCATTGAAATGAGCAGCAATCCCTTTCGTAGCGCCGTCATCGCCGCGATTATTGGAAATACCTTTGATTTTGGCGTACTCGGTTTTGAAGTAGCAACTGATGATTTTGAAAAGGAAGTCGCTACGATCTACCGGCACGGGCTAGACGTCGATGATACGGACGCAATAAAGCCGCTCATTAAGGACGTCATATACGTCGCCGATAACGTTGGAGAGATCGTATACGACGGGTTGCTCATAGAACAGCTGCGCAAGCTCGGCGGACGCGTGACCCTCGTCGTACGCGGAGGAACCATCCTCACGGACGCCACGATCGAAGACGTGTGGGAATCCGGGCTGGACAACGTCGCCGATCGGGTCCTCACGACGGGTTCAAACGCAATCGGTATAAAACTCGATGAGGTCTCGGCTGAGTTGAGAGAGATGTTGCCCCGTGCTTCGCTTATTATCGCTAAAGGGATGGCTAATTACGAAATGCTCTCTGAATATCCCTTTAAGCCAGTCGCCTATTTGATGCGGGTAAAGTGCGCGCCAGTTGCAGAATCGGTGGGCGCCCATGTCGGGGATTTCATTGCGAAACTCGTGCAGTGAGACGGGCATCTAGCGCACAAAGAGGAAGGCAACCGCGTTGTTGAGCACGTGCAACGTAATCGGAGCCATCAAAATAGAAAATGGGCCAAAACGGCACAACATATAGGTCCACCCGCCCCGCATCTTCTGCTCTGCAGGCAGCTCGAGACAGAACTCTAAGGGAGGTAGCTCCCATACGGGTCGTCCGCTGGGCTGTCTCCTTCCACATTTTCCGTCAGCGTTTGGATATCCCCCAGCGTCACGAGATGCGGCGTACTCCAGAGGCGTTTGTCGTTATCCATATGACAATCTAAGCAGTGGCACTTGCTGCACTTAACTCTTATGCTTTCACTCTGTTGGCGATTGAGCGGGGCTTACGGAAATCCAAAGCGCGACGTTTACAGCGCGCCATAGAACCATCGCATCGCCCGTTGTAGGGTGACACTTAAAGCGCTCAAAGACACGGCGCAGCTTGGACACGTCAACGAATTGCCCAAGGTGGTACGGGGGGTTCGTCAAGACCGTTTCAATAAGGGCCCCGTCGTGTGTTGCTAGATTGCGCACGAAACCCGGACCGAGGTTTGACTTGCTCGGTCTCCACTGAATCTCTCGCGGGAGAAGCTTGTCCATCGCGTGACGTAGCACTACGCGGGTCCACCCGCCCCGCATCTTCTGCTCGGCAGGCAGCGCGAGACAGAACTCCACTAGCCGTTTGTCAAAGAACGGGTGGCGTAGCTCGATGCCAAAGGGAGCAGATATTCGGTCTTTTTCCTCCAATGCGAGCTCGATGTAGTCACTTGTGAGACTCTGGTAGTGTCCCTCTCTTACGGTCTTATCCGGTTTTAGCATTTTCTTGTGCGCCTCTTGAAGCGCAGCGAGTCCGACACGACGGGCAAATGTAGGGTTGATACACTCTGCATCGACGTGTATGGGGGCGTGCTGCCGCCGCACGAGGTGCCACACTCGGAGGAACGGGCCCGGCGCGATGGGCGCAAGGACTCCCATTTTGAAGACCTTCCACGTGGTCAGATCGGCGCGGAGCTTTGAGAACTCGTAGACGTTTTCGGCAAGTGTCTTCCACCGCCCGGTGCGGGCCAACTCCAAAAAATACTCAGGCGCGTGATACACGGTCGTATCCCCGTCGAGGCCGGTTAAGAGGACTCGGATGCCCGCACGCTGGGCCATATCCGCACTGGCGTGTGAAAGGTATAAGTTAGGCGCAGCGGTAAGCTCCTCATTTTGCTGGGAGACGATCTTTAATACCGCTTTGAACGGACTTAAGGCTCCAGTGGGGATCCAATGTGGCACCACTCCACCTTGAGCGACTAAGGCGTTCGCATAAGCGCTCTCGTCGCACTCAGGGGTCGAGTCAAAGGTGAGGGAAAATACGGGGAGAGGAGGCCCCCCACCTCCTACGAAGTGCTGTCGCGCAACGCAGGCGACCGAGGAGGAATCTAGGCCGCCGCTGAGCTCTGCCCCAACGGGAAAAGCGCTCCGGAGCCGACAGCGGACGGCTTCGGAGAAGATATCACGGAATGCAGCTGCGTAGGCATCATCAGAGTCTAGGCGGATTTCACGGGTCGGATCGAGAGACCAGTACTGACGCACGTCTGCCTGTTCGCTCGTGATGACCATAGAATATGCCGCAGGCAGCCGTCGAACATCTTTGTAGGCGGTGATCTGCTTGTCCTTCATGATCGCGGCGAGGTAGCATGCCACCCGCACCTCGTTTATCTCGCGGGGCACCTGAGGCAGGCAGAAGAGGGCCTTAATCTCAGAGGCGAAGGCGAAGAGCGTATCAGAGCAGTAGTGGAAGAACGGCTTGACGCCCATGTGGTCGCGGGCGCAGAAGAGGTGCTGTTTGTCGTCGTCCCAGATCGCAAAGGCGAAGTCGCCGAGGAGGTGGTCGACGCAGTGCTCGCCCCAGCGTTCATAGGCGTGGAGGATGAGCTGGCTGTCGGTGATCTCTGCTGGAGGAGTAACGAGTCTCAAGCCGGTGATGAGCTCGTCGCGGTTGTCGATACGGGCGTCGGCGGTGATGGCGCAGCGGTCGTCGTCACTGACCAATGGGAGCTGCTCGTGCAGGGACTCGGGGGTGGTCCAGAGCATGCAATGGCCGAGGCCAACTGGACCGCGGTGCCAAGTGCCCGAGCCGTCCGGGCCGCGGTGGGCGAGGCGGTCGATCATACGGTGTGGCTCACTTGAGTCGATGATTTTGTTATCAAAGCGATAGATGCCGATAATGCCGCTCATCTAAAGCCTCCAGTGAATACTACAACTTTATATAACCTCATATTTAAGAATGATTTCGCGGCTAACGGTCTCTGATTGCCATCAGCGAGCTTATCTGGCCTATAAAGCTAGCTCAGCCGTGCAGCCCTACATCGATACGCTTTATTGTTCAGCGTGGATAAATGATGCAGAGATGCCTCTCAGTGGCGGGCACCTAGCGCACAAAGAGGAAGGCAACCGCGTTGTTGAGCACGTGCAACGTAATCGGAGCCATCAAATTGCCCGTCTTCTCGTACACGTACGCGAGAACGATACCGATGACGAACAGCGGAGCAGCGGCCAGCAGCTCCAAATGGATGGCCGAAAAGAGTGCGGCGCTCAGGAAGATCGCGTATGAGGGCTTAAAGCGATCTCTGAAGGCTTTGTAGAGGTACCCCCGAAACACGATCTCTTCCGCGATGGGGGCGATGATGACTCCAGACAAGAAGAGGAGGGGTAAAAGTCCCGGGACGCTGGCCGTTTGTGATAGCGCCTCCTGCGTCGGATCGACGCCGAACTGTTGTTGAATGGGATAGCCGACGATGCCTGCGATGATAAAGGCAACGACGAATCCTATAACACCATAGAGAAGCGCTTTCGGTATTTTTTTCGTGGTGAATCCAAGTGAAGCGAGCTTGTCCTTGTAGAAACCGAGAACGACTGCTATGATGAGCGCAATGGAAACGATATTCGCAACGTTCAAAAGCCATAAGGTCGCGGGAGTGACAATTCCAGAGGATATGTTGAGCGCTTCGCGCGATGCGATTATGCCCGTGCTGATGAGAAGGGGCGGCAAAAAGAGCGACACGCTAAATTGGCCTATGAGATACAGCAAGATACCCAGGACGATTGACCATTTCTTGCGCTGCGGCGTGTGCGGCACGTAAACGTCATATGGAGTTGTAGGATGGAACTCATCCCAATCGATGGCTTCAGCGGGCGTTTCTTTTTTGAAATCCGTAGGCATGTTGCTCCGTGGTAGCTAACGTGGCTGCCTCATTATAAACCCTTGCTAAGTGCGTGGCAGGACGCTCCTCGACGTGCAAAGCGGTGGCAGAATACGATTGAACCAACTGACGGTATCTTTATGAGCTCAAGCGCGCATATTAATTGTGATAAACAGACAACCGGGTGATTACAACATATGAAAGGTAAGTGGGGCAGTGACATCGGGCTTTCAGCCCGCATGTTGCTGACCATGATTTTGCTTGGGATCGTATACGTCGCGTTCATTGGCATCATCTTGCTCTACGTGCAAAACATCGCGCTCATAGCCGTTTTTGTGGCACTGTTTCTTGGAGCGCAGTACTATTTTTCAGACCGGGTAGTGCTCGCCGCGAGCGGCGCCCACATCGTCAGCGAGGATGAGGCCCCGGAGCTCCACAGCGCGATTGAACGCCTTTGCGCTATGGCCGATCTACCTAAGCCAAAGGTGGCCATAGCAAACAGCCCCGTTCCGAACGCCTTTGCGACGGGCCGTAACCAAAAACACGCCGTGGTAGCCGTCACCAGTTCACTCCTTCAACGACTCGAAGAGCCTGAGGTGGAAGCGGTGCTTGCGCACGAGTTGTCACACGTCAAGAACAGAGATATGCTTGTTATGACCATCGCGAGCTTCGTCACGACGATTGCGGGTTTCCTCATGCGCTACTGGTTCTTCATCGGGGCAGGTGGCAACCGAAGGGACAATAACATCTTTCTTTTCTTCATCGCGCTCGCAGCGATATGGATCATTAGCTTTCTCATCACGCGGGCGCTGTCGCGCTACCGCGAGTATGCGGCCGATCGTGGCTCTGCCATTATCACAGCACACCCGGCAAACCTTGCCAGCGCACTGCTTAAAATCAGCGGCTATGTCCAACGCGTGCCAACCGAGGACATCCGCAAAGTTGAAGGCATAAGCCAATTCTTCATCATACCGGCAATATCGAGAGGCTCCGCGCTAAACCTCTTGTCGACGCATCCGCCCATTGAAAAGCGGATAGAGCGACTGCGGCAGATGGAGGCGCAACTTGCAGGACAAAGCGCCTAAGGACGCGTGAGAATCAGTTACGATCCTTGCATCACGACTTGCATTCCACGATCTCTAGGATCTCTGTCATATCGCGGATTTCAAAATCCGGGCGTATTTCGGGCTTTGGAATGCGCTGTTTTTTGTTGTACCAGATAGCCGTTAACCCTGCTTTTTTTGCTCCCAAAACATCAGAAGTGATCGTATCTCCGACAAAGGCAGCGTTTTCGCGTGCTACGCCCATTTTCTGAAGGGTCTCGTTGAATATTCGCGGATGCGGTTTGTAGACTTTGAGCTCTTCAGAGGTGATCACTACGTCAAAAAGGTCAGAGACGCCGTCGAGATGGGCCGAAAGCTCCTCGTTGTCTCCGTTTGAAACCATTCCGAGCCGGAGTCCGTTTGCATAGAGCGTATCGAGTGTCTGTTTCACATTCGGAAGAATAGAAACCGCTTCGTCGAGCATTTTTTTGTACGTATAGTTTAGCTCTGCAACGTAAGTGTCCGGCACCTGTATCCCGTAACGATGAAAGACGTTTCTTGTGCTAATCCCATAAAGATCGCGCATATTTCTAAACTCGCCACAGTAAGCGATCACGTCATGAAACGCGAATTCAAACTCTTCGCTCCAGTACGCGTTAAACTCGTCAACTGATGTGGTGATGCCGAAGAGCGTATTCGATTGCTGGACGACGTGCTCGGTTATGTCCCGGTGGTACGTGCCGACGTCGAGCACGGTGCCATAAGCGTCAAAGAGGACCGCTTCTGTCTCAATCATCAACTAACGGTTTGTCTAGAAAGGTAAATACCTATTTGTGCGGTGAAAAAGTCGCGCCTCCGTTCTTGTTGAGCAGCTAAGCCGAACGTCATATGCTTGCGCGCGCAGACTAGTGCAGTTCCGGGCGCTCTAACGCCACGGGACCGTGCGTATAGAGGTCCCAAGCGCGACACTCAACACGCGGAACATTGTGCAAGAGGCATAGAAGAAGAACGCATTTGAGCGTAACAGCACATGTCTTACAATAATAACGTATGGCTCTTACTGGTATACCTGTAATTCTATCTCTCGTCCACGTGGAAGCGGAGGCGATCGTTCGACCACATTCTCCCTGCTTTTTTTTGCAGATGCCCGTGGGGCAGCGAGAAATGTGGCAAATAACGCTTAAAGATAGAAAGGGGGTGAAGAACGGCTGGATCGCGCATCCAAGCCGTTTGCTGGCCCAGAAAAGATGGCGGACCGAAGTTTTTTTTGTCTACCGAGGTAGGCCCGCAACCTTGGACGCACAGCCACAACCGAGTTGTGACTAGTCCCTTTTCGGCGTGTGGAAGGTTAAGCGTGTCGCAAGGAGAGTCTAGAGAGTATAGTTATTTGCACAAGGGCGTCGTAAGCCGGCATTTCGGCGTGATGCGCGACACAGCAGTATCATCTCTTGCAAAGACCCGACTCGGGAGCTCTATATAGTTTATGAGGCAAGCGTTGACGTCACTGTCCAGCCACTATTAATTTTGGAGGTGAGAGAAGAAGATGCAAGCGAAAGATAAACTGGAGAAACCCCTCAAGTGGTTTGTCCTGCCGAATGAATCGTACAAGTGGGATTTCATCCTAGAGAAGTACGTCGTTGAGGATTTTCAGTAGGAGGTCGTTGACGAAAGCGCGGGGAATAGACAACTCGCTGATGATGGCTTTGACAAAGACTACATCATCACGCATAAGAGACGAAAACAACGAGACCGCTACTACTATTAAGCGGCAGAGCAATTTTTTCTTGCGCAACGCACTCATTTTTTGTGATAAGGAGGCGAGAAGCGTCGGATCGCAGCCCTTTTCGCTCTGCCAATTCGCTAAGGCCGTTCTTCTGCATCTTTTTCTGGACCTAAAATACGGATCTTAAAACTAAACCTTTGCTGCGGGCAACTGAAAGTCACGAGTTCGGGCTGCTTTTAACGAATTTCTTCACTCGTGCGCACCGAATGCAATACAGTTCGTGATCACTGAGCACCCACCCCTTCGTAAGGGTGTAATCGCCACAAACTGAACAGCGCGGTTTATCGGTCTTCATTATCTTCACGAGCCGTTGCAAAGCGTAATCAATGGAAAAAAGGTGGTTCGCGAAATCCGCTAAGTATCGTCAGAGTGGAGAGCGAAGCGAATATCATCGAGGGCGCGTTCAAGACAGTAAACGCACGCCTCGTCCTTCACCCTCAGACGGCCTTTCGCGCATTCCCCGTACAGGTGGTAATAGCAGTTCACCACTTTTTCTACCTGATCTGCATTTATCATGATTCACCTCCTCAAGCGAGACTTACGTGAGACCGCCGATATACATTTCTTCTGTGCTCTCCAGAGTCGTATTTCCTCTCCTAAGTCGTCTTTCCTCTCCTGATGATACAGCGCATTGACACGACCGTCGACCTAAGGAAGAACGAGCAGTATCGAAAAACGGTTTTTCAGTGGTGAGCGCGGTGAAAAATGGTCAACAGCACAAAGAAGCAGTCAGTCGATATGCTGTTACGTTCACCACGTGTAGAAAGGTTATAGGCGCTCCAGAAACTAACGCTCGGCTTAATTTGCAAGGGAGAACGAGAGAGCACAGCGCGGTTTGAATCCGCTTCCGTTCTCCCGAGCTTTTTGCAGAGCAGGTTGTTCTTTACGACCGTATCCTTGTTCGCGTTGTGCCAGAAATAGTCACTGTATAGAGAATAAGCAGCCTCTATAGTTGTTCGATAGCCGTCTAGGCGGCCCCCTCTGTTTGCGTCGGAGCTCTTTCCGAGCTAAGGGTGAGCAGGAAAGAGGTCGGTAAGCGATGATCACTAAGGTGGGGTAGGCACTTGCTCAGGCATCCTAGATGCCTCCAGGAAAGGAGTTCTCTATTCGTTCACTGCAATATGCTCAAGCGGAGGGGCCACCTCATATGAGCGGGGTTGAAAAACAGAGTTCACTCGAAACTCACTACTCTCGCGAGATTGTCAACATCTTCTCATCTTCCATCGGAGGAAAATAATGAGCGATACTGAAATGAAGTGTGTCCCCCGTCACGAGATCGGTGCCGGAATGGCCAATGCGGACGATGTAAAGACGAGCGTCGCGGAGTGCTGTACTGGGAGTGCGAACGGTGCCGGGGGACGACGATCCCGCTTGAATTGTGGGAGTAGCGTCGACGCAGGCGAACTAGCACCGTTCCTATCATCGCTGTTATGTGTTGAGCGTTCGAGGTAATATCGGAAGGTGCCCGCAACGACATCTTGCAAGCTCCCCTCCTCGAAGATTATTACAAATGACTTCAGATTCTGGAGGAGTTCTTAGCAGAATAGAAAGCGTGGGGCTTTATACGAGGCGACGTTGATATCCAATCGCTGTAGTTGAGCATCAGCGCCATGTTTTACAGTGGCATGATCAGCCAAAAACATCCCGATTTAGAAGGAACCTGTAGAAAAAGTATGGATGGACACAATCAACATCATATATCCATCACCCGTGCAAGCAGCTATGGCTGCCAAAAAGTGCCCCCTTCTGTCTGAAGCTACGAATCAACCGGCGTTGCGTGTTCCACAAAATAGAGGCTCAGCGAGCGAGGGAAAAAACGAGAAGATGATACGATTGAGGATCTAGAAGCCGAAGCAAGTGGCCTACCACATAACTAGACAGAACAAATGATTCAAGAAGCGCCTCAATCCCGACGACATAAGCCGCCTAGGCCCGCGGCTGCGGCAACGTTGGCCGATGCCGGCACGCCGGCGGACGACTACAGCTACATTCCCGCTCTTAACGACGCCATTTTAGGCTATTTCAGGGATGCCGTCCGCATCACCTTAAGGGAACCTGCGAAATCCATCTTCTTTCTCCGCACTATTTTGTGGCAGAGGAAAGCGGCGCTCGTGCGGCGGAAATGGCAGAAAAGTGACCTGCACGTGCCGGCCCTCCTTATCGTTAGCGTCACAAGCAAGTGCAACCTCCGCTGCAAAGGATGCTACGCCTTTGCGCATGATAAGGGCAAATCAAAAGGACCGGAGTTGAGTGACGCTCGGCTTCGTACTCTTGTAGCTGAGGCAAACGAGCTTGGCATCTCGGCAATTTTATTCGCAGGCGGAGAACCACTGATCCGTAAGGATCTCTTGACCATTACCAGAGATTTCCCTTCCGTTATATTCCCAATAGTTACGAACGGAACGCTCATCGATGAGGGCACGCTTGACCACTTTCGAAACCAGAGAAACGTCATCCCCGTTATTAGTGTTGAGGGCGACGAACGCGACACTGATGAGCGTCGAGGTGTCGGGATGCATAAGCGCCTGCAGAGTGCAATGGAACGGATGCGTGCTAAACGAATCTTTTTTGGCTGCTCTTTGACGATAACGCGGTCTAACTTCGCGACAATCACAGATGAACGCTTCATCAAGAGCCTCACCCAGGCAGGGGCTAAGCTTATTCTCTTCCTAGAGTATGTCTCAGTGGAGGCAGGCACTGAAGACTGGATCTTAACTGATGAGCAGCGGAGCGCGCTGGCGCACAAAACAGAGCGATTTCGCACTCAATTTCCTGCAATCTTCATTGCAATTCCCGGAGACGAGGACCAGTTTGGCGGGTGTCTTGCTGCGGGGCGAGGATTCGTTCACGTGAGCCCTGAAGGGGATCTTGAGCCGTGCCCGGTTTCGCCCTACTCCGATGCAAATGTGCGACAGCTCTCGCTTAAAGAGGCGCTGCAATCTAGACTTCTGCGGGCAATTCGCCAGCGTCACGAGACACTTAGCGAGATGGAGGGCGGCTGCGCGTTGTGGACAGAGCGTGAGTGGGTGCGATCTTTGCTACGTTCGGAAGAAGGTTCCGCCACTCCACTACGAGGGTTTGATTTGACACGCCACGAAGTAGAATAAACGCTTAAGCGAGGCTGGGTGCGAGATTTCCGAAGCGACCGATCTTCCGACGTTGTGGCCACATTAGCGCTTCCATCTACAGCGCGCCTGCCAATTGCCGCGCTTCTCGCTGTACTCCTCGTTTTTGACCACTGCCATTTGAGCACAAGGACGCTAACGGGGCGCCTCTTGTATGGGGCTTCCATATCGCTAAACAACTGTTTATTCTCGTTGCCTCCTTGACTGAAACTCGATCAGACCGCCAACATACACTCCCTCTGTGCTCTCCTAAATCGTGCTTCTTCTCCTAAATCGTATTTTCGCTCCTGAGTTGACGGCGCACCGACGCGGAGAAAGGTGGGCGGGCAGGAAGAAGTGGCATCAAAAAACGTCTGTCAGTGGTGAGCGCGGTGAAAATGGTCAGTGCACGATGACGAGGCAGTCGATGTGCCACCGCGCTCACCACATTGGAGGTGAATGAAGTTAACAGTCGCTTTAGAAATGCGCGCTCGGTCTTAATTGCAATGGAGAACGGGAGAGCACAGCCTGGTTTGAACGTGCTTCCGTTCTCCCGACCTTTTCCGAGCTGTTTCTTATACACGACCACATCTATGTTTGCGTCATGTCAAAAATAGTCAGTGTATAGAGAATATGCGTTTTCTATACTTGTTCTACTACATTGTGAAGTGCTGGACCTGGTGTATAACGCTCCAAAACGAGACCCGCTGACACCTGCGTTATCAATGCCCCTGACGCACGCATCTTCTTCTCCGCCCTTTTGAACGATCTTTTTTGGCGAATTCTCTAAAGCAGTTGCAAAAACGGTCGTTTGCCATTCCAGCAAACGGAGAATGCTAACGGACGAGAGATCTTCGTGGGCGGTATCGCAAGAATGAACTCCAAACTGCAAGCAGAACAAGTGCGGCAAGCATTACTAAGGGAAGCAAGTGGACAAGAACGGTGATCGCTACAAGCGATATTCCGATAATGGATAGTACTGCAAGAAGATCTGACATTTGTGCTGACGACGTAGCAGGCCTACCGTTGTACGCAGTACTCGTCTCTTGATCGCCTTTTTTTATTCAGCGTGTATTGAGAATGCTTCTGAGGAACCTACTAAGCACCAGGTCTGTCCTACTCATAGGTGCCAAACGAAATCGTCCCAGCACCATTCAACTCCCAGTATAGCCCCATAGCGCTCGTCTTTGCACCCATCGTATTCTACTATTTCAGGACCAATCTGCTGGCGGATGGGGTTATCCGTTTCTATATTGCGCTCGAGAGGGCTCGAGATCAAAGACGTCGTAAACCCACTTGGTGCGTTTTTGCCAGTCCTGCCACAGCGCCGGTTTGGATATGTTATACTTGGCCGAGAGCTTATCGAGAATCTCCGCCATGTTCAATTTTTGCACGTGAAGATGGTACATCTCCCGCCTTCTCGCATAAAGCTGCGCTTTGTTATTCATAATCACACTCCTTTGCAGCTCGTCACGATTTACCGAAAGAAAGAGAGTGTCATAGACAATCTGCTAATAATGGGTCAAGTGACTTCTATTTCTTCACGCATATGGAGTGGTTTCCTTTCTTTACCTTATTCTCGAGAAAGAATAGATTCTCCTTTCATGCGGCATTGGAGATCTCATTGAAATCACACACTGTGTCCCTGCCGATGCAATTGTTGCTTGGCGACCTCTTTCCTGCTTTGAGATGTTGCTTTCGGAAAGAGCTCGAAGAGAACCGTTGTTTGATCCGAACGGCGCTTCATTCAACCGCAGGTCATTCGCAGTGCCCTTGCAAGCGGGGCTATTCCGTTTCATATGGTAGCATAAATCCGAGAAGGGATCACCAATGCGGATATTCGACCCTTAGGGGGACGAGCATCTTAATGGCAGTTCTTGCTTTGTGAGTGCGATGATCTAGAAGCAGCCGTGCGCTCGAGCCTCACCTCACGCACAAAGGATGGGGCATTTTTATCTACTGATGGAGCAACATACGAAGCAGACTCATGAATGCTGATGAGAAACACGTGAAGAGGGTAAAAATTCGCTTGCACGAGCTGCGGGAAGCCTCGGATGCGGCCGAGCTCGACAAGTTCCTTGCGCGGCGAAAAGGAATCATCAATGTCGAGGTAATCGCTGATTCGTTCAGCGTCACCGTTACTTACGATGAACGCCTAACGTCTCCAGTGCAAATCATTGCTGATTTGAGCAGCCTCCGTTTTACCCCAGAAGGCTCCACTATCCTCAGTGACTAGCGATCAAGGAACACAGCGAAAAGCTACTTGGCCGCGCACTAGCGGCGCTTTCTCTCTGTGGCACGACGAATCCGAACGGAGCGCTCTGAAGGTCAAACT
Organism: Methanomicrobia archaeon; assembly: GCA_015660915.1. GTDB lineage: Archaea > Halobacteriota > Bog-38 > Methanoflorentales > Methanoflorentaceae > Methanoflorens. The sequence goes on along the minus strand of JACTTZ010000009.1, from coordinate 52,113 downwards.
GCCATGGGATTTCTGGACTCACTGCTCGGAAGGACGAAAGGGATAGCTCCGAAAGTAAACGATCTATTCTCAATGGCTACTGCCTATATTACGTTAAGCACTGAGTTTAGCTTACAGCCGACGGGGAAGGCGGGCATCTGTTTCAAACCCGTTGAATCGGGCGGCTTTGCCCAATGCGAGACTGAGATCACTGAGCTGCTCAAAATTAGCGAAACCGTTTTTGAGCTTAAAGAGGACGCGTTTGGTTACGCGTGGGTCAATGTGTCTGACCCGCAGTTCGAGAACGTAGTCTCTGATATCCATGCAGTAAGCTCAACGCTGATCGATGGAGGATATGGCGAGCAGATCTTGTGCGCGGTTTTCCCTTTTCGAAACCAAAAAAGCGTCTTTTGGATTTACAACTACAAGCGCGGTAAGTTTTATCCTTTTGTGCCCGTCGACGCGAAGCAACATAAGCGCGACTACGCCTACGAGTTCAGACTTCGATCAGTCCTAGGGCCTGAGCTACCGATAGAGCAAGAGCTCGAGCGTTGGTACCCTCTGTGGGATGTGCCGCTTTAGTCTCGCGGCTACTCCGGGAGGACCCCCTCCTCTGTGAACAATTTTCGTGCTTCTTCGGGCGTCATGTCGGGTGACGGGACGATCAGATCTGAGGGGCGTATTTCTGCCGGATCGAGCGGCGTTCCCTTGTCTCGAATGATGTGAATCATGTCGCGTAGGCAGCTGTGGAATTCGTCGACCTCCCCGCTGCCAAGATGGTCGACCATGCAGTTATCGAGTTCATTGAGTTTGTCGAGATACTTGCTGTCGAGCACGTACTGGTTATCGCCAAGGATGCGCACGATCATTGCTGTGCCTCCTGTGTCTCTTCCGTTTTGGCTTTCTTCTTAACAGGAACCTGTTGCTTTAAGATTTTGAGTTCTTGATCGACCTCCTCGCTCGACTTGATCTTGCTCAGCTCCTCCTCGACCTTTGTCTGATCGCCAGTCAAATCCTGGAGCGTACCAGCGTCAATAAGCTCATCGAGCGCCTGTGATCGTGCTTTCATCGATTCTGTCTTCTCCTCAGCACGTTGAACTGACATCCCGACGTCGGCCATTTCCTCGGAGATCCCAGTCACAGACTCGGTAATCTTGACCTGCGCTTCTGCTGCCGAATATTGCGCCTTTATCGTTTCCTTCTTCGTTCTGAACGCCTCGACTTTGGCAGAGAGCCGCCTTTCGGTGTTTACGAGCTTGGTCTGTTCATTTTCGAGATCGGCAATCTGCGCAGTGAGTGACTCGATCTGCGCCATGGAGTCTTTTTTCCGCTCGAGCGCAACACGGGCGAGATCGTCGCGTCCAAGGTTTACCGCCTCTCGGGCCTGATTGTTTAGGTCTTCGATGTTTGATTCGAGTTTTGCTTTCTGAAGTTCAAGCCGCTTCTTTGCAGTAACGACATCGGCGACACCGCGCTTTACATTGGTGAGCAGCTCGAGCTGCTTTTCATATGAGTAATCGAGCGTTTCACGTGGGTCCTCGTGTCGATCAAGAAACGAACTGATTTTTGCCTTAATCATCGTCGTGAGACGATCCAATATCCCCATTTTTTTCCTCCGTTTTAACCAGGGTGTCGTATCCTAACAAGTTCTTATTTGTAAATTGTACTCCTCGACTAAATAGCTTCGTTGTTGCACGAGCGGGATAAAATCGAAACGGCTAAGCTCAAGCGATTCATGTGTTCCTCTATGGAGCCCTCACGCATCGCGAAGGAAGCGGCTGGAAGATCGATCGCCGAATTGGTCGACGACGGAATGGTTGTAGGGCTCGGAACGGGGACGACGGTCGCGCACGCTATCACATATCTGGGGAGACGCATCACTGACGAAGGGCTTTCCATTGCGGGCGTTCCCACGTCCCATCAGTCGCTGCTGCTTGCGGTTAAGCACCGCGTGCCGCTTACTACTCTTTACGAGCATGAAGCCGTTGATATCGCACTCGACGGCGCCGATCAGGTGGATGCACGCCTTAACCTCATCAAAGGCGGCGGAGGGGCGCATACGCGCGAAAAAATCGTTGCACACGCGGCGAGGCGATTCTGTGTTGCCGTCGATGCTTCAAAACTGGCGCCGCGTCTGAATCTACCCGTGCCACTCGAAGTGCTGCCCCTTGCGTGTCCACTCGTTCAGAACGAGGTCAGTCGAATGGGGGCCAGTGCAAAACTTCGGCGATCTGAGCAAAATCGCGTCTTTGTTACCGATCAAGGGAACCTTATCCTCGATGCGGACTTCGGAATTGTTAATGATCCAGAAAAGTTAGCGCGAGAGCTGTCCGCTATTGCAGGGGTGGTGGAACACGGCATTTTTACCCAGGTCAGTGAGGTGCACGTCGCGCGACTCGCCGGAAAGGCTGCTACTGTTGAAATCTTGATGCAGTGATTCACGCGCTGAGTGAACTATTTATCTGCTCCCACGGTTCGGGAAAGGCTCCGTAGCATGGCGATGGTCTCTTCGTCTTGCTGTGCGTCGCGTTTCCGTGAGTCGTCGAGAGAGTCGATGATGTCGCAGAGTTCTGTGGAGAGACGGTAACACTTAAGCGGGCGGCCTTTGCCCTCTTTCTTCTGTTCCCACTCTTCAATCCAACCGCGTTCCCTCAGTTCGCGCATTGCTATGCTCACTTCAGGTTGTCGCAAGCCGGCACCAAGCTCAACATTGCGGGAAACCGATTCAGTGACGTTAGCTAGGTACACCAGTGCCTTCGCCAAGTTCCTCTTGACGCCGATATTGCAAAGAAGGTTGGTCATCACTTCTTCGTCTTGGTCGAATACCGGCACGGATTGGTCCCTCATTATATTACCCTTACTATTTTTATCGTATAAATTATATCGACGATATAAATACGTTTTCAAATTATTTCTTCAATTTTCGATCAGAAACGCCTTATTTCAATTATAGAGGAATATTTATATTATTTTTATTTAAATGTGGCGCATACTCACGTCGGCTTTGTTGCATAAGCCCATTCTGTTGCAAAAGTAACGATTGTGTTGCAAAAGTCTACATGGGTTAGGGTTCTGTTAAACCAAGCGTTGTTAATTTTAGGTTGTTAAGAAAGGGTTGGTGGAATAACTGTCTTTCTGTAACACTTGCACGTTACATAGGATTATGTTATCGCAATATGGGGTAACTTGCATTGTATTACAGAGGTATGACTTATGTCACTAGGACTTGTTGTAAAAGTGCCAGAAGGGTTAGTTCTGGCCGCAGAAAGCAGAGTTACTGTAACTGTAGCAGACAAGGAAACAGGAACGCCTCGCGGCCAAGCCGCCTACGACAATACCACAAAGCTTTTTTCATTTAACGACCCGCACGACTCCATTGGAGTAGTTACTTACGGTCAGGCTTTTATAGGGAACAGAACTGCCTATGGGTATTTCACTGAATTCAATGAGCAACTTAGTGAACAACACCCAGAAAGGATATCTGTTTATGACTTCGCGAAAGAGTTATCTCAGTTTTTTAAAGCAAAGTGGGATGCGACGCCACCACCACCGCCGCCAGCAGGAATGATTCAAGAACCCATTTCATTTTTAATTGCAGGGTATAATGAGAATGAAGTGAATGGACGTAAATATGCAGTTGTAATTCCTGATAGCCCAGAACCCGTTGAGCAACACGAAGGAGACTTTGGAATAACTTATGGTGGAGATGGAGGTCAAATCGTCTATCGTCTAATAAACGGATATGACGCTAATCTCAGAAACACAATAGAAAACGCGGGAATTTTGGGTGAAGAGCAAAAATCTTTTTTGCTGAGCGAGATGCCAAAATTAGAATTGCCATTTCTTTATTCTGCGCTGCCACTGCAAGATGCAGTTGACCTTGCAATTCTACTAATCCGAGCTACAATCAACGTACAAAGGCTAGCCATGATGCCGCGAACCTGCGGTGGGCCAATTGACGTATGTACTATTACTAGCGTAGAAAGACTACGCTACGTCCAACGCAAGCAAATCACAGGTGAAAAGCAACCCGCGAATTGATTTATTATAGGTAGTTAGTCTCTACCTGACTAAACCAATATAGAACCCTCTTACGAAATTCGTCCCAGTTCTTAATACTAGTATTCACTATTAGAGGCATTCTATTCTTATAGTCTTTATCAGTCTTATCCATTAATCAGTCTCGATGTTGCTCGTCGGTTCGTTTTAAGGGGCGCACGACGATTATTAGTTCTTTGTCCCTCACTTCAAGCTGCCAATCTAATGAATCATCACTCGTCAGATTCAACTGTTGCACGATGCTTCTCGGAACGGTTGTTCTCAACGATTCCTTCTTCGATACCGCAGCCGTAAGTTTGGTAATTGCACCCATTGTTTACCGTTGAGTAGGTATATGCCTACTTATTTATATATTTACCTATTAGTTTTCCCACCATGCTACCCAAAAGTATATCTATAGGTAAGTATATAGGTAAACTTGTAGGTAAATATTATGTTAGCTCAAGAATTGCTCGAAGCTCGAAAGGAACGGGGGTTGAACATAGCAAAGACCTGCAAAATCACCAAGAACGGCAATGGTTGGATAGTGCCCTCTCAGTCAAACGGAGCCACATACGACGTAGAATTCTCAGAGTTTGAAAACACGCAGTCTTGCACTTGCCCTGACTACCAATACCGGAAGATAAAGTGCAAGCATATCTTCGCGGTTGAGTTAATCGTCACGGAAGAGATTAACGAAGAAGGAACAGTAACGCAGACAGTTACGAAGAGGGTAAGCTACGCGCAAAACTGGCAAGCTTACGACCACGCTCAGATACACCAAAAGGAGCTGTTTATGCAACTGCTTGGAGACGTAACAAGCACCATTCCACAACCTAAATACACATTTGGCCGACCGAAGTTACCACTGGCAGATATGGTGTTTTCTTCGGCCTTGAAGGTCTTTTCAACATTTTCGCTAAGGCGATTCGCTACCGACATGGAAGTTGCAAAGGAACGCGGCCTCATTGACAAAGTGCCTTATTACTCAACGGTAGCGCGGTATATGGAGAGTCCAGAACTAACGCCCATCATCAAAGACCTTATCACCATAACAAGCCTCGCCTTAGCTTCAGTCGAGAATGACTTTACGATAGACAGCTCAGGATTTGGAACCTCGCGGTTCATCAAATGGTTCGACCACAAATACGGCAAAGACAAAGACGTTAGGACGTGGGTAAAAGCGCACGTAGCTTGTGGGGTTAAAACAAACATCGTCACCGCCGTTGAGCTGACGATGACCAATGAGCGCGACAGTAAGTTTCTGCCGGAGCTCGTAATGCAGACGGCGCAGAATTTTACGGTCAAAGAAGTTTCGGGGGATAAGGCGTACTCTTCAAGAGCTAATTTGGAGCTGATAAACGAGATAGGAGCTGTGCCTTACATTCCCTTTAGAAAAGGAACAACGGGAAGAGCAAAGAACGCTCCGACGTGGAAGAAGATGTACCATTACTTCGAATACAAAAATGCGGAATTTCTAGAGCACTACCACAAGCGGAGCAACGCCGAAACGACGTTCCACATGATAAAGAGCAAGTTCGGGGATTCGGTCAGGAGTAAGATGGAAGCGGCTCAGGTGAATGAAGTGTTGCTAAAGGTATTGTGCCACAACATATGCGTGGTCATTCAGGAGATGTTTGAGTTGGGGATTGAGCCAGAGTTTTTTGACGAATATTAGTTCTAATTATTAAATCATTGGAGATTTCTTTGTCAGAATTTGGGAGTTTATTATATACACGGGCTCCCGTTGAGGGTCATATAGTTTTGTGCTTGCAAACTCTATTGCAACAGCTTTTAAGGAGAACGTGCCTCCGCTGTCAATCCGATATTCATTCCAGGGCTCATTTATGATGTCAAAACCTATGTTTATCTGAGTCAGCTCGTCCTCCCAACCCTCCGGGGTTGTAGGGAACGGTGTTTCAGAAGGGGTTCCCCTATGACCTCGTGGAACAAATGCAGTTTGAACGAGCATGGGACTTAAAATAATATTGTTACCCCGTTTTAAAAGTTTTAACGGCACTGCTTTTAGTTTTATGATTGCGCTGTCTTTAAGGTGATACACGCTCCAATTTTCACTACCTATCTGCTCAAAACTTATGTAATCATAATCTTTGAGCATCTCTTCGATATCATTCTCATCCATTAGAAGGGCCTCAGGTTGTGCGGTATTCAGATACTTTTAACTTGTCTGTACTCTCCTCCTGTTAACGATTTGCGAGGTTCTGTTTTTCCTTCTTCTTGAAGAGATACATATACGGGCTTTGTTATGGGTTTAACATCTATTTCTTGATACTCACCATTTGTTGCTACTAATTGAGGCATTGAATGTCCCTCCCTGCCGTTGAGGTGTAAATATATAGGTATGCTAGTCAAGAAAAGCCTTTTGTTTTTTGCTTCTTTCATTTTGTCACCTCCTGAAAATTTGAAAGATTAAGAAAATGTTGCAAAAGTCTGCAGTCTGTTGCAAAAGTAAGCAGGAATAGTGAGTTATGCAACAAAGCCACTCACGTCAAAAGCCTTTTATAGGGCGCTCGTAATAGCGGGAGTGTCTGAAGGGGTTGCTGTAGCCTGTTACAGCACCTCGCGGCGGCCGGGGTGGCCTAGTTAGTTGTTGCACACGCAGGCAACGATCTAGATGGCTAAGGTGTCAGACTCATAGGGTATTCCGACACGACACCTGAGATATCTGAAGAGCGCGGGTTCAAGTCCCGCCCCCGGCATACTCTATTCTTTGAGCAGCAAATATATATGTTTGGACTTTTTATATAATTCTTCGACTTTTATGGAGATTCGGAAGATTCAACTGACCGGCAAATCAAGCTACACCGTTTCCCTGCCTAAGGCGTGGGCCACACATCTCGGTTTGAAGGAGAAGTCTCAAGTGGGATTATCAGCGTTACCTGACGGCTCGCTGCGCATCACGCCTAGAGAGCAGGTGAAGCCGCAGGAGCGTGGGATTGTCAGCATTGACGATCTTTTTGATGATGCGCTAGCGCGGCAGATGATTGCTATTTACATCGCGGGCTACAAAACGTTCGAGCTGCGCGCACAGAAGATCCGGTCCGATCAGCGAAAGACCATACGTGACATGTCGTATCGCCTCATCGGTATGGAACTCGTTGAAGAGACTGCAAATTCAGTCGTGATACAAGATTTTCTCAGTCCCAACGAGCTTCAAGTGAAGAAATCCATTCGGCGAATGCATCTCATTATTGAGTCGATGCACGCCGATGCAACAAAATCCCTGCTGAAAAATGACATCGATCTTGCCAATGACGTCATATTGAGAGATCGTGATGTCGACCGGCACTACTTGCTCGTGCTCAAACGCTTGCAGGCGATGATGAAGACTCCGTTCGCGGAAGCTTCCGACATAGGCGCGAACGAGAGTCTTGAGTACTATCTCACCGCCGTTTCGCTTGAGCGGATTGCGGACCACGCGACGAAGATAGCGCGCTGCGTGTTGACGCTCGCCGGAGGATCTGTGCCCAATGAGATTCTCGACAGCATCAGTGAAGCAAGTACTCTTTCAAATGACATCATGCAGCTTGCGATGGACGCCCTTTCAAAGCTTGACGCAAAGCTTGCCGAAAAAGCCATTGGGACTAAAAGTAGGCAGCTTTCGGTGCTTAAAAGTGTTGAAGAAAAGGTGTTAGATCTTGATGCGCACGTCGCGCTGCCGCTATATTGCGTCACTAACAGTATTGACCGAGTGGCAGATTATAGCATAAACATAGCTGAGGTTGCAATCAATCTCGCGGTCGTCAAATCAAACCAGTAAGCCTCTCGCCTTCCCGTTATGTATAGGGCTGCTACTTGATCTATATAGTCTATATAAGATACTCATATAATCTATATTCACTCCAGGGAGACTGGTGAACCCATGAAAAAGATTTTGCCAATTGTGTTAGTATCATTGCTCGTCGCAGTGGCGGTGTTCGGGGCAGGATGCACTTCCAGCACGAACAACTCGACTACCGGCAGTACATTGAACCTTGCAGGTTCGACATCAGTGCAGCCAGATGCGCAAGCACTGGCGCAGGCCTACATGGCAAACAACTCAGGTATAACGGTAAACGTTGCAGGCGGTGGAACGGCGGCGGGCATTACGGCCGTCGGTACAGGCACTGCGCAGATCGGTGACGCTTCAGCCAATCTCACAGCTAGTCAGCTGGCGCAGTATCCGAATCTCAAACCTCAACCAATTTGCGTTGACGCGATCGCCATCATCGTTAATCCGAGCAATAATGTGGCGAACCTTACCCTAAACCAGGTGCGTGACATCTATACAGGTAACATAACCAACTGGAACCAAGTCGGTGGAAACAACGCGAAGATCAATGTCGTCAATAGGGAACAGGGATCCGGTACGCGAGATGGGGTGCAAAAAATTGTGCTCAAAGGCGGTAACTTCAGTACTAGCGGGATCCAACAATCCTCCAGCGGAGCGGTCAAATCATATGTCGCCGGGGATGCGAACGCAATCGGTTACGTCGCTGTTAATGAAGTCGACCACACAGTCAAGGCACTTAATATCAATAACATAGCTCCGAGTTATGCCAACATAGCAGACGGAAGCTACGTTATTCAGCGGTATCTCCTCTTCGTTACGAATGGGGCCCCGACGGGACTTGCGGCGAGCTTCATAAACTACACGCTTAGCCCTGCAGGACAAGCGATATTGAAGGCCCAAGGCGAAGTATCACTCAACGACGTGCCAGGTTACGTGTCGCCGACACTAACAACAACGACAGCAACGACAGCAACGACAACCGCTGCAACAACATAAACGACTAAATATCCCCTCCCCCTTTTTTTTACAAAGGAGTGATAGGCCACGTCCGACATAGCGGAGCGCTCTCTTCGGAGATCAAGAGCGAGGGGCATAGGCGAGCGTCTCGTACAGATAATCCTGCTGCTGTGCGCGATCTCTGCAATCTTTGCGATTTTCTTGATTATCGTGTTCGTCTTTAGCCAAGGAGTGCCTTTCCTGGCTGAAGCGGGTTCAAGCTTTTTGACAGGGAGCGTTTGGTTGCCTACTGATAGCTTCGCCGCTGGCGCGTGGGGAATATTCCCCATTATTCTGGGCTCGCTGATCGTAACGTTGGGCGCCGTCGCGATTGGAGCGCCGCTCGGGATCGCGTGCGCTGTGTTCTTAGCTGAAATTGCACCCCCTGCGGTCCGGCGCGTGCTGGTCCCCTCCGTAAGTGCCTTGGCCGGTGTCCCGTCAGTCGTTTACGGGTTCTTTGCCCTTCTTGTCGTTGTGCCGTGGATACGGGGGCAATTCGGCGGATTTGGGACGAGCGTTCTTGCCTGTTGGATCATTCTCTCCGTGATGATACTACCTACCATCATCAGCATATCTACTGATTCTATGCGCGCTGTTCCTCGTGAATACAAAGAGGGGAGTCTCGCGATGGGGGCTACAAGCTGGCAAACAATTAGGAGCGTCTTGATCCCTGCAGCGAGCTCGGGCATCGTGACCAGCGTCATACTCGGCATGGGGCGCGCTATAGGCGAGACGATGGCGGTATTGCTGGTGGCTGGAAACTCTGTAACCATTCCCGATTCTATATTCGCTCCGGTCAGCACGCTTACCGCGACAATAGCGCTCGAGATGGGTTATGCGACAGGAGCACACCAGCAGGCACTCTTTGCCATGGGCGTCGTACTTTTTGTATTCATTATGATTCTTACAGGGCTCGCGAACCTTGCGAGCAGGAGGCGAGTGACTTTTTAATGGCCGCCAAGCGGAGCGAGATGGTGCCCATGGGATTGCTCTGGGGGGCGGGTATTGCGACCCTCGTCATCCTCATCGTCATATTGGCCTATATACTCTCAAAGGGACTTCCGCTCATAAGCTGGCATTTCTTAACAACAAATCCTGGAGTAAGGGGGCAGGCAGGGACCGGAATCTATTCGACGATATTGGCGACGGTCGCGGTCACAGGAGTAGCCTTGCTTGTAGCTGCGCCGCTGAGCGTCGGTGGCGCGATCTACTTAAACGAATACACACGAGAGAACCTTCTTAGAAAAGTAATTCGCCAGGCAGCAGAAATATTGGCAGGCATACCGTCTATCATTATCGGCCTCTTTGGGTTCCTCTTTTTTGTCATCTATTTGCTGCCTTACACTGGAGGATGGTCTGTACTATCAGGGGGGCTGACACTAGCGTTCATGGTGCTTCCCATATCGCTCAGAATTTCTGAAGAGGCGTTGAAAGCAGTCCCTGGAGAGTTGCGGGAAGGCAGCTTGGGCTTAGGTGCGACGAAATGGCAGTCGATTACTACCGTGGTCTTGCCGACAGCGCTCCCAGGAATCGTCACTGGACTCATTCTCGGCATGGGGCGTGCTATCGGCGAGACTGCGGCCATCTTGCTTACTGCAGGAGGTGCCCTGGGTGTGATCCACAGCCTGCGCGATCCTGCGTGCCCAATGACATTGTATCTTTATAATATACTTACTGAGTATAACGACACCACAACAGCTTATGGTACCGCCGCTGTGCTGATTATTGCGATCCTGGCGATTACATTTGTTACTGACTGGCTAATGAACAGCTATACTAAGAAGCTCAAGGGGCTGTAGGGGCCGATGAATAACGCTATCGAAATCAGCGTGAAGGACTTGGACCTCTGGTTCGGTAAATTCCAAGCCCTTAAGAAGATTAGTATCGACATTCCAAAGAACAAGGTGACAGCGCTTATTGGCCCATCTGGGTGCGGAAAATCGACTTTTATTAAAACGCTTGACAGAATGAACGACCTCGTGGATAACGTCAAAATTACGGGCGAGGTGGTATATCAGGGGAGGAACATACTCGATTCGGATACAGACGTCGTTGAGCTGCGTAAGCAGATCGGAATGGTCTTTCAGAAGCCTAACCCTTTTCCGAAGTCGATCTTCGATAACGTTGCGTACGGCCCGAGGGTGCACGGGGTTCGAAAAAAGGCGAACCTGAACGAAGTTGTGGAACGAAGTCTAAAAGCAGCGGCTCTCTGGGAAGAAGTTAAGGATCGATTGAACGAATCCGCGCTGAGGCTGTCAGGCGGTCAGCAGCAGCGGCTCTGCATCGCAAGGCTCCTCGCCGTCGAACCTGAGGTTCTCCTCATGGATGAGCCCGCTTCGGCGCTCGATCCGATTGCGACGTCAAAGATCGAGGATCTGATATACGAACTCAAAAAAGACTATACGATTGTCATTGTCACGCATAACATGCAGCAAGCAGCGCGCGTCTCATCAAATACTGCGTTTTTCTACCTAGGCGAGCTCGTAGAATTCGCCTCGACGATAGACTTATTTGAACGACCGCGAGATAAGAGGACAGAAGACTACGTGACCGGCAAGTTCGGATAAAGAAGGAAGGTATGGCTAGGAATCGTTACGTTAGGAAGTTGAAAGAGTTGCGGCAAAACGTCGTAGATATGGGTGTTCTTACCAGGCGATCAGTGGAGGATGTGCTGACCGCGCTTGAGACGAGTGATACTGCGCTTGCTGAGCGTGTAATCGCTAACGACGATGAGATAGACAAGTTCGATCGAAAGATCGAGTCGCAGTGCATGACGCTTCTTGCACTCGAACAACCTATGGCAAAAGACCTGCGAGTGATTGCCACCTCGTTAAAGATGATAACTGATTTGGAGCGCATTGGTGATTTCGTGGTCGACATTGCCGAAGAGGTCGTCGCTATGGGAAAGCCCATCCGCATACCCGTTTCCGCAACGAAATTCGACGAGCTTGTCGCTGATGTGAAGTCGATGGTAGCTGATAGCATCGAAACGTACGCCGGAGGCGACATTCAAAAGGCACGCAGCTTTGAAGCGCGTGACGACAGAATTGATTTCTTGTACAAAAACATCGTTGAAAATATGGTAAACGCGCTCGCTCAAGGCAAATGCTCAACGGAGACCGTTTCTGACGTGGCCAGCTTACTCTACATCATTCGATACCTTGAGCGTATCGCCGATCACGCGGTAAACATTGGCAATCGTGTCTGCTACATGGAAGAGGGCGACCGGCGCTATTTGAAATAGTAAATCTTTGCATAGCGCTTACTTCAAGCCGTTGTTTGTTCACGGGGGTGATTACGCCCTTATCGCATCACATGGTCGGTTCTCACACCGCCGTTACAGGACGTTTTTAACAAATGCTCCGCCTCGGAGTTTAACGGTGTTCGTTCCCGTTGCATCGACTCAGATGCACGATGTCACTCCAGAAGGAGCAAGATCCGCGCTACGATGGCGACAATGCAATATGTTAGGGCGCCTGTTAATGGAAAAGGAAGAAATTCGCAGATAGGAGGTATGACATGGGTTTTTCATCGACCACAATAAGAGCTCCGTTAGACGTTCCCGAAGAGATGCGAACACAATACGTAAAAAATCTGTTCAACATAACCAGAGGAAGCGGCCGTCTGATGCTATTTGCGGGGGATCAGAAGATAGAACACCTAAATGACGACTTTTTTGGCGCTGGTATCTCGCCTGACGACAACGATCCTGAACACCTATTTCGCATCGCGAGCGGCGCTGAAATCGGGTGTTTTGCGACCCAAATGGGCTTGCTCGCTCGCTACGGTGAGGATTATCCGCGCGTTAACTACCTTGTTAAGCTTAATTCTAAGACGAACCTCGTAAAGACAGAACAAGCAGAGCCTTTGAGCAGCGCCCTTTATACCTTGGCCCAAGTCGATGAGTTTCGGCAGCATTCGGCCTTGAGCATTCCTGCCGTCGGGTACACGATTTACGCGGGAAGCGAACACGAAGCACACATGTTGCGAGAGGCGGCCCAGATTATCTACGGCGCCCACAAGCGTGGCATGATCGCGATTGTTTGGATCTATCCGCGAGGCGCTGCCGTGAAAGATGAGCACGACCCGCATCTCATTGCCGGAGCTGCCGGGTTGGGCGGCGCCCTCGGCGCTGATTTTGTGAAAGTAAACTATCCAAAGCAAGAAGGTGTTGATTCCAAAGAGGCCTTCAAGGAGGCCGTGCAGGCCGCGGGCCGATGCAAAGTACTGTGCGCCGGGGGCTCAAGCGTCGACGTAAAGCTCTTTCTCGAGCGCCTTTGGGAGCAGGTGTTCGTTAGCGGCGCCGGTGGCAATGCGACAGGCAGGAACATCCACCAGAAGCGGCTCAAAGAAGCCATTCAAATGTGCAATGCAATTTCAGCCATCGTGGTGAATGGGGCAGGCGTACAAGAAGCACTGGACATCTACACGGGAAGAAAAGAGTTTAAAGTGAAAGACTATACCATGCCCTGAATCGATGTTGCCTAGTCTTAAATACGCTGTTACGTACGTGATCTTTGCGCGCGTGGAGGGGGGAAGTCATGATATACACGATCACGCTAAATCCTGCGCTTGACCGCATACTCACTGTTGAGTCTATTGAATACCATAACCCTAATCGGGTGGACGGCGATGAACGATATGCAGGCGGCAAAGGCATCGACGTTTCCAAAGCGCTTACCCGACTGGGTGTGGATAATAAAGCGATAGGGTTTGCTGGCGGGTTTACTGGGCTGGAGCTCGAAGGATGCCTTTTCAATCTCGGCGTTGACTGCGAATTTGTCAGGATCTCTGCTGAAACCCGCACCAACGTGTATATTCGCGAGACAGCAAGAAACCGGCAGATCTCGTTCAACCTGCGCGGGCCGTTGATCCAGTCCTTCGAGCTCATGGAAATGATCGACGTAATCAAAGGGCTCAAGGATGCTGATTACATTATCCTCAGCGGAAGTGTCCCCGCAGGGGTTAATCCGATCATTTATCAAAAAATCGTAGAGATCGCAAAAGCCAAAGGAGCGAAGGTCGTTCTCGATTCTGACGATGAGCCTTTTAAGGCAGGTTTGAGAGCAAAGCCCCACATCATCAAGCCGAATGTTCACGAGCTTGAACGATTGATGGCTAGGCAGCTTAAGGACATCGGGGCGATCGTCGGCGCCGCGGTAGAGCTGCACGAACAAGGCATCGAAGTCGTCCTCGTTTCCGTGGGCGCGAAAGGCGTGCTGCTCGTGACTGAAGATGAAACGTGGATGGCGCACCCGCCCCGAGTGACTGTCGTTAATACCATCGGCGCCGGAGATTCAGCTGTTGCTGGGTTTGTTCACGGCTTGGTCTTAGGCGAGAGCTGCAAGGAGGCGGCAAAACGGGCTGCAGCGACTGGAACGGCGGCAACTCTCATCAATGACGTCTCTATAACCCAAGAGAGCGTGGACACGATTCTTGCTCAAGTGAAGGTCCGTCGGGTCACCTAGACAGGATGTGTTCCCCTCTATCGCGTTCGGCAGGCGTTGATCTCATTTCGGAATTCTGCTGCCATCTTGTGTGGTGATTGCGCGAAAATTACATCCCTCGATATGGCGATGATGCCCATGCGCCCTTGAGCATTCATTCCGGACGTAACTGCAGTCTGGAGGTTGCCGCCTTGCGATCCAACGCCCGGGATAAGGAGCGGGATATCCTCACCTACAATATCGCGGATTGTTTTCAGCTCACTTCCTTGGGTGGCGCCTACGACGAAGCCGAGATTGCCGTGTACGTTCCATTCCAAAGCCTTTCTAGCTACGACCTGATAGAGCGGCTCTGAACATGATAGGTTCTGTATCTCGGTCGCTCCCGCGTTAGAGGTCTTGCAAAGAACAAAGACACCCTTGTTACGCCGCTCGAGGAAGGGCTCTATTGCATCGAGTCCCATATAAGGGCTGACAGTCACTGCGTCGCCCCCTATGACCTCATAGACGTATTTGGCGTGCGCCTTTGACGAATGTGCCACGTCGGCCCTTTTTGCATCGACAATGACTGGCACGCGCACGAAATCTTTGATGTACTGCACTGTCTCAATCAAGGCTTCTACGCCGGGGGGTCCGCGCGCTTCGTAGAACGCCGTGTTCACCTTGAAACAGCAGACTAAATCGAGCGTGGCGCTTATGATGCGCTGATTGAAATCAAACACATCATCTACAGTGCCGTCTGGATCAAGCCCTACGCAGAGCCAGCTGTTGTTCTGACGCGCCGTTTTTTCTAAATCTCGTAAAAAAGCCGCCATGTCTGGTTCCATCCGGAGCGTACGGGGGATGTATTCTTCCCTCTATTTACCGCTTGTGCTCCCTTTCAGCCACTGCTGGCGACGCTAACGTCGGTTACGCGAATCGTTGGCGTCGTTAAGCCAAAGTACGTCGTAACATCTCGACTCAGGCCGTCGATCTGCTTCAGCAAATCGAGGACGTTGATTCCTATGTTCGTTTGCTTGAGGGCGTGTTTGCGTTCACCGTCTTCGATGGCATATCCCGCGTATACCATGCCGGAGAACTCTCCCGTACTCATGTTTGGTCGATCGCCAGTTGCACGAACATAGATACCGCGCCGCACGTCTTCAATGACATCCGTCTCGGCACCGTTTGCGATCACCAGGTTTGTCGGCGATATAGAAGGCGGCTGTCGGAAGTCTCCGCGAGAGGCGTTGCCCGTGCTCTTTCGGCCCTCTTTGTTTGCGGTGTAGCTATCGTACAAATATGAACGCAAGACGCCATTTTCGACGAGCGTGGTTCTCTGTGACGGCACGCCTTCGGCATCAAACGGGCTCGTCTCCAAGCCGCCGCTCAGGAGCCCGTCGTCCACGATCGTGAAACCGTTCACAGCGATGTGTTCGCCGATTTTTCCGGTAAGGAACGACCGATCTCGTTGTGCATCTTCGGCGCTCACGGTTGCAGCGGCGGCAATGACCGGCCCAACGGCAAGCGGGTCGAGCACGACAGGCATCTTGCCCGATTGAATCGGCCGTGGATTCATGCTGCTCAGCGCCATTTCTCCTGCCGCAAGCCCGACCAACTCGACATCTAGATCAAAGCGCCGGGACGCGGCGTACTCGAAACCGTTCCCGCTAGCATCTCCCTCGTGTGCGATGACGTCAACGTCGAGTGCTGCTTGCGTCCCACTGTCCATCCCTACCACCCCGAGTGTATTCGCGATGGCACCACTCCACTGTCCGACCGACGCGCCGGAATTGATGATATCGACGCGCTTATCAATGCGGGATGCATCGGCGACATCAATGGCAAGCTGCGCTACGGTTGCGACGTCGAGAGACGCGATCGTATGATCCCAGGTGCCGGTCACAGTTGAGTAGCTCTCGGGGAGCGAAAGCGACTTGAAATCCTTGTCAGGACTCCCAGCGCGTGCTGCCGAGATCGCCTTTTCGACAGCGAACTCAACCCGCTCCAGAGACGCGTGCGCGTAACCCATGCTGCCCTCCTTGAAAACTCGAATGCCGATGCCACGCTCGAAGCCGCTTTGACTCGATTTGATCTTTCCTTTTTCGAGCTCTGCGCTAATGGAGTTCGAATGGGTGGCGAACGCTTCTCCTTGATATATTGACGTGTCTATGAGCGCCAATGCCCGCATACACACGTCGAGGAGAGCGGTCTCTCGCTCAGCGGCGGCCGTCACCTACATCCCCCCGACGACGACATCGCTGACTCGCATGTAGGCGCCGCCTGTGGTGTTCGGTGTCATTTGCCCGCCTTTGCCACATGTTCCTGGATCGAACGCTAGGGTCTTTCCTATGGCGCTGATGTTGTGGAGTACTTCGAGCGTCATCGCACTCAGCGCTGCGTCCCTTAAATGATCGCGCAGTTCGCCACGCTCGACGACGTACGCCTCTCTGCTTTTAAACGTCAGCATCCCTGTTGTGGGAGTTGTGTAGCCGTATTGCCAACCGACAAAGTATATGCCACTAAACCCATCGAGCAGCTCCTCAAAGGAATAATCCCCAGGCTCAAAGAACGTGTTACTCATCCGCACTATGGGCGGAGCGTCGTATCGTTGGGCCCGGGCGCTGCCGTTCGATCCCAAGCCAAGGCGCGACCCCGTCTCGAGGTCGGTAAGGTAGCTTTGCAGAATCCCACGCTCCATCAGTACCTTACGACGCGTCTGTATGCCCTCATCATCGTAGGCCATGTAACCATAGCTCTGCAAACTTGGATCGTCCACAATCGTTACCGCATCAGAGCCAATCTTCTGTTTTAGCTTCCCTGCGAGGATGGACGTGCCCGAGATGATCGCGTCAGCTTCGGACGCGTGTCCAAACGCCTCGTGTGCAAAAACGCCTGAAAGTGACGGATCGAGCACGGCTTCAAACTCACCAGATGGTGCCGGTTTTGCATCGAGCAGCGAAACTGCTTGCGATGCAGCAATTCGACCGATTTCCGCGCCATCCAAAAACAACTCAAATCCCTTTGAGTCGCCTCTCGCCTTGTAGCCCGATTGCCGCAGTGCGCCCTCTTTAGCGAAGATCATAGCGCGCGCAATCGATCGCACGACGGTCTCATCAATGTACGTCCCTTCAGAATTTGCGATTATCTTATGCAGCACAACGTCATTGTACCCGATCTCTGTGCTGCTGACGCGCTTATCTGTCTTTTTGGCTTCTTGCTCTTGAAGCAGCACGTAGTCGAGCTTATCGGCGATCGAAACTCGGGTCGGAAGTCGTTGCACGGTCGGTTTGACGGTGTTTTCAAACACCGGCACGTCGATCGAAAACTTTTCAGCGCGCTCATACACGGCTTTAGCGAGACTAACCGCACTTTCAGCGCAATTGGCCAGCCCTTGGTGATCTACTTGCGTGGTGTACGCAAACCCCCACGCGCCTTCCAAAAAAGCCCTTATTCCAGCTCCGAGCTCATTTGAGCTGTTTATCTTCGTTATTCCATCTTTCGTTGAGATAGATGTGCCTTCGGAGCTCTCAATCCTGATATCAGTGAATTGGGCTCCTCGCTCGCGTGCCTTGCTTAAAGCCTCTTCGATGTCTGCCCTTTTTTCGCTTAATTCTTGCATCAGCGACCGCATCTCCGTACGACTA
Organism: Methanomicrobia archaeon; assembly: GCA_015660915.1. Lineage (GTDB taxonomy): Archaea > Halobacteriota > Bog-38 > Methanoflorentales > Methanoflorentaceae > Methanoflorens. Next base: position 34,237 of record JACTTZ010000009.1, on the reverse strand, counting down.
ACATTGGGCTTACTTAAATGGTTTTTCCACGAGATGCGCTCAGGAGGTGAAGCAACTTTCTCGGGGCAAATACCGTCTGCTGGTAGCGGAGGAGCACTGCCAAAAGTACCGCGACGAGGTTCGCTGCTCAATTAGGTCGCCAGAGTTCAGTTTTGTGCTTTACGCAGAAGCAATGAATTCCAACTTCTAGGGTTCTCGGTTGCCGGACCTTCAGTACTGCTGTCGCAGGTTTGGCACGGCTACGCAAGTTATCTGCGCCAATCCTCAATTCTCGGTAAGCGCTGCGCAGATACGTCGGTTAGTCGAGTCAGCGCAGACGCGTAGTATATAAGGACAAACGTCTACCTGACTACGAGGAAACATGATGCTAGTCAAATGTCAGACGAGGTGTTCACCTGATCGAAGAACAACCAAGTAAGGTGAGATTGCCTAGAAAACATAACAACGAAATCTTCGGGACGGTAGAAAAGATGCTCGGTGGAAGCCGAATTACCGTTCGGTCTCAAGATGGAAAAACCCGCATGGGGCGAATTCCGGGTAAAATGAAAAGACGAGTATGGCTCCGCGTGGGCGATGTTATCATTATCAAACCGTGGAGCATCCAAGATGAAAAGGCGGACGTTGTGTGGCGATATCTTCCACCACAAGCTGACTGGTTAAGAAGGAAAGGATACATCTAGGCCGCTACGCGCATTCTCATTGATACTTTTGTATCTACGCTGTTTTTCGTTGAGGTTTTTTTTCTAAGCCGTGAGGCTGATTTAGGAATGAAGACGAGATCAGAAGACTATGACGTTGTAGTGATAGGAGCAGGTCCAGCAGGCTCTTTGGCTGCACGAAAAGCAGCTGCCGACTGCGAAGTCCTCCTGATAGAGAAACGCCAGGAGATCGGATCGCCTGTCCGGTGCGCTGAGGGCGTGCCCCTCATTGAAACGCCATTCGTTTTTCACACGTCATTCGAGAAATATGTTGAGCCTGACAGTAAGTGGATTGCAAGCGAAGTCAAAGGAGTCCGCGCCAACGCCCCTGATGGTACGAGAGTGGAAGTGTCGGGGGAGATGCTTGGAACGGAAAAACCGCTTGGCCTCATCCTCGAGCGTAAGCTCTTCGATCGGCAGCTTGCGAAAGACGCCGCTCGCGCTGGGGCGCAGGTTATGGTGCGCACCCGCGCAACAGGGCTCATTTTGGAAGATGGCAGAATAAGAGGCGTCAAACTCAACCAACTTGGGGAGAACTTTGAGGTTCGCGCTAAGGTAGTGATAGGCGCCGATGGAGTTGAATCGCAGGTGGGCCGCTGGGGCGGCATAAATACTACGCTTAAGCTCAACGACATAGAGAGCTGCGCCCAATATCATATGCAAAACGTCGAGCTAGAGGAGAATACGCTCGATTTCTACTTTGGCTCACAGGCGCCTAGCGGCTACGCTTGGGCATTTCCAAAAGGAAACGGGGCAGGCAATATTGGGCTTGGGGTGCTAGGAAGCAAGTTGAATGGCAAGCGGCCACTAGATTACCTTAACAAGTTTGTTGCGACGCACTTTCCTGACGGCAAGCCAGTCGAACTCGTAATGGGGGGCTCTCCTGTTAGCGATGCGCTTCCAACCGTCGTAGGAAACGGACTAATGCTTATAGGTGACGCTGCACGTCATACTGAGCCGATCACCGGTGGAGGAATTATGGCGGCGCTCCAAAGCGGGACGATCGCAGGTGGGGTCGCGAGCAAGGCCGTGCGCCAAAACGACGCTTCAGCTAGAGTGCTGCGTGAGTACGAAACTGAATGGAAGCACTCTTTTGGCAAAGCGCGGCGGCGTATGTATAAAGTCAAAGAGTTCGTTATCTCTCTCTCTGATGACGAAATAGACAAGCTTATTCGCGCATTTGCAGGGATCACAGCTGAAGAGTTGAACCTGAAAGGGGCTATGAGACGGCTGTTGAGATTGGATCCGAGGCTTCTGCTCAGAATACGTCAACTGCTGTAACCATTCAAGGCTTTTCTACAACGTTTCTGGGCCAAAAAAGTGATCGATTGGTCCGCGAGCAAGAGCTGGTAAGAAACGTTGCAAATGATGCGAAAAAAAAACCAACGTTCGGCTAGACAGAAGAGTTGGATGGCAAAGCCTGCGAAAAGGACCAACGGCTTTAGCTCTTATAGTCTCCTCACTTCTTCTGTTTTTGGCTTACGCCGAAACAGTCGCTCCCTCAATGATCGTTTCGATGACTCCTCCTCGAGCTCTGGCAGGGGTGCTTGTACCTCCTCAGCTTCCCCAGCATCCTGGATAGGTTGTGAAGTTGAAGAAACAGCCTGCGGCAGCAGGCGAGTAAGGGCCTCGCTTACATCTGCGAGTCGGTCAATAACCTTGCTGGACTCATTCCCGTAAAATCCCGCGATGGTCTCATACCGCTTTATCTCATCCTCTCGGGCCAGTTTGAAGCTTTCGTACTGCGCCGTCAGTCGCTCTATCATATCCGTCTTCATGAAAAGGAGCTCCTCTTTATGGCGCAGCTCCCGTTCCCGCTTTTCCAGCTCTGCTTCTAAGCGAATTACCGTGTCACGGGGCACCATTAGTGTTTCGAGGTCTTTCTCGGCACTACGTTCGCTCGCACGCGTTTTGCCTAGATATGCGTCTAGTGCCGCAGCGACTATCTTACTCCGGCTGCTGTTTTCTGACCTCGCCTGCTTATCAGCAGCGGTCAAGAGCTCGTCTGAAATGGCTATTGTAACCTTGTTTAGCGGCATACAACTCTCCACCAATCACGACATAAGGTCGGATGTGGGTTTTGCGTTGATTAAGTCACACCACAGTGTGAACGCTTCATACTTGAGTATATCGCACGCCTACGCAGCTTTCCACTCAATAGTTTCTATCGTTTCCTATGCAACGTCAAGGTGCGGCTTCCCCAAAAAATTTGTTTTAGTGCCCTAATCACAAAAATAACGCAAAGAAATAGCCAATCGCAAAATCGAAATTAATAAATGATTCTGTTGGGCAAACCGGGCGCAAGAAACTTTTTGTTGTTGCCGCTCGCTGCATCACGAGAAAACGGCAGTCGAAATGAAGCTAGAAACTATTTATAGCGGCTTTAATATCGTCAACGGAATTTGGTTCTGATCTATAGCTCCAAGAAGCGAGCTTCATCCGCAAATACGGGCAGAAAGTGCTGCAATTGCCAAAATAGAAACTTTAGCGCAATAGAAGACCTCTATTTCGAGTCCAGATTTTAAAAAGAAGGATAAAATAGAAACGAAATCGTTAAATATTATCAATGTGCGGTTTAATGTGTCGATGCAGCGGGAGCCGGGCCTCGCCTTAAGGCCCTACCTCAAAACGCGCTCTTTTCGTTGGCGGGCCCGTGCTCCTCGTTGGTCGCCGCATTTTTCGACTATATTTTTCTTCTTCCTTCCGTTATACCTTTCGATTTGTGATAGCTTTGTCACGATTGCGGCTTCTGAGTAATCGGCTCGAAATCGACGACGAAGCCTTGAAAAAACCGACAGAGTTAAAAACGGATTACACATAGATTCAGACTGGAAGAGTCATACGCAGCTTGATTTACGTCGCGACTGGGTGCGATCCTAGGAACGTCCAATCATTTGAAGTAAGCCGCATAATGGGCATTGAAGGTGTTAGATACCAAGGTCGCGCTTTCGAGCACCTCGCATGAAAAATGAAGAGAATATCGGCTATAATTAGACCAAGTAAGCTCCAAGTTGTCGAGGAAGCTCTTAGTGATATAGGGCACCCCAGCATGACCGTCACGGAAGTGAAGGGCCGAGGTCGACAAAAAGGAGTCATCGAAATATATCGAGGTCGCGAATATCAGATCGATCTGCTTCCTAAAATCGAAATCAACATCGTCGTTCGAGACGACGACGTTGGGAGGGTGGTCGAGACCGTGGCGACGCGGCTCGAACCGGAGAAATCGGGGACGGCAAGATATTCATACTACCGTTAGAAGGGATTATGAGGATCCGCACAGGCGAAAAAGGCGAATACGCACTTTGAGCATTGTTTGACGTTGAAGCGATTGCGAGAGTATACGTACCTAACCGTTCGGGAGGGTGAGATGATTCTACTGGACACAAAGCTGGGGCCCTCCGTCGGTCAAGCTAGCTTTCGTTGCTAACGACGGTTCCAAAATCGTGAAAAGCTGCTCCACGATCGAGCTGGTTCTTCAAAACTGTGCATGAAAAAAAGCTTGAAGTACGAGTTGTCTACCTTTTTTCGCATGATCATTTTGAAGCCGAGCTTTTCATACATAGCTAGTGCGGCTTTGTTCGTCTCCCACGTCGTTATGAGTAATGAGTCCATCCCGTTCTGGAAGAGCTTCGACATCGCGAATTGCACGAGTTTCTTGCCAATTCCGTGTCGCCGTGACTCGGGGAGCACCGCGAGCGTTTCTATGAGGCCGAGCTGCGGACGTCTGTAGTGATAGATAACAGCTACAACGCCGACCATTCTCTCGCCATCGACAGCCTTGATCCAGCCCCGCCGCCGGTCGTTTAAAATCCGCGTAATCTTGACGCGCAGATTCTCGCTCTCTGCGAGCGGCGGCACAAATTCGTTATCGACGGTGTTAAGCAGGTTGAGAATGGCGTCAAAGTCGTTCCAGTTTGCCTCACAAATCGTGAGCGTCTCGAGTGGTTCTAGCAATCGCGTTACCATCCATCAATTTTTTTGCAGCTCGTGCGACTAACAAAGGAGGACGAGTGCGTTCAATACGACTCGTTCGGAGGCAGACTCTTCAAAGGGTACGCCGGCGTTGCGCGCCGTTTCACCGACATCGATGCCCATCGCTTCCATCGACGGTCTTGCCTTGTACGGATTGCGGCAGCGATTCCCGACACCTGCGCATACTTCACAGTGTGTGCATTTCCCCGCGGAAAACGCTGTGGCGTACTTGAAGCCCTTTTTAAACGCAGCGGCTTCGAGACGGTCGGCGATCGTCTCGAGCGTGTTCTTAGCGACCAAGTAAGTCTGGTCCCACCCTTTGAGGTATATTTCGTCCTTATAGAGCGCTGCAAGATCCTCTGCCGCGTGGATCCGCTCGAGCATCCAATCAGGCACGTCGTACGCAATCTGGACGAGAAGCGCCTTCTGGAATTGCGCTAGGACGTTCCTAAACTCATCAAGGGGCATAACGTTAGGAGGGCACATCAGAGAAACGCCGTAATTCTTGCACACAGGCACGCTGCATTTCAGTCGGACCCGTCCATCCACTACCACGTCCTTCGCGTCGAATACTCGAGCAGCGGTTGCGCCGAGTTCGCGGGCCGTTTTGAGAAACTCGCGAAATAGTGTATCGTCATTACAAACTGCTTCCATTACTAACCGTTACGCAGATAGCGATCAAAACTATAAGAAAGTTGTCCGGGAGCAAATTCGAGTTCGTTGACGTAGCTTGCGCCATCCACCGTATTCTGTTTGCAGCCCCGAAGACGAACTGAAAACGGATATAACGACAATGCCAACCCGCAGCAACTGCGATCCCTCGCGTGTTCAAACCTTTAAGTGGTTCAGAAATGTGGGACGCGTTTTTGACCTCATTAGCGACCTGCGAATCACTATCGATTCAGTCAGGCGAGGTCAAGTTCGACGGCTCGCGGGTTCTGCAGCTCCTCAATTTCCTTCACTAAGATGGCGCGCTCGTCCTGCAAGGCTTCTAGATCGGCAATATGTGTTCCTTGTTGCACCTTCTCAAGATGCTCTCGATTTACCACGGTCGTGGCGCGTATTTTCTCATAGCGCCCTGAAGTCACGAGCTTCTGCATCTCCCGCAAGGACGTCAGTAGGTCAGTCGCGGCACCTAATTTCGACAAAAAGGCGATAATCCTGGGAATCTTGACAGCAAGTGATACACCGGGCTCTTCGAGAGAGATCTTGAGAGCTTCGCGGCTTCTGATGTCCCCAAGCGACTCAATCCAGACGATGTTTGACTCTAGGACCTGTCTAAATCCCGTCGGATCTCCCACGTAGTGCGGAAGTTTGCTATCTGAGTATCTGGCATATTCGAGAAATCGATAGAGAGTAAGCGAAGCGAGACCCTCGCTTAGCACGAAAGAGAGCAGTTTCTCAGCGTTTTCATAGCTCGGCGGCTGTGGGAACCTCAGCTCAGGGTGGTAGCTCGCGTCAAGGCTTACTTTGAGCACATCCATCAGTGGGGCCTCTTTGAAGAACGTCTCCAAAAATGTGCCGACGCCGTTGTTGTAAGCAGCAATTTTTTCTTTCAAAGAGGTGAGCTCATCAAACGAGCTGACGTCAATTCTTTGTAAAGATTCGTAGTATGCGGTCTTCTCTTGGATTTTTGCTTCCAGACCTTCACAGCGAGCGCGCAATCCGGCGTAGCTTTTCTTGTATTCGTCAAAAAGCCTACGCTGCTCTTTCAAAAGCCCTAAGACAGGAATCCGGTCAAGCTCTTTCGTTGCTGCTTCGAACCGACGTTTCTTGAGCACGGAGAGGGCCTTGTCAAATCGCTCCGTGTAGTCGAGAGAGTTATCGGCGTGCGCTTTTTCGATGCGTCGGGCGGTTCGCTCAAGGCGTTTCTTTAGGTCAAGATACACTCGAAACGTGTCAGGCGTACTCTCAAAATCACGTATAAGGTCCCGCAGTTCGTGATTAAAACGCTCAACGAGCTCAAGCCGCTCGCGCCCCACCTCACGTATTTGGTCATTGGTCGCGCCGATTTCCGAAAGAAGGTCAAGGGGTTCCAATCAAAGCCCCCCTGGCAGTTAAGTCTCGCAAATTGCTTTGACTTCAACTTCCTGCTCGAGGGCAAGCTCTTCGCGAAGCTCCTCGAGCGACGCCACACGTTCGGCAAAGGCGTTATGACGGTGAATACTTTCTTCGTTGAGCTGCTTTATGGTAATGATCGAGTCGTCGGGCAAGTAAGGAAACGCCTCGACTACCTTGTGGGCCATGACTCGAACGCAGTCCTCGACGAACTTAGGGTTCTTGTGAGCTGTTTCGACGACGACGGCTTCGTCGGTTCTCTTGAGCAGTTCGTAAATCTTGGAGCTCATCGATTCTTCCACGATTTCGATGATCGTATCGAGTGGCACCTCGTAGCCCGTGCCGACCTCGATCGAGATCGTTCCCCTTCCTCGCTGGTTGTGGGTTGCTAGCGGGATATCCCGAAGAAACGCCTCAATGTCAGCGGGGGCTACGTTGAGCTCCCTTAAACGCCTCTCAGCCAACTCTCGTGTATGCTCCTGGGCACAGGGGCACGCGGTCATTCCGACGACCTCAGCGCCGATCATCCGTCGCGTCTTGTGTTGCTTGTCAGCGGTGCGATACGTCGTCGTCTCGGCGAAGATCTTGGTAATCTCTTGGGTAGCTATCCCAGTGCTCGGCGTTTCTCGTTTGACCATGTATTCGCTGCGCATGCGCACTTCAGCTCGTGACGCGTACTCGTGTCGATCGAGCAGCTTCTCTGCCACATCCCCACAAAACTGCTCAATTTCGTAAACAGGGGCGTTTAATGCGTCTTCCAGCGCCTCGTCCATAACCTCAAAGTTTCTGCTTAAGTTGGCGCCTTTACGATCCGACGGCAAATCAACAAACAAATCGAATTCGGAGACTAAGATGATGGGGCGTTTGTCACGTCGTGTCACCTTGATCAATTTCTTGACGTTTGTCACGCCGACGCGTGTGAGATTTATGGAGAATTCCGGTCGATTTGCCTGTACGTCAATTAATGCGTCCATCACTGCACCTTCTCTTTTATTATGAAATAATATTTGCGACCAACCTTTAAATAGAGACTGTTGACTCTGCGCGCGAGCAGTCGTTATGCGCACTTCAAGCTCTTTTTTCTTTGATATCGGCTCTATGAACCGCTTTTTGTAATCCCGAGCTTGATCATCGGCTTGATGAGCTTCAGTAAGTGTGGTGCCTTAGTGCTAAAGAGCAACTTGCGAATGACGATTGAAGGACGATCCATATCACCGTACCTCGAAATGATGTCCAACATCTTCTCATCATCCAGGGCCCCGATGACGTAGTTTAGGTCATCATCGCTGAGCTTGTTCAGCCCCTCACGGATGCGCAACCCATTAACGAGCTCGCGCCCGACTTCGGACCGCCACTGCGCGTCGTACGCCATTAGAGCATTCTTTGAAGTGTCGCTCTCCGCCACTGCTTGCCCGGCTACGGTACCCGCTATTTTCGCGCACAGCGTGCCAGGATAGATCCCCCCTCCGCTCGTCGGCTTGACTTGGCCTGCGGCATCTCCAACGATTAAGACGCCGTCTGTGACCGTACAAGCAGGCGGCCCGATCGGTATGGCCCCCGCCGAAAACCGGACGAACGAGGCGGCAGAGCGCGGAGAAACGCGCTCTATGAGCGGATTGAGTAAATCGATTGATCGGTCGGACGAGCAGAGTCCGACCCGCACCGTACTCCATCGGGTGGGGATCGCCCATGCGAAGAAGCCAGGGGCTACATCGCGCCCCACATAGAGCTCAACGAAATCCGGGTCGACGATGTCGGCATAGACTTCTGCCTGTGCGCACGTGAGCACCCTTTGCACGCGCTCTAATCCTGCAAACCTCCCCACAGCGCTTCGTAAGCCATCGGCTCCAATGAGCACGTGCGTCTCTATTTCAATCGGCTCCCCGTGGCTGATCGCGGTGACGATGATGTGGTCCCCCTGCCGTCGAAAACGGCTGAATCGCGTTTTGATCAGCGAGGTAACCCCTGATTTGAGTGCTTCTAACGCCATCGCTTGATCGAGCTCTCCCCTGTCGATAACGTAGGCCATCGTTCGCTTGCCATCAACGCTTAAAACGCGGCGGTCGGGTGCGTGGATATGCGCACCGCGGATGGCATGTTTGCTGAGCGTTTCGGGTATCTCGCACCCCTCGTATGCCCGGGTGCTGATCAGACCAGCACACTGCACCGGTTGGCCGATGGCTGTGTGCTCTTCGATCATGAGCACGCGTGCGCCCGATTTTGCGGCGTATTTAGCGGCCATTGAGCCTGCGGGCCCTGCTCCGACGACAAGGACATCGTACTCCATGTTCGTAACGCTTACGAGTTTACTATTTATATACTAAACCAGTCCTAGGCTCTCGTATCAGAGCTCACAGTGAAGCACCACACGAAGGAAGGACGAATGGAGTACAAGCAATGCCTCATCATTCGCTCAGACCTGAAGCTGACTGCGGGAAAAGCAGCGGTTCAGCTCGCGCACGCCGCAGTCTCTGCTTACGAGCGATCAGACCACACCACAAAGAGCCGATGGTTCAATGAGGGGCAAAAAAAGGTCGCACTCAAGGTTCCGACGCTCAGGGATCTCTATGAACTCAAGTCGATAGCCGAGGCGCGCGGCCTGGTCACCGCACTCGTCGTCGATGCCGGGCTTACCGAAGTGCCGCCTGGAACGGTTACCGCCCTCGGTATCGGTCCTGCAAAGGAGGACGAGCTCGATAGAGTGACGAGCGATCTCAAACTGCTGTAGTGGCACGAAGATGACCGGTCCAATAACGGTGCCAGACACCGACGCAATTGCGGGGATGACCCTCTACCTGACTGCTTCGCGTGGCATTGGCGGACGGACGCGGCAGCTCGCTGAGGACTTTGTGGTGAACGAGGTCTATGCAGAGCGCTCCGAGGTAGAGGGGCGTTACCAGCTTGTCAAAATCACAAAGACCGACACAGAGACGCATCACTTCGTCCGTAATCTATCGCGATCCTTGAGGATTAGCCAAAAGCGGGTCAGCTGGGCAGGAACCAAGGACAAACGTGCGATCACCACGCAGCGCATGAGCATCGATTCGATTCGCCTTGAAGCACCGTTCACCTTAGGAAACGCTATCGTGGAGCCCATCGGAAGATCCGACACACCGATCTCGCTCGGCGACCTTGACGGTAACGATTTCTTTGTTACGATCAGAGCGGTTGAGGGCACTCAAGATGAAGTCGCGCATGCCGTTGCAAGCATCGTCGACGAGATGCGCAACGCACGCGGGGCTCCGAACTTTTTTGGAATTCAGCGTTTTGGATCAATCCGCCCTGTAAATCACCTCGTGGGACGAGCACTGGTCGAAGACGACGTGGAGCGGGCGGTTATGACGTACATCGGAAAGGCGTTTTCCGATGAGCCTGAGGATGTCAAAGAAGCCAGAAAACGCATTTCAGACACATATGACTTTAAAGAAGCACTCCAGCGTATGCCCGTTCGGCTGCGCTACGAGCGCGCGATGCTTAACCATCTTGCGAAGTATCCCAATGACTTCGATGGCGCCCTTGGTGCCCTTTCCATGAATCTGCAGAAGCTTTTTGTCCACTCGTTTCAGTCATATCTCTTCAACAAGATGGTGAGCAGCCGCCTCGAGCGCGGCTTTTCGCTTGCGAGGGGATTTGACGGTGATCGCGTGTGGGCACCTGATAAAGGGCGCCTAAGAACGGTCGTGCCAAAGAACATGCAAGAGGTGAACCAAAGCCTCGCAGCAGGAATTGCATCAGTTCAAATGCCGGTTCCTGGGTACGATACCGAGCTGTCAGACGGCGTCATCGGTCAGATCGAGCGAGACGTCCTTGTGTCTGAGGACGTTGATCTGGACGCTTTCAAAATCGAAAGCTGTCCCCGACTGGCATCAAAGGGCGTTATGCGCAACATTCTTTTGCCGGCAGATATTAAAGTCAGTGTACTTCCCGACGAGCTTATAAAAGATCGAGTGAAAGTCGAGCTGCGCTTCTTCCTACCTAAAGGAGGCTACGCAACGACCGTTCTGCGTGAAATCATCAAAACGAGGTTGCTTTAGTGCGGGCAAAAACATCCTTACTAGTCGTGCTCGTATGTGCGATCGTGGCAGCGAGCGTGCTGCCGGGGTGCGTTACGACGCAAACTAGCACGTCAAACAATACGAGTTCGATATCGATTGCCGCGTCAAGTCGCGCGGCTTCGAACAGCAGCGCGGACAACAGTTCATTGACAACACCCACTCAGTACGAGGTCATTATTGGAAACACGACGGTGCAGGCTGAGGTAGCAAACACACCTACAGAGCGCGAAACGGGCCTCATGAATCGGACGGCTTTGAACGAAAATGCTGGCATGCTATTCGTCTTCCCAACGGAACAACAACAGAGTTTTTGGATGAAGAACATGCGCTTTCCGCTCGATATCGTGTTTATCACAGCAGACATGCGCGTGCTCGAGATTTACCGATCAGTCCCGCCGTGCACAGGCGATCCGTGCGCGCTGTATACGTCGAGTGCACCGATAAAATACGCGCTTGAAGTAAATTCAGGTTTTTCTGAGCGAAACGGTATCGTAAGCGGTAATACTATCCGTATAACTCCCTCAAGCACTCCCTCGAGCTAGGGTGCCGTCGATTTGTAACGGTTGTCGAGCGAGGGGCACTCTCGGCGAATCGGACAGGCGAAGCACTCAGGGGCGGTCGCGTGACAAAACTCAAAGCCGTGCTGGATGAGAAGCAGGTGACTTCTACCAGGATGAAAAAGCTCTTTTTCAAGCGCTTCTTTGGCGATATCCTTTGACCTGTCGCTTCCACGAATCTCCTCGACGTTGATGGCGAGGCCACGCCGCAATGCGCCGCGCTCGATGAACCCGAGTCTGCGTGCAACCCGTTCGATGTGCGTGTCTATGGGAACGATGTCGTGTCCTGCCGCGTAGAGCAGGACGCAATCGGCGGTTTTTGGACCGACCCCGGGCAGAGAGATGAGCATCTCGCGCGCGCGATCTGGCGCGTCGTGTACCCACGACATGTCGCCGTTCCACCGGCGCATGAGCTCTCGCGCGATGGAAACAAGGTAACCTGCCTTGCGGTGTGGGCCACATCGGTACAAGACGGGCACGATGTCGTGTGGATTTGCCACACTTAAGGTCTCGGGGGTGATCGTTCCGAACCGCCTAACCAGCCCATAGAAAGCCGCCCGAGCGCGCTCGGCGGTTTTGTTCTGGGTGAGTACGGTGAGCGTGAGGCACCTGAAGGGATCCTGCCCGTTCATGAAATATAATCCTGAAAAGAAGTCTCTCAGCTTACGTATGCAGGGATCACGGCTTTTTAGCTTGAGCAGCGGCGTCCACTGCATCTCGCAAAGCTGCACGCCCCCCATATCGAGGTCTGACGTTAGCGGGCTTTGAAAGGTGTGGGGCCTGATTCGCTGCGTGATACCATCAACGAGTCTGAGATAGCCCTCTGAGTTGTGAGTCCACTCGAGAGCTGGAATCTGAATCGTCATGGTGCGTTCAAGGTCGATAGGCGGCATCATCGTGAATCGCACGTTGGGACACCTCGCTGGCCGCCCTGGCCAACGGTTTGCACAGCCTATTTATGAAAATACATGGGTATATATCATCCGCGCAAACATCTTGTACCGAGATCGACTCTACCGGTGACTTGCACATGGCTTCACACAAGACACTCACGACGTTGGTGACATGCGCCGCAAGGAAAGTTGGGGGGCATCAGTTCGCATCGCACGCACCAAGACGCGGCCGGAGGGTCAATGGCACTAGCGCGTGACCCGGCATGGCGCATATTCGCTTATGAGTTCAACAAGTCCACGCTTCAGCTGAAGGAAGAAGATGGCAACGGTCCTACGTACGTCATATCCCCTACCGGCGCCAAAATCAGCCGTTTGTTTGTGGTTGGCGTGCTCACTGAAGTGGAAAACGTTAGCGCGAACGAGGGCCTTTGGCGCGCACGCGTCGCTGATCCGACCGGGAGCTTCACGGTCTATTCGGGAAAATATCAGTCCGAAGGGGCCGCATTTTTTGCTAACGCTGAGGTGCCTCAGTTTGTCGCTGTCCTTGGACGAGCACGCCTCTATACACGTGACGACACCTCATACGCATCAATCTGGTCAAACGAAGTCAGCGCCACAACGGAAATCGTCCGCAACAACTGGGTTCTGACTACTGCAGAACGCACACTTGACAGGCTAGACGCGCTCAAGATCGCGCTGAGTGCAGGATTGGAAGGCGATGCGCTTCGCACCAAGCTCCTCAATAGCGATGTTAATCCCTTGCTCGCAGACGGCGTTATTAGTGCGAGGCCCTCGTATAACGGATCGGACGTAATAGCCGATTTGGCCCCGGTCATCGCGTCTGCCATCGATGCGGTTGTCGAACCCCGCGGGTTCACACCCGCAAACGAGGGGCCGGCCGCGCGTAGCATAACTGAGGGTTCGACGATCCAAATAAACGAGCCTGAGCACGAGCGAACGGGTGAGGTGACCCAGGCGCAGGAGGCCTCGCCCGCAACGGACGCGCTTGCGAGAAATAAGGAACGTGTGCTTCTCACCATGAACGAGCTCGACGGCGGTTCGGGCGTTCCCTACGACCGCCTCATAGAGACTTTGGAAGCACATGGTCTGGAAGAAGAAGACGTTGAAGAGGCCGTGCAGGAGCTGATGGATGAAGGGAAGTGCTACGAACCTAAACTCGGTATCCTCAAGTTGATTTAGCCGTCGGCGCACGAACACTCCGCTGCGTCACCGCTTTGCCTGTCGTCTTTTTTTGACAAACGCGTGACTCACTCAGCGTAGTGCGGGATCTCGTCTCTAACCGCAAGCCTAACAATAGCTCTACGCGACGCACAAACCAGTCCGTCGCCCGCAGCTGTCGTTGTGACGCGCTCAATAGCGCTGCCACTTGTCAGTGGGGCGCCTTTCGGGGATGTGCTCAGGGACTTTTTTTGCACCCTTAGCGCATTCCTCGCTTACGTATAATCCACAGTAACATGCGCCGAACTCTGCAACATCTGGGTCACAGTACGCGCACGGGCAGATAATGTCCTTGTCCCATTCCTTGTCGTTTGCCGCCATACGACACGGACAGTTGTGGTATCCGTAGCGCTCCTTGTTCGTAAGTATCCCATCAACCAAAGCGTTTACAATGTCTTTGTCGGGGTTCAAGTAACGTCCCATGCGCGGCGCCGCCTTTGTTATCGCTGCAAGGTATTGTTCGCGATCCATGGTCGTCCTTATTACCTCACTCATTCTTTAATCTTGCTTTGGAACGATTGCGACGAAGTCGCCGGACAAAGCCTGACAAGCTGATGAGGAATCACTGCTGGCAATAGATCGAAGCTGCACGTCGTTGGAGGGCACGACGTCTAGAATCTCGCTGATCTACACAAACTTCTTAAACATCATTGCTTGGAGCTGACCGACGTCAAGATGCTTGGCTAAAAGCGCAATGTCATCGCCTGTAACAGCGAAGGCTTTAGCAGGCGGCAACGCCTTCGCGCCACGCGCGTAGATCGTGCCCCCTCGCTTGTTAGCCCCAAGGTAGCCTTGAGGTGTGCCGCCCACGACAAGTACACCCGACTTCATATCGATTCCGGCAAACGCGTCTGTATTTCCGCGTATGATCACTGTGCCCCCACTCAAAAGAGCGCCTGAGTTCATACCTGCGTTGCCCGTTACGATGATCGTCCCGCGCTTCATGAGAATGCCGGTGCTGAGGTCAACGTCTCCGGCAATGCAGATACGCGCGTCGCACGTACACCGCGCGCCAACTGTATCGCGCACGATCGCGTCAAACAGCTGAAGTTGTGTTTTTGAAAGAACGTTAGGGGGGATAAGCGCGTCTTCCCCGAGACCGTTGCAAGCGACATCGGTGATCGATCGATATTTCCTATACCCCGTTCGATCGGACGCAACCTCAACGACGTTGCCGATCGGCTGCTTTGCGACCCCAGCCACGTACACAGCTCCAGCGACCATACTGATTCCCATGCGGGTGTCAACGTTGCCGTCAACAATGACGCTTCCCACGGGTATGTTGCCTCCACTGCCCGAAAAGAAACGCAAATCAACGCCGAAACTTGAACAAAGCCGGTGACCAACGTCTCCGCAAATATAGACGTCCTCTTTTCGTTTTAAAGCGTCAACGACGTCGCGATAGGAGTACGTGCTCCCCTCTTGATGTGGAATCGGTGCGTCAGGCTCTAACTTTGCACCCCGATGCTGCCAGTAAAAGTTGTACGTAAAATCAGCAACACAATCAACGGGTGCACTTAACTCGAGCTGCATAACGAACCCCAGCGCCGTTTGCACAAAACTATCGAAAAGGCTTGCGTTCAACGGTTAACGAGTCGCCGCCGCGAAGCACTACGGACCCTTTGGCAGCAACAATTTCGAGTCCGCTCAGTCCAGCAGGGCCACAAAGGACGTCCTGTTCTGGATGCGTCCCCTTCTCAATATCGCAGCGCAAGACCGTGCGCTTTCCCACAGAGGCAACAACTCTCAGCCGTGATGATGCAGGATGGTCTTTCGGGAGCACGATGAGGGGCGAACCAGCATCGCGGATGAGTGAGAGCGTACAAACAATTGCTTTCGTGGTGGTGCTATCGTTGCTAAACCCCGACGCGACAAGAAGATCTTCGGCACTCACTGCCATGACGATCTCATCATCTACTGTTTCTATGAAGATTTGCCGAGCGCATCCTGACTTAACGACGCCGATCGCGCCATCGGCACTGCGTACGAATAAGATCTCGCCGGCGTCGAGCGGCACGCGCTGTTCCATGCTACGCACTCTTGATGTGTCCTCGATGAGAAAAAGTGCTAACCAAGGATCAGATGATAAGTGTTACTCTTAAAGCTCTGTTATGTCTTCCGATTGGCATGACGGACACATCGGGTTCTTGCCGATGCCCTTGAACTTTGACCCGCATTCGTTACAGGCGTATTGCTGTGATTCAAGTCGTTTAATGTCCTCATTTCCAAACGGACCGCCGACGGTACACATGGTGCGTTCTCCTTACTACATGTATGGTAGTGACTGCGTATAAGGGTTTCCTTAGCTGCGCAAGCAGTTTCAATCCGTTTAAGATAAGGTTATATGCGGTTGACGGGAAAAACATGATAGCACCGAGAGCGTGTGGTATTATCCTATCGCTTAATATTGCTTCTAAATAATAATTTAGTTTATATTAAATTAGGTTCACATCCTGTACGACAATGTCTGAATCCAAGTTCATCGTAAGTTCTTCGTTCAAGCCGACCGGAGATCAGCCTAAGGCAATCGCCGAGCTCGTCAGCGGCATTAACGGAGGCGAGAAACACCAGACGCTCCTTGGGGTCACGGGCTCTGGAAAGACGTTCACTGTCGCGAACGTGATCGCGCATGTACAGAGGCCTACACTCGTTATCGCGCACAACAAGACGTTGGCCGCCCAACTCTACAAGGAGTTTAGGGAGTTTTTCCCGCAGAACGCGGTTGAGTACTTCGTGAGCTACTACGATTACTATCGCCCGGAGGCCTACATACCGCACACCGACGTTTATGTGGCAAAGGAATCGCAGATCAACGACGAGATTGACCGACTGCGACATTCGGCTACCAAGTCGCTGCTCACGCGGCGTGACACCATTGTCGTGGCAAGTGTCTCGTGCATATTCGGCATCGGCTCTCCTGATGACTATCAGGAATCCGTGCTCTCCTTACAGGTGAGCGAGACCGTTAAACGAAGCGAGATCTTACGCAAGCTCACCTCCATGCAGTACGAGCGTAATGACGTAGACTTCTTCCGCGGAAAGTTTCGCGTGCGAGGCGACACCGTCGAGGTGTTTCCCGCGTATGGAAACACCGCGTATCGCATCGCGCTTTGGGGCGATAAGATCGAGGGACTGTATGAGTTTAATCCGGTCAACGGAAGAAAGACGGCAGCGCTTGATTTTCTCCCGATCTACCCGGCGACGCACTTCATCACCAACCGCGCAAGGCGCGACGAGGCACTTTATTCGATCAAGCGTGAGCTCACTGAGCGTTTGGAGTACTTGCGGGGCCAGGATAAGTTACTCGAGGCCCAACGACTTGAGCAGCGCACAAAATACGACCTTGAGATGTTGGGCGAGGTCGGCTATTGCAGCGGCATAGAGAACTATAGCCGCCACCTCAGCGGGCGTTCTCCAGGGGAGGCGCCCACGACCCTCATCGACTATTTCCCAGATGACTACCTCCTAGTCATCGACGAGTCGCACGTCACCATCCCCCAGCTTGTCGGCATGTACGGCGGAGACCGCTCCCGGAAGTATAACCTGGTGGAGCACGGGTTTCGGCTCCCTTCGGCGTACGATAATCGTCCCCTTACCTTTAGCGAATTTGAGAAGCGAATCAATCAGGTCATCTACGTGTCAGCCACCCCGGGACCGTACGAGTTGGCCCGGTGTGAGCACGTAGTCGAGCAGATCATTCGTCCTACCGGGCTGGTTGACCCCGCGGTGGAGGTTCGTCCTGCTGAGAATCAAGTCGACGACCTCATCGCAGAACTTCGAAAACGATCAAGCGAGCGAGTGCTGGTGACGACATTGACAAAGAGGATGGCTGAAGATCTTTCCGAGCACCTTCGCGAGATTGGCATCAAGGTGCAGTACCTCCACTCCGACATAAGCACGCTCGATCGGGTCGACATCCTGTACGACTTACGACGCGGCGCGTTCGACGTTCTCGTCGGCATCAACCTCCTTCGGGAGGGCATCGACCTGCCCGAGGTCACCCTCATGGCCATACTCGATGCGGACAAGGAGGGATTTTTGCGCTCGGAGCGGTCGCTCATTCAGACGATCGGCCGTGTCTCGCGAAACGTCAACGGTCGTGTTATCATGTACGCGGACGTCACGACCGACTCTATGAAGCGCGCGATAGGGGAGAACAATCGTCGGCGTGAGCTGCAGCTCGCTTACAACGAGCGCCACGGAATCACTCCGCAGACCGTGGTCAAGCCGATCGAGGAGCTTGTCGAGCGCCGCCGGCCGGAGCTGGTAGCCGAAGAAGAACCCGCTCTAAGCGTCGCTCCAGAGGAGCTCGAAGAGACGATCGCAGGACTGCAGGCGGAGATGCAGCGAGCGGCGCGCGGATTGGAATTCGAGCGGGCAGCGCTCATTCGTGACATGATTCGATCGCTTGAAGAAGGGACGTAGCGTGACTGAATCCATTCGTATAAAGGGTGCAAAAGAGCACAACCTCAAGAACATCGATGTTGAGATCCCGCGCGACAAGTTTGTCGTCATAACGGGAATCAGTGGTTCAGGCAAGTCCTCTTTGGCATTTGACACGATCTATGCTGAAGGACAGCGAAAGTACGTGGAATCGCTGTCGGCGTACGCCCGTCAGTTCCTCGGTCAGATGAAGAAGCCAGAGGTGGAGCACATCGACGGCCTGTCCCCGGCGATCTCGATCGACCAAAAAACGACGAGCAAGAACCCCCGTTCCACCGTGGGAACGGTCACGGAGATCTTCGACTACCTGAGGCTTATGTTCGCGCGCGTGGGGACCCCTCACTGCCCCCAGTGCGGCAAGGAGATCGCCCAGCAGACCGTGCAAGAGATCGTCGACCAGGTGATACGGCTGCCAAACGAGACGAGGATCACGATACTCGCCCCTGTGGTCAAGGATAAGAAAGGGGAGCACCGGAAGATCCTGGAGTTCCTGCTCAGCGACGGGTTCACACGGGCGCGCATCGACGGCGAGGTGCGCGAACTCGACGAAGCCACCGATCTCGATAAGAACAAGCGGCATTCGATCGAGGTCGTGGTTGACCGGCTTATTATCACTCACGAAGAACAGCAACGCCTCGCCGATTCGCTTGAGACCGCCCTCGTGCTCGGTGACGGCGTCGTCATCGTCGACGTTGCCGGCACTCAGGAGCTCCTCTTTAGTGAGCACTTCGCGTGTCCTGAGTGCGGCATTAACATGGGAGAAATCGAGCCGCGCATGTTCTCGTTTAATAGCCCGCACGGAGCGTGTCCGGCCTGCCACGGTCTCGGGTTTGAAAAGACGCTCGACGAAGATCTCGTCGTGCCCGACAAGTCCCTCCCCGTACGGCGCGCGATAGCGCCCTGGGGAAAGCCGACGAGTGACTATTACCCGCAGTACCTCTTAAGCGCCGCAAAACAGTTCCAGTTCGACCCTGAAACGCCTTATGAAGAGCTCTCCGACGAACAGAAACACCTCATCCTGTACGGCTCGGGGAGTCAGAAGATGCTGTTTGAGTACGTCGGCAGACACGGCCACTTGCGCTCTCTCAGACCGTTTGAGGGAGTGATAAAGAACTTGTCGCGTCGCTATCGCGAGACTGACTCTGAGTACATTAGAGAAGAGATTGAGAAGTACATGCGGCTGCGCGCGTGCGACGCCTGTAACGGCAAACGCCTCCAGCCGAAAGCCCTCGCTGTTACGGTCAGCGATCGCTCGATAGCCGACGTGTCGGCCTTGTCAGTCGACGCCGCCTACGCATTCTTTGATAACTTGCGTCTCACGAACGGGAAAATGACCATTGCAGCTGAAGTCATCAAAGAGGTCAAGAAGCGACTCAACTTCATGCAAAACGTCGGCCTTAACTACCTGACGCTCGATCGAGCGAGCGAGACGCTTTCGGGGGGCGAGGCTCAGCGCATACGGCTTGCGACGCAAATCGGTTCCGGTCTCGTCGGTGTCCTTTATATCCTTGACGAGCCGAGCATTGGCCTCCACCAACGCGACAACTTACGGCTCATCGGAACGTTGAAGAGCCTTCGGGACCTCGGAAACACGCTCATCGTGGTTGAGCACGACGAGGAGATGATTCGCACGGCAGACTACGTTATCGACATGGGGCCCGGCGCCGGAGAGCACGGAGGAGCGATCGTGGCAACAGGGACGCCGAGCGACATCGTGAGCGATCCTGAGTCTATCACGGGCCAGTACCTCAACAGGGTAAAACGGATCGAGGTGCCACAACGACGGCGTACCACGAACGGCAACGCTCTGCGCATTATCGGCGCGCGTCATAACAACCTCAAGAACATCGACGTGGAGATCCCGCTAGGGATCTTTACCTGTGTCACGGGAGTCTCCGGTTCAGGAAAAAGCACTCTTATCAACGATATTCTCCATCGCAAACTCGCCCAACAGCTGCACCGCGCGTACGGAAAGCCCGGCGATCACGACGACGTTTTAGGCATCCAACACATCGACAAGGTGATTACGATCGATCAGTCGCCCATCGGGAGGACGCCGCGCTCAAATCCCGCCACGTACACTGGGGTGTTCGACTTCATCCGGGCCCTCTTCGCCCAGCTTCCCGACGCCAAGGTCCGAGGCTATCGCCCGGGCCGGTTCAGCTTCAACGTGAAAGGCGGCCGCTGTGAGGCGTGTAGGGGTGACGGAATCATAAAGATCGAGATGCACTTTTTGCCCGACGTTTACGTTCCCTGTGAGGTCTGCGAGGGGAAGCGCTACAACCGCGAAACGCTCGAAATCCGTTACAAGGGCAAGAACATCGCTGAAGTGCTCGATATGACCGTAGAAGAGGGCGTGCACTTCTTTGAGAACATCCCGCGCATCAAGCAAAAACTCCAGACGCTGTTCGACGTTGGCCTAGGCTACATCAAGCTCGGGCAGCCCGCGACGACGCTCTCTGGTGGGGAGGCACAACGCGTCAAGCTGGCCACGGAACTCAGTCGGCGGAGCACGGGAAAGACGTTCTACATCCTCGACGAGCCAACGACGGGGCTGCACTTTGACGACATCAAGAAACTGCTCGCGGTCCTCGGCAGGCTCACCGACGCGGGGAATTCGGTGCTCGTCATCGAACATAACCTCGACGTGATCAAGACGGCCGATTACATCATCGATCTGGGCCCCGAGGGAGGCGACGAAGGGGGGTACGTCATCGCGCAGGGAACGCCCGAGATGATCGCCCGGTCGGGCACGTACACGGGCGAGTTCCTGAAACGAGTGTTAAACGGGTACTAAGAGCGATGCCATCATCTTCAGTCACCGAACGCTTGGAAAACTTACCAAGCAGTCCTGGCGTCTACCTGATGAAGGACACGGGTGGGAAAATCATCTACATCGGGAAGGCCATCTCCCTAAAGAACCGAATCAGAACCTATTTTCACACCACGCCAGTGGCGCCGCGAACGATGGCACTCGTCGAGCGGGTTGACGACATCGAGTGGATCGTCACCAACACTGAAAAAGAGGCGCTCATCCTTGAGTCCAACCTCATCAAGCTTCACAAGCCGCGATATAACGTGCGGCTCACCGACGACGGCAGCTTCCCGTACATCCGGATCACGAGCGACGCGTACCCGAGCATCACCGTGACGCGTGCCGTGCGAAATGACGGGTCAGCGTATTTCGGCCCGTACACAAGCGCACAAGCCACACGCCAAAGCGTGAAGGTGCTGCGTAAGGCGTTCCCGTTGCGCAGTTGCAGCAAAGACCTGCGGCGCGTCCTCAGGCCGTGCCTCAACTATCAGCTCAGGCTGTGTGTGGGCCCGTGTGCGGGGAAAACGGATCCTGACACGTATGCCCAGCTCGTAACGGGCGTGCAGCGGTTTCTCGAAGGGCGCCAAGACGACATTGTCAACGAGCTGAAGCGCGAAATGCGCGACGCGGCGACAGATATGGATTTCGAGCGTGCAGCGACGCTACGCGATCGAATTGCCGCACTCGAGAGCGTCCGAGAGCAGCAGTACGTGGAGCCGCGACGCGGCGACGAAGACGTCATTGCCATCGCCCGCAGAGGTCCGCAGGTATGCGCGCTCATACTCATGGTGCGCGGGGGGAGGGTCACAGGGCAGCAATCGTACGCGCTTCGGGGAACTGAAGGCGTTGAGCCGACTGAACTGATGACCGCGTTTGTCAAACAACATTACTTCCACCTCGAGGGTCCCTACGTTCCGAAGGGGATTCTTCTCGAGCATGCGATTGAGGAGGCGGACGCCATTGAGAATCTCCTCACTGAGATCAGAGGAAGTCGCGTGCAAGTGAGCGTTCCCCGCGCCGGACTGAAGACAAAGCTCGTCGCGCTCGCTCACAAGAACGCCGAATCGATGCTTAAAAAGCCAACCGCTGCCGACGCGTTGTACGTGCTCAAAGACGCCCTCCGACTGCGTTCGTACCCCTACCGCATCGAGGCGTTTGACGTGTCGAACCTCGCCGGTGCCGAGGCCATGGGCGCGATGGCGGTATTCATCGACGGCGCACCGCAATTTAGCGAGTATCGCTCCTACAAGATCAGAAGCGTCGCTACGATTGACGATTATGCGATGCTCAAGGAGATTGTCGGCAGGCGCTACCGAGATCGTGAGGGCCGCGCGGATTTCATCGTGGTTGACGGCGGAAAGGGGCAGGTGCGCGCCGTCAGGGATGCCCTCACGATGCTCGGCTTAAGGATCCCTCTTGCCGGCCTTGCAAAGCGTGAAGAGCTCGTTTACGTGCCTGGTCGGTCAGCGCCCGTCGCGGTGCCGCAGATTGCACTCAATGTGCTGATGCGCATTCGTGACGAGGCGCACAGAACGGCCATCAGGAGACACCGCAACTTCCGTTCGCGGAAGCTCTTAGAGAGCACGCTTGATCAAATCCCGGGCGTCGGCAAACAACGAAAAGTCGAGCTCCTCAAACGTTTTGGATCTGTGGCTCAGCTCAAAAAGGCGAGTGTGGAAGAGATCCAATCCGTACCTGCCATTGATAAGACAACCGCTCGCAGCGTCTTCAGTTTTTTTAACGAGCGAAGCTCGACCACTCGGGTATCCGCCGCAAACACGTAACAGACGTGGCACGAGGAGACGTTATGCAAGCCTAGCGATTTTTCGCGTGATGAAACGGTGCTTCGACTATAACGTAGCTCCCCAACGCAACCTCCTATTGCGTCCCTCTTTCCCCAAAAAAGGCTGGTGTGCTGCTTGCAAGCCAGTTCAAACGGCTTTGCTGACCGTGTTGCTAATGTACGGGTACGCGTCAAACGTCTGGTTGAAGGAGACGTTGACATCTATGAAAAGCGGATGCGCTGCGACGACTCCGTTGAGGTTCATCATCACAC
Source organism: Methanomicrobia archaeon (assembly GCA_015660915.1). Classification (GTDB taxonomy): domain Archaea; phylum Halobacteriota; class Bog-38; order Methanoflorentales; family Methanoflorentaceae; genus Methanoflorens. The sequence goes on along the minus strand of JACTTZ010000009.1, from coordinate 11,451 downwards.
TTTTCGTAAAGATAGTTTGGAACGCCGCGCTGATGGCAGGTCCGAAGTTTATGGTTGATTGTATCGGGATTTCGACGCTCCCTTGCGCCGGAATTTGGATCCCATCAATTGTGCCTGTGCTCAAGACTTGGTTTCCCTCGACGAGTACGAGGTTGTAATTCACGGAATTGACTTTCACGCCAACGATGTTCGGGTTGTACAGCTTGATCAAAAACGTTAGGTTGAAACCCGAACGTGACACGTTATCGATTGAGCGCACTGACACTCCTTGGACTTGAGGAGCTTGGAGGGTTAAAAAAAAAGCGGCACCTGCAACAGCAATAACGATAATAACGACGCCTATGATGGCGGCGATCGTTCTTGTCCGCATAGCCAAAGAATTAGCTTCTCCCTATATATAGGAACCGAAATAGCGCTCAATCTTGACGATCTACGCAGTGAGCCAGGCGTACCGCCTTCATATGAGTTAGAATTGCGGCACCGATGGCATCGAGGGACAGACACGCAAAGCCAACTGCTTTGGGCGCGACGCAGCACTTGGCGGGAGGACAAATGTAATATTATGCTTCTGCGCCACAGTAGATACGGCGCTATTGTTTAGTCAAATGATAGGCGCCGGATTCGTGGCGTCAAACCGCTAACGCGCGTGGCGAGCACAAATGTCATATGAGGAAGTAAAAGGGCCCGAATGGGAGCGAACTGCGCTTTATTTTGCCTGTGGCATGCTGCTTATCGTAACAGCTGCAATTTTTCTTTTTGCCATCAACCGAATTATAGGGGCGATCCTGTGGTTCATCCTCGTCGGTGTGGTGCTCACGTTTCTGGTCCGCTGGCACACGAAAACGTACGCGTATCGGTGTACACAGTGTGGAGAGCAATTCGAGATATCACCTGTGACGAATTTCGTTAGTCCCCAAGGCGTAGGCAAAGAAGGTGCGTGGAAGTACCTCAAATGTCCGCGCTGCAACAAACACGAGCGCGCCGAGGTTCTAAAGAAAGTGAAACGATGATGGTACTGCTGCTGGAGCGCTGCTCGCTGCAACAGACACGCGTCCGTTCGTTTCTGTCGCAGCTGTTTCGGCTGTTTCGTCCCGATATGCCAGATCAAAGCGTTGCTTCCACTTCCAGCCGGACCATTTGCACGTGGACGCCTCCATTTTCATCCGGCGGATGCCTCTCGAGGTACGCACTGGCCATCTCTCCGACAAAATCCTCGCGCAACGCTTCAGGAAGACGTGCTGTGTAGGGAAGGAAGACCGTGCGCAACCAGCCCATAAGCCCTTCTTTCCCGTCGTGCACCATATCCTTTGGTATCAGCTGAACGCGTTTTGCGGAGAGGCCAACGTGCTTTAAAAACCCACTGTACTCTTCGACACTGTAGAAGAACCACGGGTAGGCGAAGCCAACAAAATAGCCGTTCCAGCGTCGGTGAGTAGCGATCTCGTTTGCGACATCCGAAATCAACGCAGCATTGCCTTTTCCGCCGAACTGAAGCACCGCGCACCCGCCCGCCGTGAGGCCCCGCTTGATTCCGCTGAGTACGGCGAGGTGATCGCTTACCCAGTGCAAGCTCGCAAACGACACGACGAGGTCGAACTCGCGGCGATAACCGAGGTGGGTCGCATCACCCCACCGAAACTGCAGGTTAGGGAAATGCCCTGGCGGGAACCGCTGGTGGGCAAACTCAACCATGCTTTCAGACGAGTCGATACCGAGGACCGAACCCTCTGGAACGAGTGCTGCAAGCTCAGCGGTGACCTTTCCATCCCCGCAGCCGATGTCCAATATTCGTTCGTTACCCGTAAGTTTCAGGGTTCGAATAACGTCGCGCGCCCACTGCTGCTGCGGGCACGAGTTTTTTTCGTAGTCTGCTGCGTCCCACTGGTAATTCATAGACCGTCCCACCGTCTTCACTTTTCAGTTAGTTACACTGTTCCAACAGAGCACGCCACCCATCCATCGCTCTCTTCTACAAATCGCTGTGGTTTCCCTTTTCGCAAACGCTCCATGTCGGTCAAAAAAAAGTGCCGTACTTCAGAACTGCGCACGCTGTCAAAGAATTGCTCCACCTCATCAGGATTGTAACATCGAATGTTCGACAGGCCCGCGTAGTCTCCGATGGTTCGGAAGATCTTTGAAGGTATCGGTTGCGTCGCCTTTTTAATGAAGGAGCAGGGAAGCAGGTACTCGACGACGACTAGATTCTGCTGCCGCTCAGATTGAAACAAACCTATGGCGCGACGGAGGAACTCTTCTTTTATGTAGTAGCTTATACCCTCAAAGAGCACGATAGTGGGCGAATTGGACTCGTATTCGCCTTCTGCTTTGAGCATTTCGATTGAGAACTCTCCCGCGGTGATGTCTGCGGTGATACAGGCAATGCGATCAGCTAAATCGGGCGCCACCTCGGAATACAGCTGACGCTTCTCGGCCATGCCCGCGATATCGACTTCAATGACTCTCTTGACGCGGAGGCGCTGATTGAGTAGTAGTTCGAGCGCAAGCGGGGAGCTTCCAGCAGCGGGTATCACAACTTGACAAGGCACAGTTCGAGACGTCAGCTCATCTTCGATCAGACATTTTACAAAGTGCTTCCGGTTGCGAATTACTTCGCCGTACCACGGGCATATGTCGTGACAACGCGCCAGCAGTTCCTCCCCGTCCGAGAGGTCGAGCTGACCCACAAATGCCGCGCTCGGCCCGTCTTTGTACAGAGGGGCCGCCCACGACATTACCAATGCGGCCGTATGGTCAAGTCTCATGTTTCGCCCTCGGTACCATCAGTCTCCACGCGCGCGAAGCGTGGTTACGTTTGCAGCACGACTCGATAGCGTGCTTCGTTGTTGCGGACTCGCTGCACAGCCCCGTTCAAGTCCTCGCAGGAGAACACCTCGGCTCTTGCCGCAATGTGATGACGCGCGGCGAATGCGAGCATCTCTCGCATCACGTCCCTGCCTCCTGTTACGCTTCCGCTGATCGATTTCTGACCGGCAACGAGAATAGGTGCGAGGACGCCTATGCTGCCTTTGTCGCCGTGAGAGCTCAATCGACTGACGATTGTCAACTCTCCGTTGGGTCGCAGCGCCTCCATATACGCGGACCACGGGAGCGCGACGGTGGCCGTCGATATTATGTAGTCGAGTGTCCGCGCAGTCGCTTGCATTTCCTTCGCGTCGCGGCTGTCTACAAAGTGATCCGCACCAAAAGTATATGCGTCGTCTTTCTTTTCAGGGTTCGTTGAAAAAGCGGTCACTTCGCATCCCATGGCGTGCGCAAATTGCAAAGCGAGATGCCCGAGTCCGCCGATGCCGACGATGCCTACGCGATGATGCGGGCGCAGGCCAAAGCGCCGCATTGGCGAATACACGGTCACCCCCGCGCACAGAAGCGGTGCCGCACCCGCCGAATCGATCGAATCTGGAATCGCGAAGGCAAAACGGCTGTCGGTGCGAACGAAATCAGCGAACCCGCCGTGCCTCTTAACACATGTGAGCACCTTGTTTCGGCACAGGTTCTCGTAGCCGTTCAGACACCACTCACAGCGCAAGCAGCTGCCCGATTGCCATCCGACACCGACTCGTTGGCCTATGCTGAGCTGCTCAACCTCTGTGCCAGTTGCTGCCACTGTGCCGACGATCTCGTGTCCCGGCACGAGTGGATAGCGCGAGATGCTCCAGTCATTGTCGATCAGGTGGACGTCGCTGTGGCAGACCCCACAGTGAGTCACTTCGATGTCGACGTCATGAGGACCTGGTGCTCCAAGCTCATAATCAAAAGGGTGTAGCGCCGCTCCGGGCTCTAGCGCAGCAAATGCATGAATGTGCATAGGTAGCTCTCAGTGGACTCTTTATGCCGTTCGTGGCATTTGACTGTTTGCCACCGCCGAGGCTGCCGCGCGGCGGTTTTGCACCGTCCCTAAACTCTTATATATCAAAAAGCATAGCTTCAGATATATTGTAACAAGGCGAGGTTTCCAGTGCCGAGACGAATATGGAAAGAATGGGCGCACGATCAGTTTCTAGGCATGGCGCAATTCGGGCCCCTCAAAATGGAGCGCGGCAACATCAAGTTTTTCGTGCTCATGACGCTCCAAAACCAACCACTCCACGGTTACGGCATTATCAGAGCCATTGAGGAAAAGAGTGGCCACGCCCCGAGCGCAGGTGTGATCTATCCGACGCTGCAGATGCTTGAGGATCAGGGTTGCGTGACTATGAATGAGGAAGACCACAAGAAGATTTACGCTATCACTGAAGATGGGCGATACTTCTTGGAGAAACACCGCGAAATGGTTGAGCGATTGAGTACGAGGGCGGCTCAGCCACGGTGGAGCTCGCTTCCTGGCGTCGGTAGGCGCATCGGGGAAATCGCGCGCACGATCTTTACCAATTACTCGTATCTCGATGACGAGAAGACACAACAGATCGAGAACATCCTCGACGAGGCGAGGAGACAGATTGGTGAAGTGATTTTTGCGAGACAGCGTTGACGAGGTGCAGCGCAAGCCGTGTCATCAGCCCTATCAATCACGCTCCTCCTGCTGAACGCGCCACGCAGCATGGTAGGCCTTGTGATGAGCATTAACACGCTCGTGATCATGGGAATACGACCGCTTGGCGGTTTTCCCTTCGGCGTTTTGAGTGCGGTTATCGGCGTTTCTGCTGCAATTGCGACAGGCGCAGCGATAGCGTGTGCGATAAGCGTCTATCTATTTGTCGTCAACAAGAAGCTGCGTTCAGCGTAGAGGCGCAGCAAAAAGAAGTTCCTATCGGCTTTTTTGAAAAGTTCAAACAGACGGAAAGCTGCAAGAACTGGGTGGCTGTATGTCCGCGCGACCGATGACTCGAAAGCTGATAGTGATAACAACTCAAACCAGTGCTTGAAGACGTTGTTTTTGCAGCGCTTATGCTAGGCGGGCTGTTTGTGCTTTTCGTTTTTAAACCGCTGCACACCAAATTGGTCGCTCGGGACTTCGTCAGAGCAGTCAAGCAGGGAAAAGCGCTGCGTGCGTCACAATTCAACGCGGGATGGCGAATTTAGGAGGACTGTATATTGTCGCTTGCTTAAGTCACACCGTAGTATGAATCAGTAACACCCGAGCATATCACACGTTGGGCCAGTTTTTCCACTCAATAGTCTCCGCTGTTTCCCCTGCACTTTATGGCACATAGCGAAACGGGATAACGCATCTGAATGCTTGGATAACGAAATCAAAAAACACCACCCCACGTTTGTTTGTCTGATAGTGAGTACAACGCTTCCCGATTTAATGGAGCCCGTAGCGCGCTTTTTTTCGTAGGGGTAGAGGTGTGACCCCGAAAATACAGTCGCAACTAAGCTCGAAACTACTTAAAGCGGTTGTCTGGCGTGCGATGCAAATCGTTTCTAATGGAGCGTTGGCGAGCCTAAGATCGCCTTGTGAACATGCGCACAGCGTCTTTCGTTTACAAAAATAAAAATCTTGGCAGGCTTGAATACCTTTATTTCGAGTCCAGATTTTAAAAAAAAGCGCAAAATGCGAGCGAAAACGTTAAACACGATCGTGTAGAGCTTGATCATGTTGAGATTAAAGGGAGCCGGGCCCGTGAAATGGCCTGCCTCGAAAAACCGTCTTCTCTTACGGCTAACGGGCCCGTGTTCCGTCCTCGTTTGTGAACCTAAAGGTTTTACGTCGTTTGCGTCGCCCGTGGACTTTGGGTGTGCGCCCGACGCGAAATGCTGTTTTATTTGTAGATGCCACCCCGTTAAACGCCTTGCGATTTTTTTCTGTTTGTTTCGGTCGCGGCACTCGTCAGAATACGTCAAGAAGTTGCGTGTCTGCCAAGAATTGTCTGGCGTTACGCTCGACTAAGATGCTCTGGACATCATCGTTGCTGCGACAAGAACAAATTTTGGAGTCGGCTCGTAGCTGTTTCGCTGAGTTTGCCGGAAAATAGACTTAGATTCCGATAAAACGCGCATTAAATCTAAATCGATATATAGCGCTACTTCTTAACGTAGAACGAATAGACACAACGGGAGGTGATAAAATGGGAGACATAAAAACGATCACAAAGATTCCGGTTGGGGCGGTCGCCTTGATGGGTGCCGCAATCGAAGCCGTTTTAGGGCTCATTTTTGGGATCATAGCAGCTATTGGCATCGGAGTTGGGCTCTCCACTTACGGAGGTCTTGCAGGAGCGGTCGGTGCGGCTAGCGCCATTATCGGAGGCGTTATTGGCGGCTTTATTGGCGGCTACATCATAACAGCAATTATAGCACTGATTTACAACTGGTTGGCGCCTAGAATTGGCGGCATTAAGCTTGAACTTGAGTGACAGCAAAGCATACGTTAATCGCCTAAATCGTAGAGTTCTGACGTTCAACGCAAGGCGTTGGGCGTCACTTTTTTTATTTTTTGAGACAACAGCTAGTAGTCTCGCCGTGCGCCGTTACTGCGCATAGCGGCTACCCATAGCTTCCTTGTCTTGTGTAAGAAGAGTTGACTAGTAGAATTATATTAGCTGCCTTTTTTTGCGTGCATTCCGACCCTACGTCTGCTGTCACGGTACAGCGCGAAATTTCGAAAGCCGAGTTGAAGTGCAGTCGGCTCTTGGTTTCCTTTGTAAGAAGTGTTTGCGCAAACGAGGTTCGCCTCGTCGTTGTGCGTTTACTAAACCCACCCCCGCCAAGCTGTGACACAAACGCTGTGTCACGCGTTTACACGCAATTCCTGCCTCACGCGGCCTTATAGCATTTTTGTGCGCACGCACGATCAGAGGTGAACGTTATGGCGACAAATGTTGACTGCTCAAAAACCGACGAACCCCTGTACGCGGGTGCAGCCTCCGCGCTGCGTATAAACAGGCGCATAGAAAACGACGAGATTCCGCTCTTTGTGCAACGGTGCGTCATTGACGCAACGTGCTGGGAAGTTGACGGAACACGATACGAGCAGTGGCGCGCTGAAAACGGCAACGGCAACGGGAACGGCAACGGGAACGGCAATGGTGACAATCGAGCTGCTGAGTGGCGCGACGAGGTCGTTATCCCCCATCTCCAGCAGCGATTTGACGGGCTTGAACTGCGCGACGATGACCGTCTCTACGGCATCCGATACGATACTGAAGAGGAGATCGATGAGCAGATCGATGAGCGCTTTTACAGCCCGGAGCAGCTTCGGGGCTCCATGCTCGCGAAATGCCCGGGACAGCGATGGCTGTTCGCTCTCGGGTGTTGCCGAAGATACAAGCCGCAGGAGCGTGCGCGTCTCTCTTGAAGGTCGGATGGCGTTGAAAGGCTGCAGTCGCACCACCGATGCTCTGCCCGAGGTCTCGGCTCATGCTTCATCGTACTCGATGTCGGGAAAGGCATCTTCGAATGCGAGCCTTCGGTCAGTGAGTTTGTTGTACAACATCACCGCCTCCTCTGCGCTTAGCGGCGTGAGTTCCGGGTCGCTTTCGTCATCGTCACCGAAAAACGAGACCGTTTTTTCGTACTTGAAATAGCGTCCATCAGCGGTGCGCAAAAGGTCGACGTTGTTGCGCCCTGTTTTCAGCGCTTCAATGCAGAACTGGTGCTCGTTTCGCGCAAGAAGGACGGCAGTATCGGTGTCGTACACCACGCCGTCAAACGCTTGTTTCATGGCAAGAGATTGTTTCGTTCAACTTAGAGTTAAGCTTTGCATGAGCACGCAGAAAGTAAAGTGGACAATCCTAGGAAGTGATCGCAGCTCTCGGCGAGTCACGCACCCTTTGTGACAGCACCAACAAAACTACACCTAAACCCGCAACTACACTGAGGGATAGCGAATAGCGGCCTTTCGAACGTGCCCGCCTTTTCTGAAAGCGTGCAGGCACTACTCAATCCACGTTGTGATATCGTCGACTCATGGCAGTGAACGGGGCGAAGGCACGTCTTTCGGGTACCCTATAGCGCAGCCATTTAGTTCGAATTCTCCTGGAGGAATGCCAATAGTGCTACAGAATTCTTTGCTATTGTCCAGTTGTGCGGTGACTGACACGAGTTGGAAACCGAGGCCGAGCGCCGTCGCTTCTAGCCACATGTTTTGGAGACAATGAGCGAGCTACTGCGACTGAGATGGGGGAATTCCCTTTCGTTCTGCAACCACGATTCAGCGAAGGAAGAAGCTGTGCGAGTTTCTCATCTTGTCGTGCTGGAAGTTGCGGCCCTGCTTGCTCCGAAAGCTCAACGTCTGGCGCCCGCTTCAGCGCAGAGAAGATTCCTACGAGGCTCAAAATCACACCATAACGGCGATATACGCAAACGAGTGACGGGCGAAGTCTCGATGATCGCCCGCAACGCTCAAAAGCTATAAATAGGCCGAAACGGCATTATTGAGCCACCTCACCGCTGGAGGCGGCGCGATGTTAACGGCGAATCAGCCCCTCGTTGGCTCCCTTTTCTTCCTCGGCGCAGCGCAGTTCGTCATCGCGATGGTTATCGCAGAGGCGCGTTACCCCGGGTACAACGTCGGTAAGAATGCTATAAGCGACTTAGATGTCTGACGCACCGCGCGCCTTTTTAACGCGTCAATTATCGTCTTCGGCACCGCGATCGTGTGCGGAGCACTCATCGGCCGGGGCTTTTTTGGCGTCGTGCAAACGCTCTTCATCGTGCTCGCCGGTATCGACGCCGTAGGAGTGGGGGTATTCCCCGAGACGACCGGAAGACTCTATCTCCGCTGTGCGCTCGTCGCATTCCTGTTCGGGGCACTGTCAGCGATCTCTGCCGTTTCCCACGAGGGCGTCCCACTCGCGTACTACTCAGCGGCGCTCGGCATCGTCTCACTTGCCGCCTTGATGTCGCTCACCCGCAAGCACATGCACGGCCTGGGCTTCAGCGGCATGGAACGGTTGGTTGCCTTCCCATCGTCCTGTGGGCGCTTGGCATCGGGGGTTTCTTGCTTAGTTCAAGCTAGCGCGTTGGATCCCGTGCGATTGTGGCTTCGGCGGTGGCCTGCGGCACTTGATCATTTTCATCGCTCTCTCCGCTTGGGATAATCAAGGATGGACGCCCTGCTTCAGATTATGAACAACGATTGCGTCGAAGTCGTTGCGCGTAATAACACAGGCCACGTTTGTAAGGATAATCGCTAGCGGAGGGGACTGCGGAAGTGCACTATGCCAAACGCCGACAAGCAAATCTGGAAAGTGCAAGGGAAATTTTAAGAGACGGATTTCGAGACGTTTGTGGAAAAAAGCCCCCCTCACTCAATCTGAAGCATTCAACGGCCTAATTTTTTGTTTTGACACTATGGAGCACTAAGATTATTACCGTTCCCGCGTGATTGCTGGATATGGCAAAAGCAGAAGATGCGGTCGCTCTTTTTCAGCAGGGCTTCACCTGTTCACAGGCTTTGCTTTCGGTCTTTGCACAGGACTTCGGGCTCGATCGGGACATGGCACTTCGGATCTCGCAGGGATTTGGTGCCGGGATCGCCTACACGGATGATACCTGCGGGGCGGTCTCCGGTGCGATCATGGTGATCGGGCTGCGATACGGGAGGATAAGGGCAGATGACATCGTGGCAAAAGAAAAAACCTATGCGGTCGTCCGCGAATTTCTCAGGGAATTCAAAAAGCGCAATGGCTCGGTAGACTGCACGGGACTGCTTGGATATGACCTGTCAGACCCGCAACAGGTTGCTGAGGTGAAGAAGAACAAGGTCGTGATGGCACGGTGTCCGGCGTTTGTCCGGGATGCCGTAAAGCTCGTTGAAATACTGGTTTAGTTTTCACGGCACGGTGGTGCGACAGAGCACTTCATAAGGCGTGACCGTAATTGCCGCTCGGCTCCATCTTGAGACTGCGGTATCACTTCACTCTCTCTTTCTACAAGCTGTGCAGGTTCTCTGACGGTTTGACGGCGGTGGTTCTCCTGGCCAATAGACAAGAGACGAGCAGGGACACTGCGCACACAAGAATAAAGTACCCCCGATGGCCGCCGGTGAAAGGATAAGCGGCATCGTTATGGTGGTAGTGGCGCTCTCTAATCCCGGCGAAGGCGATTTCAAAAGATGAGCATTTATCAATCACATTGCGGAGGTTTTCCTGAGCACGTCTACGATGTGCAGTTCTGGAAGGATTCCACGTCGTTTTTGACGCACTAGTCAACGTGAAATGAAATGACAAAAGCCGTTCCGTTCTCTCTGTTCAGTTCAATGGTGCCCTCGAGCTGATTGACCAACGTGACAACGAGCTGCATACCCAATGAGTCGGTCGCCCGAAAGTCCACATCAGGTGGGAATCCCACGCCGTCATCCGCAACGGTCAACGTATACGCCTCGTTCTCACGCTTTAGGGCGACGGTGACGCCACCCGTCCGTCCGTCCGTGGCGGCGTCCACGCCGAGCTGGACGTTCTCGATCTCAACAGTGGTCGTGATTGCTCCTAGAGGGACGTTGTACATCCGCAGGAGCTCGCCAACCAAGCTCTCGACGTAATCACCGAAGTCGATCTCTGCTAACGAGCCCGAGCGGTACAGCTTCTCGTGAATGAGCGCCATCGATCTGATCCGCCTCTGGCTCTCGCTGAACATGTCGATCGTTTCTGGCTCAGTAGCCTGAGCCGCTTGCAGGCTGAGCAGGCTCGATATAACCTGCATGTTGTTCTTAACGCGGTGGTGAATCTCCTTGAGGAGGGTCTCCCGCTCCTTGAGCGTTGTCCTGATCAACTCATCTGCCTGTAGCTTAGCGATTACCACCCCTGCCTCGTTACCGATGGCGATAAGCAGCTCTTGCTCGGCTTGAGAGGAGGTATGGCGTTTAAAACTCCCAACGGTGAGCACCCCTATACGCTTATCATAGCGATACAGCGGCACCACAGCGAGAGACTTGAGTCCCAGTTCAGCGGCATGAGGCACGCGCGACGCCTCGTGACCGTCGACAAAAAGAAGTCTCCCCTCAACCAGAACACGAGCGTAAAGCGCTTTGTCAAGGGGAATGCATTTAATAGCCTCAACAGCGATATCGGGAAGGCCGGTGACGTAGCACAGGTTCGCACAGCGAGCGTCATAGTCGATTAGATGGATCGTTCCGACATCGAAGTGCAGTAGTTCGAGGGCCAAATCTGTCACGGTTTTAGCAAATGACTGCACATCAGTGGCTTTGTTTCCCTCAGTCATGATACGGTTGAGTGTCTCGATCGTGTGAGTTCGTTCTTTTACTTTCTCTTCTGCCCGCTTTCGCTCGGTGACATCAAGTATGACACCACGTACCCCGATGACTGCACCGTCTCGCCTCATTAGTACAGCACGGATGACAATAGGGAACGTGCTGCCGTCCTTCCGCAGTCCGGTGTATTCAATCCGGCCGACATCTTCCCCACCCACCCTCCGATGAAACACCGCGCGTGCTCGCTCTTGGTCGGGATCTGTGATCATTTGAAAAATAGACATCCCCGCTTCGATCTCTTCTTTCGTGTAGCCGAACAGGTCAAAGGCCGTCGCATT
>JACTTZ010000008.1 GCA_015660915.1 Methanomicrobia archaeon | reverse complement strand
TTGGCGTTGTGGTAGCTTTTACCGTTGTCGTAGCTGTTGGCGCCGCCTGTTTTACCGTTGTCGTAGCTTTTGGCGTTGTGGTAGCTTTTACCGTTGTCGTGGGCGTCACCGTAGGTGCCGGTGTTGCAGTCGGCGTTACCGTAGGTGATGGGGTAGTGGTTGGCGTCGCGGTTACCAACGCCAGTTTGTCGGTGTTCCAGCTCCCACCGCTGCTAAAATCAATGATCCAATTGTATTGCCGGTATACAAAGAAGCCGCCGTTGAGCCAGGCGGTCTTGACTGATGTGATGCTGCTCCCGTCTGGAGCCGTATTTCCCAGGTTCGCAGAACCGACTGCGTCGTTGTACCATGCTCCAGATCCACCAAGAGCGCCTCCGGTCTCGTCCCAGTGCGTTTGCAGCACCGGCGCGTTTCCGTCCTCACCGATCCAGATGGTCGGATATGGTTCTTTTCCAGGACCTGCGCTTGAGTCCCATGCAATTTGAATGTAATAATTGTGACCTACGCGGAGTACGGTATCAGTTGGTATGTACCACCGTGCGCCGCTACCACCTGTCGTGGCGCGGTAGATGGTAAGGTAGCTTCTACTACCGCCGTATTGAGTATCAACGTAAATAGAGAAACCGCCGTACGCTTTGTCCCAAATTTTCTGGATGTTGCTTGACGCTAATCCGGAGAAACGAAAACCTATCTCCCACGACGCTACGTTCTGGTTGTTTGTTGCACTGCCGGCGGGGATGTAGATAAAATCATTTTGCCCTGTGTTACCCCAGTAGGGGTGCCCGTTTGATTGGGTTTGAAATAAGCTAGGGGTGCTAACGTATGCGTTATAGCTGGCTCCTGCCGTCCCGCAATTGACCCACGTTGATCCTGCCTGGGGGACGTAATATATGGTGGGGGTCGGCTGTGCTGCCACGGACATGGTTGTAACACCGGTAAATAATACAGTAATGAGGAGGGTGACTACACAAATTGAAACGATATTGTGCGCGCGCATAGGTTGCCTCGGAAAAACGTTTTTTGACGCAAAACGTTCTTTAACGAAAAACGTGTTACAGAACTATATAAAAGCTTCGGACACACGTGACCGTAAAAACGGTGCTGCGATGTTTAAATGGCAAAAAAATGGCTAAGATCGAGCGATCAGACTTCCGCTTGATCGCCTTTCTGTGTTCTACCGCCTCGGTCGCAGCCGCTTAACCGAAGCCTCTTCTTTCTTAGCGGGTTCTTCTTCTTGGGGGTGCTACGCAGTCAGTCTTTAAAACGCTGCCCGCGTGTACGCTCAAATCCGCCGTGAGAGCCTATCTATACGGTAAGCGTTTCTCGCATGATTGCGCGCGCAGGTGACGAAAAATCGATATCGAGCGTGCTTTGCCGCCGAAAAATGCGTAGAGGTTTTTGATACGTTTGCGTCCAACGACACGATAAGGTGAGTCTCGATTGACTCTAAAGAAGAGAAAAAGGAGGAGTATTACAAGGGCAAGGAAGTTAAAGGCGAAAAATAGTCCCCTACGTAGGCAAAGAACGTGACTGACGACACTAAATCTAGTTGGTACTCGATCAGTAGCGAATACAAGCCCATCCCGTCAGAGCTGCGTCAAGTCCGCGGTGAGTGGTATCTTCAAGCCACATTAATACGCGAGTATCGCGATCCATCAGGCGAGATAGTGACCGAAAAAACACCGCTTGGCAGCATCGACGTCGACCACATTGATTCGGTTGAACTGCGGCAGGCATTTTATGCCGCAACCGACGAGGCGCTTGACGCTCTACAGTTACAGGGCGAAACGCGCGAGCAGATCGCTGCCGAACTTAGGCTCGTGGTGCGGCCGCCAACAGAAGATATCACAAAGTGGCCGCGAATAGGGTTAGGTGCGATGCTACCTGACAAAAAGTGATAATAAGATCGTTTTCGGCAACAACTCATACGCCCAGAAGTCGGGTCAGCCGCGATAGCCGCGTTTCCCCCGCTTTCTGGCCGTTTCCTCGTCGACCTCATCTTGCCAGCCATTACGGAGGGTTTGTACGCAGTCGAACCTCACTATGTAAGGTTTAATATCAAGAAGCGGCGTACCGTCAAGGATATCGACACCATCGAGGTAAAGGACATTCTTTTCGCGGCTAACCAGTTCCACGATGCTTAGACCGATCGCGTTGGGGCGGCTGCGCGCCCGCGTGGCAAAAACGCCGCGTTCCACATCTTGAAGAAAGGGCTTCACGATAAGTTTTACAGATTCAGACAAATGGAAATGGTAAATCAGATAAACATGCGAAAAGCCATCGAGGTCGCGCAGGCCTTCTTCATATTCGGGAAATATCTCTGCCCTCCCACGGCAGCCCTTCGCATAGGCCGGTTGGATTGGTGTTTCCTCTGCAATAGTATGCTCGCTATGGATGATGCCGATGGGTTTGTAAGCAATGCGGCTTTCTCTCATTTCGCAATCATTTCAAGTTTAAAAGATGCACCTGACCAATATTTCAAATATACATCTTAAACGTGCTCAAGCAGTGGATATCCTGTGATTATTTGGCAGCCGGTTCTCTAAAAAAAACCTTCGCTGCCTTTCCCGTTTTTAGGCTATCGCTTGCCAACTGTGCTTTCACAAAATCTAAGATTTTTTCTTTATCAGCAATTTCATCAAAGTAATCATTGAGCGCTGCAATAGCGTAAGCTTTCATCAATTCGGTCTGTTTGCCTTGATGAATCTGGTCAACGTTCAAAAGAGTATTGGTTATCTTCGCTTGAAGATTTGGTTTGGCTTTGGCTATCTTGCCCGCATTCAAAGTCGCCTGTCCCGCTACCATCGTCTTTTTGCCAGCGATATTATCGAAGTACAGGTCGAAACAGGCTTCAAATTTATTTTCTTTATCGACCTTGACCAGATTGGCTATTAGGTTGATGGCAATAGAGCGACTAAACTGGTTGTCGCTTTTTAACAGATGTTCCAGGTAATCCCATTGGGGATATAGTATTTCTGGATTATGTTCGGAGATATTCAACAAAACTTGGTGACTATTGAACCGGATCTCATCCTTTTTCGATAAAATTCCTTCTAATAATTCCGAGAGTATCTCACCATCTTTGATTGCTTTTGAAGCCGCTTCTTCCGTACGAATCTTATTATCAACTAAATCGGATATGATGCTCACGATTCAACCTCACTTAGGTAAAACAGAGGTGATGTCTCTCAAAAATGTATTTTTTGAATTTTATTTAATAGCTTTCAAAACCTTCCTTCTAACCCGGCCTATGTTTCTCACCTTCGATATAACCCAATGGGTATTCTCTCATAGTCACTAGATTAATCCCTTAATCCCGCATAATCTACAGAACATGAGAGGCCGCGTTGAGCCCTGCGTTGAGAAGTCACCCTACTCAGTTATGAGAAGAGATTGGATTACGCAAGAGCGGTTAGCCTACAACCTCAGGATAAGGCACTGTAGGCGGGGCAATTTCCTGCTCATTGGCGCAGCCGTCGTGCTGTTAAGGCGGCGGGCATTAGACCTTACGGCAGCCTCAGTTGCGATTTCAGTGCGCTCCACTCATCAGCGCTGAGTATTTGCTCTGCGACTTCGAGAGTATTCGAGTTTTTCTTCGGTAGCGCACGGACATCCACGTGGTTAAACTCCGCGACAATATCTCTGACGTTCGCAAAAATGAGTTCAAGGTTTGCTAGTGCCTACTCAGGGTTTTGGGCGATTGGAGCTTCATGCGTCGGTGGATTTACATAACCTCCATTTTCAATACGTTTCTCTAAATTCGCTAATTTATCTACTTTAGGCACGACAAAAAATCCAGAAACGCTGTCTAGGTCGGCTTTGTAAATACTTGCCGTTTCTCCCGAGCTCGAGAGGATGGGACGCTCAAGGCCTATAACCTGCAGAACGCAAAACGGCTCACGATTGCAGTTTAGAAAATGACAGACCGAAAAACGATACCCGGGTCGTTAGACGAATGCCAACGATATCGATGAGTGTGCCCTAGCTCCACTACCTGCCTCGCGCCACTGCGTTGTAGCCTGAGAAAATCCCGATCAGCAGTCCCAATACGAGTCCAACTGCGATGCTTGTCGATGAGGTGAGGTAAACAAAGAAGTATGTGCCGAATATCGCCGTGCCCACTGCAGTGCCCACGGCGCTCAAGATCGCGCGCATTCTTCTTCTCATCCTGCAAGTGCCCCAGCGACGAAGCCGGCGATGATCCCAACGACCGCGCCGATGTGAGCGCCATCAGCGATCCCTAGCGTGCCGCCGAAGGTGACGCCGTACCGAGTAAACGCAATCCACGCTGCGACAGCCCCAAGGACGCTAAAAAATGCCGTGTGAAACGCCGCGCCCCAGTTCCGGAGGTGCGTTATCAGGCCGATGAACGCGCCCAAGACCCCGCCAATGATCCCGCCGAACCACAGTCCTGCCAAGGCGCCGAATATCCACGAGCCGACGGCGCTCGCGATCCAGCTCAGGACCACGGTCACTATAAAGTAAAGAATGAGCTCGAACAACCCGCCGAGAATAGCACCTAGCACGACGCCTACCACGAGGCCGAGTATGATCCCAATAAGAGTGCCGACCAAGCTTCGCGTCACGGAAACTCCCCTCGCGTGTAGTGCGTTAGGGCGCATTAAGCGTTCCGCTTTGATCTCCGCGATTATGACGTGATAAGAGAGACCATCGCTATGAAACGGGTATGTTCCGGCACCCTCTAATGAGCACTCTGGCAGATAGCAGTGCCGTCTCTAGCACCTTTGGTGCTTCGCTAGGTTCGTTCTTGCGGCTGCGGTTGTCCTATGTTATGCTACTAATTATAATTAAATTTTTTATTTTAATAGATGAATTTATCCTACCGCTCTTTCTAGCAGCCATATCCAAGATTTTTGGACGTCTCAACGGACAAAATGCGACCTAATCACGCTCATTGCCAACAGCATGAGACGGAAGCATGACGCAGTGCTGTGGGGGCACAGTGATCGTTCTCGTGTCCGTGTTCACACTCCTTCGTTACGTTGTGTGAGCCGTTATGAGGATATCCGCAACGAAATCCCTCAACATCCATCAACGTGCAAATCCACATCCTTTCAGTACTTCATATAACATCCTGAACGTGCCAGGCAGCTAATGCTTGAAGCGCGCCCATTCAACGCCGCCTTAAATTGAAAATAGTAATGCTTAAGTTGTATGGCTCTCGTTTGCGAATTTGTTTATGAAGCAGAAGCTGATATCGATTATCGCAATCGTCATATTGGTAGTTAACGTGCTTGGCTTTGGTTTTCCCGGTCCTAAAGACTGGGGTTTACCGGCCGGCGGCGGTTGGGGGTTATCATCCGGTGGCGGTTGGGGGTTATCGTCCGGCGGTAGTGGGGGGTTCCCAAGCCTAGGCACATTGAGCTTCGCGAGCAGCGCTAACACCGCCACATCCCAAGTGACCGCCCCATCGCACCCGCTCCATGAGCACCTTATCGTTTGCGTGGGGGATTCAATCACAGAAGGCTTAGCTAACCCCAATAACTGGCCATATCATCTCAAAACACGGCTCGACGGGAATTGGACGGTAGTCAATCAAGGCGTTGGCGGGGCTAAAACGGCTGATATGCTCGCGCGTATGAACGCAACCCTTCAGTTAGCCCCGCATTTCGTCATTATCCTAGGCGGGACTAATGACCTCGCGAATGGTGCAGTACCGCTAGCAGGGATACAGGAAAATATAGTAGCGATGTGCACTCAAGTAGAATCCTACGGCGCCGTGCCTGTCCTGTGTACCGTCCCACCTGATAGTTACCACCTCGCGGATCGGGATATTTTGAACGCGTGGATAACCGAATACGCCGTTGTGAAGGGATACCCGCTCATCGATTTTTATTCGGTCATAGACAACCTGCAGAATCCCGGACATTCAAATCCGGCGCTCGTCATGTCTGACGGCATACACCCGAACGCCGCAGGATATGTTGCGATGGGAAACGCAATCGATCTTGATATCTTTACGGGCGGCTAACGGTTTAAGCGATATCGTATAGCTGCAACTTGTGCGCTATTTTTGACACAATGGGGCAAACAATTGGCCGCTGTCGCGATACTTTTTCGACGCGTTATCGACGTTAGTTGCTGCGTTTATGGGCCGCATCAATTCCGAATGTCACCGTTTGGAAGTATCATTTGAAAAAAGAGGGTTTGCCGGCAGGCGCGTCAAGATCGATCAGGTTCAAACTCGTAAGCATCCATAGCTAAGTCGCCCTAGTATCAACTGTGGTGAAGGACCGTGCCGCGTACAAAGACCTCGTCTTGCCGGAGCCGGTGACGTCGCCGTGGGTTACGAGGTCAGTACCCACCGAGGGATTCCCAGCTGTGCCACCCACCGCTAAACCATAGATGAGCCAGGGAGCCGTCGCTGCCGCGCGCAAAGACGTCGATTCGTCCAGCGTCCCATGAGACGGCGGCGGGTGAAGAGGTCAGGGAGCCGCCGAGGGATTCCCAGCTGTGCCACCCAGCGCTAAACCATAGATGATGCAGGGCGGTGTCCGTACCGGTTGTAAAGACGTCGAGACGACCGGGGGCCCATGAGCTGACCGTTGGGTCCTGTACCGGAGGCAAGCTGCCCGCCGAGGGATTCCCAGCTGTGCCACCCAGCGCTAAACCATAGATGATGCATGGTGCCGTCGCTGCCGCGCGCATAAGCCGCCTTTATCCGGACTTCAGCCGACGTATCATCCAACGCCTTTATGAGCCCTTCGACGTCATTACGGGCCCTTAACTTGTCAACATCGGGTTTGAACAGTCGCATGCGCGTTGGTTCCCTCGTCCCTGACTCTTATGCCAGTTTTTTTCCCAAAACCGTGTTTACGTATGCGGACATAAAAAAGGCTTTGGAATTTGTCGTTTGTTGATGCGTTTAAGCATCGCCCGACCTATGCGGAGAGCCTCAACTGTCTAAGTAGACTGCTTAAAAGCAACAGTTGTTAATGAAAAACTGATGGAAAAACAACATCCTCGTCAAATATTGGGGCCTGAAACCCCCGAACAACAATGCGGTCGATCCATCCTTTAAGAAAAAACCAGATTAAGACAAGCGAGTCTATTCGACTTCCCCTAAGGATTCTACTTCCTCAGGAACTTCGACGACCTCAGCGACCGCACAGTTGCGCTTTATGGCTTTGATTTCAATCTTGACTGAATCGTTGATCTTTGTGTTTGGAACAAAGACCACAAGCCCGCTAATGCGCGCAATGCCGTCTCCTTGTCTAGCAGTATCTTCAATTTTTACGTCGTATTGTTTGCCGACGTCCACGGGAGCATCATTAAACGATCCTCTGCCGTAACTGTTATAGCTACTGCCAAAACTGCTCTTATTCGATCTGTACACATTTCACCTCCGTTTCTTGTTGGATTACAGTATGTTTTGATCACATATAGTCTTATGCTGCGTCGCCGTGATTCTCAATGCGTTATTTACCCGAAACAAGAGAGGGGTCGCCGCGCATCTCCCGTTGTGTGGTTCTAACCTGCAGGGTCTTTAAGAAGCGCGCACAAATAATAACACAGACGGTTACCAGGCCTTGCTGCTGCTGAAATATGAACGCACCACAGCTGAAGCTTCAAGACCCTATAATCACGATAAGATTAGATTTAAAGCAGCTTGCACTGACTCAGCACGTTGTGGATGTTCACGGCACGGGTGACTCAACGTTTAAGGAGTCTTCTGACAAGCGGCGTCGACACGGTAATAGCGCCCTCCGGACATAATTCCTGGCAGCAATAGCAGCGTATACATTTGCTATAATTTATGCCAGGCCCTCGTGCTTTAGTAAACGCGATGGCTTTCGGAGGGCAGGCTTTGAAGCATTCTCCGCACCGTTTGCAATTGGAAGCGTCGACGACCGGTTTTGCAGCTATAAACCTCTTTAAGCTGTTGATGAAAAAAGGCGGTGCCCTCGAAAGCGATGTGGTTAGCGTCTTTTCAAAATCCTCCATAACGAGGGGCTGAACCTGCTCTCCAAGTATTCTGATGTCCTCCAAGCGCGCCGGACCGGCACCCCTCTCCTGAGCTAATCTCACTGTGGGCACAGACATAGGATCGAAACCTGCGATCGTTACCGCCACGTAGTCTAGCGCCGTACAGCTCTTGCTCGCCAAGACAAGCCCGATTTTACGCGGGTTTCCGTTAGAGGGGCCTGCCCCCTCCATGCCTACGATGGCATCCATGACCGTGATGGCAGGTGGGTACATCTCGTGGAGGTCGAGCAGCAGGTCGGCGAACGTGTTTATGTCACGGGCAGTGTGCAGGTGGTACTCGGTCTTAAACATCCCCGGTATGTAACCATACAGCAACTTGACGGCGCCTGTGTAATACGTCAGATTGTGCGTCTTAAGCTTCGGAAGGCCTATGATCACGTCTGCCTCGGTGACCGCTTTGGCCAGCGTAAGCTTCTTAAACGTCTTGGCCTTTTGTGAGGCAAATTCGAGTTTAGCCTCGTCGAATCGCACAAGCTGACATCCCGTGTCGTCAACGACCTCCTGAATGCCGGTCTTCTCTAGTAGTGCCTTGTACGACGCTGCGGTGCTTCCGCCCCCGGGAGAATCCCCGACCACAGGAGTTGCTCCAAGCTCTTGCACCAGTTCAACGGTCGCTTTCACTATTGCAGGGTGTGTGGTAACGGCAGCCTCAGGTGACTTCGCGGACAGTAAGTTTAGCTTGAGCAGCACGCGGTCAGCGTCCGCGATGACCGACTCGAGTCCACCCAGCGGTGCCACGCTCGCTTCGATAGCCTTCCTGACCATCTGATCATCATAGGAGTCACACTTGTTGATTGATACTTCGTAGGCCATGGCTCGACTTCACTTGTATCCGTCTACGCTCAAATAGCTTCTCTCGAGCGCCTGTCGCGGTTCCAAAGTAGAAGAGTTTTATTCGAAGACGTTGTCCTTACGGTCTTGAGACAGATGCCGTGGGCCAAGAAAGGAACTCATCTTAAGTCGTGCGCGATAGCCGACAGCACTCTTTTGCAGGTGAATACAGAAGGCGGAAACGACCTGAGGACGAAAAATCAGCGCGAAGAAAATGGCTATTATCTCGAGAAGCTCCAAGCAATGACTGAGCTTCAAAGAGCGATACTCGCGCAGCTGATGCCGCTCGCCCCGCGTGCGATGCACTCTGCTATCTTGCGTGAGGCCGTCGCTCCTTTCTTCAAAGCTCGGGATGAGAAAGAACGGCGGCACGAGTTTGAAGCTGCAGTAGCCCCCCTGGTACAAGACGGACTTGTGAGATACTTTTGCTGTATCATAGACAGTTACGCCATAAACCCGCAGCACATGAGCATTGCTCTCTATTTGGCCGGCCAGAGCGTGTCCGATGAATGAAGAAGAGCGTTATTTTACCATAAAGGAAGCTGCTAAGCTCTTAGGAGTTCCAACAGCGAGCGTCAAGCGCCGTATCGAGAACAAGAAGCTCAGCGTGCACAAGCGTTTAGGCAAACGCGGCCTTGAACTTGTTATCCCAAAGCGCGCGTTGAGCTTGGAGATTATGAGCCTCATTCCTGGTTCGCGGCAACTGAATCTCTCCGAGTTTGAAACGATCGTAATCAAGCGTTTCAAAGCTATGGCCGCAGGACGGGATCAACGAGTCTCGCTAGCTCTAAATAGACTGTGCGAAGAGTTTGTGCAGCTTAAGGCTGAAATAAACTCCTTTAACAGTGGAGCCGGCGACGAAGGCGCGCCTGCCAGAGCGCTAAGCAAAGACCAGTCGTCGCAGAGACGAGAACAGGAACGGGCACGTTTATCGCTGCCATAAATTGACTGGCTGCTTTCCAGAGTAACGAGCTTTTTTTGGTCTAAACATTCTCCAAACACTAGCTGGATTGTACGTAGGCAGCGTAACCGGCTCGCTTATCGGCGCGGTTGCGGGACTTATCTTTGTAGGCTCAGTCAACATAGCTGAAGAGTCGACATTCTATTCCGTTTTTGGGGCCTTTTTTGCCTAGATTACCTACGCACGATTCAGTTCATTTGCTAGCGGGGCAGAATCGGCTATCACTGGAGCTTCCATAGCCCTGATCGCAGGAGTAATAGCTGGTTTTATATCGAGCATCATCAGCAATGGCGGTCTCGAAAGATTTTTCGCATAAGCAGCGCTGGCGTCGGTAGCGCCGTCGGTGCCGCTGTATGTGGCGTTTTCATTTACCCGCACGTGACAACCTCGACAGATATGACGATAGGGCTCATCAAAGGACTGCTCACAGGCGTCGCGGCCGGTCGGGTCAATTGTGACAGCGCGGAAGAAGTCGGCAGGTAAAGCGTGATCGCGGACCTGATCTCTGTGACCAGCCTCAGTGTTAAAGAAAAAAGAATGAGTGCTGCTGCCGCTTTAGGCTGTGTCGGACTCGTCTATGATCCACAGATTGGCGATTACTACTCGTCGAATTCAGCTCTCAACGTTTGGATGGCAGAAAACCACTCTTAGAGTTTCAGAGAGCCGTCCCCTGATGATTAGCATGTGACGCACCAGTCTTGGCAAAACACGTGTGCACGTTTCCGTCAGATAGAATTGTTCTGCTTGCCGTGTCCGCACTCAAGATGGCGCTGCATTTTTCACAATACAACTGAATTTCGTCGCTTTTGTCTAGATTCATATACCCCGGCGACAGTCCGCGCATTTTCGCCTGCGCCTAAAAAAAAATTCTCTTGAGCGATAAATGCCTTGTTCGTGATTCGCTACTACTTGAAATCGCTTGCCTTAAATAACGCTTCAAACTGATAACCTTTCTTCGTTATTAGCTCTTGAGCGCCGTTCTCGCGATCTAAAACGCTAATCACTTTTGCAACTGTGCAACCAAGCTGCTCAACGGCGGCTATTCCTGAGAGGACTGATTTTCCACTGGTCGTAACGTCTTCGACAAACGCGACGACGTCCCCTTCTTGTATAAGCCCCTCGGCCCTGCGCTTCCTTCCATGCTTTTTCTCAGTCTTTCTCACAAAAAAAGCCCGCAATTCGCCTGAGCGGCACTCAAGAGATTTGAGAGCGATTGCGGTAGCGATCGGTATCGCACCACTCTCCATTCCTCCTACCGCGGCTATATTAGCTACGCCCTTCAGCCGCTCCAGCATGAGTTCGGAGATCAAATCTGCGCCACGCGGGTCCATCGTGACGCGACGCAAGTCGAAATAGCAGTCGCTAGTCCCCCCCGCAGACAATGTGTAGGGGCCGTCAGCGAAGTAGCCGTGTTCCTTGATTAGGTGTTTCAAATTGCTACGCGCATCTTGCACGATTTCTTGCACGATTATCCCTGTCAGACGTGGCAGCCGAAAGCCTGTTAAACTATAATTTTGCTTGTCGGCAGATAAGCGTATCGGTTCCTGCCTTAGACTGCCTTTAGGAAAGAGGTTGAGAACAAAATACGGATACCTATAATAACGCTTGAATCTAACCTAAAGCGGGAATGCGAGATTACATTGACCTGAAATTAATTGTCCCCAATTCCGTCGAAGCCCGAACGTATCAAGTCGCACTTGCGGAATCGGCGGTGCGCACCTCAACGATGATCGTACTGCCGACCGGGCTTGGCAAGACTGTCGTCGCGCTGCTCGCCATAGCGAAACGCCTCAAAGATGGTGGGCGGGTCATATTTCTCGCACCGACTAAGCCGCTTGTCGAGCAGCACGCGGAGTTCTTGCGATCACACCTGCTTGCAGAGACAACCATCTTTACCGGAGAGATTCCTCCCGAGAAGCGAAAGGAGCTTTGGAAGGAGGATCAACAAGCGATCGTTTCGACTCCACAGGTCATCGAAAACGATCTCAAAGCGGAGCGGATCACGCTTGCTGGTGTCAAACTGATCATCTTTGACGAAGCGCACCGAGCGGTAGGCAACTACGCATACCGATTCATCGCTAGCAAATACGTCGAACAAGCAGAGGACCCGCTCATCTTAGGCATGACCGCGTCTCCTGGCGGCACGATAGAGAAGATCCATGAAGTCAGCGAAAGCTTGTTCATCGACAATATCGAGATCCGCACCGAATCCGATCCGGACGTATACCCATACACGCACGAAAAGAATGTCGAGATGCAAAGATTCGACTTGCCACCTCAGATGGACACAATTCGACAGCATCTCAAGCAGGCCGCTGCCGAAAGGTTGCGCCAGCTGATCAAAATGAAAGTCGTCTTCAGTGAATGGGTATCCACGTCAGAATTGATAAAGGTACAACACAAGGTTGCAGCTGACAGGAACTACCGAGCAATGTCCCTTGTTGCTGAGGTCATTAAGTTGCGACACGCGATTGGACTGATCGAAACCCAAGGCGTTATACCGACGCGCAAGTACTTTGAGCGGCTAAACAAGCAAGCGCAGTCAAAAAAAGGCAATAAAGCAGCGCGAAACCTCGTCGCCGATGACCGCATCAAGGCTGCCATGGAGCTCTCAAATCGTCTTGACGAAATCCATCCGAAGCTCGAGGCATTGAAAAACGTTGTCACACGACAACTGGCGCTCAAGCCCGATTCGCGTGTGATCGTATTTACAAACTATCGAGATACCGCCGAAGTCGTCAAAAATACCCTCAATCGTTTGGGTGGCGTCAGGGCAGAGAAATTTGTCGGCCAAGCAAAGAAAGATGGATTGAAGGGCCTTTCTCAAAAGGAACAAGTAAAGCTCGTGTCAGACTTTGTACATGGAACGTTCAACGTTATCGTCGCGACGAGTGTCGCAGAAGAGGGTTTGGACATCCCCGCTACCGATATGGTCGTATTTTATGAGCCGATTCCTTCTGAAATTCGCAGCATCCAGCGCGAGGGCCGCACGGGGAGAAGAAGGTCGGGTCGCGTCGTGGTTCTGATAACCAAGGGGACACGAGATGAGACGTACAGCTTATCTAGCACCCGGAAAAAGCGTATGATGAGTGCTGAAATGAAGCGCATGAGCACGACAAGGGCACTTCCCGCGGAACGTGTTGAAGTTGCTCCTGAAAGAGGACAAGAGACGTCGGCAGAAGCCACGCTCCCACAGACAACCGACGCAGGAGCAACGCACGCCCGTCTAGAAACCCAATGCAGCTTCCACGCAGCAGAAAAGGGCGCTACAGCGACACAGATTCAGAGCCACCAAGATATTACAAAAACAACGGCGAATGCTATTTCTGAAGAACGCCAAAAGACGCTTTTGGACTTTGATTCCCAGGAAAAAAAGGCAGACGAACGGTTCATCCGCGTCGTTGCTGACCGAAGAGAAGGCAGATCCGGCGTCCTAGAAGAGCTTGAAGCGCTTGGCGCATTCGTTGAGCGCCAGACGCTTCCCGTAGCTGACTACGTTATTAGTGATCGAGTCGCCGTGGAACGAAAAACTGACAGCGATTTCATTGCCTCAATGACCGAGCGCGATCTTCTTGTTCAAATTCAAGAACTAGCCACGAACTACGAACGTCCGCTAGTTGTGGTAGAGGGTGCCGACCTCTACACACGTAGCGAGGTGCACCAGAACGCCATTCGAGGCATGCTGGCTGCCATTGCAGTTGATCTGGGGGTCCCGATACTGTGCTCGCGCGACGCTACCGAAACGGCAATGCTACTATTTGCGATCGCAACGCGAGAACAAACAGGCAAAAAGCGACCCCCCGCAGTGCGAGGAAAAAAGATTTTAAAAACGCTTCGAGAACAACAAGAGTACGTTATCTCCGCAGTCCCCTCAGTAGGACCCGTTACCGCGCGCGCCTTGCTTGAGCATTTCGGCTCGCTTGAGACCCTTTTTCACGCGCCGACAGAAGAGCTTACCAAAGTGCGAGGCGTCGGCCCGCAGACCGCGCGGGTAATCCGCGCCTTAGCAACGACATATTATGAAGCCTCGAAGTGACCTTCCTTCGGAACTCAAATGTACAAGGTTTAAGAAAAAAGTTGCTCTTCGAAGTGGGGCGCATATAGTCCTTCTAAACGGTGCGCGCTTCCGAGACGACGTGTACGCCGTCGCAGGAGATGTCGGGCTTACCAGTCGCTATCTGGGTTGGCCTGTGCACTTCGCGGGGGCCGGCGTGATCGCCTGCTAGCAAGCCCCGATTCGACATTAACGGCGGGGTCAATCTAAAAAGTGGCTGTCCCACGAATCGACAACACGGTGACGTGGTGCCCTGCGTTTTCAGCTAGTTGCTTAAATCGCTGCGGATCAGCTTTGATCTGGCTGAAGGTGTCGTAGTGCATCGGAATGGCCTCTTCTGGATTAATGATGTCGAGCGCTTCGAGCGCCTCTTCTACGTCCATCGTGAAAAAGCCACCTATTGGAATGAATAGCACGTCAATGTTTTCCAACGGTTGAACGCCGTCCAAATACGTGTCCCCAAGATGCGCGAATCGAACGCCGCCGAGTTCGAAGACGTAGCCGGCAGGGTACTTGCTCTGGTGATGGCTTGCTCGGATCATTGTCACGCGAACCCCTTCAACAAGCTTGCTTTCACCGCGCTCCATCACGATCATCCTCTTAAACCTCCCCGCAAGAGTTGGTGGAGCGACTACCATCGCGTTAAACCGCTCGGCAGGGCTGTGATCAAAGTGTTCGTGGGTGACAAGCACGATATCGGGTTTTCCGGCGTAACTGGGCGCGTAAGGGTTCTCTTTACTAAAAAATGGGTCAACCAAGAGCGTGTGATCAACGTCTTGCACTTCAAAGCACGAGTGGCTCAGGTACGTCACGCGAACTGAGATATCTTCTTGCATACAAACACGTCACGTGGCAGAGATATATTGTTTAGCCTTAGAAGTTGTGCTCTAATGGCAGCGAGGGGCTGCAATATTGAACATCTCGCGGAAACGCACGCAGACTAACCCGGTGCGTGCTTTGAGGCGTTTCGCGCAAGAAGAGCGTGCGACGCTGTATCATAGCCTCTCAAAGAGTTCGTCAGGGCTCAGCTCAAAAACGCGGTGTGCTTCTAAGTTAGGCACATCGAAAACGCGATATCTGATCGACTGCGCGGCTGTAAAAAAAAGAACGTCAGGATCTTCGGAAAACGTGAGCCTAACATTGCCTATGGTGGCCTTTGAGATGCCAACAAGACCGTCACCTACGTGCGTGTTCACGTTTCGAGGAAGTCGGAGAGAGATGTCCCTCATACTTGCTTCAAGTGTTTGTGCGGCATCGTACGCGATTTTCGCCGCAACTGCTATGGCGCCACATTTCTCTCCGTGAAAATTGTACGCTTCGCGAAGGAGCTCAGCAAGCACGTCAGCTTGAACCATATGACGCGTAATAAGAGCAGAATGAACGTCTCGCGCCCAAAAAATTGCGTCCCATCCCGATGAATACGGCTTTATGTCGACGATCGGTGATCCATCGATGAGGTCGAGCGGCTCGACGTATAGGAGGGGCCCTTCCACCTTTGTTAGCCGCGTGGCAGAAAGCGACAGCGGATTTGGGCGCGTAGGTGAGCGGAGAGAGAAGACGCCGCGCTCCTCGAGCTTGGGGTTTATTTTTCGGGGCCTGACCATTAATGGGACCCTCTCGGCTTTGTTGAACCAGCCGATGACATTTATGTGACTATCGCCCTCGATGCCGGTAAGCCCCTCCAAGAACTCGTCAAAAACCTTAATAACCGCCGGAACACCCTGAAGTGGCATATCCCCCGAGCGCTTTATCGCGGACTGCACGATGCCAATCGGCTTTAGGTCGTACACAGAGCCCTCATCGCGGTTGTGGTGTGCGGTTGCAGTCGAACGACCACTGATTGCCAAGGGTCTTTGCGGGCCAGGATGATGGCGCTACTTTGGAGAAAACTTCGCGATGGATCTATCGACGGCCTTTATAGTGCTTACGTAGCGGCCGATGAGTTCTTCCAACGCTTTAGCTTTTGATTCGAGCTCTTCTTTTTCCTTTAAAAGGCTCTTTTCGTACCGATCTCGGGCGTACGCAATATGCAGGAAGGCGGTTTCTTCATCGAGTGACAAAGCGGAGCGATACTCCCGCATGGCACGACTCGTGTTGCCTTTTTTCTCATAAGCAACACCAAGGCCACTGCGTGCGATAACGTCATCGGGATCGGCCTCTAACGCTTTGTTGAAGCAATCTATAGCACTTTCCAGCTCGCCAGACTCGTTCAACGCCGTCCCAAGTCCTGTCAAGGCCGTAGGATCTTTCGGGTCGATTTTGAGCGCTTCGCGATACATCAGGATCGCTGCGGCAA
This sequence comes from Methanomicrobia archaeon, assembly GCA_015660915.1. Lineage (GTDB taxonomy): Archaea > Halobacteriota > Bog-38 > Methanoflorentales > Methanoflorentaceae > Methanoflorens. Next base: position 71,863 of record JACTTZ010000008.1, on the reverse strand, counting down.
TGTCGTCCTTGTTCAGGAGATCTGTCGCTTGCGAAATATAGTCATCGACTGAACCCATAGTGAGAAGTGCCCCCCTGAGTTATAAAGCACTTTCGACAAACGGGGCGGTTTCGGCGCAAGCCAAGGTTTAGCGGAGCAATCCCGCGATGTTGTTTGAAAAAATCCGGCCTAAGGATGTGTCTGGAAATCCCGTTCGTAGCATCGCAGTAATTTCATCCAATTGCGAACCGTACGGCGTGTCAGAGCCAAATATGACCCTAGTATCCCCGATCGCCTGAACGGCTTTGACGATGCACGAGGTAAGCATGACCCGAGACGTTTCGAGGTAGACGTTATCGTTACGGCGCGCAACTTGAATGGCTTCTTCTACGCCGGTTGGCGTGCACACTTCCGAGCAGCCCATATGACCCATGATGATCGGAAGCTCAGGAAAGCTTTCTGCTACCTTGGCAATCATCGGCGGAATCGGCTCGTACGCATAGCCTGAGTGAAACAGGATAGGTACGCTCAGCGCCACACACACCTCAAGTACTGGCACCATCGTCTCATCAGAAGGTTTGAACAGCTGGCTTCGCGGGTGGAGTTTCAATCCCTTCAATCCGAGCTCTTTAACTGCCCGTCGGACCTCATCTGCTGCGAGTGGGTGACGTGGGTCGGTCCGGGCAAATCCGATAAACTTGTCGGGGTGAGCTGCAGTGACTTTCGCGATGTAATCGTTTGCAGCTGAAAACGCTTTGCCAGGCTTGATCTCGTTGAACGGGAAGATTATGCACTTTTCGACGTGCGATTGGTCCATCTTGCGCAGAAGTGACTGAGGCTCCTGCATAACCCCCTCAACGTCCATACCGACGTGATTATGCGCGTCTATTATCGTCCCCCGGTACAGAAGCTGAGAGTGATAAAGTGAGCTCTTTTTGGAACGCGTCGGTGTCCTTGCCTGTGCCATCCAATCAACAATCTAATGAAGCGACGCCAACATAAACATAGCGTCTCGGTTCGCACAGTGCATTGACGACGTCCAGGAGCCGTTACAACAGAAAAATTGCTAGTCAATGTCGCAGGTGAGAATTCTAGCTGGTTTGGGCGTCTTCGCTTCACATCAAATGGTCGCGATCGCGTCAGCTGAACGCTGTGTCGTGCAGCTTGTATCCTTTGAGGCGCAGTGAGTTTGCAACAACCGACACTGAGCTCATCGCCATTGCCGCCGCTGCGAACTCAGGGCGCAGAAACCCGAGCGCTGCGATTGGAATGCCGATTGAATTATAGACAAGCGCCCAGCCAAAGTTTTGACGAATCGTCGTCATCGTTCGTCTGGAGAGTCTGATGCTGGCAGCGACGCCTCTTAGATCAGCCTGCAGCAGCGTGATGTCCGAAGCTTCAATCGCAACGTCGGTGCCAGTGCCAATTGCAATGCCCACATCGGCCTGAGCTAGTGCGGCCGCGTCGTTGATGCCATCGCCCACCATCGCCACGACGTCACCACTTTCCATAAAACGTGTGACTTCGGCCGCTTTGCCCTGCGGGAGCACTTCAGCGCGCACGTTTTTAATTCCGATCTGCGTGGCGATTGCATGCGCGGCTGTCTGATTATCGCCCGTGAGCATAGCCGTCTGGATCCCCATGTTCTGAAGTTCGGTAATGACGCTCGATGCTTCGTCTCGCACGGTGTCAGCGAGAGCGATGCCTCCGACCAACGCGTTGTTTACGGCAAGCAACATGACAGTCTTCCCCTCTGCCTCCAGCTCGCGAATCTTAGCTTCCTGTGTGATCTCTACTCTGTACGCATCCATGAGCGCCCTATTGCCAAGCGCCACCTCAGTGCTATCCAATGACGCGATAACTCCCTGCCCAGCGACTGCCCGGAAGTCCTTGGGAGGCTTCGCGGCGATGCCCGTTTCAGCAGCGCGTCGCAACACTGCTTGTGCGAGCGGATGTTCAGAACCCCACTCAGCGCTCGCAGCTAACCGCAAGATGTCTGCTTCCGACAGTGAGGCATCGCTAAAGACGTTCGTCACCCTGAGCGTGCCCTGCGTAAGGGTTCCGGTCTTGTCAAAGATGATGGTTTTGATGCCCTCAGCGCGCTCAAGGTATTCGCCCCCTTTGATGAGAATGCCGTTTTCGGCACCGAGACCGGTTCCAACCATCACAGCGGTCGGCGTTGCAAGCCCCAGTGCGCACGGGCAGGCGACAACCAATACAGCGATCGTACGCAGGAGCACGTCATTAGAGGGGAGTCCGACGAAAGTCCACGCAACAAACGTAAGAAGCGCTGCTGCAACTACACCCGGAACGAAATAGCTGGCGGCTCGGTCTGCAAACCGCTGGATGGGCGCCTTTGAAGTTTGCGCCATATCCACTAGCCGAATAATTTGCGCTAAGGTAGTATCGGCCCCAACCTTCGTAGCCTTCACCTTAAGGAGGCCCTCACGGTTGATCGTCGCACCGATCACTTCGTCCCCAGGCTGCTTGTCGACGGGCACAGCTTCACCGGTAAGCAGAGACTCATCAACGGCAGAGTGCCCCTCGGTGACGACGCCGTCAACCGGAATCTTGTCACCCGGTCGAATGAGAACGATATCTCCGACCTGTACCTCATCAGCGGGTATGGATCGTTCTACCCCCTCTGCGATCACGGTCGCAAATTCCGGTTTCAGTTGCAGAAGCGCCCGTATTGCTGTAGACGTCCCGCCCTTCGCCCGAGCTTCAAGATAGCGGCCGAGAAGCACGAACGCGAAGATGAAGACCGATGTGTCGAAATAAGTATAACCGGCAATGAAGAAGGTCGTCGCAGTACTGTACGCAAATGCGGCGATCGTGCCCAAAGAGATGAGGACGTCCATATTCGCGCCGCGATGCACGACAGAGACGATTGCCCTCTTATAAAATCCGTAGCCTATGACGACCATGACTGGTATCGTCACCACAAACTGGAGCACGGGGTCCATGAAAAGCATCGGGATAAAACCAACGTAGGGAGCGAGCATGCCGAGCAGGAGGGGTACTCCGAAAACTATCGTGAAAAGGAGCTGATTCCGATAATGTGCGATCTCACGTTCTCGAGACGCTTGTTCCCGATCAAGTCGCGCCGTTTCCCTCCCAGCCGGAGGAACTTCCGCAACGTCATAACCCGTGTTTCGTATCGTTTGTATAAGCGTATCGACCGTGACGATGGACGGATCATAGTCGACGACTGCTTTCGCAGTCACTGGGTTGATACTTTGATCGATAACGCCCGGCACTTCTTTCAGGGCATTTTCGATCGCAGTTACGCACGAGACGCAGACGATGCCCACGACTTCAAGTTCTACCCTTTCCAAGTCGACGTCGTAGCCCACACCCTTTATGGCCTGCACGAGTTGTTTGGGGCCAATAGTATCAGGATTATAGGTTATCGTGGCTTGTCCTAGCGCAAAGTTGACGGTCGCACGCACAACCCCCCGCTGATCTGAGAGTTGTTTCTCAATCGTGAGAGCGCACATAGTGCACGTCATGCCAAGTATTTTGAACGTAACAGTAGTCTCGCGCATTTCCCTCCTGACCTGTTCTACGTTACTCGCATGCTCTTAAACCCTTTTTGAGTTTCGCCACGTGCCGTTTCGTCTGCTTCAGTATGCAAACGTAAAGACAACGCTGCATTGTTGACAGAAGGCACTGTCGGCTGCTGATTGCGACGCCAGGCAAAACGCGCAAGAGCTACCGGCTTTGTGCCCTAGCCGGACCGCGGTCTTAAATTCGACCGTGCAGCGTGGCTCATCAGGAGATAGCCGCCTTCGATCATCCTTGTGCGAGATTGCTAAGAGCGCCCGCCATGATGATGGCATCAGCGAACGCAGCTCCTGACCGCGAAGTATCAACGAACGTGTGCGGGATTCCAAAAAAAGGTGCGCCGTGTCCCTTTCCGCCTCCGAGAAATATGAGGGTTCGAAAAATTAAGTTGCCGGTGACTCCGTCTGGGGCCACGAGTATGTTCGATGATTTTGCGGCGTCTTCAATGAGGATATTGTAGTTATTCGCATCAATACCGACGCTGCACAGCTGTTTGGTCAGCGCCTCTGCGCTCGCAAGCGTCAGATCGACGGCTTCTGTCCTGCCCTTATCCTCAGATCTACCGCCGGACAAAACACCGACTTTCGGAGCCACGCTGAGCGCGCTGAGGAGCTTCGCCGTCTCAACTGCGAGACGAGCGCGTTCGCTCAGCGACGTACCTTCATCGATACCGACGGGAAGCAAAAAGAATTGTCGGGAGTCAGACGTTGAGAGCAGTGCCGAGCGGCAGATCTGGTGGGCGCCTGTCTGCTGTTTGAGCTGTTGCAGCGTCTTTCGTGCGCTGATCGTGCCCCTAACTGCTGCATCGATCGTGCCATCGATAAGCATTTCGACGAGTTTTTGTTCAGGTTGCGACGTCAGTACGACGTCTCGTCCCGCCTCTCCAACGTTGCCGACGAGCACAACGTCCGAAAAGCGCTGCGCCTTTGCGACTGCGAGCGACAAATGTGGGTTACGCTGCCCCACCCCTACGCCAACTCTCCTCTTCGATCGTGCAGCGAGGCGCGCAAGCTCCGCCAATATATTGTACCCCATCGTAACGCCGCGACAACAAGTTTTTTTGGTACTGTATGAACGCCGAAAGGCCGATAAATTCTTTTGCATCGTTCTGCTGAGCGCAGCGAGGTAGCGAAGCGCGGAAAAACACGTATATAAGGTAACGCTATAAATCTTGGCTAAATCAGACCAAAGGTGATGGGATGCGTATTGATGACATCAACAAGAAGATCTTGTACCTGCTCCAAAAAGACGCGCGTATGACGTACAAAGACATTGCCAGAGCGCTAAGCAGATCGGAATCGACGATACGTGATCGGATCTCCATGATGGAAGACGACGGTGTGATCAAGGGTTATTCAGCCGTGATAAACAAAGAGAAAGTAGGCCTCAACTGCAATGCCCGGACGTTTGCGAGGATCGATCCGAAGAATTTGGACGCCTGCATCAAAGAGCTTCAAAAAATAGAATCGGTATATCAAATCAACCAAATATCCGGCGATCACAACTTAGAGTTCTCTATCGCAGCCACGGACTACGACCATTTAAGGACCATATTAAAGGATTATATCTCCCCGCTCGGAATAACGGACCTGACTATTAATATCATCATGAATTCGGTCAAAGAGGAGGGGCCGATACAAATCCCGTGAGTCTGCACTCGACTACGTGTTTCGCCACATGCCGTTGTCGATGCGTTTTTTCATTTGAATGGCACGTTTTAGGAGGGAGACATAGCAAACCCACCCATAAGCATTTCACGTAAAGTCACGGCGAGCGACGCAATCGATCGTCTCACCTGTTTCGTGGTGTCCCTATCTCGCACGGTCACAGTGCCGTTTTCAAGGGTTTCATGATCCACAGTTACTGCACAAGGAGTTCCAATCTCGTCTTGTCTCCTGTAACGTCGACCAATCGTCCCAGATTCATCGTATTCCACCAAAAAGCCCTCACGTCGAAGAAGTTGAAAGACCTCCACAGCCTTTTCGTTCAACGCTTTTACTAAGGGGAAAACGGCGACTTCGACAGGAGCTAAGCTATGGGGTAACCGCAGCACAATTCTTCGCTCCCCATCGATGGTGTCTTCGTCGTAAGCGTGTTCAAGAATCGTATACACCGTGCGATCGATGCCAAAGGACGGTTCGATTACGTGCGGAGTTATAAAATCGCCTAAGACAGACTGTGTAGTGGTTTCTATCACATAGCCAAGGGGGTCAATTTCCTGACCTTCGAATATGAAAGGCCCGCTAGGATCGCTTATCGTCGCGAGATAATCAGCCACCTGCTTGGCTTTATTTTTATATTTTGGACCAAGGAAGTTCATTTTTGGACGGACGACGGTCCGCTCCACCGCTTTAGGCTTCGCATATGGCACAAATACCGTCATCTGGAGCCCGCTCTGCCTCTCGTGTTGTTTCAGATCATAATCTGTTCGATCAGCGATTCCAGCAAGTTCAATCCAACCGTGTTGCGTAAGTCCCTCAGCGTCCCAGCAGTCAACCGCGTAATGTGCCATCTCGTCGGGTAAGTGCTGTCTAAACCGAAGTTGCGATTCATGTACCCCAACGCGCAAAAAAAACTCCTGGCTGCGCGCGACGTAGTAAGCCAAGTATTGGTGCGCGATAATACCTCTGTCGCACGCCGCTTTGACTGTAGCCCTACCGACGAAATCCTTTGAGAGGATTGCTATTTCAACGTCCGCTACTTCATCAAACCGAGGGTGAATGCTCTTTTTGTCTGGGTTAACGAACACTTCGATTTCCGCTTGGGTGAATTCACGTAATCTGATAACGCCTTGGCGTGGTGATATTTCGTTTCGAAAGGATTTGCCAATCTGCGCGACCCCAAAAGGCAATCTGTCTCTGAAAAACCTCAAAAGCTTCGGAAAGTCAGAAAAGATACCTTGGGCCGTCTCAGGTCGAAGGTATCCCTTTCGCTGGGTTCCAGGCCCTATGTGGGTGGCAAACATCAAGTTGAAATCATGCACTTTCCCGAGAGGACCTCCGCAGTCCGGACACGCAATCCCATAAAAATCAATGAGTTCTTGGGTCTTCTCTCTCGAAGGGACGCACACTTCGGCAATATCAGGCTCACAGAGATCCGCAGCCATCCCTCTGCCCCTAAGATACTCATTCACAACGTGATCTGCCCTCAGAGTGTGATGGCAGTCGACACATTCAACGATAAGGTCCACGAAGTTTGACAAGTGCCCAGAAGCGAGAAACACCTCTTCAACGCTTATAGTTGGTGTGTCAATTGGGAGCGCGCCTTCCCCTACGACAAAAATCTCACGCCATGCGTTTTCGACTTTTTGTTTCAGTAATGTACCTAAGGGACCGTAATCCCACAATCCTGCGACTCCACCGTAAATCTCATATGAGGGCCAGAGAAACCCGCGTCTCTTTGCTAACTCCAAGACCCGTTCCTTTAAGTCGTCGACAGGATTTTCACGATATTCTTCGTGCTCCATTACGAACCTCTTGCTCCTAGTTGTATGAGCTGCAAACCACTTTCTTTAAGAAATCGCGCTTCTTCAGGGCTACGGAGCCACAAGTATTTCTTATCCCCTATTACCCAACACGGCGCGAGCTGCTCACGAGACTATCGATCTCACGGGCAAGCTGAATGATTCGAAGCCCTCGCTCTATGCATTCAAGCTGCACTTGAATTCGGGCTAAGTCCGTTTCGGTACTCATTTTAGCAGCTAAGTTTGAGACAAACTCAGCTATTGCTTCGTCCAAGAGCAAGCTTTGACGGGCACGTGGTGACTGCGCTGGTTTAGTAGATTGTGTCTCGACTGCTGCAGCACGTTCTGGTTCTGTTACAGACGTTTGCGTCGTTCTGTATAAACAAACAGGACACATCACTTTGCCTTCAAACTTGAATAACGGAGAGTAACAGGTTTCACAATGGTCTGCAAGCATTTTGCCACCACGTTCAAGCATCTTTGATATCTGCTCGAGCTCTCGATCGTCTAACGGCATAGTAATTCTAGATAGCTATTGTTGTTGAAAAGCTTTATGAAGGGCGCGAAACGAGCTCCCCAAGCAAAGCGCGACCCTCTCGTCTGACGGGGCTCACTTATGTACTTTCACGCTGCAGCAGCACGATCAAAAACTTCGCGAAGTGCCAGAGCGTGTTTACTTTGCGGATCTAACTTCAAGGCAATCGTGAGGTCGTATAGGCCTTCGCCGATTTGGTCGAGCGCCAAGAAACATATGCTACGCACAACATAAAATGACCCTTTAACCGAACCCGTCGAGATACAGCGATCAACGCAAGTCAAAGCCCCTGTATAGTCACCTAATGCTATCAGTGAGAGGGCTTTGTTGTTTAACGTCTCAAACAAACCTGCGCGTATCGATTCCACTTTATCAAAGCAATCGATTGCTGCTCCAAACTCATCAAGTCTCTGCAAAGCGCAGCCTTTGTTGTTAAGCGACTCAAGATAGAGCGAGTTCAAAGAGCTAGCTTTGTCAAAGCAACTGATGGCGCTACTATAGCGCTTTAAAAAATAGTTGCATAGACCTTTTTGATTCCACGCGTGGATGTACCCTGGCTCCAGTCTCAACACCTCATCAAATCGCGCGAGGCTTTCGACATACTTGCCCGATAGAGCTAACGTATAGGCTTGGTAGTAGATCCAACCGACTCGTCTGTCTGCCAACTTATTGCTTGTGTAAACATGTGGAGTTAACTTGTGCTTTTTTACGGTGGCAACGCTCGACATTAGAAAGCACGTGTCGCGAGCAATCGTTCTGAAATCAACAGAAAAATACTTTTCGAGATACTCGTTACCTTGAAAGTCCTTAAGAGGCTTTTTCAGCATTTTGAGTCTCTAACAGAGATCGATTGGGATTGCATTTTCTTGGCAGTCTCAAATAACTGTAAAAGGCGCTTATCAGACGTAATCATGTTCCGTTCGAAAATATGTCGCTGAAGTCTGAGGTCCAAAAGTCGATACCCAACTTCTTAAAGTCTCTTTCTTTCATTTTATGGATAGGCACGATCAGCGCAGTGTTCGCGACGTTGCATCCCGTGCATCCATCCTTACACAATATCTTTCTTGAGTTGGTCACGTCTGCTCCTGCTTAACTGGTAACGTACGGACGATCACCCACCATAAACATGAGCCAGTTCTTCGGATCTTTCAAACGAATAAGCTCGTATACGCCCTCGAGCTTGCTACCGAGAAGGGCCACTTTAATCTTATCCTCTTTCTTTTCGAGCAAGTAGTAGTCCCCTGAATCGAATATCTTGACGGTCCCCGCACCGTATTGGCCCTCCGCAATCTCTCCCTCAAAGCCAATGTAATCCAAGTCGTGATCCTCGACTTTTACAGCGAGGCGCTTAACTTTCCGTACGCGAGGGACTTCTTTTGGAATTGCCCAGCTCTTTAAAGTTCCGTCCATTTCGAGACGAAAGTCATAGTGATGATGCCTAGCGAAATGCTCCTGCACAACAAAACGACTGCGAGGATAACGCATCATAGAATCTATGTGAATAATGCGCAATAAACGCTTGCACAAAACAATTTTAAAGTACTATGTCGCAGACGCGCGCATCCAGTACGCTTATACGCCCCGTAGATACTTCGAGCCAGAAATCAACGCACGGCAATGCTCCAACTAATTGATCTAAGGTCATAGAAGCGCACCGAGTCCTGACAGCCCTATTTTTTGAAACAGAAAGATATAATAGCGGACGATGCTAAGGGATGATAAAATGTTGGAAGGTTTAAAATGAAGGTAAACGGCGTAAAAATTGACGACACCTACGCAGAGGCATTCCCCGTATACGTAGCACGCGTCTTGATTACGGGCGCAACCACCGCGCTTGCCGAAACTGCTGCAATCGTTGCGACTGGATTTGCAACATCGGTCATCGGTTGTAGCGCAGAAGCAGGAATAGATCGCTATGTACAGCCTAACGAGACTCCTGATGGCAGACCAGGGGTCATAATTATGGTTGTTCATCCATCCAAGAAACAGATAAAAAGCAACCTTATTGAAAGGATTGGAGAATGCGTCCTCACCGCCGCCACAACCGCTGTGTTCAACGCGTTGGAATCAGAAGAAACAGTGCCGGTGAAGCTCCACTTCTTTGGAGACGGATACGAATATCAGACCACTGTCGGTGGTCGGAGCGTGTGGGCGATCCCCATTCTTGAGGGCGAGTTCATCTGTGAAGAGACCTATGGCGTGCAAAAGGGTGTTGCCGGGGGCAATTTCTTTATCTACGGCGAAACGCAAGGTTCGGCGCTCTTGGCCGCTCAAGCTGCAGTTGGAGCAATCAAATCTGTTGAAGGGACGATAACCCCGTTCCCAGGAGGGATTGTTGCATCCGGGTCTAAAGTAGGTTGTCCAACATACTCGACTTTTATGAAGGCTTCTACCCACCACAGACTTGCCCCGACACTCAAAGACAAAATCCCTGATTCATTCGTCCCGGACGGCGTGAAATCGATTTATGAAATCGTAATTTGTGGCCTTGACGAAGGGGTTATTGCTGAAGCGATGAAGCGGGGAATGCACGCCGCAGCTCATGCGCAAGGAATTAAGAGTATATCAGCAGGCAACTACGGAGGAGAGCTTGGGCCTTTCAAGTTCGACCTTCACCAGATTCTGAGCGATTATGCTGACCTAGAATGATCGTTGCGAGTTCCGTTTGTAGATAGAGGCCTGTGAAAGCCTCTGTCTGACCGGTAACCAAAAGAGATATATCCTGCCTTAACTTAAGAATGATGTGGCCCTACGAGAGCTACAGCTTAGCTTTTAAAGGTAACAGGTGAATTAAATATGGTGAAATTAGGAATCGCGAAAATAGGTAACATCGTAAGCGGTTTGATGACTGATTTGCTGCTCGACGAGCGCGCAGACCGTGATGATTTTGAAGCGGTGACCGTTACGAGCGGCACGAAGATGAAAGAAGAAGATGCGGCAAAGGTTGTCGAAGCACTGCTGAAATTTGAACCGGATTTGTGTGTCGTTGTGTCGCCTAATGCGGCGCAACCAGGCCCAACAAAAGCTCGAACTTTGTTAAAGGCTGCAGGCAAGAAGGTCGTCGTCATTACGGACTCACCAAAGCTGAAGGACAAGCTTGAAGAGGAAGGGGGATTCGGGTACATCCTAATTAACGCTGATGCGATGATCGGCGCCAGGAGAGAGTGGTTAGACCCTGTAGAGATGGCCATTTACAACGCCGACTTGATGAAGGTCCTTGCGGCAACTGGCACCTTTAGAGTGCTCCACACTGCGCTTGACACTTGTCTCACAGCGATTAAAGAGGGCAAAGAATGCGAGCTACCTAAGATCGTTATGACGGCGGAAAAGGCGACTATCAATGAGTTCAGCAACCCCTACGCGCGGGCAAAAGCGATCGCCGCGTACGAAATGGCAGCAAAAGTCGCCGACGTCAACGTTAAAGCCTGCTTTATGACTAAAGAGTGGGAGAAGTACGTGCCCCTTACAGCGGCGTCTCACGATATGATGCGCACCGCGGCCAAACTCGTAGATGAAGCACGTGAGATGGAAAAGGCTGGTGACACGGTAAAGAGAGCACCTCACTCGAGAGACGGTGCCATACTTAGCAAGACTAAGCTGATATCGAAACCAGAGTGATAGTTCCTTCTATTACTCTTTTCTCTTTTTTTTAACAGCGCAGAAGAGTGTTGCCAACGTCTCCGTCGCGCTAGCTGTGCTAAAAAAGCGCAAAAAAGGATAGACTAGTCGAGGATGAACGGGCTGACGTAAAGACGGTCGATCCGTATGAGGCGCTTGATGGAGTCAGCTTTAAATGGAATTCTCCACGCTTTTTCCGAGTTATCCCATTGAGACCCTGGAACCTGTTTAATACTGCCCTCTATCTCGTGGGTATCCCCTAAAACCTTGATCCATTTCTTATTGCGCGTTCCTACAGCCCAAGTGTTGTGAGAAGATGTGCATAAACACTGCACGGTCGGATGCAGCACGACGCCACCGTTCTTGAGGCTTTCAATCGATGCTCGATTGATCGGAAATCGCCATACCCTCGCCTGTTTGTCCCATTTGCCGCCCTTTATTGCGCCTGGCCTATGACGTGGGCTTAGAGAACTCCCGCGGACCATCAAAGTCGTACAATCCTCATCCAGTTCGCAAAGAAGCCTATTCTCAGGTTGGTGGTTTTCACGTTGCGGCTTCTGCGTCGTGTTTTTCTTAGATTCGGGATGTTGCAGACCGTTTTCTCGGTGATCGTTCGTCTTCTGGAAGCGACCTTCTTGTAAGGTGCTTAGAGTTCTTAGAGCGATCTTAGCGTGCAACCTCACGTCTTCGTGTGCGCTCTGCGTCGCAGCTTGAACCAACACATCGCGGGCTGATGAATCCGCATCGCCTGAAGCAAGCGCAACCGCTTCGAGCGCATCAACTGCCTTAAATCGCTGGTGCTCATTTTCGTCATTTAAAGCCTTCGAAAGCACGTCAACTCTCCTGTACCGAATAAGGCGGTCGAAGTCGTATTCACCCATCTTATCACTTGTGATTCTTCGTCTAGCTTCTATGTACGAGAGTGAAATATAAATATTTGCCTAAACTGTGCGCGCAATACGCTCATAGACTATCTAAACGGCCTAGAACACGATATTAAACACCAGTGCTCCGAGATACAATCATCAGTATTGAAGTGTTCAAAAAAGGCGCGCTTGGGCTCTTAATCTCGGCTTGAATTTATTTTGTTATCCGCATCGGCGTCTGCTGCCAGTCGTTTAGATAACTCTTGCGTCTTGTAACTGGGGAACGTCCATTCATCCTTTTCGATTGCACGCATTTGTTCGCACTTTGCCTTCGCAGCCTTCAAAGCGCCGCGCCACGACCCATAGTCTTTGATGGCTTTGCTATAAACCTCAGGATGGTCCATCTCCGCACTGATTGCCGTCATATCGAATCGATTTCGATATAAAGCAATAATGTCATCCATGATGTCGTAATTCAGCGCTGCTTCGAGAGCTCTATCGAGAGTTCCGTAAATCAGCTCAGCTACGAGGGTTAGTTTCGGATTATCATATAATCCGTCCACCCCAAGCTGCCTTATTTTCTCTCGTATGAATTTTTCGAGCTCCGCGTCTGACATTCAGATGTAATAAGACGTATGAGTATAGAAGCGTTACGGTGTCAAAAACGCGTTTCCGCGTTGGTCAGCGCTTTGAACTTGACTTGGCAGCTCACTACTGAAAGAACGCGTCCTTTACTCGCCTTCGCTTGCGTAGTCTCTTGCCGCTTCTAATGCGTTAATAAGCTGATCGATGGTCGCGCGCGTCACTTGTATTGCAAAGCCATCTTTAGTCGGATACTTCTCAGTGCCACGCTGCACCCACTTACGAATGCCGAGTACCTGAGCTGTATCTTCCCCCTCGGAGATGCTAATCCTCAGCGAAACGCTTTTTGAACTCTCTACTTCGACGCCCCACAATTCTTTCCATTTCATGTGACCCTCTGTTTGCCGTAAAAGCGATTAAGTTCTATCCTCACAATCGGGCGCCCTGGAGCACGCGCGAGAGTATCTCGATCAGATCGTGCTCTTTGACTGGTTTCGCGTCGACCAATGAATGATCTTGGCTAATGCTTTCATAAATCCGCACTGCTGCGGGCTGTTCCAGACCGGCCCTTTTCAAGATAGCTTTGTCGTAGAAGATGTCGCTTGGCTTTCCTTCCGAGATAACCTGACCTTCAGCCAGCACATAAATACGATCGGCCAGCCTTGCCGCCAGATCCATATCGTGAGTCGCAATGACAACACTCATCCCGTAGTTGGTTTTCAGGTCAACCAGAACTGATTCAATCCGACGCGAATGCACTGGGTCTAAGTCACTTGTAGGCTCATCTGCTACGATCACCTTAGGATCCATAGCCAGAACCCCAGCAATCGCGACAAGTCGCTTTTCTCCCTTGCTTAAAAAGTACGGTATCCTCTTCATTAGGTGGGCGGCTTGAATACTTTCCAGCGCATCTAGTGCAGCCTTGCGTGCTTCATCCTTGGAAAGCCCTTTGTTCAGCGGCCCGAACATCACATCGTCAATAACAGTCGGAGCGAAGACCTGGCTATCCGCGTCTTGAAACACCACTCCGACCTCGCTAATAATGCCCGTTTTCTGAGTGACCTCGTGCTGCAGTACAACGAGCCGCCCCACGCTAGGCTTCAAAAGCCCATTTAGATGTTCTATCAAAGTGCTCTTCCCCGCTCCATTTGAGCCGCAGATTGCCACAATTTCGCCCTTGAACAATGAGAAACAAACATTGTGCAAAGAGCTAGTTCCGTCGGGGTAAGTGTGTTCAATGCAGTCGACGTGAATCAACTCGTCTTCTTTAACTTCGTGGAAATCGCACGCGCTGGCCAGCCTATTGATGGACATCTTCAACACTCGCTAAATAAGCGAGAACCTCCCGTATGAATAAAGGATTACAGAAATGAAAGCAGCTGAAAGTATGAAAGCATAGCCACTGTAAGCGAGTCTCGGCGGGCTAAAAGATGAGGCAAGTTTCCCATCGTACGCTCTCGATTCCATCGCCTTTGCCACACGTTCGGCTCGGTCGAATGATCTGATGAAAGCGAGGGCAAAGACAGCGCCATAGAACGTGCTGGCTTCTTTAATGCCCGATAGGTTGAGACCACCCCGACTTTTCATAGCCACGATCGTCGAGGCCAACCCGTCTAGCATCAGAAAAAGGAACCGATACATGAGCAAGGCAATTTGGTCTAGTGGGCTCGGCATAACTTTAGAGATTATATGGGTGATATAGTTGTATTTTGTGGTCATGAGCAACGTCAGACTGTACGTTACCCCTATCAGCGACCTGAGAACAAGTGTGGCAAGGAACTCCAGCCCTTGGACAGTCAGCTGTAACGGACCGCAACTTATCAAAGGTGCGCCTGGAACTGCGAACATAAGAAAGAATGCAATGCTTACAACGAAAAAGAGAGGCATCGTGTACCAGTATGCGAGCAAGACGACAGGTGACTCTGATGCAACCCAAAAAATGAGTACAGCCAAGTACATGAAGGTGAGCAGAGTTCCGTTAGAGACGACTGTAAGATCAAATATTATCAGTGGGAGCAGAGCGAACTTGATCCATGGGTTGATACGATGTACGGGACTGTCCCCGAATTCTGAATAGTGCGTAATCAAGCCCAGATCGGGTATGTGTTTGCTAAAGCCAAGTCTCGTCATTATTGTCTTTCAAAGCCTGCCAGATGGCCTCGCCATCTTAGGCACGTAACTATTGTTTGCGCAAAGTTCATAAAATCACGCGATAGATTGTCGGATTCATTCCCGCGGCGAGATATGCACCAGCCAGCTTCGACGAGACCGTAATAGCTTACGAAACCGCAAGCGTGCGATCATCGGCGCCTCGACACGTAAATGGTGCTGCCAATTGCGATAACAAACAAGGTCACCACAATCGCGAGATATAGCAGGATTTGGCCCCCCTCGATAATGCTCTCGTTCAAAAAGAAGATTGGCTCCGGCGAGGAGTTGGCTCCCGAGGAGTTTGTTGGTGAAGACAAGGTCTTTTCAATATCGACCATGTTGACGTGGGTGGCAGTCCAAAGGGCGATCACTACGGCGCCGATGAAGATCAATGCAACGATGAGGTACTGCCACTTCACGTCACTCACCAGGCACCTGAGGTACGAGCAGGTCGTGTCTCATCTCACCCAGCAACGTCTTTGGTGCGATCAAGTCGTACCGCACCCTGCCTAAGTACTGCACCACAAACCCCGTCAAGATCGCCTCGATTACGGCCACGAACATGTTCAGTATGGGAACCTGCAACGTGTAAATCGCCAACGTAACACCCGAAAGCGTGCTCCCCTGTATTCCCGAGATCACTATAATGAGCGCTGCCAGTACGTTTCCGACCATCAACCCGCCGAACGCGGCGACCGCGCCGCGGGTGAAGAGCTCATACCGCCGGGTAGCAAAGTAAAAGAGATAAAACCCACTGATGACTTCGCTCGAGTTGACGAGGGTGTTTGCGCCGATCATTCCCCACCCGCCGTGGCCTATAGAGGCGCTGAGCAGGTTGACGATGAACACAACCATCGGTCCGATAACCGGGCCGGCCAGAATACCGATGAGCGGAGTGAGGTTCATGTGCACTCCGCCGGCGAAGGGCAGGTTTATCTGAAAGATCGCAAACGATGCTGCTGCCACCATCGCCGCAGTAGCGAGCCGCTGCGTCGTGATGGTCTGCCGGCGCGCGATAATGAGGACTATCGTAATGAGCGCGATCGCCAGCACCCACCAAAAGATTACCCACTGGATCGAAAAGACCCCGTCTGGCAAATGAATATGCGCCATCGACAATTCCTGCGCGATGCGGTGCTGCACGCTGCACAGCGCCACCCTACGTGTGCATGCTTATCCTACTCTATATATATAAGTATATTGGTTTAGCTAGAGTAGGAACCTCCCGCGCGAAAATAGTCCCACCGCGCCGTCTATGCCAAGAACTCACTGCGCCGGTTGTACGAGCAATTCGACTTCCTGCCGTAGCACTTTGAGAGAAGCATAAAGCTGCGCTGCACACGCTCCGAGCATCTCATCGATTTCCCGTTGCTTTTTCCAATCTGCGATGCCCTGCCGCACTTCGCTGAGCCGTTCCTTGGGTACGTAACGCCACTTCCCGTGCTGCCGTGAGGGCTCAAAATAGTAGTACGGGCCGTGCAACGCGCCAGCCCTACAGCGACAGCTCCGCTTGCCGCATCGTAGGTGCCGTTTTCGCAGTGAGCCTGGAAGCGGATTCAGCGCAGCACGCTTGTCGGTTAGCGCGGCAATATTATCAATGAGTTCGTTACTCTGGTGCAGCAAACGTCTCACACTAGCGGTCCCTGTGCCGGCAACTGTATCCCTCAGCGGCTCTGTCCCCCTGCGATCGTCTGTCATTATGATAGCATTGTGTTACCTTTACTAAACATATTTCAATCGGTTGCCCACTGAGTTACTAATTTCGCGTTTGACCCGTTCAAATCGATCCTCTCAAAAACTACAAAACTGCGCTTAAACACTTTTGGATTAGTCTTGCACGCTCGGAAATCGAATAAGAGTGAACAAAAGCGTTATAAAGCTACAAGAGCATTCCCAAAAGAGAGCCCAACGTCATGCGCGCGTTTTACATCGGCCGCTTTCAGCCATATCACTTAGGACATCAGGAAGTCCTAGAAACAATAGCTCGCGAATGCGAGGAGATTATTGTCGGCGTCGGTAGTGCTCAGCTCAGTCACACGTTTTCAGATCCGTTTACAGCTGGTGAACGAATATTAATGATTACGCGCTCGTTAGCCAATATTAATGTCTTGTTGTACGTCATACCGATTGAAGACATCCGCAGAAACGCGGTATGGGTTTCGCACGTAATGACAATGACCCCTCCTTTCGATGTCGTTTACACGAACAATCCGTACGTAATCCGACTGTTCAATGAGGTAGGATTTAGCGTCAAGTCTTCCCCGCTCTACCAACGAGAAGCCTTTTCAGGCTCAGAGATTCGAAGAAGGATGCTTTGTGACGAACCGTGGAAGCAACTTGTACCACAAGCTGTAGCTGAGGTCATAGATCAAATCGACGGCGTTAACAGACTAAAGGAAGTTTCTAGAGGGGACAGGAACTCAGATCTCACGAAGACATAAACGTTACCAGTTGGCATCAACGAAGCTATAGCCGGGCCGCGCAGCTGAGAGTGGTCTCGTGGGGGCCCGAACATATGAGCTAGGGTGACAGTAATCAATAGCACGCGTGCACAGAGGAACACTATTGAAAATCTACAGTTCCGACACGGCCGCACGCGCTGGACGGGTCGCGCTTACCTTTTGATGGTTTAGTCGAAAACGTGTGTATTGGTAACGCGAAAGGGCACTATGTTGCGAACAACGTGCTCGGCACCGCGACTTCGTTTTGCGTAGACGAGATAAAGTTTTGATAGCGTTCGCAAGCTCTAGCGACCGGTCCATGCGCTTTTAAGGACGTCAAAAAGCGTCCATCCTGCGCTCACGTGTGCGTCAAACTCCGTAGCTGATTCCTCACAGAGATTATCGCAGAGTCACGTTTATCAAACGAACCACATAATTTTTGCCAATGTGTTCCCATTTGTAGCTGTATAAGTATTGCGGAAACTTGTTTTCGAGTTCTTTTAGCTCGGTGAGCCGCTCGTCCAAGCATCGCTCTGATTTGCAGACGAATACAAACCGCCACTTTGGAAGCGCCTTCGGATCGTCAATAAGTATCGCCATGTTAGAGCACGTCGCGGTGTCGCGAAGCACAGCCAGGCAAAAGCTTCGCGCGAGTGTTCAATTCTAGGGCTGCTGGCAAGTATTATTCCTTATTCTTGGTCATCAGATGTGAGTTTTTGCAAGATAGCTATTACGGGAAAACCGGCGCCGTCTTCGTCCGCAGATTCAGACCACCTTTTCTATTTAGACGATCATAAGCGCACTTATGCTATGCTACCTATGGGGACTTAGCGCGTGAGGTGTGCGTGTTGTCCCCTCGGATTGAGGCACGCAGCTGCTCGGATTTGTCGCTTTTGCGCCATAATCAGTTCCGTCGATCGGGGCTAGTTTTTATAGTAATGTGACTATAAAGTACGTATGATGCACCTGAATCGAAACGACGAAGATACCCTCGCTGGCGAATTAGGCCCTGTCAAACAAAAAGCGATGGAGATCCTAGTCGCTCTTGGCGATATCTACGGAGCGGAAAAACTTATTCCAATCGAAAGCGCTCAGATCGCTGGTGTTTCATATAAAACCATTGGCGAGGCTGGGCTAGAATACCTGACAGACCTAACTGGGAGCGTTACCGTTCCAACGATGCTCAATCCAATGGGTATGGATAGATACAAATGGCGACAGATGGGAATCAAGGAAGCTTTCGTTGAAAAGCAGCTAGCTATTATCAGACGATATGAGTCGCTCGGAATCGATGCCCAATGCACCTGCACGCCCTACTATGTGAAAGCTCCACGCAAAGAGGCTCATCTGAGCTGGTCCGAGTCGTCCGCGGTCTCTTATGCGAACTCCGTTCTCGGCGCGCGGACCAATCGAGAGGGAGGGCCCAGCGCACTTGCTGCTGCACTGGTGGGAAAAACGCCAGACTACGGGTATCACCTCGATGAGAATAGAGTCCCAGACATATCAATAAAAATAGATTTTCCCCTTGCTGGCGCTGATTTTGGCGCGCTTGGTTACGTTGTTGGCAAGATTATTAACTCGCAGGTGCCACAATTTTCCTTTGTTACCCCACCAAGCGATGATGAACTGAAAGCGCTTGGTGCCGGCATGGCCGCAACAGGCTCTGTGGCCCTTTTTTATCCAGAACAAGGAGCGATGTCCAGCGAAATCATCGAACTCGAACGTTCAGACGTCGACATATATTCTTCGAGCGAACCTGACGTCGTCGTGCTAGGATGTCCGCACTGCTCACGTTCTGAACTCACGGAGATTGCACGGCTTTTAGAAGGACGCACCGTCACGCGGCCTCTCTGGATCTGCACGTCACGGTTTGTGGCCGATCGTTGCAGCTCATTGATCTCTCGTATTGAAGCGACTGGCGCCCGCGTAATCTGCGACACGTGCATGATTGTGTCGCCAGCGTTTGAAAAACGAAGCATGATGGTTAATTCCGGAAAAGCCCTTGAATACGGACCAAACTTGTGTAATTCGCATACCGTCATCGGAACGACTTCGAGCTGTGTGAATACCGCGTGCAACACATAGTGACCTCGACACGATAATGGCGTTTTCTATGCTCCAACGGATTAAAGGTCGAATAATATCGAAAGGGATTGGCGAAGGGAGTGCCGTAGTTACGCATCAACCACTCTCGTTCTTGGGGGGTGTGGATCCCACACAGGGAGTTATAAAGGATCCAAAGCACGAGCTGTACGGTACGTCAATTGTGGGGACTATTCTCACTTTTCCGCAAGGCAAGGGATCCACAGTCGGATCGTATGTAATGTATCAACTCAAAAGAAACGGGAAAGCCCCGGCCGCAATTATTAACGTTTCGAGCGAAACTATTGTTGCCGTTGGTGCGATAATCTCAAACATACCACTCATCGACAGACTTGAGGTCGACCCGATCGCTGCCATCAAATCCGGATCACGAGTCTTCGTAAATTGCGTTGAAGGTTTCATTGAGGTGGAAACGTGAACGAACCAGTCGACTTGGACCGAATCAACATCGTATTCCACGTTTATGAGATGCAAGCTGCTGGGCCCGTTATCAAATATTACGGCGAACCTAAAGTTGACAGCAAGACGCTTTTCGCGACTCTCTGGAATGAGTTTGCCGAGAGAGGTTACGATGTGGAACTAAAGCGCGAACACGGTGAGTTTGTTCTCTTGGCGACGCCTATTAGCGATGCTGACGACAAGAAGCATATCAACGTTATTCTTGCAATCGCTACCGCTTTGGCCATCATGCTCACCGGTGCGGTTCTTTTTTACGACGTCAATCCGTTCACTGAGCCCTTCCTTATCTACAAGGGGCTGCCATTTGCAGCAGCCGTCATGTTTGTGCTTGGCTCTCACGAGTTAGCTCACTACTTAGTCGCAAAGCGTCGCGGAATGAGGGCTAGCTTACCGTTCTTTATACCGCTGCCTTTGATATCCCCCATCGGAACTCTCGGCGCACTCATCAAGCTTAAAGGAGCCATTCCAGACCGAAAATCACTTTTTGACGTGGGAGTTGCTGGTCCGCTTGTGGGCCTCGCGGCAGCTGTTGCTGTCACAATAGTCGGATTCCTGCTCCCCCCCATTGCCGCTGGCCCCTCTCAAGCGCAAACCATAGCTTTTGGAACGCCCCTTCTCTTTGCTTTGATCGAAAAAGTTGTTCCGACCACGTCGATCGGCACGCACCCAGTGGCGTTCGCTGGTTGGATAGGCATGCTCATAACCAGCCTAAACCTCCTGCCCGTGGGACAGCTCGACGGAGGACATGTTGCCCGAGCCCTCTCTGGAGAGAAAACGGCGTACATATCAGCAGCAGTTCCGCTCGTACTGATGGCTACCGGCGTTTACTACTCGCTAAGTGGTTTAAACGGAGAAATGCTTCTGTTTTGGGGGTTCTTCACCTTGTTTTTCGCGGCCGGAGGACATCCGCAGCCGATCAACGACATGAAAAAGCTGGATACTAAGCGCGTCGTGTTAGGAATCATTGCTTTCGGCCTATGCGTAGCTTGTTTCACCCCAATCCCACTTCAGGCGTGACTATACGCTTTGATAAGAGGAACACGTTTAGCTTGGCAGCAATCCAAGCAATACTCACCTCACGAGGGATCGAAATAGGTTTTTCATCGCGACCGCGCGATGGAATAATGATCTATAGCTTCGCCACGCCGCAAGCACGTGAAGTCTATCGTGAGGTAGCAAACTCACGAACTCAATCTGTATTCATAGCGGGTGGGCCTCATCCTTCAGCCAAAGCGGCCGAGGCATTGGAACAATTCGACGTCGTCGTGCTCGGAGAGGGCGAGGAAACACTCCCTGAACTAATCCTTACGCTTACGGACGATAGCGACCTTGACAAGGTGCGAGGTATCGCATACAGAAAGTCAGGCAGGATCCACAAAACCCGCCCAAGACCTCACGTACCACTTGACGCCTACCCACCCTTCAACCAGAACCTGCGGGCCCCTATCGAAATCAGCCGCGGTTGCCCGCACAACTGCAAGTACTGTCAAACATCGCGCCTCTTCGGCACGAAAATGCGGCATCGCAGCGTGGAAGCTATCGCATTCTATAGTAATTACCTTTCAGATGTCAGATTTATCTCGCCTAACGCATTCGCTTATGGATCTGACGGGCATCACATAGCACTCACAAGAGTTGCCGAGCTCCTCGCGTCGCTTCACGGTCGAGTTTATTTCGGAACCTTTCCGTCCGAGGTGCGCCCAGACTTTGTTACAGATGAGCTTCTTGAGGTCGTCAAGGAACGCTGCGCGAACACTTCAATTCATATCGGAGCACAATCGGGAAGCGATGCCGTGCTGGAGGAGACTAACCGAGGGCATTCGCGTCACAACGTTGAAGTAGCGGTCGACATATGCCGCAGTCACGGTTTCTGCCCAGTAGTGGACTTCATCTTTGGGCTTCCAACCGAAGTTGCAGCTGATCAGCTCGAGAGCCTAGATCTTATTGACTCAATCGTCTCTAAAGGCGGACGAGCACGTGCCCACTACTTTATTCCTTTGCCCGGAACGCCCTACGAAAACGAGAGCCCCGCTCCGGTGCTTAACGTGGTACGAAAAAGACTGGGCAAACTGGCACGCGATGGAAAGCTTTCCGGACGCTGGGAACCCCAGTTGGTGCACGAAACAAAAAGATAAACGATTTAAAACAGAGGCTACAATACGTCTTGTCAAGCTTGAGATGCTTATGAAATTTCTAGTCCTTTCGGATGCGCACGGCGTCTATTCTCATATCGCCCAGCTATTATTTAAGGCAGGAGATGTCGACGCCGTTTGTGTAATTGGAGATATTACTGATTTTGGACCGAACAGCCTAGTTCAAGAACTACTTTCGCTGCTCGGGGAGGATGTGCCTACACTCATGATTCCAGGAAACTGTGATCTTCCTACTATTGTTGAGACGATAGAAGAGTCTCCTGCAGTCAACTTGCATCTTAAGAGTTTTGACTACGATGACATTAAATTTCTAGGCATCGGCGGATCCAACCCCACGCCGTTCAACACTCCTTTTGAACTCAGTGAGGCAGAAATACAGAGTTATGTCGACACGCTCTTGACCGATGTCGGCGAGACGACTGTTTTACTGTCACACACCCCCCCGAAAGGATTCTTAGATGCAGTTGACTCGACGCACGTCGGAAGTGAGGCAATTCTTCGCGCAGTTGGCATTGTCGACGCGCTCGCGTGCGGGCACATACACGAGCAGCGCGGCACGCTTATTGCTGGCAAAACCACGATCGTGAATCCTGGGATGGCCGCCCGCGGCTTTGGCGCGGTCGTCAAAATTCTCCCCGAAGAGAAGGCAAACGTCTCGCTGATTCAAGGTTGAGTCGACGCGACAATCAACGTCGCGCGGTTATTTTGTTGCGCAGCCTCAAGCACGATTCGCGATTGCCCGCGCGCAACGCTAGTTTTGTGCAACGAAAAGAATTCCGTCTTTGCAGTCTCGCAACCTTCGGAAAACCCAGAGCTTAAACAATGTGGCTAGACGTATCTCTAAAGCGCGAAGAGACGTATATCGCCCCCGTTTCCGCCGTTACGCCAATGCCCGCCTGCGACGAATCACTTAGCTTGATTTATGGGCGGCAGCACGGCTGAAGCTTGACGTTAGGCAACTCGCCATTAGGCGTTGAGGTTGACAAATCAAATTTGACTAAGCCCCTGAAGGCCCCATCGGAGAGTGCGGCCTCAACTTTGAGCCTAATACTCCAACATAAGGGTTTTTAAGTATTAACCGCAAGTATCCACCATGAACGTTGAAAGGGGCGATTTCATCAGATTGTCTTACACCGGCCGATTAGACAACGGCGATGTTTTTGACACCACGAACGAAGATATTGCCAAGGATAATGAGCTATTCGCTGAGGGCGTAAGCTATGCGCCAATAACGATCATCGTAGGAGAGAATATGGTAGTCAAGGGGCTTGACGAAGATTTAATCGGAAAAGCAGCTGGCTACGAAGGAGAAGTTAAGATTCCGCCAAAAGATGCGTTTGGCGAACGAAAGCCTGAATTGGTTGAGGTCGTCCCGACACGCAGATTCGAAAAGAAACCAGCACCTGGGATGCGAGTTTCGCTCGATAACAAGACCGGGACGGTTGAGAGCGTAATTGGGGGACGTGTACGGATAGATTTTAATTCGCCGTACGCGGGCAAGACAGTCAGCTACCAGTACAAGATTGAAGAGAAGGTTGCCAGAACCGTACAAAAAGTCAAAGGTTTGCTCAAGTATTACTTGAATAAGGACTTCGATGTTTCGATCGTCAAGAAAAGAGTGAGAGTCGACGTGCCCTATGAATTAGGGTTTAACCAGCAGGTGCAGTACTACAAGAAGCTCCTTGCTGAAAAAATAATGCTTTTTGCTAGCATAGACGAAGTCGACTACGTCGAAGTGCATAAACGATCCGAACCCGTCAGCGAAGAAGCTGCACAGGAAACCGCGGATCAACAACCGGAAGCGCGCGGAACGGAGGAAGCGCAGGCTCCTGACGAACACGCATAAACGGGCCTTTGGCGTTCTATAAAAGAATGACAGAAGTCCCCTATTGCGCGCCTCGAAAGCCCGTAGAGAGACGTTTTTTTGCTCCTTTCCAACCATCGACCTGCAATTGTTTAAAGAGCCTCGAGGGCCGAGCACGTCACTCAAGTGATGAGCCGTTATCTCTTTAGCTCAACCAGTTTCAACGACTTACCCTCAGGGCAGGTATCCGGTGTATCACCGAGAACCTCAGAAATCGTGTATTTCTCCTCTCGTACAAGCCCGTTCGGATGGCACAATTCATAGATCTTGCAGTTAGATACTTCACACTCATTCTGCTTATATAAGATTCTCGAGCCGACAAATGCATTTTTAGAGTCGATTGCGACGACGCTTGGGCTTTCGACGACTTCTACAGCTTTTACTCCAATATCATGCAAGGCGCAATCGTGCCTCATATTCCCGCGCACCGTCACTATCCTGTAGCGACGTCCAACGTCCAAATTTAGGCAGGTGTTTTTAAGCTTGCACATCTCGCATTCGTTTGCAGGTCCATTGAATACAAACTCTGTGCCGCTCCTGGCCAAATCTACACCGATCAGAGTGATGCTGGCGTTTCCTTTTGGCATGTTATCAATCCTGTGAGTACAACGTAAGCACGCTGCGGCCTGACGAAAGTAGGTTGCTCTGTTGCATTATAAAGATATCAATGCAGCTACTCAATCACCAATGTGACCTTCGCTAACTCTTCCGCAGCTTTTCTCGTCAATCCTTCGCCAAGGATCGTGTAACGCTCTGGTCGGACGTCCTTTGCGTGCAGCAGCGCTTGAACGATGTACTGGCTCTCTACCCCCAAATCTCGAGCGTTGACTGGTGCGCCAATGCTCTGCAGCGCTTGCCGAATTCGTTGCCAGTCACCACCATGCAGATACGCCATCATAATCGTTCCAACGCCGCATTGCTCGCCGTGCAAAGCCGGTTTTGGAGCTATGACGTCAAGCGCATGACTAAACTTATGCTCACTGCCTGAGGCCGGACGAGAGGATCCAGCAATGCTCATAGCAACGCTGCTCGAAACTAAGGCTTTTACCACGAGCCTAACAGAGTCCTCCAAATTAGGCTTGATTTGGCTAGCCGAGTTGATAATTATCTCAGTGGTCATGAGGGAGAGCGCGGCGGCATATTCGCTAAACTCTTCACCTCGCAGCTTCCTGGCGAGTTCCCAGTCTTTCACTGCAGTGTAGTTGGATATGATGTCGCCGCAACCTGCAGCAAGTAGCCGATGCGGTGCCTGAGCTATGATTCGAGTGTCTGCAATAATTGCCAGCGGGGTTTGAGCTTCTATAGACTGCGTTCCCTCACTAAAACGTATGGAAGCGCGCATCGAGGCGATTCCATCGTGACTTGCTGCGGTGGGCACACTTATGAAAGGCAATTTCGCCGTGACAGAAGCAATCTTAGCGATGTCAATAGTCTTGCCGCCGCCAACAGCAACAATGAAGCCCTTATCCACAGCGTGACTTGCGACTCGCTCGACTTCTTCCATGGTAGCCGAACCAACGACAAGCACCTCAGCCGGATATTCGTTCCCCAAGATGCCCTCAATCTGTCGCCCGAATGCACACGTGTGCTTTCCGCAAACTATTAACCCGTCCCCACCAAGTTTAAGTTCCCTAAGAACGTTAGCAGTATAGCGTATAGCGTCTTGTTCCATCACGACTATTCTAGGGAGCGACATCCATTGTTTCATCGGTGATCATTTGGCAGTCGATTTAGGGAACTTTATAAACGAGTACTATATAAACCCCATTATACACGACACCGGATATAACCCAATCAACACGATAACCTGGGCCATTATTCTCGGCCTTAGCCTATTTGGGGTCGTTAAACTTCTCGACAAGCTTGACGTCACGGTTGATGAGGTGTTCATTTTCGCCGTATCTCCTTATATCTTTGTGGGGGGTTCGTTGCGAGTCGTGGAAGACGCCGGCATCGTTGCCGCGCCGTTCAAGTATCTCCTAATAACGCCGCTGATCTATCTCTTCATATTCTTTGTGTGCGTCGCGGTGCTTATGTTATCGGTTGGGTTACAGCGCGCAATCCACATCAACTACTATTGGCCCTTCGCGACGGCCGGCGTAGCGTGGAGTGCCCTGAACGTCTGGCTACTCTACCAAACAGCACCATCGTTTAACGCAGGGATTTTAGCGCTCATATTGTCGGTCGCCGTCGCACTTAGCTTTGCCGTCTACGCCATCGCTCGCTTGTTAAATTTCACGCTTCTAAAGGATCGCGTAAACGCCTTCGTGCTCGACGGACAACTGTTCGATGCGACAGCTACGTCGTTTGGCCTCACGTTCCTGCCCTATGCAGAGAAGCACGTGCTTCCGAACTTTCTCATCGAAGCCACGGGCACCGCCTTTGTAATGTATCCGCTCAAGCTCATGGTGACCGTTCCCGTGTTGTTCATAATAGATCAGTATTTAAAGACCGAGTCAAAGAATCTTGTCGGGCTCGTAAAGCTTGCTATTCTCACGGTGGGCCTCGCCCCAGCCATAAGGGACACATTACGGATGACCTTAGGTATATGACACGTTTGAGGCGGAAATGCCTTCCACGTGCCCGCCCGACAGTTCAGGAGTGGTAGGGTGAAGAAAACTAATTTCAGCGAATGGTACAACGACATACTAATTGACGCGCAAATTATGGACGTGCGATACCCGATCAAAGGACTTTATGTATGGTTTCCGTTCGGCTTCAAATTGCGGAAACTGACCTACGACGTGCTCCGATCACTCCTTGATAGAGATCACGAGGAAGCATATTTCCCCCTGCTTATACCTGAAAATGAGCTACTCAAAGAATCGGAGCACATCAAAGGATTTGAAGAAGAAGTGTTCTGGGTAACCCGGGGTGGTTTTGCTGAATTAGACATCCCGCTCGCGTTGCGGCCGACTTCGGAAACCGCAATATATCCTATGTTTAGCATTTGGATTCGCTCACATGCAGATCTGCCTCTGAAGATTTATCAGCTCGTGAACACGTTTCGATATGAAACAAAACACACGCGACCACTAATTCGCCTGCGAGAGATAACGAGCTTTAAGGAGGCCCATACCGCACATGCCTCTTGGGAGGATGCCAAATTGCAGACCGACGCCGCTGTAGCTTTATATAAGGAATTCTACGACCGGCTCGGCATTCCATACATCGTTTCGCGTCGACCACAGTGGGACAGGTTCCCGGGAGCCGACTACACACTCGCTTTTGACACGCTCATGCCTGATGGGAAAAGCCTCCAAGTCGGTACGATTCACCATCTCGGCACGAACTTTGCAAAGACCTTTGATATCACGTACGAAGATCGTGACGGCAACCAGCAGTTCGTCAATCAGACGTGCTACGGCATTTCAGAACGCTGCATCGCAGCCGTCATCTCAGTCCACGGCGACGACAAGGGCTTAGTACTTCCACCCGAGATAGCCCCCGTTCAGGTTGTTATTATCCCGATCTACAGCAAACAGGCTGACAGCGAGGCCATCTTGAAAGCCTGCAACGAACTTAGAGACGAACTTTCGCGCTATCGGGTTGTTCTGGACACAGACGACGTCCGGCCGGGCGCTAAATTTTACAAGTGGGAAAAACAAGGGGTCCCTATTCGATTAGAGATCGGCCCAAGAGATCTTTCGAAAAGCTCTGTTACCCTAGTACGTAGGGATACAGGAAAAAAAGAGAGCGTCAAACGCTCTGAACTGCAGTTTCGACTCG
The DNA here is from genome assembly GCA_015660915.1 of Methanomicrobia archaeon. Classification (GTDB taxonomy): domain Archaea; phylum Halobacteriota; class Bog-38; order Methanoflorentales; family Methanoflorentaceae; genus Methanoflorens. The sequence continues at coordinate 44,353 of JACTTZ010000008.1, read as the reverse complement.
CTGAAGCGATGATTAATGTCTTGGAAAACATTACTAAAAAAGCGCGAGCGTTTCTCGTTTCGCACACCGTCGCCATAGAAATACCCGAGCAAGCAAAAGGCAAGACAGGCATATTTCAGATCTCGTGGTGCAGATCCGAGTCCTGCGGCCGTAAGCTTCAAGAATTAAGTGACGCTGACGTATTAGGAGAGACAGAGCCTATGGAAGGCCTTTGCCCCATATGCGACGCACCGACGACCATCCGGGCGCTTCTAGCTCGGTCGTACTGATGCAGGTATCAGGAGCAAGTGAATGGCTCGCCCGCGCATCTTTCAGCTATTTGAGATGCGAGCGACAACATTTCGAGCATCCGATCGCGTTCAGCGACGTAAAGCCAACTTAGAGCTCTCCAAAGACCTTGCTGAGTTGAGAAAGACTTGAATTCGATGCAAGCTGTCACCCTCGATCGAAAAATCGCCGAGCTTCAACTCGACGGTTATGCGCAGTACGCAGCGTCTTCGCAGGACGCAAATCTCTACTACTTGACAAATTTTTTAGCAGAGGATCCATTCCTGTTTTTGCGCTCAGGCGGACAATCACTCCTAGTAATCTCAAGCATGGAGAAAGCGAGGGCCGTTAGATCTTCGATTGCTGATCGCGTGCAAGCGAGAGAGGATTTTCAAAGAGATTCGCGCGAAACGGAAGGCGATCGAACCACACCCACCATGATTGGCTCAGTTCTTAAAGAGTGTAAGATCAAGCGCTTGGGAGTTAATGCTGATTTTCCGATAGGTTTGGCTGACGAACTGCGGCGTGCCGGTTACGAGCTAAAGCCTATGTCTGGTCCAATCGAAAGCTTACGTTCCATCAAAACGGCCCGTGAACTGAAACTTATGGCGCAAGTGCAGCGTGCTAGCGAAAAAGCGCTCGCATCCGCACTCACCATCTTAGCTCATAGCAAAATCAGTGGTGACACGTTGCGGTATGACGGGCAGGTGCTTACGTCGGAGCGATTAAAGAGCGCAATCGGCTGCTCACTCATAAACGACGCTTGCACATCAGAAGACGTCATCGCGTCGAGTGGCGATGACTCCGCGCTACCCCATCTGACGGGATCAGGGCCGGTCAAAGCAAATTCTGCGATCGTTTTTGATGTTTTTCCACAATCGATAGCATCGCGATACCACGCAGACATGTCGCGCACGGTGCTACGTGGAGATGCCCCGTCTGAACTCTCCGATATGTATTCGGCAGTACAAGAGGCGCAACACCTTGCCGTTGAAATGCTAAGGCCGGGGATTAGCGGAGCAGAGGTCCACCTAGCCGTGGCTGATCACTTCGAACAGAGCGGCTTCCAGACGGACCTCGACAACGGTCAAGGGTTCATTCACTCTACAGGTCACGGACTAGGATTAGAGGTTCACGAACTGCCGTTCCTCAGCAAAAGGGGGGGGCTCCTGGAAAAAGGCAACGTGGTCACAGTTGAACCGGGCTTATATTACCCCGGCATCGGTGGGGTACGACTCGAAGACGTAGCTGTTATTACTCATAACGGGAATAAAACCATCACTCAGTTTCCAAAGGAGTTTGTGATATAAGTGCAAGAACCCGAGGTGTTGGATAAGTACCGCGAAGCTGGCCGCATACTAGCAGAAGTTCGTGGAGAAGCCATCAAAAAGGTAAAAGTCGGTGTAAAACTACTTGACGTAGCTGAAAGCGTAGAACGCTCAATTCAGCAAAAAGGCGGTGCAGTCGCCTTTCCGACGAACATTTCCTTGAACGAAGAAGCAGCGCATGCTACTCCTTCTGAGGCTGATGCGTCGATTTTTAGCCGCGATCTCGTCAAGCTTGATATCGGCGTCCATATAGATGGCTATATCGCAGACACGGCGATCACCATTGACCTTGGAAATAACAAAAAACTAGTAGAAGCCTCGAACAGCGCACTCGAGCGGGCAATTGACGTTGTGCACGCAGATGTTGACACGGCAGCGATCAGCGCGGTTATCGAACAGACTATCACAGATTATGGCTTTCATCCTGTCGTCAATCTTACTGGACATGGCCTAGAGCGCTATACACAACACGCCCCACCTCCGATACACAACCGACGAACTCAAAGCGGTACGAAGCTCAAAGAAGGACAGGTAATAGCTATTGAACCTTTTTCCTCTAATGGTAATGGTCGGGTGTATGAGACAGGAAAAGCGGAAATCTTCAGCCTCGTGAAGGAAAAGCCTGTGCGATCGCCTGAGGCCAGGGCCATTTTGAAAGAAATTGAGACCTATAAATCACTACCCTTCGCGAGAAGGTGGCTTAAAGGCCGTGTCGATCTAGGGTTAAAGCAATTGGAAGCGGCAGGCATAATCCACGCGTATCCCGTGTTAAAAGATCGAGGACTCGTTTCGCAAGCTGAGGATACGCTTATTGTGACGACCGATGGAAGTGAAGTCATAACTAGAATCTGATACGGCTTTCGGGCGTTTTTTCGGCCATCTGCCTTCAACCTAATCTTTATATGCTTTTCATGCAATAAACCTGGTTTATATAGGAACGGTGTTTGATGGAAGATTCAGAAAGTCAGATCCTTGATATAGTTGAGCTGTTGCTCACTGCGCATATCTACAATGGCAATGATCAACTTGATGAAGACGACCTGCCTCCACCAATCAGAAAAAACTATTGGAATTCGAAAGAGCGAAAGGTAGATAGGCCCATCATCGTTTCAGAAAAAGCCGTTGACAGAGTCTTTGGGATTCCACACGGATGGAATTTGATTAAAACGCTGCCATTTGTCTCGTTTGATGAGTTTGGCGCTCGGATCAACCTCACCGTGCTTGACTTGGCTGCTAAATGGTTTGCCAATCAAGACTCTCTTTCTCGTATCAAGCGAAATCCAGCCTTGGCTTTCTATTACTCCCGACATGACTCAATCGATGTCGACTACGAACGAGCGCGTCAAGTCAACTGGCCCAAGGAAATGGACAGGGAATGGATACACTCGCTGATAGATGAGATCGCAGGTGAAGGCGAAGAAGCGGAAGATATGCTCAAGCTGGTTACAATCTCTGCGCCCGAGGATGTTCGCGAAAGTCTCAATAAACTTGTCCTCACTCAGGAACAAATAGACGAAGTCGAAAAGATAGTCAAAGCAATTCAGTATAGAGATTATCTGAAGAAGATAGAACTCTTCGAAATCGGAAAGCTGTTGTTTGTAGGGCCCCCTGGAACGGGGAAGACCTCTGTTGCTCGGGCCCTTTCAAAAGAGTTGGGGCTCCCGTTCTTGGAGGTCCGGCTCTCGATGATTACCTCGCAGTATCTTGGAGAGACAACCAAGAACATCGGCAAAGTGTTCGCTCTCGCGAAACGATTGAACCCCTGCATCCTGTTTATCGATGAGTTTGATTACGTCGCAAAAACTCGTCTCGCTGACGAGCACGGCGCGATAAAAAGAGCCGTAAACATGCTGCTCAAGAGTATCGACGACATCAGCCTCGTCGATGACGGAGTGCTTCTGATCGGAGCGACGAATCATCCAAAGCTTCTTGATTCAGCTGCGTGGAGGCGATTTGACAAGATTGTGAATTTTCCGCTTCCCGACGCAGTCATGAGAAAAGAGATATTTGAAAAGATCTTGGCCCGTATTACGGGTACGTTTGACACTCAGAAACTCGCGGACATGACCGATCAATGCACTGGCTCAGATCTTAGGCTGATATTGAGAGAAGCTGTGTTACAGGCGTTGTTTGAAGAACGAACGGATCTATCGCAACATGACCTTGAAGAGGCCGTCAGCAACTTCAGCAAACGATTTGAGCTCAAGATGAGCGAATATGAGAATATCTAGCTAAGCAGCTCTGTGACGAGCGCGCGGAGAATGAGTAGATAGGAAGCATAAACAAATCCGGCCGCTTGTCGCGCGGAGGTAGCAAACTTGGAAGCTTGCGTAAACATAGGAATGGTAGGACACGTCGACCACGGCAAAACAACCTTAGTGTCCGCTCTTTCAGGCATATGGACAGACCAGCACAGTGAAGAAGTCAAGCGTGGTATTTCGATCAGACTCGGCTATGCGAACGTCACCTTTAGGAGATGCCCGCAGTGTCCGGAGCCCGAGGCATATACAGTCTCAGAAGTGTGCGGCACATGCGGTGCTACAGCAGAACCGCTGCGTACTGTTTCATTTGTAGACGCGCCGGGACACGAGACACTTATGGCTACGATGCTATCGGGGGCGGCAATAATGGACGGCGCGATACTTGTTATTGCAGCAAATGAGCCCTGCCCTCAGCCACAGACGAAAGAGCACCTTATGGCGCTCGACATAATTGGGATTAAGAAGGTAATCATTGTCCAAAATAAGATTGATCTAGTCTCGCACGACGATTTGCTCGTGAACTACGAACAGATCAAGGAATTTGTGAAAGGGACTGTTGCAGAGCACGCCCCGATTGTTCCTATATCGGCCCAGCAAGCGGTCAACATCGACTTGCTAATTGACCTTATCGAGAAGGAGATCCCGTGCACCGCCCACGACGCGACCAAACCTGCGCAAATGTTCATCGCACGCTCTTTCGACGTTAATAAGCCTGGAACGGACATCGCGAAGCTGCTCGGCGGTGTCATCGGTGGGACGCTGAACCAAGGGGAACTCAAGCTCAAAGACGAAATCGAGATACGACCCGGACGGAGCGTCGAAGTTGGTGGTAAGAACGAGTGGGTGCCTATCACGACTTCAGTGTCAAGCATTGTGTCCGAAAAAGAGAGACTGAAAGTCGCGACGCCGGGAGGCCTCCTTGGTGTCGGGACAAAATTGGACCCTGCTTTGGTAAAAAGCGATTCTCTAGTCGGCCAGATTGCCGGAACGCCGGGAAGTTTGCCCCCTGTTTGGAAATCGTTTACGATGGAAGTTAAGCTCCTCGATCGTGTGGTTGGGAGCTCCGATGAGCTTAACGTCGATTCAATACACACGAGTGAGCCACTCATGTTGAGCGTAGGCACCGCAACGACCGTTGGTATCGCCACTAGCGCGCGCAATTCAGCTGTCGAGGTAGCGCTCAAGCGGCCCGTCTGTGCAGAAATCGGGTCTCGAATTGCCATTTCGAGACGGATTGGCTCTCGATGGCGGCTTATTGGAGCTGGAACGCTTGTCAAATGATCGCCATATTGGATGCCAATGCGCTTCTCATTCCCTGGCATTTTAAAATCGACGTGTTTGAGGAATTGCGCGGACTGGGGTTTATGCCTGCGACGATCGAACCGGTTCGTCACGAATTGAACGTGTTGATGAAAAAGGGCTTGACGGGGGCAGGTGTGGCGCTGAGCCTTTCTGCGCGCTGTCAGATCATCGAAACCGCGGGCGGATCGACCGTTGACGACCAAATCCTCAACACTGCTCTTAAATACAAGGCAGCAGTTGTAACAAACGACAAGGATTTGAAACGAGAGCTTCGTGAGCACGGCGTACGTGTAGTACAGCTTAGAAACAAGAAGTATTTGGAGGTCGATCTGCAATAAACCTATAGAAAGACATTGTAACAGCACGCGACCACCAGAAGAATCCCCGTGGTGGTAGAGATTCCTAAGGGGAATCGGAAATAACAGTAATCGGATGGGAAGATGCAGAAGCCGTCAAGGAACGTTTATAATACTCGATGGACTTGTTCACGAGGGTGATTGATGTATAAAAAAGCTAAGTTGATTGACACTGTGAGGCTACCGCCTGAAAGGCTAGGAGAAGAAACGATAGCCGTCTTAAAGGACCTCCTGCGTGATAAGCTAGAAGGCCGAATAGACAAAATGCTCGGGTCAATAATCGCCGTCACCGACGTCTTAGACATCGGCGAAGGGCGCATACTCGCGGGAGACGGCGCTATATATTACGATGTCACTTTTAATGCGATTACCTTCAAACCAGAGCTGCAAGAGATACTCGAAGGCAAAGTCGTAGAAATAGTTGAATTTGGCGCCTTTGTCGGATTAGGGCCGCTCGATGGATTGTTGCACGTTAGCCAAATAGCTGACGACTATATTTCATACGACGAGAAGAACGCTAGATTGGTTGGAAAAGAGACCGGAAGGGCCATTGCCGAAGGAGATATGCTACGGGCTCGGATAGTCGCGGTGAGCCTCAATGAACGAGAACCGCGAGAGAGCAAAATTGGCCTTACTATGCGACAAGCAGCTCTCGGCAAGGTCGAATGGCTTGCTGAAGCACGAGACAAAGCAAAGAAAGAAGAAGAGGAACAGAATGCCAGAACAAGTGTGTAAAACTTGTCATCGGTTTGTCGAAGGACTTGTATGCCCTGTATGCGGATCGAGCTCGCTCGGACGAGATTGGAGCGGCTATTTGATCATCATCGATCCGAAACGCTCCGAAGTAGCCAAGCAGATGAATATCGACTTACCTGGAAAGTACGCGCTTAAAGTTCGATAAAAAGCTCATGCTCACCGACAAACTCAAAGCTGAGCTGCAGAAACCATTTGGTGATCTTTGCTCAAATGCCAATTGTGCAGAAAAGTTGAGAGCTTATAGCAAGATAGTCACTGTTGGGGATATAACGACCTACAATGTCGTACAAGCCGGCATTGTGCCTGACATAAGCATCATTGACGGCATCACAATGAGAGAGAAGGTGCCTGATGAGATTTGCCGCGCGATAAGCATCGACGCCCACACTATCTACAAAGTAGAAAACCCTCCAGGTTCCATCTCGCAGGAGCTGCGCAACGCCCTCAACAGCTCGATGCAGCACGTCGCCGGGTCTGAACCCGTAAGAATCATCGTCCACGGCGAGGAGGATCTTGCAGTTATTCCGGCTGTCGTGGAAGCCCCTTTGGGAGCCGCAGTCGTTTATGGACAGCCGAACGAGGGCATGGTTATCATTGCTGTAACGCGAGAGAGAAAAGAAAAAGCGAAACGCTTAATGCGCAAGATATTGAAAATAATTCCGTAATAGGCAATAAAGGAGTTGCTATGCAAATCGAAGTTATCAAGGAAGAGGATAATACTTTACTGAATCGGAAAGAGCTGCAAATCAAGATTGAGCACCCTGCGGCTACTCCGGCGCGGATCGAAGTCAAACACAAGGTTGCGGCCGACTTGAAGGTTGAGCCTGAGCGAGTGATAATCGATAACATGAAGACCGCTTTTGGCAAGAAAGAAACTACGGCATACGTCAAGATATACGAATCCGCAGAAGTCGCCCAGCAAATAGAACGAGAGCATATCCTGAAAAGGAATGCACCGCCGACAGCTGAGCCGACAGCTGAACCGACAGCTGAGCCGACTCCGGAACCGACAGCTGAGCCGACAGCTGAGCCGACTCCGGAACCGACAGCTGAGCCGAGCCCCAAACCGCCACAAGGGGGTGAAGAAAGTTAAGACAAGCGAGTTGTATGAATTAAGCGACGACAAGGTGCATAGGAAGCGCCAGAACTGTCCGCGCTGCGGCGAAGGAGTCTTTTTAGCCGAGCATAAGGATAGGTTGTCTTGTGGCAAGTGCGGATACACGCAGTTTAAAAAGTGATCCGCATTCTCAGGAATGATAGTTTTAGGCCTGGAGGGGACCGCTTGGAATCTCAGCGCAAGCCTAGTAAATGATGATGAGGTTTTGTGCGAGGTGAATTCAGCGTACGTACCTACTTCAGGCGGAATTCATCCAAGAGATGCGGCCCAACATTTCGCGAGCAACGTGGCCGGGGTTGTTCGCCAAGTCCTCAATTCAACAGATCCTCGTTCTATCGAAGGCATAGCATTTTCACAAGGCCCTGGCTTAGGACCGTGCTTGCGTATTGTGGGCACTGCTGCAAGAGCCATTGCTTTGCGGCTTGGCGTGCCTTTGGTCGGGGTCAACCACTGTATTGCTCACATTGAAGTGGAGCGATGGAAAACTGATCTCTCAGCTCCGATCGTCCTCTACGTCAGCGGCGCAAATTCGCAAGTACTCTCGTACCGTCAAAAGAGGTATCGTATTCTCGGAGAGACTCTGGACATCGGAATAGGGAACTGTTTAGACAAGTTCGCTCGATCAGCAGGTTTGCCCCATCCAGGCGGCCCGAAGGTGGAAAGACTCGCGCAAGAGTCAAAGAAATATTTACTAATGCCGTACGTCGTCAAGGGAATGGACTTTTCGTTTTCGGGGATCGTTACCGCGGCTCAAGAGGCTTTGAAGTCTACCCCACTTGAGGATATATGCTATAGCTTTCAAGAGACTGCTTTCTCTATGCTCGTCGAAGTCTGTGAGCGAGCTCTATCGCAAACGGATAAATCAGACTTACTCTTAGCAGGAGGGGTCGGCGCAAACAATAGGCTCCAAGAGATGCTATCCGTTATGTGCGCTGAGCGCGGTGCACATTTCTTCGCACCTAAACCTGAGTATTTACAAGACAATGGCGCAATGATCGCGTACACAGGTCTCCTAATGCTATCACACGGTCTTCGAACGCCAATCACCGCTTCGGGGGCTAATCCGAACTTCAGGCCAGACGAGGTCGAGGTGCTATGGATCAAGGGGTAGCAGAGGTGGTTACAGGGGCGGAAGCGACCATCTATTTTCGGGCTCACTCCGTGACAAAAAAGCGCGTTCCAAAAGGATACCGCGCAGCAGAGCTCGATACAAAGCTGCGAAAAGAACGCACAAGACTCGAAGCAAAGATCCAATCGGAAGCACGAAAGGCGGGAGTGCCGACACCTATTATACAAGCAGTCGACAGCTTTAAAATTACTATGGAGCGGATAGAGGGGCCGCCTGTGCGCTTTGTGATAAACGAGGCAATCGCAGAACAGGTTGGCGAAGTTCTCTGCACGCTTCACTCAGCAGGCATCGCTCACGGAGATCCAACGACGCGCAACATGATTGTCTCATCTAGACGAGTATATTTGATCGATTTTGGGCTTGCCTCCTATGACAGAAGTCTTGAGGCCCGCGGCGTAGACGTCCACGTTTTTTTCCAGTGCCTTGAAGCTTCACATGATAATTTCCATGCGCTCAAAAATGCATTTCTAGCCGGCTACGCCAAAAAATGCCGGGACGCTGAGCAGATACTCTGCAAAGTACAAGAGATCAAAGGGCGAGGTCGATACCTTTGAAGGAGATCAACTTTATCACGCAAAACAACGCGAAGGTAGCCGAGCTCCGAGCCAAGGCCAAGCAGTTCGAATTAACGATTAACCACATCAGTGCGCCTTACCCGGAGCTGCAAGCTGACACGCTGGAAGACGTCGTTCGATACGGACTTGCTTACTGCCAGAAGAAGTTCCCAGCACCATTTATCATTGAAGATTCTGGTCTCTTCGTTGATACTCTCCACGGGTTCCCGGGGCCGTTCTCGTCGTACGTCCACAGGACTGTAGGTAACCGCGGCTTGGTCAAACTTGTCGGAGAAGGGGTACCGGCGCGATTTGAGTCAATCATCGGAAGCTGTTATCACGATTTCAGGCTGTTCCGTGGACAAGTCGAAGGACGCATAGTCCGTTCACGAGGCCGCAGCGGTTTCGGATTCGACCCCATCTTCGAGCACGAGGGTCGCACTTTTGGCGAGATGATGATCGACGAGAAGAATGCTATATCACATCGCAGCGAAGCCGCAGAGCTATTCTTGAAATGGGCATCGACAGTTATATAAAAGGAGATCATAGAATAGCACACCCCATAGCACGTCAGAAACGTATCTGACAGGGACAAGGAGCTCAAATGGCGCGAATGCACGCAAGAAGGAAAGGAGTGTCTGGATCGACTAGGCCGCTGAAAAGTAATGTTCCTATTACTATGACCCCGGAAGAAGTACAGAAGGTGGTCGTCGAGCTGCGAAACAGCGGGCTTTCTTCGAGCCAGATCGGCATCGTTCTGAGGGACACGTACGGCATACCGGACGTTAAGTTGGTGACGAAGAAGAGTCTGACTGAAGTGCTTCGCGATGGCGGAGTCGCCCCTGAACTCCCTGAAGATCTGTTCAATCTAATCACTAAAGCGCTAAATCTTAGAGATCATCTTGAGGAAAACAAGAAGGACCTGCACAATAAACGAGCCCTTCAACTTACAGAGTCGAAGATTCGAAGGCTTGTGAACTACTACAAGAGCAGGGCCGTACTGCCGAATGAGTGGTCTTACCGGCTCGATACCGTAGAGATGCTGATCTCACGATAAAGTGCTTGTAGTTCTTCTGGCGGTTTCTAAAAGCAGGCGCAGCAACCTAACGTGGTGGTGAGCGAGCCTAGCACACGAAGCTGATTATACCAGCGCCATTTCCCACCCCAGCACACTATGAACACCGCAATCCTCGTTTTAGAGCACCCGAAAGCGTCCACACTAGTCGAAGCTCTTCAGCCTGATAATACGCCAGAAATACGCATGAAGGCCATAGGAAAAAAAGTGCTGGCAGTAGTGAGGGGGAAGAATCTGCGAACTGTGGTGGCTTCGTGTGACGATCTGTTTGTTAATCTCCAAATAGCGCAAGAGATGCTTAGTGACAGCGAAGATTCGATAGGCTTTTAAACGCACTCAGCTAAACCCTCACGTTCGAAGCCGTGTCGCGTTCACAAGACGACGACACTTAGATAATCTCAGAGAGAAGTTTATTTTATCTTTTTAAGATAGCTAAGCCACCTTTTTTGGGCTTCGTTTCTATCTGTCGATGCAGGCTTAACGCAATTGTCGAGCAGCTTCCCTTTCTCAAAGTCTCTCAGTTCAACAGCAGCGCGGATCAGCCCTTGCGCTTCTGCATACAAAGCGATCGCTTCGTGCTCATCGATGTCCTGGCCCCTAATGGCAGATTCGATTTCGTGTATTTTTCTCTCGATCGCAACGTAAAGCCTTTGAACTGCCGCAAATTCTTCGGGAGTGAGTTCGTTACAATGATTGACCAAACGCCACATGACTTCGTGGAGCGCAACGACTTGCCCGTCGAGTTCGATCTCTTCAGGTATTTCTGTACCAACGAACGTGGACAGTCGGTTTAGCTTAAAAAGGAGCTCTTCTCGTTCCTCTTTTGTTAGATTATGCGCGTCAGATAAATGTACACCCCAAACGATAGCTTCACGATGTTCTTTAGTGCTTTCTTGCGGTTCCACGACTATTACTTCCGACTTTGCTATCCCCTATCTGTTCGACTTGCTCCGCAATAATCATTGCCCCACGTCACAACACTATCGCTGCTAACTCGCTGCCCGCTTTTACTTCTCTTTCGATGCCTAGCGAACGGCTTCTTGCAACGCTCGAGACAATCTATGCGAATCTGTGAGGGGCCCTCAGGTTGCCAGCTTTTGTCAAGTCCCCACGTTGCAAACTGCAACCGGGGTAGCGCTGATTTCACTTTCGTGCCTCGCAAGCTTCGAGGCAACTCTAAGTGTAAAGATGATCTGCAAGAACACGCACAAACGCTAAAAGTGGGCTAGACAAAGATTATGAACCTTGAGCAAGATACAGTCGCCACCGGTTACAATACCACGTCTTCACATGACTCGAATACCGCGCCACATCGGCATCATTCCCGACGGGAACCGTCGGTGGGCAGTTGCTCGGGGTTTGCCAAAGAAAGCGGGCTACGAAGCTGGCTTGTCGCCCGGACTAGAGTTGCTCAGACTGTGTGCGAACGTTGGTGTCAAAGAGGTCACCACATACGGCTTCACTCAAGACAATACGAAAAGATCCCAAGAGCAGAGAAGGGCTTTCCAAAAAGCGTGCATCAACGGCGTCGAGATTCTCAAGCAGGAAGACGCTCGCCTGCTCGTCGTCGGAGATACAGACTCCCCGATGTTCCCACAGGAGCTCCGCCCGTACACAAAAAGAACCAAGTTTGGCACGGGAAAAATAAAAGTGAACTTTCTAGTCAACTATGGCTGGCAGTGGGACTTGAACCCTCTCTTTGCTCAACCTAAATCCACATCGCGGGCAGGAAACGTCAATAACATGATACGATCGTCAGATGTCTCTCGTATTGATTTGATCATTCGCTGGGGTGGCAGAAGAAGACTAAGCGGATTTTTGCCGGTGCAATCGGTATACTCAGATATCTACATTGTCGATGAACTCTGGCCTGATTTCAAGCCTGAACACTTCTTCGCGGCTCTCAATTGGTACGACAAGCAGGATATCACGCTCGGCGGGTGAAGACCGTTTCACGTGGCTCAGCGGGCGGGCCCTCTTTCTCATAACTACTGTTTGCAAGCGGTTCACCCTTGCGGATTGCGGCGCCGCAAGCGCCTTTCTCGCGTTGCCGAGATTCGTGTGGCGCTTACCACAAGCCGTTGCTAAGCTAATGCACGCGCTTGAAGGGAGCAAAAGAGCCGTCTCCAGACGCTATAGCAAAAGAGCTAAATAATTAGAGCTTTTTTTGAGGATTATGAAGCGGTACTTCCACTGCACGGTTTGTGACGACGTCCATTACGGGGAAAATCCGCCCGAGATATGCCCTACGTGCGAAACCATGAGCTCCTATGTCGAGGTCACAAAAGACGAAGCTGAGGGGTACTTCTTATAGAGAAAAATGCGACATTCTAAAATAGACGCGCATCCTCACGATTCTTCTTGCAGCCCCAGAACGGCCGTAGATTGACGGCAATGCCAAAGAACTGTTAAAAAAAGACGAGCGCCGCAGATACCGTAGCGTCTACGGCGGCACTAGACCTATATTTGATCCATCATTTGATCGGACATGCCCGCCATTTCCTCTTCGGATGGCCCCTTCGAAAACGTGGCGGCTTGAATCACGTCATCGATTCGAAGGATCATGTTCGCAGCTTCGGTGGCCGACAAGATAGCCTGCTTCTTGGTTCTCAAAGGCTCCACCACGTCAGGCCACATGTCTGTGGCTTTTCCTGTTGAAATCTGAAGCCCCATCGTTTTATTTCCCGACTCGTGCGCAGTCCTTAAGCCAACGAGCGAGTCCATCGGATCCAAGCCCGAGTTTTCGGCAAGCGTTTTTGGGATTATCTCGATCGCTTCGGCAAACGCGATAACTGCCAGCTGCTCTCTCCCACTAAGCGTTGAAGCATAATCGCGTAGTTGCATGGCAATCTCTACTTCGGAAGCGCTTCCGCCAGCAACGACCTTGCCGTCTTCGATCGACGCTTGAACGACTCGAACCGCATCATACACAGCTCTGCCCGTCTCTTCGACGATATGATCAGCGCCTCCATGAACGACGATACTTACGACGCGGGGGTTCTTACAGTCTTTTATTGTTATCATTGCTTGGACCTCTCTCTAATCAATGCCGCAGGTATCACAACTGGATTCGATTTCAGTGGTTTCTTCAACCTCGCCTGCTTGACCCAAGTCAGCAGCACTTAGATCGTCTAAGCTGGACACGACCTGGGCGCCTGTCACCTTAGAAATCGTCTCCATATCCTCTCGTTTGACGTTCTCTACTGCCATCACGTTGTTCCGCGAAAAGTGCCATTGAACAAGATCGTCGATACCCTTCTGGCAAAAGATGACGTTTGCACCGCTTGCCAGAATTTTGTCAGCCTTTTCGATGAGCGCTTCGTGATCGCGTTCCATAAAGAGCTTCATTTGAGTGGGATCCTTTATTTTGATTTTGGCATCAGTTTTGGTTTTGGTTAGCTCCAGTGGCTGATCGTAGACGAGGATCCGCGCATCGCATACTTTTCGCGGCATTCCCTCTGCGGCGCGTTCTTTGTCGATGACGACGCCTTCGACGAGTTCTGAATCAGAGACAGAACCGGAGACTTTCTTTTCAATTTTGATGTCTTCCTCATCGACTTTGAACTTCTTGTTGACCTTTTGCGCGACGTTTTTGACCGCTTCAACCACGAGCTTTGGAAGAACGTGTTTTCCCACATCGGTGCCCTTGCCCGTAAGCGCTGTCTGAGCAATCTTCTCCAACAGATCGTCGTCGCTGATCGAAACGCTACGAGACAGCGATTCTGCAACCTCAATCGCTTTTTCTGCAGCGAGGTTGTAGCCTTTTTCGATAACCGTCGGGTGGATATCTTGCTCAAGTAGCTCTTCTGCGTTCTTTAGCAATTCGCCTGCCAAGATAACGGCTGTTGTTGTGCCGTCGCCTACTTCATCATCCTGCGTCTTAGCGACCTCGACTATCATCTTCGCTGCAGGATGCTCGATGTCCATTTCCTTCAATATCGTAGCGCCGTCGTTTGTTATGACTACCTCACCCATTGAGTCAACGAGCATCTTGTCCATGCCTTTTGGTCCGAGCGTGGTTCGTACTGCTTCAGCCACGGCCCTGCATGCGGTAAAATTCATAGACTGGGCTTCCCTGCCCTTCGTCCTTTGTGTTCCTTCTCTGAGAATGAGAATTGGTTGACCACCAATCACTATGCTAACCTCCGAAATAAGTAGAGTTGTTGTTCTATATAAAATTTCTTACAGGGAATACCGTTATTTGTCAAAAGACCCCACAAACGGCGTTCTTACAATTTGACAGCGCGCGAGTCGGTCCAGCACAACGTTGGTTGAACTTACGGTCGCATCTCGGTTGCGCTTGGGGCTCACACTGCTCTCAAGAGCACGCTCGCTAAAGCCGTTAAACGGTGCTTAAAGCGGACTTAAGTCACGGATTAGTCGGTCGGTTACTATGCACGAAAAAGCCGATTATCAAGAAAGCGGCGACGGCCATGAACGCACCGTAGAGAAAGGCAAACGTAGGGCCGACGGTTTGCCAGAGCGTGCCAGCAATCAAGCTTGCGGGAAGTGCGACGACGCCGACAACGAAGTAATACGTACCAAATGCGGTGGCTTTGAGATGCGGAGGAGCGAGATCAGAAACGAGCGCTTTGGACACTCCGTCAGTAAGGCCATAGTAGAGTCCGTACACTGGAAAAAGGACCCAAAGAACGAGTGCGGACGAGGCGAATGCAAATCCCAGATAGACTATGAAGAAGATCGCAAAGCCCATCAAAAGTACCGCCTTACGTCCTATTTTGTCGGAGATAATGCCAAACGGAAATGCAAAAACCGCATAGACAACGTTCATCAAGAGATAGAGTAGCGGCACCACTAGCGTCGGGACGCCGAGGTTTTGCGCACGCAAAAAGAGGAAAGCGTCGCTTGAATTACCAACAAAGAAGAGACCGAGGCCCAAAAGAAAGATCCGAAAGTTCGCGTCGAACGACCTAAAAGATACCTTGTAAGACTGTTTGCTTCGCGACCCGACGGCAGTCTCTTTGACGAAAAAAACCACAAGAGCGGTAGCAAGTATAGCTGGAATAAATGCGAGGAGGAACAGCCCCCTAAAGCTTAGTATGCCAAACAGAGCTACCGCGATCAGCGGGCCGATAACGGCCCCCAATGTGTCGAGAGAGCGTTGAAAGCCGAACGACCTGCCCACCCCGAGACTCTTTGACTCAGACACGATGGCATCACGCGCTGAGTCTCTTACGCCCTTACCCAGGCGATCAAGAAAGCGAATCGCCAAGACTTGTTGCCACCCGGTTGTAAATGCCAACAGGGGCTTAGCGATCGCAGCAATCGCGTAGCCAGAGTACACTAAGGGCTTGCGTTTCCCGAACCTGTCGGAGAGATACCCTGAAACTATCTTCAGTATGCTTGCTGTGCTTTCAGCAACGCCCTCAATAAGGCCCACGTCAATGAACGTCGCCCCGAGCACGCTCACGAGAAAAAGAGGGATGAGCGGATAAATCATCTCCGTGCTCATGTCGGCAAACAGACTCACAATCCCGAGGACTAAAACGTTCAAACTAACGCCGAAAACAAGACCGTCCCTCGAGAATCGCTTCCCAAACATCCGCTCCAAATTACAGCTATGAGGATTTAAAATTGCCTAAGCGATGCGCCCTGCGTGCACGGGGCCACATCGGTATCTCACGGGCGGTCTGTAAGCGAAGCACCTGACGGCGACCGTTTCTTGCTATCGAGAAGACCGGGAAGCGCCACGGAGGAGCGTGGGTAATAATGAGGTATAGCGTGAGACTGTGCCGGCCTGGCTCAGCAACGCATATAGGCTAACACACTCACGTTTGAAGGCAATGAGGGGGGGCTTACGTTAGCGATAAGATTAATATTGCTTCTGACCCTCTGAGATTGAATACATTAAGACATACTGGAATTATGTTCGAAATCGAAGGTGTTTTAGGGAGACAAGTCCTCGATTCGCGCGGAAATCCTACGGTGGAGGTAGAAGTCTTCACGGGTTGTGGCTTCGGTAGGGCGATCGTGCCTTCCGGCGCATCCACTGGATCAAATGAAGCGCTTGAACTTCGAGACCACGAGATGAGCTTCGGCGGAAAAACGGTGTTGCAGGCGGTAAGCAACGTCAACGCTATTATAGCAGAAGAGCTCATCGGGATGGACGTTCGAGCGCAGCGAAGCATAGACCAATCGATGAACGACCTTGACGGGACGCCTAATAAGTCAAATCTCGGAGCAAATGCCATCATAGGGGTGTCAATGGCCGTTGCCCGCGCAGCCGCGAATTCAGTTAACATGCACCTTTACGAGTACTTGGGCGGTCCAAATGCCTGCACGCTGCCCGTGCCTTTAATGAACGTCATTAACGGAGGGGCGCACGCCGGAAACATGCTGTCTATTCAAGAGTTTTTTATCATACCGATGGGAGCGGAGACGTTTTCCGACGCCCTCAGAATGGGTGTCGAGACCTATCACGAGCTCAAGCGTGTTTTGCAGGCGCAATATGGACCGGGGGCCACGAATGTGGGAGACGAGGGTGGATTCGCCCCCCCGCTTCATTCATCTTCTGAAGCACTTGACGCCATAATAACGGCCATCGGCCAGGCAGGGTACGTTCAGGAGATGCGGCTCGGTGTTGACTGTGCTGCATCTGAGTTCTACGACAAGGAAACAAAAACGTATTCCATAGACGGCAACAGACTCTCTTCTACAGAACTCAGCAATTACTATGAGGATTTGGTCGACCGATATCCCTTAATACTCATTGAAGATCCATTCGGCGAGGACGCTTTTGAAGACTTCGCCCAGATAACTTCGCGACTCCCGGGGACGACCATTGTAGGGGATGATTTGTTCGTCACGAACGTCGAACGACTCTCAAAAGGCATAAGTCTCGGAGCAGCAAACGCTTTGCTCCTGAAGCTTAACCAAATTGGGACGATGTCTGAAGCCTTCGATGCCGCAACCCTTGCCTTTCGGAATGGGTATTCGGTAGTTGTTAGCCACCGATCAGGAGAGACCGAAGATACGACGATTGCCGACGTTTCAGTCGCATTGGGCTCAGAATTCATTAAAACTGGCGCTCCAGCGCGGAGTGACCGCAATGCGAAATACAACCAGCTCTTGAGAATCCAAGAATTCCTCGGAGACGCTGCATCCTACCAAGGTCGACACCTGCAGACCTGACAACCCGGCGCCAAGCGAATTTTCCAGAGCGCTATGATTCAAGAGGGGAAACACTGCACCAAAAGATCCCGTTTTTTGCTGCAATTCAACCAAACCTTCGATTTCACGCTAAGGAAAGCGCTTGCTTAGAGTTTAGGCATCTCGTCTACGCTGTTAGTTTTGATGGTACAACTGCTCGCAAAACCACATCGAAGGCTACTTGTATGCTTAGCACCTCTGTCGGAACTGTCGACACCTAATGATAAGAAAAGCCTCGCTTCTCATCGCAAGCTTGCTGGTGGCGTTTCTTGCAACAGCTTGCGTGACAGCAGCGGTTTGGGCTGGAACGGCGGTGCCGAACAGCCAGACAAACCAACATCTTGAGGTGACACTACGCTCAAATGCAACTTCAGATCCTCACGTACTAGCATTTCAGTTTGCCGCGTTGAATAACTCGGCGCAAGCCGCCAACCCTTTGAAGGCAAACAATACCACTCGTATCATCGTTCCAGCAAGGGTCGAAAACACTTCAAGTGCCGGCGCGCAGCCTTTCAATGGATTGGTGGTTCCGACCGGATTAGTGATCGCAGCCACAATCCTTATTCTCCTGGTGGTTTTGGCCTATCTCTTCTTGAGACTACTTCATGAGGGTACGAGTGAACCACCTACCGACACACGACCTCTCGGGCCTACAGTCCAATCAACTTCAGAACCCCGCAGGGAGCGACCACGGCAAATTCCGATAAACGAGGCGGAAACCGAGGTTGAACGAAAAAACAGTTCACTTGTTGGCGCAGAAAGTCGGAGGGTCAGCAGCATCCCCATAGACGCCGAGGAAGAACGGCGAGAGCCGGAAGCAACTCAAAGTGAGCGCGAGCAGATCTAACAGCGGCGCTCCAACTGTTCGACATCTTCATAGTAGATGCAGTAGATAATTCTCATGCTCGAAAGCTGCGTTGCGGCGGCCCAAAGAGCGTTTCGGCCAAAAGTCTAACGCACTGACACTGCTGCAACCGATTGCACGTGGCCTGACGTTCTGAGAACTCTCGTTCAAATGCTGCCTTGAAGGGTATACGAACAGACGGCACATCGGCACCTATCGAAAGCTATGGATCGGAAAGAGGAGATACACACGCATACCGCTCGCGGAGACCTAGATATCCTGTGGGTGAAGAAGTACCGGCCGCAATCATTCGACGAGATGCTGGGTCAGTCGATTGCTAAGGTGCAACTACAGCGAATTGTCGACAGCAAGAACTTGCCGAACCTGCTTTTCAGCGGCCCGGCAGGGACGGGCAAGAGCTCAGCCGCTGAAGTCGTAGCGAGAGAACTATTCGGCGATGTTTGGGAAGGCAACTTCACTGAACTCAATGCGTCGGACATCTTTGAACAAGGCCGAAAGTACCTCGAGGCATCACGCAGCTTGGCGCGTTTTTACGATGCACGAAAGGGCGTGCTTGACAATTTCAAGCTGATTATGAATCGGCTTGCGGGAATCGCTCCGCTAGGTGCTCCGTACCGAATTCTGTTTATTAACGAGGCCGACGCCTTGACGCTAGACGCTCAGCAAGCGTTGCGGAGGACAATTGAACGTTATAATCGGACCTGCAAGTTTATCTTGGCTACAGAGCGCCCGTCGCAAGTTATTGTTCCCATCAGATCGCGCTGTTTACCGTTACACTTTGCACAACTCCCCGCCGAGACCGTGCTCACCTACCTGCGACGAATCGCAACCGGCGAAGGCTTCACGTTGTCGGACGAACGATGTCTGTCGGTTGCACGTCTCAGTGATGGCAATCTTCGAACAGCGCTAACGCTACTCCAGATAGTAGCAGAAAGCAATTCTTCTGGTGCCCCCCCGCTCAAGTTGGAAACGCTTGCAGAGCGCATGAACCCTGAGGGGGTTGCGGAGCTGCTGCGACTTGCTTTACGAAACGATGCCCCCGAGGCCAGGCATGTGCTCGATCGTCTGTTGCTAGAAACAGGCCTCAGCGCCAGTGAAATCCTTGCCCAAATGCGAGCGCACGTCCGCGGGATGCCGCTGCCTGAAGAGGCGCTCGCTAAGCTTCTTGTGACGCTCGGTAACGCAGACTACGCGCGGCTCCAAGGGCTAAATGAGAGAATTCAGCTCGAGGCACTTATCTATAACATCGCTTATGAAGTGCCGCAGGCACCTATTGTTTCGAATTAACGCAGTTTAGTTTCGCAAGCGCTTTATCGTAGTCCGGCACGCCGACAAACTCCACTTTTTTGTCGATAAGTGTCGTTGGAACGCTTCGGATGTTGTACTGACGAATCAGCTGGAGGCCCTCAGGCGTATATACCTCAATATGTCTGTAATCAAAATCACAGCTCTGCTGCAGTTTCTCCCAAAAGCTTTTCGCTATCGGGCACACTGGGCAACCTTTGTGAGTCAGCAGTAATACTTCCGTCATCGTGTACTCCCCTCCTCTATTACGCGACTCCTTGAATAATAAACTTTCACCAATGATGCGAGCCCGTCACGGTCGCGAGGCCGGTTCGAGCAACCGAGTCAGGCTTTTTGGCCAACGACCCGTTTGATAGCATCAAGCAAGCGCTCGTTTTCTGCCTTCTTCCGCACCGCAATCCGTATGTAGTCGTGCCCGGTCAATCTAAACGACTGGCAATCTCGGACCAGAAACCCGTGCCGACTCATTCCAAAGGCAAATTCACTCGAAGAGAGAGAAGTCCCGGCCACATTGACCATAATGAAGTTTGCGTCGCTTTCGAGCGGCTCAAGCCCGGATATCTTTGCGAGCTCACGCATTAGCCACCGTCGCTGCGTGGCGATTCTCGTTCGCGACGCATCAAGATAAGACTCGCAGTCCTTGAGCAACACGACGGTTACCGCTTCTGCAATAGAATTAAGGTTCCAAGGAAGTCGTATGCTGTTTAAGGCGGAGGCAAGTCCGGGATTAGTTACGCCGTAGCTTGCGCGAATGCCGGGAATTGAAAACGACTTAGTTAGGGACCTGAGGACAAACACATCTTCGAGATTATCGCTTGCGACGCTATGCCGCGGATCAGAAAGCTCTATGAAGACTTCATCAACGAGCAAGAACGTTTGCGTCTCGCGACACTTCGAAGCGATGTCAGTTACTGTTTCCCTCGAGAGCCCTTTACCAGTCGGATTGTTAGGATTGCACAAGAAGACCATTCTGATGTCCTCTTCGGCCAGGGCGCTGAAAAGGTCCCGCTTGAACGCCTGCTCATTCCACAATGGCACGATCAACGGCTCAGCGCCACTTAAATGGCACGCGAGCTCATACTCGCCGAACGTCGGAGCCGGAATTATCACTTTGTCGCCTTTTTCAAGAAACGCCCAGGCACAAAGCCGGATCAGTTCGACTGACCCGTTTCCGGGCACAATTACATTGGAAGGCACTTCGAGGTATTCGCCAACAGCCTCTCTGAATCTCTTATAGGTGTGATCGGGATAGTGATAGGCTGCCTTCACGCCTTCCTTGATCGCGGATTTGACTCGAGGGTGCAGGTACGGGTTGAAGTTTGCGCTATAGTCGAGCACGCCCGGCATTGCCTCTGAGGCTTCAATGATTCTGCCGCCGTGTTCGCAGGGCGTCACATGTTTCAGGTCTTCTCGCACAGTGACTCGCATGATTGAAAAAGCAGTTACACTCGTGATCGGGCAAGGAACGGCATGAGCTGTCTCCCAAAGAGCGTATTCAACCGTCCCTTTGAAGCTGATTTCTCGTTATAGTGCCGTACGCCGTCTGCGTGAACCCCGGAGCCGCAGACTGCTATCGGAACGTCAGTCGTCATGTGATCGTGCGTGACGCAAGAAGTTCCGTGATCGGCGAGGAGCGCGAACCGGGTTTGTGCGCTGTCGGTGCGTTCGAGCAAATAGCCAACCATCGCGTCAATTTTCTCAATAATAATCAGTTTTCCCTCAACGTTGCCGTCATGACTGGCTTCGTCCGTTCCTTCGACGTGGATCAGCACGATATCGTAGTCGTCCAAGTGTTCGAGCGCCATCTTGCCTTTTGCTAAGGTGTCCGTGTCATATTCGCCGGTCGCGCCCGGCACGTCGACGATTTCCATGCCAGAGTACTTGCACACGCCCTTTATGACGGGCGCAGCTGCGACGCACAGACTTTTACCGTACTTTGTCATAGTCGGGTTCAGACGACTTATCTGCCCGGCAGCCCACGGCATGACGACATTGGCAGACGGCTTATGCTCAGCAAGGCGCTGCACGTTGAGCGGATGGGATTTCAAGACCTCATGGGTTTTTGACATAAACTCGTTGATCGTTTCTGCCGTGTAGCGTGCTCTGGTACTCTCAACCAGCGGTCGCGCCCAGATGCGTCTTCCGACGCCGTATTGCGTTGGCAGGCTCACGTCAACGGTAAAATCGTTGTCCTGCAATACGAAAGCGCCCTTGAAGCCGAGGGTCTGCTTAAACTCAAAAGAGATCGTATCCAGTTCGACCGTTTCGTTGACCGCCTCCTCGAGTTCCTTCGCTTCGCTTTTAATCCTGCCCGCCCTGCCATCGATCAGCACAAATTGGTCATCGATAGTAGCAAAGTTGACCCGGAAACCGACGTCCGTTGGCCCAAGAGCGAGGCCTGCTCCAAGCGCCTCATACGCCCCACGGTTTGAAGAGCTGAGGTCCACATCCTGACCGAGCATCGCTAAGTGAGCAGCGTCACTGTCAACTTTGACGCCTGGCTTTATCGCGTAAAACTGACCTGTCGAACCGGAACGTGCCACGACATCCAGGTGTGGCGTTTGCGCATACTCGAGCGGCGTCTTGCCTTGAAGCGCGTTGAGCGGCTCATCTGCCATCCCATCTCCGACAATTATGATCAGTTTCACATCTAACGGAAGGCAAAAATCAAACAAATACTTTTGCATCCCGAAAGTGGCCGCTGCGCGCTCGTTCCTCGCTGTCTTAGCCCTGAAGCCTGGGCACTTAGCGTCTTGGAATCTGAGCTAAGCTCATGTGACTAGTGTAGTTTGCAAAAAAAAGACGGCGGCTCTTCTTGCCACCGTCGTTTCTTACTTTTGAATCATCACGGACGTTGATTTCACCAACACCGTCACTTTGTCGCCGGCTTTCAAAGCAAGGTCCTCGGCAGCGTCTTTTGTGATGGCTGATATGACTTGATTGTCGCCGACCTGTACGATGACTTCAGCCATAACGGCGCCGAGCTTTACCTCTTTAACCGTTCCAGCGAGTTTGTTGCGCACGCTTATTTGCACTTAACATCACCTCTAGCTCTTACGACCTGCCAGATCTTAGCCGTTTCCTAAGAAATCCCCTTTTCCGTGAAAATTGGTGCAAGAAATAGACAGCCGATCGATTAAAGTGATGTTGTTCCATACCGTCCATAATGTTATGCGCTTATGCATCAGCGTCCAGCAGGGCTGTCGACGCAGTGAGCCAAAAAGGGAGGGACGTTTATTTTTGAGTCGCTGGTTCGGCAACTGAAAAGCAACAATCCGACTGTGCGGACAAAAGCAGCCGCAACACTTGGGAATAGCGGCGAAAAAAGCGCAGTTCCGTTTCTTATAGGGGCGCTTGTTGACGAAAATAGGCACGTTCGCCGAGCCGCATCTGCAGGCCTTAGTCAAGTGTGGGATGATGAAGCAGTAGCCCCCTTGTGCGCAGCTCTGAGTGATGTCGATTGGTTTGTCCGATGGAACGCTGCGCTCGCCTTAGGACAGATCGGAGATCAAAGGGCCATCGCCCCACTTATCGGGACTTTGCAAGACGTCAATAGGTACGTCCGCAGAAACGCCGCCGAAGCTCTCGGGAATATCAGAAGTAAGACTGCGACCGGTTCGCTCATTAAGTCGCTTCAGGATCGAGACGTTGATGTCAGATGGAACGCCGCTGACGCATTGGGAAAACTGCGAGACCAGGACGCAACTGATCCGCTTGTTATGGCGCTGAACGACCCGGATGAATTTGTGCGCGAGCGTGCTGCAGACGCTCTCGGAAGAATCGGGGACGCTCGGGCGGGTGGAGCTTTACAGCACGCTCTAAATGATAAAGACAACGACGTTCGCACGACTGCAGAAGAAGCGCTCGAAAAAATCAAACGGCGCAATCGTAACCAGGATGGATCTCCTTAGGACCGAATCAATCGAGAGAAGAGCAATCCGGGCCGCAATTTGCATTGTTTTTAAATACGATTACCTATCTATGAAATAGGGAGCGCATGGCAGACAGCTTCAGTACGATGGGAGAAGTGGACCGCGCAGTCGCTGCTATCAAGCAGATTATGGAGCGTACGAAGAAGTTGCCGCCTGTACTTGTAGCTGCTTACAGCGAGACTCTTGAATTGGCTACCAGCGCCGTCGTACGCCGATTCTTCGAGGGACTTGCGAGTCAATGCCCAGAAGCGTTAGAGTATTTCATAGATGTTGATACGCTTAAAAAAGCCGAGGATGAAAGACAGACAAAACTCGAAACGATTTCTTAAAGTCTAAAGCTCTATCTACGTAATGAGGCTTTTTAAACACTGGAAGCAGGCCGGCCGCTTTTAGGTGTCATACGCTTTTTTTAAATGTAGATCAGTTGGTTAGGGTGAGTTGCGTCGACTCGGCCTTACGGATTTTCGCCCGACAAAGATCAACAGACCTCCTGAAGACTCCTGATGGCTTTTAACAAACTCGTAAGATGTCTCAAGGTTTTACGTTGTGCTGGCATAGCGATATAACGTGCTAGTCTTAACTGCTTCCAACAATTTTAATAGATTTAGCAAACAAACGCAATTATCGAGCATAAAAGGCAGGATCTCTCGCTACGGGCTTGCCCTCATTGTCCGTTAGGAAATCTACTTACTTAGTAGAATAACACGCAATTAAGTGGTGAAACCCGTAAGCAAAACTAATTAAGTACGAAAACGATATTCCGTGCGTAACATATCGCTCTTGCGAGCTATGGAGGGGCAGTGAGCCGTTCGAGAAGTGTCGCGGTGGCGCCTTCACGACTGCGGTGGCATTTACATCCCCGAGCGCGATCTTCAGTCCGTCCTAAGATCAGATCAGTGATCGGGGTGATGTTTGTCGGGCTCCCTTCGTGGCGCCCTGATGAAGGACCGGTACCCGACCGAGGGCGGGCAATCCTCGGTACCGTCCTGTATACCGAGATGATCGGCAGGGTGGCGCAGGACTGATAATCAACTGGCATACCAACAAGTTTAGCGGACATCATTTATTATCTCAAGAAATCTGTCACTACTGTTGAATAGTATCGATCATCGTTTCGTAAAAGCCTGCTGTCTGCGGGGGGGAGGAGTTCATCGATGAATGAAATTGTTGAAGGTATACGCCAGGCGATTCAGCTGATCGTCTCCCTGAACCCAGAGGTTCTCGATATAACTGCCCGGTCCCTTTACATCTCGCTCTCGGCAACCTTGGTGGCATCCCTGATCGCCATTCCTATCGGAGGATTCATCCATTTCAAGCAGTTCGGTGGAAAGAGGGGTCTGATCACCATCATCCAGGCCCTTTATGCCCTCCCCACGGTGCTCGTCGGACTCCTCGTCTGGCTCCTGCTCTCCCGCTCGGGCCCGTTCGGATTTTTACAACTTCTCTTCACTCCTACCGGCATGATAATCGGGCAAACAGTTCTTATCGTCCCGCTCATGATCGGGATGACCCTGATCGCCCTATCCGGAGTGAGCCAGACCAAACAGGATACTGTGATTTCCCTCGGGGCAACCCAGCTTCAGACGGTTATCACTATTGTCAAAGAAGCCCGTTTCGCCATTCTCGGTGGCGTCATCCTGGGGTTCGGCAGGGCGATCTCAGAAGTCGGAGCGGCAATGATAATCGGTGGGAATATCAAAGGTTATACACGGGTACTGACTACTGCAATTGCGCTTGAAACCTCGATTGGCGACCTCCCGCTCGCCATCGCGCTGGGTATTATCCTCCTGCTTATAGCTTTGATCGTTACTGCACTCCTCTTCCTTGTGCAGGAGCGTTGATATAGTGATCGAGTTCGACCACGTGGTTATGAACTTCGGGAAGAAAGATGTCCTGAAAGATGTGTCGTTCTCTATCATTAAAGGTGAGATCTTCACCTTTATCGGACCGAGCGGCTCCGGTAAGACTACGCTCCTGCGCCTCATCGACATGCTGGAGCGACCGACATCGGGCAAGATCCTGATTGACGGGACCAATGTTACCAAGCTCCGTGACCGAGCAAAGATCCAAGTGCGGCGGAAGATGAGCATGGTCTTCCAGAAACCTTCTCCGCTCCGTGGGTCGGTGTACGCCAATATCGCCATCGGGCTCCAATTCAGGAACGTGAATGCTGATGAGATTTCCAGGCGTGTCTCGGAATCACTGGAGCTGGTCGGGCTGGAGGGGTATGAAGAGAGGAAGGCCATCACCCTTTCTGGAGGTGAGATGCAGCGGGTGGCCATCGCCCGGGCCATCACCACCAAGCCTGATGTCCTCCTTCTCGATGAACCGACCGCCAACCTCGATCCGGTAGCGACTGAGAAGATCGAGGGCATGATCGGGGACCTCAAGAAACGGTTCGGTATCACGATTATCCTGTCCACCCATGATATGGTACAGGGACAGAGGCTGGCCGACCGCATCGCCGTAGTCATCGACGGGCGAATAGGCCAGATCGGTACCTCAAAACAGATCTTTTATCAGCCGATGAACCGGGCGGTTGCCCACATGGTCGGAGTCGCGGATATCTTAGACGGTGTCGTCACCGAAAATGAAGCCGGGCTTGCGGCCATTGATGTAAACGGCGTCCGGATCGCCGCCGGCTCAGGCGTCTCCCCCGGCACGCCGGTCACCATCTACATGCGACCGGAGGATATTACCTTCTACGAAAAAGACAGCATCCGGAGCAGTGCCCGTAACAAGTTCACCGGGCGGATCATCGAGGTCGTTCCTATGGGGCCGATGGTGCGCCTGAAGGTCGATGCCGGAGTGAAACTGACCGCGGTCATCACCCAACGGTCATTCGAGGAGCTCGGTCTTGCGCTGGGAAAGGAGACCGAGCTCACCTTCAAGGCCAGTGCCATCCACGTGGTGGAACGGACAGACACGGATTGATTCGTTTAATTCCCTCTTTTTTTCACCCATCTTTCAGATGAGAATTATTTCAAAACGCTTTGAGATCCTAATATAAACTCGACAAACGTGATCGCAATCTCTGGGTTTTTGGCGTTGTTTGGTATAGTGATGCCAACTCAATGAACAATCCGGTCACCTGCTTGCCAGCGGAGGCGACGTTTACAGTCTTGTACAAGTCTGCGTAGGTTTGTTGGAAAAGTCGATCTGATCTGACAGGTCGACGTACTTGAAATTGTTCTGCAAGCCACAGATTCATAGTTCCACGCGTAGTCTATTTCGCCGCATTGAGCTAAGCAGCGAGATCTACTCCTTTCTGGCGCATGTACTTTTCCGAAGGGTTTTGTAAGAGCGCGTCTTACTAACGCATATTAACATACGTAACGATTTCTTGTGCTACTCTTTTTGAGTTTTATACGAACGTCGGAGTGAGCTGTCATTTTGGTTTTGCAGATGGACGAACGATATAACGACTCACGCGACCGTCTGTGCATCTGCTGAGAACTGCAGACAACTTCGCTTATTATAATCAAAGTGAGCCTCAGTTCCTCAGATGTCGATATTACTTAAGGATCACTAATGCGACTAAGCGGATATATTAGAAAGCACGAATTGACGCAATTAGCGAGCAAAATGGGAAACAAATTCTGGTTAGAAACGTCTCCATTGTCCTTTCTTGAAATCAGTTAACAGGCAGTTATAAAACAAAAAATTAGGCTTTTTGGCAAGTGCTTTCGAAAGAGCAAAACTCATTAAGCATGAGAATGATATTTCCTGCGCAACATATCGATTGCGAGCTATGGAGGGAAAAATGAAACCATTAGGTAAGATGCTAATAGTGTGCATTTTAGTCACCACTATGGCGGTGGCAGCTTCAGGCTGCACCACCTCTACCACAAGTGCCAAGCCGCAACTAACGCTGGCAACCACCACCAGTCTATATGACACCGGGCTTCTGGACTACCTCAAGCCTTATTTCGAACAGCAATACAACTGTACACTGCTGATCACCTCACAGGGAAGCGGTGCGGCGTTACAGGTCGCAAGCCGCGGCGATTGCGGTGTTTTGGCCGTCCATTCGCCGGCCGCAGAGAAGGCTTTCGTTGCTAACGGTACGGGGATGAACCGCCGTTGCTTTGCCTACAACTACTTCGTTATCGTCGGTCCGCCGAGCGATCCGGCCGCGATCAATGGGACGGGCGCGGTGGCGGCGTTCCAGAAGATCTACCAACTCGGCACGAATAACACCACGGGGGTGGCGTTTGTTTCCCGCGGTGACCAATCGGGCACCCACGTAAAGGAGCAGGGTATCTGGGCGTCGGCTGGATATAACTACACTACACAAATCGAGGGATCCGGGGCCTGGTATAGCGAGACTGGACAAGGAATGGGCGCGACGCTGCAGGTTGCCAATCAGAAACAAGCGTATACCCTTACTGATCTGGGGACTTACCTCGCCTATAAGGGTAACCTTACACTCGTTCCGCTGGGGGTCACGAATGACAGCGCCATGCTGAATGTGTACAGCGCTATCACCGTATACAACACGAAGTTCACTACGGACGAGATCCAATTGGCCAACAACTTCGTGAACTTCATGATCTCCAATTCGACCCAGCAATTGATCGGCGCATACGGTGTACAACAGTACGGACAGCCTCTGTTTTACCCGATGAACGGAAATTGCAGCAAGTTTAACTGCACCTGCACAGGCCTTGCGACTGATCTCGTGCCGCCCACGCTGATGACTGCCACATCGACCGCCACAGCAAATGCGACGATGACTGGGATGGCCGCAACGCCCGCCGTTGTGAGCGCGACGACGACTAAGGCGGCCACTTAAGACAGTCGAGACCGCACTGAAAATAGAGTACATCTAGCCAAGACGGAGGTGCGAGAGAAAATAATTGACTTATCTTAGGGCGTTAGATTCACCTCCAACGCCAGACAGCAGATTCGGGGGTAAGAGTATTTTTGCTCTTACCCTTTTTTTAACTAACTTGCAGGAAGAACCCTTGGCGCTTCCCGTTTCGAAGTCTTTAGCCGCATTAGCCTACCCCTCGCTTTTCGCAGTATCGTGGTCGGTATTCTCTTGATATAGGCACGATCGCTAAGTGAGTTTGGCGAGGTGTATATCATTACATATTTTCCTAGAACGGCGCCGATATTGATTTCAGATGTATACCTTCAATTTGGACTGAGAGCTAGTTCAGCCATTGCAGCACTCCTGATTCTGGTAACGCTAACGGTATTTATAGTGCTGAGGCTTGTTACCCTCAGAAGGAAAAAAGAAAGATGACTACAGTTTCAGTAGAAGGTGCACACGCAACCTTAGGCGATTTCAAGCTGCGTGACATTAGCCTCAACGTGGCTAGCGGCGAGTTCTTTGTCATCTTAGGCCCTAGTGGTGCAGGAAAAACGGTCTTGCTCGATCTCATTGCGGGATTCGTATATCCGCGACAAGGGCGGGTGCTCTTCGACGGCGCAGACATAACTTTTTTGCCGACGGAGAGGCGGCATATCGGTTACATGTTCCAAAACTATGCCCTGTTCCCGAACATGAGCGTGCACAAGAACATTAAATTCGGTCTGAGGTATACGAAGCTGCCCGATCACGATCGAAGAATTGAGGAAATTATGGAACTGGTTGGGATTGCTAAGCTCAAAGACCGGACCCCTACCACGCTGAGCGGCGGAGAACAGCAACGAGTGGCTCTCGCTCGATCCTTGATTCTTGAGCCGAACGTTCTCCTTCTCGATGAACCATTAAGCGCTCTCGACGCTCGGTCACGAGATTCGGTACGCGAAGAACTGCGAGACGTGATTGACCAGTTTGAGATCACGGCCTTGTTTGTGACCCATGACCAGACTGAAGCCCGGTTGCTGGCAGATCGCCTCGGCGTCATGTGTGGCGGCCGGCTCATACAAACCGGCTCGGTTCATCAAATCTTTGACAAACCGGAAGATGCACGGGTTGCCTCGTTTGTCGGGATGGAGAATCTCTTTGAAGGTGCCGTTGTTGCTCAGAATGATGGAATTATTACCGCTGACATTGGCAATGCCACTATTGAAGCCGTCGCAAACAATGAACGAGGCGAAAGGGTCCTCCTAGGAATCAGACCAGAAAACATCACCGTAATGCTCGAACAGGCGGTCAGCAGCGCACGGAACACTTTCAATGGAACGGTCAAGCAGATACTCTACCTCGGACCTATCAATAAGGTGATTATTGACTGTGGTTTTATACTTGCCGCATATGTCACAAACATCTCCACGGAAACGCTCGGACTCGATATGGGCAGTGAAGTCAGCGTTGCTTTCAAGGCAACGGGGGTAAACGTGATCAGCAAAAGACAGCAGAGTCGCAAGACTATGTCACGCTAAGGCAGGAGCACGCGCACTCTAGTCACACAAACAACAAAAAAGGTCGCTCGTTGGCGGCATGCAAGATCCGACTCGAAACGAAAGCAACAAGTGAAACCCTCATAGAATCACTCGGTGCGTTCCTTGAATCGCCAGATCCTCCACCTAGCTCTGTCGGAAAACCACCTTTTGGAGCTCCCGATGCCGAAGTTATAACGACAGCAGCATTTCGCGATTACGCTGTAACTGCACTTCGCTTCGTCAAAGGAGAGCGAGGTGGTGCCATAAGCGACAAACGGAAGCAAGCGTTCGAAGCCAGCAGCCCGGAACATGCCGCTCGCTACATCCGCTAGCCGTGAATGTCACAATCATCGTCAAACCAGATAGAACAACGATCACTAGCGCCAGCTTAAACCGTAAGTGCGTGCGTTTACAAGATGGTGCGGCCACGCGAGATGATGATGAGCACGTTTAAGCTCGCAAGAAAAACCATTACAAGCGTTTTCGTGTTCAAAGCCCTTCTTCATTCACGGTCAGCATTTTTTTGGAGGGAATTAGTTCCTCGTGTGGCCACAAGAGCTTCACAGCGTTGAGCCACGATTGGTTCAACGTCGCTAAGCTGGTGATCTGAGCAACTGCTCTGTTGACGTTGCTACGTGAATAGGATAGGAGTAACTATACTTAAGCGTTATTATTTATCAGTCATAACGCTTTTATATTACGGAAGATATATTGCTCCTGAGGTTTTGGGTGTGATCACAGCACCCATACCTTATCTCCCAACAGTTTTTGAGAAGTGGCGGGCATATAATGAAATACCATCTGATAAAACAGATGTCCTCGTAGGGAAGAGAGAAGTTTGAATCGTTGTTATTAACGAGTAATAACGCTTAAGTATCTTAAGCATTATGTTTTCAGCCAAGTGAAAGATGCAGACATAATCCTTGCGGCTCTGAACGCCGCTGGAACGATGGGTGAGAGCTCTTTCCCGCAACTCAAAGCTAATTCGAAAGAATACGTAAGATGATACATATGGATAAGAAGAAGTTTATGCCTATCTTGCTTTGCGCATTGTTGAGCGTGCTCGTCGTTACCACATCTGGCTGCACGACTACACAAAACACCCAAAGCACGAAGCTCACTGTCTTTGCTGCAGCATCGCTAACTGACGCATTTAATGAGACGGCTCAGGCCTTTGAAGCTAATAACTCGGGGGTCACTGTCGCTCTTAATTATGCTGGTAGTCAAGTTTTGGCAACCCAAATCAAACAAGGGGCCACTGCGGATGTTTTCGCGTCTGCCGATCAAAAGAACATGAAGTCTGTCCAGGACGCAGGGTTGATGAACAACTCAAGCGTTGCCATTTTCGCAGAGAACAAACTTGCCATCATCGTCCCAACAGGGAACCCTGCAAACATCACCAGCCTGATCGACCTCGCTAAGCCAGGAGTAAAACTCGATATCTGCAACAGTTCCGTCCCCTGCGGGAATTACACGCTGCAAATGCTCGCAAAAGCATCTAATAACTCGACATACGGTTCCGGCTTCACGAACAGCGTCCTGGCAAACGTTGTGTCACAGGAAACGAATGTCAACGATGTTGTAGCCAAGGTCGCGCTCGGTCAGGCCGACGCGGGCATGGTCTACAAATCCGACGTACCAGCTGCATACCAGAGTAAGGTGCAGGTTATCACGATCCCTGACAGTGTAAACGTCCTTGCTCAATACCCCATCGGAATACTGAGCGGTTCACAGAACGCCCAACTGGCGCAGAGTTTCATCAACTTTGTTACCTCTCCTGCGGGTCAGGCAATTTTGCTGAAGTACGGTTTCATCCTCCCGCCGACGGCACAGAACGCGACCACCGCTGCCACCTCAGCTGTGACATCGCAGAGCTCAACTACCGCTTCTGCGACTTGAGTGGTAAAGCCCTAAATAAAGCGTTCGAAATAAGCTAGGGCCGACACGTCCTGATAGCACCCGCCGTCGCGGGCGGTGCGGTGCTTATTTTTAAGCCACGTGATCGGTTGAATTAATAGGCCGTCCCGAGGGCGCTCACATCCACCTCTCTGTCAAAGCTGCTTTCTGAATCAAGTTCAAAAAAGGAAATGTCTTATCAGATCGCCTGTGCAAACAACTGGCCATAGGTTTTTATAGCAAAAACTGTTCGTCTGTAATTAGCTGTGAGTTTGAAGCTCGAAGTCGCAGTTCTTTCGACTTCGTACCGGCGCGCTTCCATCATGAAGCGAGCGCACAACTCTTAGAAAGTCGAAAGTGCGGCTGATCATTCTTGAAATCCTCGCGCAAGAGCGACGTATGCAGTCTTTAAAAGTGCCTCGCAAAACTTTTTCATCTTCCCGCACAGCTAAGGCCCACTTGCCTTGGACGTTTAATAGAACCATTCGGTTCCTGATCATTTTTTTAATATTTGGGGTAGTCGTAGCGTTTGTCGGCCTGCCTATCGTAGCGCTCTTTTGGTACGGGACTCCCTCTGGCTTTCTTAGCTCCTTTTCGAGTGAAATGGTAGTGGAGGCACTTAAGCTAAGCTTGGTGACCACGCTGACGACCCTGCTGATTGTCATCGCATTTGGCACCCCGGTAGCTTACCATAACGCGCGCCACAGCTACCGCGGCAAGAGAATAATAGAAACTCTAATCGATCTTCCAATTGTCCTCCCTCCTGCGGTGGCAGGTATCGCGCTCTTATTGGCATTTGGCCGACGAGGATTGCTTGGTCAGTACTTCAACATCCTGGGAATCAACATCGCCTTTACCACAACCGCCGTCATACTAGCGCAAATATTTGTGTCGTCTCCTTTCTATATCCGGCAAGCAACAACGAGTTTCGAAGACGTCGACCCCGAATACGAAAGGGCGGCCCACACACTAGGAGCATCAAGCGCAGGAACCTTTTTCCGTGTGACAGCGCCGATCGCACTGAACGGCCTCGTTTCTGGGGCACTCATGACGTGGGCGCGTGCTCTCGGAGAATTTGGCGCAACTATCCTATTTGCAGGCAATTTTCAGGGCGTAACCCAAACGATGCCTCTCGCTATATATAGTGCATTCGGCAGTGACTTGGATGCCGCGGTTTACATCGCAATCATTCTCGTGCTAATATCATTTGCGGTTATCATCACCGTCAAAGTGCTCGCCTTAAGGGAGAAAAGTGCTGCCAAAGACGAAAAAACCATTCTCGACCAAATCGAGCCACCAGCTGGTAGTTAGTGCGCTTATTCTGAATAGAATCTGGAGATCTCGAGAGCAGCTCTTTGAATCATTCGACGTCTGCTCAGTGAAATGCATTCCCCCACGGCACGTCTTTTGTCCCGATAACAAGTTTCAAGCCTGGTCGCGAGAGGTCTGAAAGGGTGGCGTGTTTGTAGGATGTGCAGCAGGGACATTGATGGCAAGTTTGTTCTTTTAAAGAAATAGCCACGCTTGAGTTATTTAAAAAGCCCTGACCCCCCAACGAATTCATTTGCTTGAGGTTTGCTGACGCGAAGACGTCTGCGTTCGCTCCTTGTTCTATTTGCGTCCGCGTATTGACTCCCGCCAATTGACTCCCGCCAAATTTGAAAAGATATTTGTGTCGGTGGATTCGCTGACGGCTTCTTCCGATTTCATTGAACGCATGAGTGCAGCTTCTTACTAGTGCAAACGAAAGCTGGTTGAGTCGCTGCTGTCCAGAGGGAATAAATAATGGCAGAAGCCCTGTTAAAGCAAGTAAAAGCAGAACTTGGCTGCTAGAAGTGTAAGCCCGGAGGAAGTGCTGATGAATTTGGAGAATATGCTCATTAATGGTGAGTGGGTTCGTGCGGCGTCCAATCACTCATTCGCTATTTACAACCCGGCAAATGGCGCTGCGGTTGGCGAGGCGCCGACTGGATCAGCTGATGATGTTATTTTGGCTATCAACGCTGCCGACGCCGCATTCGACGGATGGGCAAAGACACCCGCGAGGGAGCGTGCCGCAATACTTCGCCGAGCAGGAGACTTGCTGCTCTCGCGCGAAGAACCCATCGCGCAGCTTATCACCTTAGAGGCGGGGAAGCTGTTACGCGCCTCGCGTAAAGAAGTCAGTGTTGCTGCTGAGTTCATTTATTGGTACGCCGAGGAAGGGCGGCGATCGTACGGCGAGTGGATCCCCGACCCGCTTCCTGATAGGCGCTTACTAACGATCAGACAACCCGTAGGAATTGTTGCTATTATCACTCCCTGGAACTTTCCTGCTTATATGATAGCACGGACAGCTGCTGCAGCTTTGGCAGCAGGGTGTACCGTAGTCGTTAAACCTTCCAAGCAAACCGCGCTTACGGGATTGGCGGTTGCGCGAGCATTTGCCGACGCAGGCATTCCTCCCGGAGTGCTTAACTGCGTCACAGGAGATTCAAATACGATTGGAAAAGTGTTTCTCGAAGACACCCGCGTAAGAAAGATCTCTTTTACGGGTTCTATCGAGGTAGGCAAACAATTGATGAGCGGTGCGGCAAATGGCATCAAACGAGTCACATTAGAGCTCGGCGGCCATGCACCTTTCATTGTGTTGAGCGATGCTGATTTCGAAAAAGCGATTGAAGGTTTGATATCCGCCAAATTCGGAAATGCTGGCCAGATGTGTATAGCGCCAAATCGGATCTATGTGCATTCAAGCCTGCTCAAAGCTTTCTTGGAGCGGTTGTCTTTTCGGGTCGAACAGTTGAAGGTCGGCAGCGGCCTCGAACGTGAGACTGACGTAGGGCCACTCATCAATCGTTCTGCCGTCGACAAGGTTGAAAGTCACGTCAATGACGCGATAAACAAAGGGGCACGTCTCCTTGTTGGAGGATACAGGCTTAGTGAGGGTGCGCACGCGTCTGGCTCGTTTTTTGCGCCAACAGTGTTGGCCGATGTCACCGCAGATATGCGCATTGCACAAGAGGAGACCTTTGGGCCTGTTGCTCCCGTAATTGCCTTCGAAGAAGAAGAAGAGGTGATCGGGCGTGCAAATGACACCCCCTACGGACTGGCCGCCTACCTTTATACTCGCGATCTGAATAAGGCGATTCGGATTGCTGAGAGACTTGAATACGGGATGATTGGCATAAACGATACGCGCATTGCGGTCGTTGAGGGGCCATTCGGAGGCGTAAAGCAAAGTGGAATCGGCCGGGAAGGGGGCCACGAAGGATTGGCGTCATTTCTCGAAACAAAGCAGATAGCCTTTAGAGTCTAAGTTCGCCATTTCGCCTCTTCCGATGTTCTACTAGCTTCGCTTTTAGCCGCATTTAAAAAATTGAAAGTTGGGAATAGCATGACAGCGTCATCAAAACGGAGAATTCGGAGCAACGATGCTGTTTGCCGGAAACTTCCAAGGCAGGGCTCAAGCGATGCCTCTCGCGATATACTCCGCCATGTAAGCCAATATTGAATCTGCAATTTAGATAGCAATTGCACTTGTGCTAATCTCGTTTGTGGTTATCGATGCCGTTAGATGGTTCAGCTGAAGGGCTACCGGTAATCGCGCAGAGATTAAAAAAAGCAGCGTTCCCGCCTAAATGAGAAAAATGGCTGAAGAGTGGGGTGCCGACCTCACTGAAGTAGACGCCGATTACAATGTTGAGTTTGCTGAGTTGACCCTCTTCTCTTCCCTGCTTATGACCCGGTCAACGACGAGGACGACAAGAAGCACCTCGATGGGAAGAAGGGCAAGGTCGCCAAGTGCATAGGCCTCGATATGAGCTAGATCGTGGGATATAGAGAAGTGAACCAAATAGAGGAGTACAGAGAGGGCAATAAGAAGGAGCCCGAAACGCACCCGCCAGCCAATTTTCACGTGTCTATCACCTCGTTGTGACCACGCTGTCCCGTCCATGTTAATAACCCTTAATTAAGATGCGCAGAGCGGGATATTGGGTATAGACAAGCAAGAACCGCCCCTTATCATCGTTTCGAGAACCGCTTCAACGAGGGCTACGGCGATTTTTTATAATATTTTGTTGCCGCACAGGTTACACACGTACCATTCTTAAGCAAGTAATCAGGTACTATCTCACAGCAAACCGGGCACGTCACGGCTTCCCATTGTGCCTTGCGAGGCACCAGTACCCTGACCGACTCCCACGATAAGATATTTCGGCCCCCCTGTAGAATCTCGTCGTAGATCATGTCCCTATCGGTTAAGTGTTTGAACGCTGGGTCGTTCGTATACCATTGATTGAGTATTGGATACGCATTGATTTTGGCTGCATCAACATAAACGCGTATCCCCTCGGCTTCTTTTCCTGAAGCAAGTCTATTCAGCGTAATTGAAAATCGTCCTGATTCCATTATTCGCAGTCGATGATTGCCTACAGTGGCGTGGGTAATGACTTGCACCGCATCGGGGGCACATTTCGACGTTTCGGCTACAGCATAAAGCTTATCATTTGGCTTCGCGCCCAGTTTCTCAAGGGCTAGATCGACCATAAATACTCCAATAAGCAATCCTGGGGGAGCAAAACTATGGAATCTTACGGACTGCCTCACGTACTGGCGAATTCTCTCTTCCGTGCCATTTTGTTCCATCAACGCTTCAAGTTCTTGAAATGAAATACTCATGGTACTTTTCCGCCCGCAAGGCGCAAGCAGCGATATACCTTATTCATTATAACGATACTTTTATATTTTACGCTAGCCTCTTAAAACGTGGCGATATTATAACAAGATAATATCGCTAGCGCAGAGGCATAATTCGCACGGCTTTAAAGCTTGCTTCATAACTGATCGGAAATATGAGTTGTGCACTTTGACGTTGAGTGAGCTGCACGCGGAACTTCGAAGCCAAGAAATGCGAATTGAGGTGCTAAAATGAGCTCTGAAGCACAAGAAAGCGAAATTAGCAATAAAATAACATGCACTGACGTGACGTGCCCTGTATGCGGCATAGCGTGCGACGACATTGAAGTCGAACTTGACGACGTATCCGTCGTTACGCGAAATGCCTGCATTATGGGTGATGCGAAGTTCAAGGAGCTTCGAAGCAGTCACCGAATTACCAAGCCTCTAATCAATGGAAAAGAGGCCCCGTGGAGCGAGGCTGTCGACAAAGCAGCTGAGTTTCTCGTAAACGCGAAACGACCGTTCTTTTTCGTGGGAAGCGAAACGACCTCAGAGGCTATGGCAATAGCCATCGAGATCGCTGAGATGCTAGGTGGACTGGTTGATGGTAACGCGACGATCTGCCACGGGCCGACAGTAATGGCCATGCAAGACGTGGGGCAAGCCGGATGTACACTCGGTGAAACCCGAAACAGAGCGGATCTTGACATCTACTGGGGTGCCAACCCAGAAGACTCCCACCCGAGGCACTTAAGCCGCCATTCGATATTTGTGCGCGGTTTCTTCACAGAACAGGGGCGCTATGGGAGAAAGGTCATCGTCGTCGACCCGAGACGCTCGACCACAGCTGAGCACGCAGACCTTCACCTCCAGCTTAAGCCAGGCACCGATTTCGAGGTGCTCAGCGCGATTATGACGATTCTCAACGGATTTGAGCCGCACGAATCCTTTACAGATGTTACCGGTATCAGCCGTGAGGATATTCATAAAGCGGCAGAAATGGTAAAAGATGCACGCTTTGGAGTGATATGGGTCGGTTTAGGCATCGCAAGCACCCGCGGCAAACACTACAACGCATCAATGGCGATGCGGTTGACGCAGCTCGGTAACAAAACCGGCAAGTTCGTGATCCTGGCAAACAGAGGGCATTGCAACGTCACAGGGTTCAATCAAGTCCTTAATTGGTCACATGGATTTCCATACGCCGTCGACTTCTCGACCGGGGCGCCACGCTATCAGCCGGGTGAGTACTCGTGCGTTGATGCACTTCGGAGGGGCGAAGTTGACGCGTTGTTCTGCATGTGCGCCGATCTGGGGGCTCATCTACCGAAAATAGCGGTCGAGAGGATGTGCGAGATTCCCGTAGTCTCTATAGAAACTGCGGAGGGACCACAAGCATTCATTAGCGACGTCGTGCTGCCAGGTGTTTTAGACGCTATGGAGTGTACGGGCACTTTCTATCGGATGGACAACGTGCCGATCTACGCTCGAAGCTTCTGCGATCCGCCATTTGACTTTACGAAGTCTAATGAAGACACGTGTACACAGTTGCGTGACGCCATTATTCAGAAACTGGAAGCACGCGAAAAGGCAAAGGAAGAAGAGGCGCAGGCGAAGCCTCAGACGACTCCGCTATCTGACGAAGAGTTTGGACAACGTCTGGATAAGCTCGTATCCAGGGCTGGTTAACAAAGCAGGGGGAGAGTGGATTGGA
Source organism: Methanomicrobia archaeon (assembly GCA_015660915.1). Taxonomy (GTDB): domain Archaea; phylum Halobacteriota; class Bog-38; order Methanoflorentales; family Methanoflorentaceae; genus Methanoflorens. The sequence goes on along the minus strand of JACTTZ010000008.1, from coordinate 6,328 downwards.
TATAATTCTAAATACCGGCAGCACCGCATTTCAGGGTGCCGTCATTAAAGGCGGGCGCAAGTTCACTGACGACTATACACAAGAAGCAGCATACTGCGATATAAGTCCTGAGGACTTCGAGGAATTAGGCAAACCGTGGTTTGTAAAAGTCACCAACTCGTACGGCGACAGCGTCATCCTCAGGGCGAAAAAGACCGACAGGCAGCAAAGAGGAGAGATCTTTATCCCCCGTGGTCCGTGGGCGAACATCGTCGTAACCCCAGTAACGGAATCAACGGGCAGCCCTCGCTACAAGAACTTGGTCGTTCAAATTGAAAAAGGGAGTAGCCCCGTGCTTGGACCTCAAGAGCTCATGAAAAAGTACTATACCAAACGGGCAAGACCAAAGTGGGAGGCGAATCGCAAATGGACCGCTTAACGCTAACACCAAAAGACGACGTCGATTACCTCGTACTCGAAGCGCCAGTAATAGCACCTGATATAGTGTGCGGCAAAACCCTTGAAGAAATTGCGGAGTTGCCAGTTCTCGAAGGAAATACCCAGTGGCCGCTCGGGCGGTTTTTCGCCATCTCAGGGAAAGTAGCAGACTCGGTAGAAGACCAAGGGATCATTATAGCTGGCGACGTTCCTCGCGTCAAGTACATCGGCGCGTTCATGACAGCCGGAGCTGTGCTTTGCAAAGGGGACGTTGACATGTACTGTGGCGCCTGGATGAAAGGCGGCAGAATACGGGTAAAGGGAGATGCTGATGCCTTTTGCGCCATCCAGATGGAGGGCGGCGATATCCTCTTTGAAGGGAACGTATTTGACTACTGTGGCGCCTCTTACCGCGGTGACTGGCGCGGCATGAAAGGTGGTAAGATCGTTATTAACGGGAACGCAGGCCAAAGCGTCGGAGAGTACATGATGGGCGGCACGATCACCGTCAAAGGCGACGTCGGCATCAATGCCGGAATTCACATGGGCAAGGGCATTGGACGGAAAGACCCCCCGCCAACCATCATCATTCACGGAAACTCGCCAGGGCGCGTCGGCGCGATGATGAACCGTGGAAACATCTACGTGTTCGGAAAAATTGGAGCCATGATGCCTGGTTTCACACCTAATGGGACCGAGGAGCTTGAAATCGACGGAGTGCTGACAACGTTCCAAGTTCTGAATGGAGATCACGCGGAATTGGGGAGGGGCAAGCTGTTTGTAAAAATGTAGTCAAGGAACGCCCGCATAGACACCGCGGGCGGCCTACTTTACGCCAGCTTGGGCCATAAATCACACGAATGGACATACGAACTGCCATTACACCTCAATTCAACAATGAAGGGAGGATAGAGCTCGTAGCAGCTGTCACATATGGCGACTTACTAGACAAGCTTGGAGAACTATCGGCCGAGTTCGCTGACCTCGACTATTTGGTCAGACTTCTGAAGCGCGAGCATATTGACGTTGCCGGACTGGATACCTTGCTGCACGAATTGGGCGGTAGCATCAAGACTGTAGGCGATAAACTCATTCTGCTAAAAACCGAACTTCCTTAATAGTAGCGGACGTCATCTGACCTCTTTTTTTGCTATGCATACCGCTGCAAGAGCTGTAGGCCGAGCGTTTTTTTTACTCTAGACAAGCTGTGCGGAGCCCATGTTCTTACGGCCGAATCAGTGCCGTAGACTGCCACTTAATTGTAGTTTGATTTTTTTTAAATGGTATGGTTTTGTTATCATTTTGTTACCATTTTGTTACTCTTTTGTCACACTTTTTTCCGTTCGCCGGCACCTAGCATCTTATAGACAGTGTTCTTTAGAACTTTAGCACCTATGCGTGCATTCCTCGCTTATTAATCATAATTGACTGATTTCGGGCACAGCCACTTATTATCAGATCGTCCGAAAACCTTTATATGCGCTTGATGAACATGGTGGAGGAGACTTCTCATGATAACCAAGCAAGACGTCATAGATGTGGTGAGCGAATATGATAAAAAGAATATCACAATCGGCGTGCTCGGCTCGCATTCCGCATTAGATGTCTGCGATGGTGCCCGCGACGAAGAGATTCCCAACCTCGTCGTATGCCAAAAAGGCCGCGATGGACTTTATACGAACTATTTTAAGAATCGGACCGTGAACGGACTGCGCAAAGGCTTCGTTGATGAGAGCCTTGTCCTCAACAAGTTTGATGAGATCCTCACTGAAAACGTACAACAACAGCTCATCGCTAAGAACACGCTGTTTATCCCCAATCGGTCTTTTGTGGTCTACAACGGAGTGCGGCGGGTCGAGAATGAGTTTAGATTACCACTCGTCGGCACGCGTGACATGTTGAAAATTGAGGACAGGGAGACGGAAGAAGAAAATTACTACTGGGTCAGTCAGCAAGCGGGTATTCCTATCCCGAAACACTACGCGAGCAAAGACGACATAGATACGCTCGTGATGGTGAAGCTCCATCACAAGTATATGACGCTCGAGCGCGGGTTCTTCACGGCCGCTTCCCCAGAGGAGTTCGACGCTAAAGTCGAGCGCCTCCTTAACCGCGAGATTATTACGACGGAAGCCCTCAAAGACGCCCGCATTGAACAGTACATCATCGGCCCGGTCTTCAACTTCAACTTCTTTTACTCTCCCATCGATGATGAGATCGAGCTTCTGGGGATTGACTTCAGATTCGAAAGCAACCTGGACGGATTGGTTCGCATTCCCGCTGAGCAGCAGTTGGAGCTGCCCGCGCAGTTCCGTGACCCACTTATGACGATCGTCGGCCACGCCAACGCGTCTCTAAGAGAGTCGTTGCTCGAGAGAGTCTACCTCATGGCTGAGCGATTTGTCGCGTTCTCCAAGCAGCATTACAGCGCTCCGATCATTGGGCCGTTCTGCCTACAGACCATCGTTGATCAAAATATGGACTTTTACGTTTATGATATCGCAACGCGCATCGGCGGAGGCACAAACGTCCATACGAACGTGGGTGCCTCATACGGAAATTCCCTGTTTGGGACAAGGATGAGTTCAGGACGACGCCTCGCGCTTGAGGTCAAGCGCGCGATAGCTCTCGACGAAATTGAGAAGATAGTGACGTAACATGAAACGCAGTGGATCGAAAGAAGACACAGACTGGGACGTCATCATCATAGGAGCGGGTCCTGCTGGCATGTGTGCGGCAAACGAGCTGGCGGATCGGGACATACGCGTGTTGGTCATCGATCGGGGGCGCGACATCAAAGAGCGCCGATGCCCCATGGAGGAAACCGGGAAATGCGCGGAGTGTAAGGAGTGCGACATCATGTGCGGCGTCGGCGGTGCCGGTACTTTCTCTGACGGCACCCTAAATCTCCGGCCGGATATCGGAGGCGACCTTGCCGCAATTACGGGGGATGATAAGTCTGCCTGGGAACTTGTGGATTATATCGACAATCTGTTCCTCAAGTACGGCGCCCCTGAGAAACTTTTTAACGCCGAGGGGGTTCAAGTGGAAAAGCTGAAGCGGGGCGCGGCTTCAGTAGGCGTTCATTTCATCGAGATTCCACAGCGCCACATGGGCTCCGACAACGCCCCCCGCATCATCGAAAACTTTGAAAATGATCTAAGGTCTCGAGGGACTGCATTTCGCCTAAACGCTCCAGTGCGCGACCTGCTCATCGAGGATAACACGTGCACCGGGGTATTGTTGGAACACGGCGAGAAGCTTGTTTCACGGTTTACGCTGCTTTGTCCGGGACGAATTGGCGGGGAATGGGTGAATACCCTCGTTAAGCGTCACGGCATCGACGCGAAGCATGGCGCGATAGATATCGGCGTTCGCGTGGAGGTCCCGTCGATAATAATGGACCCGATAACCAACATAAACCGCGACCCGAAGTTTCACATTCGCACAAAGCGGTACGACGATTTCGTAAGAACGTTTTGCACGAACGAGCACGGGTTTGTCGTCAAGGAGCGCTACGAAGGTTTCATAGGCACGAACGGACACTCTCTCAAGAGCCGACGATCCGAGAATACGAATTTCGCTTTCTTAGTACGAACCGAACTTACGGAACCACTCGAGGACACCACAAGATACGGCAAATCGGTCTCCAAACTGGCGACAACCATAGGAGGCGGCAATCCGATTATACAACGAATGGGGGATTTACGTCGCGGTCAGCGCTCCACTTGGAGTCGGATACGAAGAAACCCCGTAAAAAACACACTTGAAGATGTCACGCCCGGCGATATATCAATGGCAATGCCGCATAGAATCGTCATGGACATCATTGAAGGACTTGAAAAGCTGAATGAAGTCATACCGGGCGTTGCTTCTGACTCAACGCTGCTATATGCTCCTGAAGTGAAGTTTTACGCTATGGAGCTACAGGTTTCACGAGAATTAGCGACGAGCACCAAGGCGCTTTACGCTGCAGGAGACGGGACGGGACTTTCAAGGGATATAATCAACGCAGCTGCGACTGGCGTGATCGCGGGCCGTGGAATTCTCAAAGAGCTTGAGAAGGGTTCCTGAATAGCGAAGCGCTCGCTTTTTGCTGCAGCTACTTTTTTTGCGGAAGCTATGCTTCGCCACTTGGACAAACGAAGTTACGTCACAGGCACGTCTGTCTGAGGTGCAAAAACCTCGCTCCGCACAAAAACAACGATCGATTTGCATTCGTTGGCAGTGACGCACGAGCAACTGTTGTTCAGCAGTGAACACGTGTTCTTTTTATATTGTTGAGCGCAATACTGTCCTATCAAGTCCGCGGGGGATATGCATAGACCCAATACCGGAAGCCATTGCCAGCTACGATTTGGACGAAATAACGCTCGCGACTTTGTGCTCCCATACGAGCTTACAAATTTTTCACGGCGCCCGCGAGGAGGGCTTTAAAACGCTCGGCCTCGCAGTCGGGCAAATACCGAAGTATTACGACGCATACCCAAGAGCCAAACCTGACGACTTTTTGGTAGTAGGCAGCCATCTCGACGTGCTCAAGCACGCCGGCGAATTGCGCGACCAGAACGTGATTCTAATCCCTCACGGATCCCTCGTCGAGTATCTCGGAGCCGACAATTTTTTAGACCTAAGCGTGCCCACCTTTGGAAATCGCCGCGTGCTTCAATGGGAGTCAGATCGGACGAAAAGCAGACGATGGCTGGAAGGGGCAGGCGTGCATATGCCCAAAGAGATACGCGATCCACGAGACATTCAGTCACCAGTCATTGTAAAGTATCACGGAGCCAAAGGCGGCCGAGGCTTCTTCATCGCGAAAGATTATGCAGACTTCGTCAAAGGCATAGAGCCGTCCGCACAATACACAATACAGGAGTTTGTTCTCGGGACGCGATTTTACTTTCACTACTTCTATTCGCCGATCGCAAAAACTGGCTACCGACTGCGCAAAGGGGCTCTTGAGATGCTCGGCATTGACCGCCGATTGGAGGCAAACGTTGACGAGATCTATCGAGCAGGCGGAGCTGCCGTCGAACCTACGTTTGTCGTTACCGGAAACGTTCCTGTCGTGCTGCGAGAGAAGCTTCTCGAGGAGGTGTTCGATATGGGGCGCCGCGTGGTCGAAAAATCGATCGATTTGTTCGGCGGCATGATCGGCCCATTCTGTCTCGAGACGATGGTTACCGATACGCTTCAGTTCAAAGTGTTTGAAGTATCAGCAAGGCTTGTCGCCGGAACGAATCTGTATCCGACAGGGTCTCCGTACGCGGACTATGTATATGACACCATGTCGTGTGGAAGGCGCATCGCACTTGAAATACGAAATGCGCTGCGATCAAATCAGCTCACAGATGTTTTGAGTTGAGCTCCCCTGACAGGCGGCTCTACAGCCGCAAAGCAGGATACTAGCGTATCGCGCGTTAAAGGATCTATTCTCATAGCTTCTCATCGCAGTCGCGTTTAATCAAAAAAGTGAATAAGAGACGTAGCAGCGCTCCATGGTTCCCGAAGGCTCTCGCACTTCAGTACAACATGGAACGTTGACGGGCTTATCTTCCGTGTTCGGGATGGGAACGGGAGTTTCCCCGCCGCTATGGCCGCTACGTCAAGCCAAGGTCCGGATTCGAACCGGAGTGTAGCTGCTCTGCAGGCAGCCGCGTAACCGCTCCGCCACCTTGGCGCTTGTGGGCCAAACCACTGGCGCAAGGAAAAAATGCACGTTCCATAATAGCGCTGCTCGAAGGCAACGCCCCACAAGGGTCCGGTATACGCCTAGCTAATGCGAAGACGTGGCTCGGACGTTAGTAGCCGCGGACTGAACACCTCGTTGCCTTGGTGCGTACATCCCGACTCTATCAAACCGGTCTTTTACCGATGTCCTTAAGATGTCTCTTTTCGGGGGTGGTTTCGA
>JACTTZ010000021.1 GCA_015660915.1 Methanomicrobia archaeon | reverse complement strand
TCTACAATGGTCAACAAGTCCCGTATGAGCATCTTGTTGTGCTCTGCGTTCGACTGATAGTCGGAATGTAGTTGCTCCAAGACGGCGGGAGGGACGAGCGTGGGGCACCGTGTGCTGAGCTGATGGTATAGCACGGGGCTCAGGACCTCCTCTCTAGCGAGCCGCACGAGCGCTTCCCAATCTACGCCGCTTTGCAGCAGCTTCTCGAACTGGTCTGCTTCGCGCGTCCCTGCCTGAAGTCTGATACAGCACAGGATAATGAGCTCTTCTACTGAGACCCCGTTTTCTTCGGCAGTGCGGTATATGTTTTGCATGTGATCTTACGCTACGTAGGGCACGTCACTAGTGACATTTAAGAAGCTGTTCTAATCGAGTCCAAAGACCACAACTGAAAGCCCACGTTATAAAATCTTTTGGCATTAAAGTATGAGTTGTAGTCCAAGAAGTGCGATCCAAACTTAATTGGCTCACTGGGTTTTGATCGGCTATGTTTGGATAGGTTGTTTTCGTTCATAGCTTGAACCGGTATAGCAGTAACCAAATCATTAGCAGCGCTGGATGAAGCAAATAAAGCATCTTCTTGCGTGACGCGAATGCGGGCAACATCTTAACATCCTGATGATTTGGGAGTAGCATTACTCGAAGCAAGGAGCGACACTTGTCCCGCGCACGTTCTTGCATAAACAAGGCATAGCGGAGACCTGGGAAATCTCTGTTAAACGTAGTCACTGCGAGCCCGTCAAAGGCATTTGCGGCAAAATCAGGGTGCCAAGCAGCTTCCCGGTGATAAAGCCGCAACGCAACCCTCTCCACGTATGCGCGTGTGCGGGGGTCGTGATCGAGGCGTGGTTTGATGTCCTCAGGGAGCGGGGCGCCTGCTACCTCATTCGCCAGCAGGAGGCCGACGGTGAGTATGCGCAGACAGCCGCGCTGGCGCGCGATCGTCACGAGCTGATCCCAGTTGAGGTCGGTGTGGGCGGTGATGAGTGTGGCAACGTCGTTAAGGAGATTCCACCATTGCCAGCCGTGTTTAGCTCCGTGGATGCAGGCCAAGAGAAGCGCGTCCTCAGGAGAGAACGAGCATACGCGCGTCCCGTCGATCAAAAACGTCTTCGCCCGCTCCCAAAGTGAGGTGTTGTTCCGAGTAACAGACCACTGCCTCGGCAAAAAGTTCCAGTGCAATTCAACCTTCCCGATACGGTCATTTTCGAAGTCAAACGGAAGCGCAGCGAGCTCTTGATCGTCGCGTGCATGTAGTTCAGCAGGATTTTTGGCAAAATCGCACTCGTAGAATATTGCTACTTCGAGCTCGCCTTCGATCGCGTCCACTCGCGGAACGCGTGTATACCCCAGCGCTTTAAGCACGTGGGAAGCCCACTCTACGTCATTCTCACGGACGAACACGTCGAGGTCAGTGCACACGCGTAGGGCTACGTTGCCATACGCGTTGCGTGCTGAGAGAGGGTCTACAATGGTCAACAAGTCCCGTATGAGCATCTTGTTGTGCTCTGCGTTCGACTGATAGTCGGAATGTAGTTGCTCCAAGACGGCGGGAGGGACGAGCGTGGGGCACCGTGTGCTGAGCTGCTGGTAGAGTAGCGGACCCAAGTAAAAATACCACGCCCTCGCGAGCCGCACGAGCGCTTCCCAATCTACGCCGCTCTGCAGCAGTTTTTCGAGCTGATTAACTTCGTGCGTCCCTGCTTGAAGTCTGATACAGCACAGGATAATGAGCTCTTCTACTGAGGCCCCGCTTTCTTCGGCAGTACGGTATACGTTTGACATCTTCATTTACATTGAAGACTGCTGCTTTTTTAAGACAATGTGCAGGCTTCCCATTAGAAGCAAGCAGGCCAGTGATTGCACGCAACTGTACTTCTTGATCTTGCTTTTTTGACCTAAAAGACTGTCCAGCGGTTATAACAGTAGACGCCGTTAAGCGCAAAAAACGTTATCATCCAATTAGCAGAAGAGCACTCTAAATGGAGCATTGAAACGCTTCCGCCAGCAAGAGCTAAGAGGTCTCGCTTTGCGAGGCTGTTACGCCTCAAGAATGTTCAAGAAGATCATGTGTGGCTCGTACCACGTTTATGCCGATCTCAATGGTTCCCACCACTCGAATTCTAACTTCTCGCCCTACTAGGCTTTTCAGCGTGTGTAAGAGATTCGAAACGAATAATGACCTATTTTACCTCAAGAACTTTGCACGTCACGCTGATGTCTCGATTTTCACGAAGAGTGCTTTCGATCATCACCTCCTTATCAACGTACTCCGTGTAAATGCACGCGATCAAGCTGCATAGCGGACAGCCGAGCTGTTTGCAAACCTGCGGAGCTCGCTCCATTACGGTGCGACACGCCGAGAAATAGCTTGAGTTCTGCAAGCTGACCCGCAGTTCTCCGTCGCGGTCTGATACAGCCACAGAGTCTGCAAGCTGCAGCCCTTTGACGAGCACCGCCTGTAGTTTCTTGCTGAGCTGCTCTGACTCGGACGTTGGCTCGGATCGGCCGTGGTGCTCTGCGCCGTCGGCGCCAAGCGATTTCCACTGAACGTCCATGTCCTCCTCGATATACGTGAAGAGGGCGTATCCCAAGGGCTGCATCAAAACGCCCTCCTCGGCGGTGTCTGAAAGGCCGATAAGGAACGTGCGATCGTCCTTGAGGCATGCCTGAGGGGGGAGTTTGTACGCGCGCCTCAACGGGACGAAGACCTTCGTTCCGGACCCCGTACGAGACGCGGGGATATAGATACCCTTGTTTCGCAATCTGAGATCGCGAAGCAGGTCGTCAAGCACGATCGTTGTGCTTAAGTGAAAGCGTTCAGCGACTTTTTGGCTGACGAATTTCTCCGTGTTGAGGAATATCGTTATGGCGCCAAGGAAAAGGAAGGCCAGCCCGACCATCATCAACACGTTCGACGTCGTCGAGGTGTTGTACGAGAGATACGCGATCAGCGTCAAGACCGCCCCGAGAATAAGCAGAACAACGCCGGTGGCTCTGAACTCGTTCTTGCGCGTGAGCTCTTCACTCTTCTTGAAGCGCGCGTTTTCTGCTTCCAGTTCGTATAAGCGGCGCACGAGGGAGGCGGTGTCAATGTCGCTCGGACTGGTGTTTTCTTGTGAGCGTGTGAGAACGCGTGCTGAGCTCATGGTCTAGTCCAAAAGTTCTTCAGGTTCGGCATCGGCAGACGCACGGAGAAGTGCTCGATCGCGAGTAAGAGACAGAATAGTAGCAGAGCACCTCCTGTCACTAGCGCGAGAAGCTGCGGGCCGCTCAGATCGAATGGCGCCGCGTACAACGTGCCACCGGTCACAGCCACGAACGCGGAAGCGGCTGCGATAATCTCCACAAGAAGCGAGCGGTACTCGGACAGCGGGCGCGTGAACGCGAAGGACGACAGCGCTGCCGCAAGGAGGAGCAGGCACAAGGCCTGATACAGGAAAGCGAGCCAAATCGGAGCCTGCAGTCCGAGGAGGCTCACCTCAGCAACGAGTAAGCCGTAAAGACCGTAGTCGGGGATGCTCTTCCGACGCACCACCGTGAACGCGAGGATAACCAGCAACGTCGCGATGATCACGCCGCCGATCGTCAGAGAGGCGATGTTAATGGCTGCGAGCGCAGCAATCGCGACAATGAAGAGCGTTTTGTTGATCTCCACGTTGCGTACCTTCGAGTTTTTTGTGCAGTCAGCGCGTCGCCAATAGCGATTTTTCAATGGGGACGTTTTCGAGTACGTCGCTCATTGCGACGTCGAAGACGGTGACGCCTCTGATCTCACGTATCCTGTTAATCTTTAAAGTATGCTTCTCATAGCGTGCGTATATATCTTCGATGTTGACCAGCGCTTCTTCGAACGTCTCGAATGCGTCGGGAAAGAGCGCGACCACGTAGACCTCGTTGCCGAGCTTCGTGGCAAGCCGGATGCCCTCAATGAGGGGATCCAAGTCGTGCTCGAGGCCAGAGAGCACGACCAGAACCGATTGTCGGGCATCACGGGCGAGCGACGTGCTAATCGCTCGAAAGGCGGATGATTGTTCCAGCTCGTGCGCATAGCCCTCCTCGTGTGCCCACACGCACGAAATGATCTCGGTAAAACGTCGAACGTCTTCGCTCTCATCTTCCGTGAGCGTGAAAGATCCCTTGAGTCTCTGCAGGTCCACGCTCGTGATTCCCGGCTTCCAATTAGGGGGAGTCTCCTTGTCTTCACGATGTTTCTGTTGGCCGTCAAACTCAAGGCGGTTAAGCTTGTCGACGATGTTTGTGACGTGGAGAGGCGAATCGCCCAGCTCTAGGTCCGCAACGTCCTCGTCGTCGTAGGTGACCAGGCGTAGCGGGCTCCCGCGCTGCAGGCCGGCCTTAATGAAGCGTCCCGCGAAACTGACGGCGAGGTTGAGGTTGGTCTGCCCTGGGACACCGCGCAGCATGCCGCGGGTCTGATCGACGATCAAGGTGATCGGCGTGCCCTCGCCGAGCACGCCGCGCTCAAACTCGGGCATCATCTCTTTCACCATCAGTTCGGCCGTCCGTGCCGACGTTTTCCAGTTGACGAGTTTCGCCGGGTCGAAGCTCATGTACTCGCGCTCATAGACGACGTCCATGCTTTTGCCAATTTCGCGGCGGCGGTAGAGGTCAGCGACCGAGCTGCTTTCGATTCCGGTGCCAACGGTGCTCGCGCCCGCGCCTTTTTCAATGGTGAGTTTCCCCGATGGCTGCGTGAGTGCGACCGGACTCGCCACGAAATCGATCGTTGCGACGAAGAGATCGTTATTCGGGGAAAACTGCACGCGTTCCATAACGACGTCGCTGCGGCTTGTGAGCTGCACGGTGTAACGCAGGGCTTCGTTCGCGTCCGGAGCCAGTGATACCGCCTTGGAATTGCGCCCCTTAATGAGGGCAACGTAGTCGGGAAGCACGTCGGTATAGATGCCTTTGACGGCCATGTTCGAAGTTATCGTAACGTCAAAAGTGACGACCGATCCGAGACCGACCACCGCTTTGTCGGCTACTCTCGTGACCCCTATCCGCAGGCCCGAGCGAATCGACGTGAGTGTCAGATAGTGCCACGCAACGCACAGCAAGACGGCGGTGCCACCAAGGGCGTAAAACCACGAGCTGATGAAGGCGCCCAGGCCGCTGAGTAGCGCGGCAAAGGCAATCAGAGTCCAGGCGAGAGGCTTTATCTTCATCGAGGCGGCACCAGCACGCTCAGGTCATCAGCTTCCACGGTATTGAGTATTTCCTCTGTGATTGTCTCAGGAGTAACACCTTCGAGGTCAAACCGGGGGGCGACAACGAGCCGATGCGGAAGCACGATAGGAGCGACTGCCTTCACGTCGTCGGGAATCACAAAGCTCCTTCCGCGAACCGCGGCAAGGGCTTTTGACAGCCGCAGCAGCCCAATCGATGCGCGCGGGCTGGCCGCCAAGACAAGATCATTGCGCTGTCTCGTACTCATGACGATGTTACGGATGTACCGTTTGACGGCGGCGCCGACATAGATCTGTCGCGCGATGGCGATCATCTGCAAGAGGTCGCTTCGGTCGGTAACGCTCTCGGTGTTCTCTTCGACCCGGTCCTTGATGTCAATGATCTCCAGTTCTTCGTCGGCGTCGGGATAGTCCATTTTGAGCTTGGCGGTAAAGCGATCAAGCTGCACCTCGGGCAGCGGGTACGTTCCTTCAAAACCGGCGGGGGCCTCGGTCGCGATGACCATGAAAGGTAATTCAAGGGGGAACGTCGTGCCTTCGATGGTGACGGCGCGCTCCTCCATGCTCTCGAGGAGTGCGGATTGGGCGCGAGGGGTCGCGCGGTTAATCTCGTCCACCATGACGATGTTGGAGAATATCCCCCCCTTCCGGACGTAGAACTCGCTCGTCTTGCGGTCAAACACATAGGTTCCAGTGATGTCGGCAGGGAGGAGGTCAGGCGTAAACTGCTGCCGGTTGAACTTGCACCCCAGCGTCTGTGCGAAGAGCTTGGCAACGCGCGTCTTGGCGATGCCGGGATAGCCTTCGAGCAGGACGTTTCCCTCGGCGAGCAAACAGAGGTAGAGGTCTTCGATGAGATCGTCCTTGCCGACGACGACCCGATGAATCTGATCCTTGATGAGCTGCAAGGTGTGGTTGATGCGCCCGACATCCTGATGTCGGGGATCGTCAAGCAGCCACTGTTCAGTATTGTTCGCTTCGTCCATTTCAATGGAGGGAGGTTTGAGGTCTTGTTCAATGGCCGGCTGTTTTGACGGTTCGATGGGGGGCACTTCTGGAGAGGGTTCGGTGGGGGGGTGCCTGACAACGCCACGCGCGGCGAGAATCCCGGCCTTCTTTAGCCGCTGTTCGAGGTCAGTGTCGATGGTGGGAGGTACCTGAGGCGCTGGTTCGATGGGGGGCACTTCTGGAGAGGGTTCGGTGGGGGGGTGCTCAAGATCTGACGCTTCGCGCTCCGCCGATGTCTTCAGATCAATGTCCAGCTTCTCTACAATGATCGCTAGCCGTTCAAGCTCATCTTCAAACTGTTGAGTGGTCGCGGCGTTATCCGCATTGATCTGCTGAAGTTGCTTCCCATAGTCAGCACGAACCTGCTGCATTTCAGCCTCGTGTTCAGCGATAAGCTTCTGTAGCCGCTGTTCGTGTTCATCGCGCTCCCGTTGAATAATCTCTGCCCCCTCGGTGCGCGATTGCTGTATCTCAGCCTCAAAGTCGGCCTCGGATTTCCTTCCATAGTATTGCTCAATGTGTTGCGCGATAAGCGTGGAGCGCGCTATGTCTTGACGTTTCGCGTCTTTATAGAGCTTCTTCGCAATCGCACCGGGCAAAGTGATGTTAATACGCGCCATTTTTGGTGATTTTTTCTTTGTGTATCTGTAGTGTATTACCTGCCCTGTATACGTGGTGTTTAATATTCTTTGTCAATACACTGCGAGTCAAAATAATACATCAGTAACACTTGCTAGGAAAAAGTTCCTCCATCACTGCTTCTTTTTGCCCACGCGCGTGCCCCGCAGGAGCTTCCTGATCTGCGTCGTGCTCCACTGAGGATGACGCTTTGCGACATCAGAGAACACCGCTTCATCGGTGAGTTCCAGTTGACTGACATCGATGCCCTTCCGTTTGCTTCGGTTGATTCGCATAGCCGTCAGTAGCGCGGCGAACGTCCCCACTGCTGCTAGCACAGTCAAGTACTTCAGTGTTTCGTCGTTATTGATCTGCAGGTACGCCATGGTCAAAAGCGGCTTTTGCGCGCGGTGTGACTCGTCGAAGAACACCGGCGCCTGCGGATCACCGTTGGTGAGGTTAGCGATGATGTTCTTAAATAACTGCTCGTTATCCCCCTTTCCGATCATGCTGTTGATAAGCACGCTTGGATCGGAGAGCAGGATAATCTTGCCTTCACCGTAAATGAGGGAAGCGACTACGGGCTTAGCGCCGCGCGTATCGTTGGGTGGGGGGACACCAGTCGGAGGGTAATCCCCAAGGTAACTTGCAGGTGAGCTCTTCGCAAGTATGGTGACGTTGCCGACGCTCGGGGAGGCCTCGCCGCCAGCGGTGCCCTTAACAGGAGATCCGATATCGAGAGTCGTTGCGTAGTTGAACGACAGGGTTCCGATGCCGGTGGTGATGCTCGAGTTGGCGAATGTTGTAATAGTAGGCCACGCCGCGCCCGCCCAGTTGCTGTAGTCATCATACAGTAAAGAGCCATTAAATCGTACCACACCTCCAATGCCTAACCCATCGAGCAACTGGTTCGCGTTCCCAAAGTCGTTCGCAATTACAATCGACCCGCCGTTTTCCACGTATGACCTGATCGAAGCGAGGTCGGCGCTCGAGAAAGGCGAGCCCGCGTCAGGGTTGAGTAACAACACAACCGCTGGATCCTTGCCGTTAAGGCCGTTCTCGTTAAAGATGACGTCTGATGGATGGTTGTTGTGAACGAGTGACTGGAGGTCCGACGCCCCGTTCCATTGCGTGTTGTACACGCTGAAGTCCTCTTGCGGATAGTTAAAACTGACTGCAATCACAAGGGTGACGACTAACACGCTGGCAATGATGATGAAGTGATGACGCTTCACGGAGCTTCGGCACCACCAGCCTCAATTAGCGTTTTTGTGTATAGAGCGCACTCTATCGCGTTTAGGACGTGAGCCTGCAGGGTCGATCGGTCGCCGTAATTGGCCAGCTCGTAAAGACACGTAAGTGTTCGCAATGGAGCGCGCTGTTCAGGGACGGCGCTAATGATTCGGAAGAAAATCTCTCGTGTCGTCAGGGCCGGTGTGAAGGTAATGCCGCAGGCGGTGCTAAGCGCGAGCACGACCGCTCCGTAGAGTGCACAAATTGCGCGATCGTTCTGTCCGTCGCGGCAAAGTTCCTTTGCCCGCACAACACCAGCTTCAATGTCTTTGATCGAATCGATTGCCGGCGACCGAGTGAGAATCGGCTGCATGCCTTGTTCATCAGCCGCAAGACTTGTCATTGGCTCGGCGAGAGGCGCTAGCACTCCAGACGCCCTTCGGGTCTGCCACTCGTATGCGATGTAGGTAGCAAGGAGCGCAATCATTACCAAGATACCGCCGATCACGTACGCGACAGACGATCCAGAGGACACCGTCATAACATTGCTCTGCGCAGCTTCAAGCGGTTGGCCAGCGGAGTCAAAAACTGTGTACGCGTGCGATTGCGGTGGCGCGACCAGCGATCTAACGAAACTTGGAATGTCCTGACTGTAGGAAGCGGAATATGAGCCATTTGCATTTGTGTGTGTTGCCGTGTACGACACGTTATCGACGTACAGAAGTACCGTTGCGTTTCTGACGGGCGCACCGCCGTCCGTCGTGAGGGTGCCCAAAAAGGAAACGCGGTTGAAGAGCGGTGATTGGGCTACTATGCTGAGGTTATTCTGCACGGCTGACGTTCCCATCGTCAGGTTTTGTACCGGACTGCTGGATGGGTTGAGTGGCACATTAGTCGGCGTAAACTCAGCGACAACAGCGTGCTTACCTTGAGCAAGATTATCAAGCGCAAATGAAGCTGCATAAAAGCCCGAGGCATTTGTGTTGGCTTGCGCAGTTAAGTTACCGTCGATCAAGATGTCAACGGTTCCGTTCGAAACAGCCGTGTGATTTGAGCTAACCACGCCGGTGACGTTTAGGGTGTCGCCGTATTTGACTTTCGCGGGAACTGGATCGAGAGTGGTGTTTGTGTCGTTGAAAACTCGCGCTGAAACAGAACTAAAACTGTTGCCCAGTGTTGTGGCGTAAGCATGTGAGTCGTTGGTTGTCTCTGAGTACGACGAATTATCTAGTGCGTATGGTGCAACGAAGGCCGATATTGTGCTGTATTGAATGGCAAGATTGTTACTACGCTGTTGAATTCCGGAAGCGAGCGCCGCCATCCCAAGGACGTTGTTTTGAGACGCGGTTCCGTGGGGGCTTGTGTTTAGCAACGGTTGCTCTGAAGTGTTGAGAGCGTAATAGTTTTGAGCTTCTGCAATAATAAGCCCGAGGTCGGCGTCCGATGCTTGAATAGCTTGGACTACACCTGTCTCATTCACATTCGTACCCACCAAGCTCGTAATGTCCCTAGTGAGGTTAGTGTAATCTGCATAGTTGGCACTAGCATTCGTCCATTGGGCCTTAGTGACGTTTGCCATTAAGGCCTCAGACAAATTTCCAAGCGAGATAAAAAGAGGAGCTTGTGCAGGAAAATTAACTCCGCCACTTGCGGCGGGAGGCTCAACCTGGGAAGGGGGGCTCGCTACGACACGAGCAGTATAAGCCGTTCCAAGCAGCGCAGCCACAACTAATAGTACGAAAAAGAGACGGACAGAATTCAACCTTTCACCCTACCTCGAAACGCCTCAGCTTTCACACTTTATGTGTTTAGTCGCAGTAACGACTATGAGTACGATGAATTAGATAAAAAATTTATGGTTTAGTCGCAGTAACGACTACGAGTACGATGAATTAGATAAAAAAAGTAATGCTAATTCTGGGCATAAGCCTCTATCCTAATACTACAACGAAAGCCGCTGCTAAGACAGAAGGCTGAACTGTGGTTGCCCACGGACACATCGCAGATCACGGCGAATATTGGCGCGGGATCAAAAAGCGGTGCTGGTCGATTCGCTACTAACCCTATGCTCCACCACTCATCACACGAAGCAGGCCGACGAGATATTGTGCGTGCGTAGGTGTCTCTAGTGCGGAGTTATATGGTCATCACGCAATGAACACAAAAAAGGCTTGCAAAATAAGCCTCCAAGCATTTTTTACCTCGCACACGTGAAACTTTCGAACATAAGAATTACATTGGAATGGTCTACTTAAACAAAGCTGGCGTGCTCAGGAAGATGATAAGAATCAAGAGGATGAACGATAGCAGCACGAAGAAACTAATGTTCTTTCTCCAGAGCGCGTGAAAATGAGCAGGTTTCGTCAATTGAACGACGAAAAGAAATTCAATTATTATCACCATTGCGAAGATCTCCAACGAGTAGAGGCTGAAAACTATCAGTACAAGAATCGTCACAAGAAACAAGACAAACAGGCTGTATACGAACCGTTGGACGGGGTTTAAGCTTTCGAATGCCATTTCCCAATTGGTATGCGATCACGCAGCATATAAAGACTTGCGTCCCTTGATCGCACAGGGTGTCGGGGCCATCAGAGGCGTGGTTATCGCTTCGGCACATATGCGCGTCCCTTAGCAACCGTGTTTTATTGTCGTACCATATTTCGAGCGAGCATAAGGTATCAGCAAGTTTCTGTTAGATTCTGAGAGCGGATGGCTGTCCTACTTCGTGTCGCGGCCAATAAGAAGTCTGTCTCAGCGAACTCCGTCCCTTAGGTGTCCTTGAGAAATGCCAAAAGAGCTGCGAGTTTCGCCATCCGCTTCTGTCGTCGCCCCTCATCTTTCGCCGTGCTTATGCTATCGGATGCCGTGTGCCGCGGAAATGCACAGCGTTGGCAACCCACGGTCCGCTCAGAACCGTGTTGTGTTGCCGAAATCACTGACGAGAACTAGAGAGCCAGTTTTTACAAGAACAGAGGTGATTCAAAGCGGTTCAAGTTCGCGACAGCGCTTAGCGCCCATATCGTTGCGTCTCTTGCCGCGTGTTTCAGGTTCGTTCCACAATTCTTTCGCGCTGCAACAATACTAAAAGGGGCGTGTATTTCTGTCGAATGGTTCCACCCGACAGTAGAATATAAAGTGCATCAACAATCCCCTCAATTTTCGGACTCTTGAACATTGAACAGAGGGTCCATCTGAATGCGAACGTGTTCGCCTTCAAGCATTCGCGCGGGCGTGAGTTGGCCTTGATTTTGTCTGAGCGCATTAAAGTCATCTTCCTGCCCGCAAATTTCGCAAGGTTTGCTTCTTTTCGACCCGATCTCGTTTGATTGACAAATACGGCGGCGTCTGAGGCTCCGTGTTAACCCTCAAGATCTGTTGGCACAGACGGTCTTCAAGGAGAGAGCGAGAAGTGGACTTTGCAGCCCATAGTCGTCAGGGTGAAGAAGTTTCAGCGGACAAGAAATCAAAGAAGCGAGTGAATCATGGAATTCAATAACTACGAAAAGAAGAATGTCAAGCTCATAAACGTGAAATAACACGAAAAAAGCGAAAGTGACGAACGTGAGCGTTACCAACTCACGTCTGAAACGCTATCCTGAGTGGTGATCGTGGTTCCAGATTACCAGCTTGCTGTTGCGTACGTTAAAATCAGATATAAGAAAGCTTATTTGCACGGCCGTTGTCTCAGCTTGACGCTAGCATTATATACGGAGCCTATAGATTAACCGAGATTTCAAGTGTTTCTATATGTGTAGTAAATATCAGAGCCGCCATTTGAGTAGATTCTATCTCCAGAAAGCAAACTGGTATTAGCAACTGGAGTGTACAATTGTGATACGCTGGTGACGGTTTGTCCTGATAGGATTGCGGTGCCATCTACCACGTTCTCGTACCGCAAGAAAGAATATCCGGACGTTGCCCCCTGCCCATTCCGAACCACAAATACCAGTGGATGCGGGCTGCCTTGTTGCGTCACAGGTAGCAACTCCCACGCTATACTAAGTCGCGGCGATCCGTACCCATCAGCATATATATGAATGTTTGCGTCTTCGTGCGTGGAAAGCCAAGTACCTGCTGCAATTTCCTGAGGATGAACGTACCACGTGTCGTACTGTTGTCCTTGCGAGTTCAAGAGAACAGCCCGCGGCTGGCCAAAGAGCTGGTAACTAAGCCCGGTATTCGCTAAAAACGTTAATATGAACAACACCACAACAACTGCTTGCGCCTGCTCTTTCCGTCGGCTGAGCGCACGTAAAGAAGAATTCTCGTGACCTCGGAGGGTTGTCAGTCCACTTCGCGTAAGAACTGTGCTGACCAGCTGCGGAGCCCTTGTGATTACTGCAGCCCCAAACGGGATACACGGGAGCAAGATGATCAATGTGAAGGCGAGCAGATTCACTGTATTGACGAAATAAGCGAGACCGGGCATTGCAACAACGAAGACCCATAGGAGCAGGCTGCCTATCATCAAAGATTGGTATTCACGTTCGAACTTGGTTTCCTTGGGCCTTAACGTTGCTATTACAGCCCCTAGGACAGCAAGCGCAGCAGTTGCATAATACGCTATGAGATTCAATACCTCGGCGGGCCCTTGAAGCCCTGTTGCGTATATTTTTTGATCGGTGGCCGTACGGGCTTCTAAGCTGGCTATTTGCGTCAAACTGCTGATCGAGTTATGTAACGCTGTAATAAAGCCGGTGGCACTGCCTTGTGTCGCGATGCCCCACCACAAGTATACCAAAGCCGCAGACAACACGAGAATGGAAAGAGAGAGGGTATGTTCAGGGTGGAGCCTTTTTGAGCGGGGGCGGTTCCAACGAGTCGCTAATAGGATGACGGTGCAAAGGCAGAGGAACACGAAGAGGTAAGAGAAAGTGTAGTAAGAGACTACCATGGACGACAAAAAGACGAGAAATAGGACCTGCCGTTTTTGCCCATCTATTTCTGCGTCAAATATAATGAGGAGGATCAGTGCAAGGAACAAAAGACCCATACGCGAACGCACGCTGGTAACCGCAGCCTCTAAAAACGTCACTTGAAACACAAACAGAAGCGCACACAAAAAGGCAGAGAAGCTCGAAACGTAGCGCTTCGCTATCAAGAAGATCGTTACTGGGAGAATAGACAGTAAGATCGGGCCGACAAATTGATAGGTCTCAAGCGCACTAGTGCCGAGCAAAAAATGGTATACGGTGGTGAGAAAAGTAGAGGTGAGAGAGGAATAAACGGGACTACTAAGATTGAAAGTCCACCATCCGCTGTGTATCATCTCCTGAACAGCACCAAATTCGGCATCAAAATCGCCCCCGGCGATGATACCCCTCAGCGGTAGCGCAAGCACCATCGCGAGAGATATCATCCACGTAGCCACCACATACGTCGTCGTCGACACGGGAGGTTTGGAGCGCCAGATAAAAATGACATACGCAGGCACCAGTGCGAGCACGATGAGCATGGCGATATTGACCTGCGCCGTGTTAATCATTCTAACCGCCATTAACATCAATACCGGAAAAGTGAACGCTATGATCCCAAAGGGCACGAGTTCGCCCCATATAGACCTCAACCGATACAGATAAGTACCGAAGTCAAAGCCGAGATAGACGGCATTCCGCCTGTAGAGGAGCATAAGTGCAAACAGGGCAGCGCTGTAACCTCCTACAAGTACTGATGTTGACAGCGGAGTTGTAATACCCACTATTGGAACTAAGAAGTTCACGCCTAGCCCAACAAAACATAAAAATGCGATGCTAAGGCCGACAGATAAAACAAATCGCTTTGACGCATTAAGTCGGTCCAGTTTCAGCGTATTCAAAAGCAAAAAACCCGGAACAGTTGAGAAGTACGTAAAGGCGAAAAGCGGCCTGCAGAGCGGGACATCAAGCAAAATGACGCCATCTACGAGCACGAGCGAGCATAACGCCGCAATCAGCCATGCTCCTTGCTCCGATCTATTCATTCAATCTCCTGGGAATCGTTTGTAGAGGGTTTAAGAGAGGATGTTTTTTAATCTTTTCCGAAAGGGTGTAAGGAGAACCGTGCGTCGACCCCGTGCTTCTGCGTTTGCAGCAATTCGTACAAGCTCTCTGTCAGATAAAACAACCGCTTTGATTACCGCTTCAGCAATATATTCTGCTTTACCGTCGCGAGAAGTAGGCCGGCGTGTCCTTCTCTTATTGTGATAACCAAAATGAGAGCAACGGGCTGCTCTTTCCTATAATACTAGCCGCCAGTGAGAACCACCCGCCTCGGAGTTGCAATTTCGGCAAATCCAGCAGACGTTTTGTTGAGCGATTGGCTCGATTCATACATCTCTTTGTCTTGGTATGACCATTGCATTCTTCTGCAAAATCCAAGGGCGATCTGACGGTGGCAAGCGATCCGACGGCGAATGAGCCTATTAGAAAAATACCAACTACAAGGCCTCATACGTCATCCTATTGTTCACGAGCGAAAGAGGGAGAGCCGCCGTATGGGGAAGGCCCAGTAGGCGCGTTCACCCCGAGAAGTCTGCGCAGTCGTGACTCTTATGCTCAGAAACGATGTTACGTTAGAAAGAGTATTCGTTATGGCGACAATCGCGATTATGAAGTTATTGCGTGCGTCTTTGTGCCTGCGGTAGATGCAAAAAGCGTTGATTCCAAGGACGATTAGAGAGATTGCAAAGCTCATGAACTGCACACCATACATTTCTTAATGCAAGCAGGATGAGTGATCCAGAACTTAGGCAAGTAACCGGTTCCAGTTGAGCTATGCGAGGGATCTATCGGGGTTCACCGATGAGCCACAAGTACAGGTTATCTACTACGCAAGAAAAATATGCTTGAACTGAGCAGCACGCGAACCAAGCGACTGCGGCAAACAAACATTTGGCACGAATTCACTCGACACCGGCTGGGCATCAATACGCACGTGTGTTTCACGTGCACATTCGCTTCCCGCTGATTCGCTGCCCCCTGACATGCCAGCACTTCAGCAACAGTTTAACGCTTCATCGATATAAAGGATGCTTTGAATTTTTCAACATTGCCTTATTTTGCCAAAACTGGGTTGCTTTGCCATTTTTCGGGCCTTTCTGTTTAAATCGTGCGGTGATTGATGTTCGTTTGAGCTGAGTTATCGCTTTACTTTAATGATGGTAATAAGAGCCACGTTTCGGCTCGAGATGAGGGCGCCGACTCTTCGCAAGGCAGAGAGTTCGACTGAACGTGTAGCAAAAGGTATCGCGCCTCTTACTTCCTTCTTTCGCTACGAATGTTCAAGTGAATAGTATTTATTGCGTCTGCCTGCTCACGTGCGTGAGGCTTTGGTATAGTCTTCCATAACGTTCTACTACCTTTCCCAAGTCGTTATCCGATCACTGCGCGGACCTACTTGCGGGTCGCTAGTTGACTGTTGTCGGCCTTCCATGATATAACACGACGAACTTACCGGCGGCACCCCATATCGTTGTGACGACTCATTCTGATCCAGAGGTTGGTAATAATGCACATCAGTTTGGAGGTATAAGTTTGATCTTATCCTTTGAAATTCCAGAATCAGCTAGATAATAGCCCATCTGCCTGTTCATTACGATGAAAAGCTTCACGTATTTATCGAGGCTTCAGCCACAACGGGCTCAAAGGAAAATAGAGCTGCATGGGCTGTAGGCTTTGTGAGACGGGGCAAGAGGCTGCATAAGATATAATCGAATCCTTGGAGATAATAGAAGCTCGCTACGTCGTGTGACAGCGAATCGAGGAGGATCGTCTTGGCAATTGCAAGACACTTAATCACTCTCGGCAGATAATGGCTGAAATTGGGATGAATTCTCAGGCGGCCTGCTTACGGTAAACGTTCTGACCAAATGCTGGCCTCATCGCACGTTTCTAAGCTTCAGGCCAGAGTTGAAACTATATTAGAGGGATTATGGAACCCCTTCGGATGCCTCTCCTGCTCTGAGATCGGAATTCTCATCGCGTTTTGCACGCCACCCACCGGAGTACTCGTTCAACTGCTTTGGCATGCTTCTCCGGCGAATAATGCGTTAAGTAGTACAAGTGAGAGGCATCTTCGAACTTTCGTCTGCAGTATTCACTTGAACTAATCTTCTTGAGCGCCTCGACGGCAACGTCAGGAGTATCAGCGAACACGACATCACGGTTAGGCACGAAATCGTTATAGTACTTGTTAGTCAAAGAGGTGGTAACGATAGCCTTTCCATAAAAAAAAGCGTCCATCAGCCTGTTCGAAAACCCAGGTATTCGATAGGGATAGAAAAAGCAAAGGGCATTTCTGTATAACTCAGACATCTGAACGTCATCGTAAACCAGACCAATAAGTCTAAGATTCTTTACTTCTGCGTAGTCCAGACGGTTTTGAATGGCTTCATTCGATGCACCAATAACGACAAAGTCTGTGTCCGGCATGGCCAATGCCACGCTTCTGACAAACTTCAAACTGCGCAGCTCGGTTTTGTAAACCGGGCTTTTTGAGTCTAGCACTATAAGTGACAAGATGTACGGATTTGAGCAGCGGGCCTTGTCAGTGTGGACGCAATCAGTCTGCGGAAGAAACTCCGCGTACGCGTCTTTCTTCACGAATCTCGTATAAGTCGGCCAAATAGTTTCTACGTGTTTTATCCCGAGTCTCTTCATAACTCTCGCGGTGACCATATCATTCGTCATTACATAACTTGAATGTCGTGCTATGTACGTCAGGTGAACAAAACCAATCGGCGTCATCAGCGATCTCAAGTAAGCCCTGCTGGGAAGGTACAGAAAAAGTTTGAATATTGAATAGCCAGATGGATCCCACAGCAACAAAGGAATATCCAGCTTCTTTGCGGCACTCTTAGCAACAAACCAAGAATGACGACCGGCTATCAACACTTCTGGGTCTAATGATCGGACGACGCTCAGGAATTGTTTCGGACTTGTATGCAGCTCAGTTTTTCCGAGAACGTCCTTTGGCACATCGATTGTTTTGACCTTAACTCGTTTCGTTTTTAAATCAGTTCCTATTTCGACCTCCTTGCAACCTGATTTGATGGAGCCAAGGTTGTTATCTGGTTTTATGACGCATGCCTGGTGTCCCTTGAGAGACAAAGCTGCAGCCGATCCGTAAACCTTTCGAGCTTCGCCAATATCAACGTAGACCACGGTCAACTTCATCCCTCTACGTAATACAGAGACATTCCACCGTTTGAGTGATTATGTTATTCTCTTGGAGCGACGCCTGCCAACTGTAGACCATAGCGCGTGCCTTAGCAACGTTGCCCAATGCTAGTCGTTCTTCACTGTGCAACGACAGTATTGCTATGACATCGTCGACGATCCCATCGATATCACCGATGGGCCGAGCGAAATAAGCGGGACAGTCCCATATCTCTCGAAGTGCTGGAAGGTCGTAGCTACCACAGGAAGGTCTGTCGCCATCGCTTCGCCAATGACCGTGAGAACTTTCGTTCTTGCTAAGTAGGATGAGAGTTGCGCGGAGTTCATCAGCTCAAGTTTCTTGTTATCATCGATTGAACCGAGCATTTGCAGGTTTCCGGCGAGTGCCTGTTCTTTTATTCTGCGTGGCAGTTTTCGCTCAACCTCCAGACGGATATATCCACACGTCACCAGCCGTGCTAGCGGGTTTCTCCGACAAACTTCTGACCAAACGTTTACGAGATCAAAGATGCCTTTCTGTTCGTCGTGTGAACCGGCAAATACGGCGTCAATGCCCTTCGTACGCGCCTAGCTTGGGCACATCGATGCCACACGCACGCTGATTCACGAAGGATCCCGCCCTTCGAGCGACGATATCGAGAGATATGCGCCTGTCCGCTTCAGAGGCGAATATCAAGTTACTATGTAGCAGAATCCATATAAAACCCCACCTGCCATTGCGTAGATCGGCGCCTGCAGCACCCTTTTGCTTTTCTTGAAATGGCCGTGAAGCGCTGAAAAGGTAGCTTTTTTTGCTTCAAGCAGCCACGAAGGCAACAATCGTAACCGCACAAAGCTTCCCAAGAACTCTGCTCACAAAAAAAACGCTCCCAAAACCCATTCCGGGACAGCATCTGGCGACAATACCAAATCAACATGCCGTTGTCTTCTGATTCTGTTGCTTACAAACAATAGGCGAACAAATGAGTGGACAATCGTGCGCCCCTTTTTCAGCTTAAAAGCCTCGTAATCCGCCAGTGATGCGTCAAGCGATTTCAGTGGGACACACTCAACCGTCCTGTAGGTGACGTTAAACTCGCCAGCCCTTCGCAGTAATTTGGCTATCTTCCGCAAGTTGCTGGATCATTGCAGCTCTCTGAATAGAGTATGTCTGGCCGAAAGGCCCAGGAGATTTCGACGATCTCCACGATGTTCTCTTTTTTTGGCAAGAGATCGCGATTAAGGATCTTCGTTGCGCTGACCTCGATGTCGCGAGTTTCTATCTGGCTCGGCCTGTGCCGCTTGCAACTTGCATCTCGGCGCGCGTTCTTTTCTTTTGCTGCGCGTTTGATGTAGATACAAGACTTGATGGCCTTTCAAAGCCAGCAAACCTAGGGTGCCAATCGTCATTCTTGCATCGCCCACTGTTGGCTCGCTGATATTAATGTTGCCTAATAACAATATGCGAAGCGTGTTTTCATTCAATCATTACGTCGAATAAGATGCAATTCAAATGCAGTCGACGTAACGCAGCAGTCTTGATATCGAATCCACTGATATTTATGATGTCGGTAGCACTCTCTGGCAAGAAACACGCGCCTCTACGACTATCAACTCAGAGGCGTCGATTTCCTGTGTGAAATAGCTGAAAAATTGAAAGATATCGATTTCGTCGTCGTTGGAGCGGCAAGGGCGGACGTTAAGGAGCCGTTAAAGTACGCACATTTGAAGAACGTTCATCTTGTGGCGCTATGGTCGACGACGCGGAGTTGGCTGATATACACCGGAAAGCCGTTTGCGTTGTATGCTCTATTTTGGCTCCGAGTTTCCCGACCAGGTTATTTGAGGCATTCTTCTATGCAAAGGTTGTTATTTCGACCCCGCTCGCCCGTTATTGCTTTGTAGGGTTGCAAGACGGGAGCAACATCCTCCTCGCCACCAGTCCGGCAGAAGCGGCGGACCACGTTAGGCGAGTGTTCGACGAGGCGCCCTGAGAGCTCGGATGGAAGCAAGCGCACGCGCATACTACGTCAAACATTTTTCTCCTCGCGCACATTGCCGCGGACTTGAAAAGATATACGACTCGTGTTGCGGGCACAGAGCTATAGAAAGGGCGCCGCAAATAACTACATGAAATGCTCAATAATGCGCTTCAAAGGCACTAAGTTAACGCCCGTCCTCGTTTCGATCGTCGTTATTAATTGCAGATCCTCCTCGTCAAGGCTTCTGGTGAGCAACACCGCCAAGATGTAAAGCGCCAAGAAGAACACGAAGAACAGCGGCAGCGCGAGATATGTGACCTGGAACACGTTCGTCGAAACGCCGTGGAGGATATCCAAGGTTCCCACGTTCAGAGCGCTCCTCAATGCGTAGTGAAAGACTGCCAAAGCTCCTACGACGACGGCCAGCGGCTTCAACAGATTTCGGCTAAACGGGTGCAAGCCGCTGAGTGAATACAACTTCAGACAGTTTATAAGTTGCCAACAAGCCAGCGCACAGACGTCCGCGACTGCAGCTCCTTCAATGGAGAACAAAGGAATGAGCAAGACGTCGAGGATTACGTCCACGGTGAGCATAAGAAACGCAGACGCCATCAAAAAGCGTGAATGACCAAAGGCGAGCAGCGTGTCCATAACCAGTCCGCTGGTAGTGAGTAGAAAGAGGCCGAAAGACAATATCCTCAGCGCGTCGGCCGCAGCCGCGTACTTACTGCCAAAGGTGAGGCTGATAATCACATCGGGAAATAGGAAGAGCGTGAATGCTATCGGCATTGTTACTAGACAGATCCACTTTGTCATGATGACCAAGTTTCGACTGATCGCTTTTCGCTGGTTTTGGGCGTAAAGCCCTGAAATGACAGGGATGTAAATGTAGGCAGCTGCACTTAGGGGAGTCGAAACGAGGAGCGATAACGGAAGGGCGGCATTGTAAATCCCGACTTCGGTGGCACTGCGCAACCCCCCCAACATCAACGTGTCGATCCACAATCCTAGCGTTTCAAGCGCTGCTGCGACGAGCAGCGGCAGCGAGAACTTAACGAGGTACGCGGTTGCGGACGTAAACAGCTTCTCCGAGTGATTTGACGTGCGGGTTAAAGACGCGCTCAAAGTCCTTTTCCCATAGAGTGCAAGGCAAACAAGGGTAACGACGAGCGATGCTAGGTAGGCAAAAAACACGCTCACGAAAGGAATTCGCAAGTAGAGAGCGCCAGCCAAAAAGGCTATGAACACAGCGTTGAACACAACGTTTTGAAAAAAAGTCATTTGAGTTACGCGCCGGAAACCTTGAAAAATCGCCAGGCCCAAGTTCAACAAAGCAAAGAATGGTATCGCGACGGCGAATATCTGCAAAGGCAACGCAAGCTCCCGCTGATGAAAAACGGTGTTGCTGATGAAGCCCGCAGATAAGAAGAGACCCCCTGCCAAAAGGGTACCCGCGGCCGCCACGATGGCAAGCGATGCGAAAACGAATTCCCTTACCTTCCAGCTTTCTCCTTTAGCCTGTGCTGCAGCAATGTTGCGGCTCACCCCGCTGGTGAGGCCAAGCGTCGCAACCAAAGCGCAAATGCTCACTATCGACAGCCCGAGGACATAAATCCCATACTCTGTTTCAGTTCCAAATCGAGCAACCAGAAGCCGGCTAACGAACGCAAGGAGCAGTCCGGTCAACGAACCGATGAACGTAATTCCGCTGCCCCTCAATATTTGCTGCAGCGAGGCACTTAAGCTCGCGCCGGGCACATCGCCGCGGACTGTCGCCGGATCGCTAAGGTCTAGCATTGTCCTGTTTGATTGAGGGACTCAGCCAGCCGCCCCATTGTGACCACTTCAATTTGGCTCTGGTCTCTTTTTTTCGCGACGAATTGAAGCGTCTGGTCAAACTTATCGAGCAGGGCGGGATTTGCTACAAAATCTTCTGGATGAATGAAGACGTGAAATATCTTGTTCTCTTTTATCGCCTTTGCGATACCGTTTTTAGCTCTGAAAGGCAGCGCTGACAAAAAAGAAGCGCTATAGAACTTCATTGAGCTCGGAAGCTCCCAAATGCCCTCTCTCCAGATAGCCTCGACTGGAGGGGGAATTAGATGCGTGAAAAAATAGAGCGGCGCTCGACGCAAAATGGTTTTATTAATGTGCTTTCCTGCCCGGTTTGGACCCCTATAGATTTCAAAATGATGCTCTTTGAGCACTTGGACGTTTCCAATTCTGTTTTGCGGGAACACAAAGCTTTTTAGCGTGAGTCCACACTCGCTCGCTATTTTCAAGCCTTCGTTGATTTCTGCTTGGGCGACAACGCGGTCGCACTCAGAAAACCGCACGTGCGAGAACGAATGGTAGCCGAGCTCGTTTTCGACAGGACTCGCGATTATTCTTTGGACGATGTCGCGTCCGTAGAACAAAGGGTGCCGCCTGATATCTGTGCATGGATCGCACGAATACCAGCGCTCTTCGAAACGCGGCATGTGCGGATGCGGAACGCCATCGTGTTTGTCGCAGTGGTCAAGGAATAAATGTCCCACAACTGCCCACGTTGACGGGATCTCGTACTGTTCAAGCACGCTCAACAAAGCATAAATGTCCTCCCTCACGCGGTTTTGATGCGCGGTTAAAAACCTCCCTTTTTTGTCGTCTTGACATCTGTG
The DNA here is from genome assembly GCA_015660915.1 of Methanomicrobia archaeon. Taxonomy (GTDB): domain Archaea; phylum Halobacteriota; class Bog-38; order Methanoflorentales; family Methanoflorentaceae; genus Methanoflorens. The sequence continues at coordinate 3,270 of JACTTZ010000021.1, read as the reverse complement.
CGCCCAGAGCAGTTCAAAGTCGGCGCTCAAAATAAACAAAGGCTTGTTGATTATGTTTCCTCCTGAAAACGGCTATTCTGCTCACCCAACGAGCAAGTAACGGTTTCCCCCTTTGATAATCCTTTCGAAGCTTTCGAAGCTCTAACAAACACGCCAGAGGGCTTACGTTGCGTCGTCGTCAACCCGCCAAACTTGCCGAGCCGCACTTTTTTCAACCTGAGTGATTTTTGCGTCGCGTAGGCCACTAGCCGTTCCTACACGAGCATGTCAGAAAGAGGGCTGGCGATAAAGGGCCACTTGGAGCATAAGAATAGGCGCAAGAAAAACGCACGGTAATGCCGGTTTTCCGCGAGGTGATGTTTGTTCGCCGAAACCTGCGATCAGCTTACAGGGAAATACCTGAAGGTTCACAAAGGGAAATATCGGAGACACCGTTCGGGTACACCTTATTCCCGTTGAGCAAACTCGCGTTAGCAACAGGCGTGCTCAGTTCATCGCGTTGGCAGCACGCGGACAACGTGGCGCTGTTGTTCACGAAATTCTGGTACCGGAAATAGAAAACAAGATAAGTCGCCGCACGTGGTCACCTCGTTTCACATGCTTGAGGACTTGATGGGCCGCGAAGGGCTGACAATCAAGGCTTTAGAGTGCAAAAAGATGGCGGAGTATTAGTTTTTGTATGCCACCAATCTAGCGGTGTCCATAGCCCAATCAACCTTCTTCTTGTATACCCCCTGCTCAATTGCGGCGTAACATGCAAGGCACTAACGTTCGTTCACGCGCTTACGGTTGTCATTGTAAACGTAAGAGTTTCTACCCATCGTGGGTGAAAAAATCGCTGTCACAGATTTCAAATCAGCACTTACATGGTTATAATTATGTGGAGTTATTTCACATCGGCTTGACTCAAACCGCAGAGAGGTTGGCTATTCCGCTTACGCCTCTAATCGCTCTATTTTGAGCGCATAAAGCAGAAGAACCCCTGGGACAACGGAGAAATACTGGAAAGCGAGCACTGGCCGCAAAAACGGAACGGCGAGAAGAATCACGCTATCAACGAGAAAGCGCGCGCATAGCAATACGATAAGTCATTTATTCGAGCTGAGTTCCTTCATGACGTAACCCCGCCCACCGCCTTTCGTTCGAGCACGCCCCTATACCTTTCGACGGCTGCGCTGTAAGAGCAGCGCGCGTCCACGAGTGCCGTAGCTTTCTCGGCAACTCTTGTCAGTTCGGCATCGGGAAGGGCGAGCACTTTCGCCGCGGTTTCGGCGATGCTTTCCGGCTGACCGTTCGCGAGGAGGAACCCAGTCTTCCCCTCTTCGATGAGGTCTGGAATGCCCCCTATAGAAGTGGCGAGGACGGGGGTGCCACACGCCATCGCCTCTAAGAGGATGGTGGGGACAGCATCGGTGCGTGTGGGGAGGACGAGGAGCTTTAACTCGTTTAAGTGTTCAGGGAGGTCGTCACCGATCCACCCGGTAACGGTGACGTCGATGCCTTGCGCTCTGATCTGTGCACACTCGTCGACGACCCATTCCGCGAGTTCGCCCGCGCCCCCGATGAAAAACGCGACATCTACGTTTTCCCGTGCGATGGCAGGGATCGCTCTGACGAAGTCGACCGTGCCCTTCTCTCTTGTGAGTCTTCCGATAAAGCCAACTACATTCTTTCGTTCGCTCAGCCGCTTCTGCGGGACGTAGCGGGAGGTGTCTATGAACCGGGCGCCCACAGGAAGAATTGGGGTCCTATGCCGATCGATGCCAATGCCCCTTATCAAACTGGCCGACTGCGGCGAGACGCCGTCAAGCAGTCTAAAGAGCAAGGTGTCCTGCATGCAGAGAAGTCTTGGAATTAGCGCGACAGGCTTACTTCGAGTGATGATCTCGATGGTCTTTTTTCTCAGGATTTTTGCAGTAAGGAGCGAGAGCAAGTAGTAGGGGTGGGCTGCATAGAAGAGGATGATGTCAACGTCTTTTCGCGCCCTTATCAGCTCAATGCTCACCTTTAACTGCACGAGGACAGATTTAGCGAACCAGAGAAGGGCTGAGTAAAACGTGGGCTTCACGTCGTGGAGGAGATGCATGCCGATGCCGATGTCGACGACCCGAATCCTAGCGGAAGGGCGGACGATCCGATCCGTATTTCCCGTTATCACGAGCACGCTTGCGCAGAGCGGATCGAGAATGGCCGCAAGGTCTGAGAGAAACTTGTAGGGGGCCATGGAGCTCCATGGATAGGAGACGACGGCAACTCGAAACCCGTCGCGATCAGATTCGATCCGCAAATATCGTCACTCCGTCCATGTCCAAAGCGCGCACGATCACAGTGAAGACAAATGCCATCGACGCTAGAGGCCACCTTGACCCGTCGAGGCGCTTGTTACGAGCGATTTTTCTGTCATTTTTCAAAGTCCGATGCCTTGAATGAGTCGTCATAACTCTTTACATTCCGTCATCCACGATCACACTCTGACCGCTTTTCTTATTTCTAGGATTGAATACAGCGAGACTGTTGTTACTAGTCGGAATCAAACCTGCCCGACTGCACGATGTCGACGAAGTTTGTTTTGCCATAGTGAAAGCATTTTCGCCCAATTTTGAGCGTCGAGGTGTGGCATAGCGTGCCCAGTTTGTACGCGCTTGGAAGAAGTTAAAGCCTCGTTTGATTCTGGCCTGTAACAGTTCTCCTTGACGTAGTGACAGAGCACATCCGCGGCAGCGACAAGTATAGTCTGTTATTGAGGGAGCCATCGATGCGGCTCCCGGCAGTCTCGTCTAGAAAATACTTTTCCCATCAAGGCATTTGTCCTTCCAGTTTATGTCGAACAGCTCTAGTATAGAGGGGGCTACGTTCATAATGCTCGGAATCTTGTCATTCACCTGTCTATCGATGTTTCTAAGCAACAGAACAGCATCCTGGTTAAGCCCACCAGACGCAACCGTATGATCGTGTGCTTTTCCATATAGGTCCGAGTAGAGCTCCCAGCCAACGCCGTACCCGTCAGCCAGCCGGAACAGGATATCGGGGTATATATGTGCGCAGAACCTTCCGAAGTCGACATCCTCTCTCGCCTTTACAAATTCCATAAGCGGTCCCTGATCAGGCGATCTCAGCTCAGAGAGCAGCAATCAAAGCGTTCCGTGTTTCCTCATATTCGTCTTCTGACACCAGTTCTCGATTGATTTCAATCCCGCCGTGCGGGTATGACTTTATCCCGGCGAAGTTCGACAAGAAAGCACGGCTTTTACTCCGATCGATAGACCCGGC
>JACTTZ010000007.1 GCA_015660915.1 Methanomicrobia archaeon | reverse complement strand
CCGTAGGCGAAAAAGACGACAGTGGCTCTATTTTTTCTTTTACCTGCTTATCGGTTTTCAATAGTTCCGCATCTTGGCCCGCATTTCAGGGCTCAACTGTTTCACCAGTTCTGCGTTGTACGAACCGGTCGGCATGGGCTTGATGGTTGGATCGTTCGTCGGATTATGCTTAGTTGTGAAATCCCACGCCCTGACGATCTGTGCTGTCGCAATGGCATATTTACGCGATGTCGCCGCAGGCGTACCTTCTTTGACTGCCGGGTCAACGTCGGTCGTCACGATGGAAATGGTATCGTCGCTGTTGAGGTAAATCTCAAAAGTCCGGAACTGCTGTGGGAAATCCCGGAGCGACGGCGTTTCAACCTGCCAAAAGCCTTTTTCAGGCGCATTGACCGGATCAGGCGATACAAAGGCTTTAACGGTATTCAAGTGACGATGCCCGGACACCCACATGATCAAGTTCGGATGGCTATGAAGTTCCGCAATCAGATTCGGCAGGGTTACGGCATTTTGAGGATTGAGCCACCAATCCATTTCGGAATTAGGCGCAGTCACTTCGACGTTGATCGGCACGTGCGCGGCGATGATCATGAGCTGTCCTGCCGCGTCGCCATCTGCAAGTTCTTTTTTAAGCCAGGCCCAACGCTCTTCGTCCAGAAAGCCATGACCGTGGAAGTCGGCGGAGCCGTCGTTTTCCTTTTGGGTATCGTCGAGCACGATTACCTTGATCGGGACAGTTGACTTCGGCACGAAACTGTAACAGGCAAATCCATCATTGGCGTCGGACAAGTTAAAACCGTGACCGACAGGACTTGAAGACGTCTTAAAAAATTCATTTATCCACTCCGTTCTCAAAAGTGAACGGCGATCGGGATCGGCTACCACCTTCGGAGCGCTGCTGAAATTTCCGACGGGTCCTGCCTTGATAAGGTCACCGTAAGGGGTCGAGCCATCGAGCACGCCCATATAGTAATCACGGCTGTTAATCTTTCTGGGGTCGCTGAGGACATCTCCAGTGGCGAAGACTTCATCGGTGATGTAGGACTGCCGAAGGTCCTCCCGCAGGCTATAGTCCACAGGGATTGAACCGATCCAGAAATGATCGTGGTTGCCGAGCGCCTGATACCAGGGAATCGCCTTATCCAACCCTGCCGCCTTATAAGGTTTCTGATAATCGATGGTATCGGCTCCGAGATGGGCGCCGGAGCTGGGGGTAATCACCTTGCCGTCCAGGACATCGATAAACCACCTGAGTTCGTTGTATTGAGTGCTATTGCAGGCGTCGCCCAGAGAGAGGCCGAAATCAATCGGGTTCTGTTTGTGCAGGGCGTTGACTGTCTGGACGGCGGCGTCGAGAACATGCGTTGTATATGGCATAATCCCTGAATGTAGAGCGGCCCCAACCGGCAATGTGGGGTGCAGGCGTTGAAGATAGATCAACTGATTGGGCGATTCTTTGTCGGTGATATGGATGTCTGAGATGGTAAAGAAACTCAGAAGTTTTGTTTTTTTAGTAACCGCTGAACTATTGTACGTAGCCGGCATGATATCCAGCCGCCTCTCGTAGGGGAGACCTGAACCATAATTCCAGTTTCCATAGCCGTATTGGCTGTATTTGGAGACCTCACGAAGAGTAATCGCTGTCGAAGGTGTTGCGCCCGGCGCGACTGTCCTCTGGAACGTTGTTTGAACATCGGATGCAATCGGGTGCCTTTGGGTTACATTTGTTTTTTGACGACGCATTTTGAACATCCTGACAAAGAGGAAATCAGCGGGCCCGTTAAAACGACTAAACAGGACTTTTTGTATTCATAAGATACGATAAAAGCTCCGGTTTGCGTGTGACCGTAGAAACTGTGCTTGGTGTTCAAACTATGAAATGGTCAAAAAATGAATACGTTCGAACGATCGGACGTCCGTTCGATCGCCCTTCCCTTTTCCACCGCCTTGTTACAGCCGCTTAACTGGTGCCTCCTCTCTTGGTGGGCTCTTCTTCGTTCTATGCTAGTCGAGGAGGTCAAATCATAATGATTAAGTGTGCAGCGCGGTTACGCACGTACTATATTAGCCGCTGATCATTATCCAGATATTCATCCTGACGTCGCGATGCCAAATCACGAGCTGCTCGAAATTCATCGCAGCAAAATCTCGCTACATCACGCAAAAGCAGATTATACCTACCCAACGATACGATTACCGCATACGTTCTCAGCGCTTGCAGGGCTATCGACGCAAATCTTTCAAACTGTGCACAAAGGAGCGCTTGCCTTTCTAGTAGTTGTTTCGCCTCCTAACAAAGCTGCAGAAAAAAGTGCAGATATATCAGAAAATATCATTAAGAACGCTAAATCACCCGTCTTGACATGGCGGAGATCGCCGGTCCGAATCCGGCCGAGCCCATCGTTCTTTTTCCAATCGGAGGAAAATTTCGTGTCAGACGATAAGAAAGAAGAGTTGGCAACATCCGAAGAGTTGCCAACATCGGCTGAGGGCGATGAAACGAGGAAAGAAGAACAGGCAGACGACTACGTGGTCGACCTCGGCGGCAGCTACGTCCATTATCATCGGGGTTTGGACGGGAAGCTCCACAGCCGAGAGTACCTCGCGGAAGATCTTATAGACGAAGACGTTTCGGACGAGGATTTGCGGAGAGATGTCAAAGATTTCAAAGCAATTGATATCGACGCCATAAGAGCCATTCAAGACTCCGACAAAGGGATTCGCGCACTGAAACCGCGGGATGTCCATTCCCAGCCCTTGAAAAGCCCGAAAGTCGATTCGAATACGGACGCCCAACCCACACTTCACTTCTCCCAATCCGACCTTGAACGCTTTGTCGAGCATCGCAAAGCGCGCGTGTCCCCCAGATCGGTAGATTGGATTACGCGGTCTGCGAGGGATGTCTGGGAGTCGCTCGGCGGGCAGCTCGCTCCCAACACCGGTCCCGCGGTGTGTTCGTGGGGCCCAGGTCGCCTCGACGTTTTTGTCATCGGCACAGACAACAACATCTGGCACAGGGCGTGGGACGGCAGCAGATGGACAGGCTGGGGCAGCCTCGGCGATGCGATGGCATCGTCTCCCGCTGCGACGTCGCGATCGGCCAATTCGATGGACGTATTCGTGCTACGAAGCGATAACAACCTGTGGCAGAGACCCTACAACCAAGGTTGGGGAGCGTGGACTGCGATCGGCGGCCTACCATAAAGGGCAGCACGTTAATAACTGCCTGGAAAATCCGCAAACAAAGCCCCTAAAGGGCGCAATCGTTGAGATGGGAAAAGGAGGAGTCGCTGATCGTGCCGCTTTTCGAGGAAGAGCTAGCCAGCGACACCTCCTCGATTACTGGCGTGTTGGGCGGAAGATGTTCGTCTGACTTAGAGTCATCCGTTCTTGTGTCGATCTTCCCCCAACAAATCTCGATCCGACTCTAGGTTAGAGCTATGCAGCTTTGGTCAGCGTTTTGAATCGACCTCCGCCATAGCTGATGGGCCCCAATTCGCTAAAAATGATGGGCGTGAGGCGATTCGAAGGCCCCACCTTCGTTGCGTAAAGGCTCAATTTTCAATCTCTTAGTCTACGAGACCTTCTATGGCCCCGCGAATGGTGAAGAGGCAGGTCACAACGCGCGAGGAGATACTTTGGTTGGTAACTGAAAGCCAGGGAGCCATCTCGATACCCGTCCTGCCGCACGTCCAGATCACAAAAGCTAAGAGGGGTATCCGCATACGAAGAAAGGATGGTCAACAAAATAGTGTTGCTGCTCGTCGCCGCGGCAATGATCTTTTCGGTTGTTGCTGCCGGCTGCACGTCCAACCAGACTAACACGACGTCTTCGATCTCGCTGACAAACACCTACAACAGCACGAAAGGGTACTCGATCAACTACGCCTCGAACTGGACGAAATCTTATCAGTCGCCTGACAACACAACTGTCAACTTTACGGCGCCTGACAACTTGACTAGCCTTGAAGTGTCGGTAATCCCGAACACCACGTCTGAGAACGTCGCGCAAGGAATGAACCTTGTAACATCTCTAGTCAAAAGCTTGAACGAATCGAACGCTTCGGCGTTTACGTCAGTTGCAGGAAACACCTCAATTCTTTCGACAACGAACACCACAGTCGCAGGGCTTCCCGCCACTCAGATAGTGTGGACGATGCCCCTAAACGGCGTGCAGATGAAAGTCCTTGAGATTTGGATTCTCAAAGGCAGCACCCTCTACCAGATCGTCTATACAGCTCCAGCGAGCAGCTATGACACCTACGTAGGCACCGCGCAGCAGATGATTAATTCGCTCCAGCTCACGTAGCGCAAGCGGTTGCACAAAGACGGTTAGTCGGCAACATAGACCCCTCAACAACTGGTGCGATCGAACATCCGCCGATGTTAGTGTGCTGGGTTCGAGTGGACAGACCGGCAACTCGTAGCAACCTGCCTAGCGGATGCTATTGGGGGACTCACATCGACGCCTCCAGAGATGCACTCTCGTCGTCGGTCCACAAAAACTTGAGTCCTTGGCGGAACGAGCTGCGGCTTCCCACAAGAGTATTTGTCGTAAGATGGGGGTTTAAAAGGTAAAAGGAGAGACGTGCGTCCCTCCTAAAGTGTCTTTCTCAATACAGCGTAAACGCCGCCGAACACAATAGTCACTGCCCCTACCCCGGCCATCGGGATCGGAAATTCGGGGGTCGGTTTGACGGCGGGTGTCCCGTATCCGTTTAGCAGCTGTTCTAAAAGTATCCTGTTGAGTTATAAGCTTATCCAAGGTAAAGATAGATTCTTAATATTCCTTTTGATCTGCAATGTTCGCGTATGATATCCAGCAGACACCTCTAACGACGGTCGATGCATGGATATAACTACAGAAATAGGTGAACGGGGCATAGCACCTCGAAAAAAATCAAGCCATCACATTCAAAAGGCACGTGCGGCAAGGCAGAGTGTCTCCCGCATGCCCTTCAAAGGTAAAGCTTGCGTTTTAAAGTTGTCAAATACATCACAAGCAAAAGGGTTCAAGAATCAAAGCTTACAACCCCCTCGCTCTTCATATACACATCGTAGATTTGTTCAGGTAAGGAGTATTTGTAAAATCGCCAGCCGACCCCTGGCATCCTGTGGGTGAGAATATAGTTCTTGTTTGATTGATCCGATTGAGCTCGAACCGTCTCACTTCATCCTAAATTGTTCCTTGAGCCGATTTTCATAAGGGAGTGGACGCGGTTTACAGAGTCGCTACGGCTAATCACAAGTATTAAATGCATTCCACTAGCGTCATTTAGCACTATGCTAGAGGCTGAAAATTACCCGAATCTTTTTTCTGATGTTGCGATGCCAAAACACGAGCTATTAGAGATCAATCGCAGTAAAATCTCGCTCCACTGCGCAAAGGAAGGTTACAGTTACCCAATAATACGGTTACCGCACGTATTTTCAAAACTAGCCGGATTATCCACACGAGTTTATCAGACCGTTCACGAAGGAGCGCTAGCTTTTCTCGTGGTAATTTCGCCTACAGGAAAAACCTCAGATTCCAAATCCTCCACCTTGACATGGCGGAGGTCGCCGGTTCAAATCCGGCCGAGCCCATTGTTCTTTTTCCAATCGGCTGCGAAAATTATGGCGCCCACCTCGCTGTGCAACTTACGAAAACACGCTAGCGTGTGATCAGCAGGTATACGCCTCCCACCAATAACAACACGTAGAGGATGCCAAAGAGGATGGGAATGTACTGCTCAACGTGAGTAAGCGGGGTATACAGCTTTGGGTTTTCGCCCCGCCCGAGGCAGTCCCACTCAACGTCGTAAAACGCAAAGGGCAGCCGCTTCTCAACCTCGTGAACGACCTTGAACTTTCCTGAGTTGAGCTGCCGGTACGACCGGATCGTGATGTACCACGTGTAACACAACAGGACGCCAACAACGCCGACGATTAAGAGTACAGCTTGTTGCAGGGCAGCTGCGCCACGGAACTGAATGGCGATCGACAGCAGCGCGAGCAGACCGGTCAACAGCGAGATGAAGAACCTGTTCGCATCGGCCCGCCGGTCGCTGATCTTGTCTGCCATCTGGACGTAGAGCTTGTACTGCTCAAGGAGCATCGCGGTCTCTGTATCAGGATTATCCTTCGACTCTTGTTGGGTCAAGTTTCAATACCTCCCGCCCACGCTCTGAGCGTCTCTTTGCAAAATGTGAGACGTGTGTTTTAGTGCCCGGTCCCAATCCGCTGCTGCCATATGTGCTCTTAACTTCCATTCATAGGTAAGCTCACGTTGATTTGAACGGAGTGGACCAAGTGAATTGACCTGAGTAGAGAGTAGTCCCATTCCCCTCCAACCAAGAAAATCCGCCGCTTTGCTGAAGGTTAACCAGGTTGGATGTTCCGTCGGGAAAGCTTAGAAGGAGGTCGTACGCATTACTCTCGCTGTAAGGCGCGGAGAGCGTGTATGACCCCGTCATTTCGCCCGTCTTGTCCTTTCTAAGGAACGTCCCACTCTGGTAGAGCTGCACGGTCATATTATCCCCTCGTGTGAGCGTGGAATTTGGACTAACGTAGTCTGAGGCGGTAAGCACTAACGTGCCAGCTCCCAACACCGCCGGTCTCCCCGAACTCACTCCAGGCGGTGACGTGGCAGAGGGACCGGAGGGATTTAGAGGATTAAGAAACGCGAAGCCGGCCGCCACTAGCATAATCACAATCGCCGCAGCGAGAGCTCCTGCTACTATGCGCGATCGCGGTCTTCTCAGCCAAACTCGACCAGTTCGAGCACGAGGCTTTATTTCTCTCCCTAACTCTTCGCTCGCGCCCGTGCTGACGCCGCCTTCGGGTGGCGTGGTTGCCCCAAGCACTTGGGCGCCACTTGGTCCAGAACTCGCAATCTCATCCGCAGCCAAATGCTCAGTAGACGTTTTGAGCAGAAGTTCGATAGCATCTCCAAGTCGCTTAACGTGCGCTTCAAGTGGCGGTGTCGCTGCGTCGAGCCAGTGCTGCGGTCCGATGTAGTAATTCAACGTTTCTTCAGGACTAGAAGTGTCAATTCTGAACGGGATAATAGGGATGCCTGCGCGGACTGCTTGCTCTGCTTCTCGCACAACGTGTTGAGATTTATTAGCATTGGACGAGAAGATAAGCGCCATTGCGCGGCTTTCTTTGATAGCTTTAATAATCGCTTGAGCATAATAAACGCCCGGCGATACGTCTCGCGGGGCGATCCAACACCGTATGCGGCGTTCCTCGAGGTTTACGCACACGGAGTAGGCAACAATTTTGTCTTCATTTGCGTAGGAGATGAATACGTCGTGTGCCATCTTTGCGATCTCTTCGCGAGATTCATCTATTCAGAAGTCTATGATTTATGTTGGGCATTATGTAAATAAACTACTGTGCATATCTAGCTCAACCGGGCTTTTTTTGCCTCCCCCACTGGCAAATGTCGTGGGACATGATCACAACCATCTATTGTAGCGCAGATCATGTGCTAGTTATGCTAGCTGCTAATCAATTGGGGGACACACTCATTGACTCGCCAGAATCAGCGCTGCTGGAGATTCACCGCAGCAAAATCTCACTCCAACACGCAAAAGCGGGTTACGACTATCCGACGATTCGCTTGCCCCATACGTTTTCAAAGCTTGCAGGACTGTCGACGCGCATTTATCAAACGGTTCATGACGGAGCACTTGCCTTCCTTGTTGTTGTTTCGCCTGCTAACAAAGCTGCTCGAAGTGCAAATAAATCGGAAAACGCCAAAATAAGCGCCAAATTGCCCGCCTTGACATGGCGGAGATCGCCGGTCCGAATCCGGCCGAGCCCATCGTTCTTTTTACAACCGGACACACTAGAAGCGTCTGTTGGGGCTTTGTCGGTTATGAGTCACTCACGGCAAAAGTATTTGTCGATATTTTTGTTTTGACAGCAATATGCTATTTATTTCAAATTTAAAGCGTGAAGCATTTGCTAAGGTTTTTTATCAATTGTCCTGACAAAGTTTACATGCATATAACTATTATGAGACAGCTTGTCATGACGAACTTGCTCAATGCCTAAGTAGATGAATGCTTTTCATTCTGACAAGAAGGGAGTTAATTATGAATGGGATCGGAAAATTGCCAAAAGAACTGCTGACGAACAAGGCTGTCGTAGAGCGCAAGAAAAACGTGTCTGGTAATAAAGGAGGCGCTATCGACGAGTGGCAAATGATTAACCCAACAATGTCGTGCAATATCCAACCGCAACAGATGGATCTTGCAACTTCAACTAAGATTTACAAGATATTTACAGCAGCTGAGGAGGATCAGATCAGGAGACCGGCTGATTATAGAGGACAGAGGGCAAAAGAAGGTAATTTATGTTCTAGACGTAGTAGATCCTGCAATGCTTCACCACCATCTCGAGATAATGGCTCAAGAGACGTTAAAATGAATGCAAAACCTGCAGGCTCGTTGATTACGATGATTAATACGAAATGTCTCTTTCGCACCACGAACGGATGGAACTAGCGCAGCTTGATGAGAACAAATCATAAAGAGGACATTAGATCTCTGTCTTAGTTTCCGTTCAATGTGCCACAAGCCGCCAGGTCAATATTGCGGCGGAACCGCACTGGAATACCGGAGACCTAAAGCATCACAGTTGCCTAAGAGAGGGGACAAAATGAATTCACAGCCAATTGAGAGCTTGCGTCTAAGGTTGAAACGGCGCGTAGAACGACTGTCGCCAGAGGCGTTCGCGCATTCTGGGACCTTTCATTTTGAATTGTGCCGGCTCTGGGACTTTATTTCGAACCAGACGATTCTGACTTCTCTTCTGGAACCATTGGCTGTGAAGTACCCAAAATGCGAAGAAGCAGCACAATGGATCATCAACAATCTGAGAGATGCGGCTGGCACCCATTTCCCCGTCGAAATTCAGCATACAGCTTTCAGCTATTTTATAATCAAAGGTTGCGTTGAGGGAGACAAAAGGACGACTGAAGCAGCCATCGGAGAGATTTACTCTAGAGGCAGGGCTTTGTTGCCTCAAGAGGTTTTTAAGTCCCTCTTCGTAATCCCTCTTTGCGAGTATCTAGATGAACGTTTAGATGATGTGCAAGTCCTTGTGGCGATTCTGATAAGATATAAGCAGAAATCCGAGTGGTTTGAAAGCGAACGCCTGTTTAGAAGGTTGGAAAAAGACACTAGAAAAGCAGAAGACCATCTAAAGTCTGACCTCTATGATTACTTACACGATCAAGGCGTTGATCTGACTATTGAGCCGTATTCAGTGAAGGGCAGGATAGATTTAATCCTCGATCAAAAAGGCGAAAACCGTGTATTTGCCGAGGCTAAGGTGCTGAGATCGCGTAAAGAAAGAGCTAGGATTATCGAAGGTTTCAGTCAGCTCCTAACATATCTTAATCATTTTAACGCAACAACTGGTTACCTGGTCATATTCAAGGCTTGCAAACAGGGCATTAATTTTGACCTTGGCCATCAGTTTCAGTCGATTCCATACTGGATATATGGCAATAAGATGATATTTGTCATTCTAGTCGACATATTTCAATATGACGAGCCTGTAACAAAACGAGGAAAAATTGAGGCGTTGCGGATTACTAGTGAAGAGTTAGTTACCGAAGTGAAGGTGGGCGACGAAGTTGACTCGACTTAGCATTTCTGCTGCAATATTTGCTTCATTTGCATAACCTCTATTCAGTGCGTTCACCTAACTTTCTTATTCATCCTCTTCATTTTTCTCATCACCTTTTTAAAGCCGCTCAAAGGTGCCTCTCGTTTCTGGCGGGTTCTTTTCCTTACGCGGTGCTGCAGCCAGTACTTAAATCGATGCTAGCGGTAAGGCAACCCCAGTTTTTTCCCACGTTTTCACCACTAAATGGCTGAAACTAAACGCGGTCGGGAAGATCATGTCGCAGTATCCGTTGTTTTTGGAAATGCAACCGCAGACGAACGCGATGATGGGAGTGGAGACTCGAAAGCTAATCCTTTAGGACCGAAATTCCTTTTTTAGAGACTTTCAAGTATCGAGCACAGTAGTGGATTAGCCATTGCGGAATACTCAATCGCTCACGCCTCAAATTCTGCTCCTGCGCCAATTACGATGATCCCTGGCCCTCGCTCGTTAATCACCTTTGGGCCGAATGACACTTTTACAGAGACGCCAAGGCCGCGTTGAAGCGTTTTGGGGGGATCAATGGGCCACGAATTCGACAGATTTATGTCGTCCCAGTGTTTTCCCGACGCGCCCAGGTTTTCGAACTTCTTCACCGGCTGCTGTCCGTCCCAAACGTGAACATCAGTCAGTTGCGTCCACCCATACGTTTCGTATAAGACGATGACCTTGGTCAGTTTTGGTCCCGATCCGTCCACTGCGGACGTCTGAAATGGGAAGTGGAACCAGTTGCTTGTGTTTTCTTGAGCCCAAAAAAACGTGCCATATCCTTTCGCACTACGGCAGATCTCCTCATTGTTCTGAAGAAAAAGCTTAGGGAACTCAACCATGACAGCGGTTCCAGGGATCCACGTCACAGCTTTAGAAGTTACCATACCTAGCATATTATATGCTGTGTAACCGTCATAAAATTAACGTCTGAAACGCTTTCCATGCGATATTGCGCTTTTTGCTGGGCGCGTTTTTCGCTCTACACGCCGACGCCGACCGGGCGCCTTCGACGTAGGCATCCGATCGACGCTCTATCTCAATTTGTCCGCTATTTACTCCTGGGTGGCGTTCAGTCGAAACGGCGAGTGCTGTTGAGCTTCCCAGTGCGTCACCACAACACAATCTTTATAGCTTTCAGGCGCTCTTTATTGTAATTTACGCCAAAAAGGAGTGCATCGTGGCGACCAAAATCTACGACACCTACGACGACGCGGCCCGTGACTACCTCAGCCTGTTCCGTGCTTTGCGAGATGCGCCCTCTGAAACGTCAGAACAGGTCACACGAGGTGCGGGTGACGTCCCCGTCGACGCGTTGATCACACGCGCCGATGAAATCGCCGACGTGTCATCGAGCATGGTGCCGCTGGCCATGGACTGCCTGAAGGTCCCGGACATGGCCGTGCACGAAGGCATCAGTGGGCAACTGCTGGCGCAGGCAGCCGCAGAACTGCAGGTGTCAGTCGAGCTGGTGAACATCGCCGCAAGTGAAGCGACCAGCCCAGCCGCAGCGGACACGCGAATGTCCCGTGAAATGACGCGGGCCGTACGAGGTGCTCGGTTGCGCGGCGCAATCGACGAGATGGAGAAGGCGATGACGGTGCCCCCCTCCGCCGGTCTCATCACTGCCGAGCGGAGGCGACGCGCTGGACCTGAGGCGACTACCCGGGATGAGGCCAAACAAGCCCTTAAGCAGGCAGCCGAAACGGCCGTAGCCGCCATCTCCGGGCGGGTAATTGAGACCGGCGGTGAACTCGCTAAAAGCCTGATCAGGGCTAAGTGGGCCGACATCGCCACGGCCGCCGGATTGACGGGCACGGGTGTCGCCAATCTGTTCGACCGATTGCAGGAAGGAACTGGCCGGCTTGTTCGACGGGCTATCACAACGGCCGCGAAGACGTTACTCAACGCCTGGGACAAGATCCTGGCGCTGCTCGGCAAGGACGCCGAAGAGGAAGCCCGCGCTCAAGTTAAAGCGTGGTTAGACACGATACAGAAAGAAGACAAGATTGAGCTCTTCAGACCGCTAGTCAACGAGCTGTACCAGGTGAAGGCATTGAAAACTATGCTCCCGAGCTGGTTAGACAAGACTAAGGCTGAAATTGACC
Source organism: Methanomicrobia archaeon (assembly GCA_015660915.1). Lineage (GTDB taxonomy): Archaea > Halobacteriota > Bog-38 > Methanoflorentales > Methanoflorentaceae > Methanoflorens. Next base: position 80,844 of record JACTTZ010000007.1, on the reverse strand, counting down.
AAATCAACGCGACGTCGACGGACGTCACAGCACTCTCCGACAAATTCACGGTCTTGACGGGGCACATCAACACTGTTGGGTCCGTCGCGCCTCTGTTGGCGCTGGTCGCAAAGGTGTTCCCGCAAGTGCTGCTCGCGGTTATCGCCATCCAGGTCGCGTTGTTGGCAGTGCTGGTGTACGCAGGATATGACTACATAGGGTATAACCAGCCCAAGCCTCTAAATCTCACAAAAGGTGTGGCCGAGGTGATCGAGGAGAATCTGTTCAGCGTATAACACTGGAAAGGAACGCACACTATCTAACCGAAATGTGCTACGCACAACAAGGACTCAGAGACGTCATTAGTCGCCGGCAGGCCTGCGGCGTCAAACGAAACGAGAAAGCCTCGATCATGCGTCATCGGAGTGAAGAGGGTGACAACCAATCAACGAACGTTCATTGACTTCAAACTCTACTTGACGTGCCCCCCTGGCGAAGATAGCGCGTGCCAAGTGGCCTTATTGCCCACCGCGGAGGTGGGCGAGACGGTTTCTCCGGTCACGGTTCCCGTCGACGAGAGGCCGTCAACCGAAGACCTCGAGTTGCTGGCAGCTAAGAAGGTGACGTTAAAACAACTGATCGCGCTCGGCAAGAAGCTGGCAAACTGCCTGCTGCCGGCTCGGGACGTCCATCGGGATATCCGGGGCCTCTTTCAGCAGGCGTACAACACGGCAGGGCCTGGGCGCGGCGTGCGGCTGCGCTTAATCATCGCCGACGACGAGCTAAAGCTGTGGCCGTGGGAATACACGTATTGGGACTTCCTCGGTGGGGCGGAATCGACGTCAATGAGCGGGTTTCTCGTGCTCGACGGGCGCGTGTCGCTCGTGCGTCACGAGCCTTTGCCATATCCCCACCCCTCACGCACGAAGACGGCGGAGGACCTGACAGACATCCGCGTCGCATTTGCGTGTGCCTTGCCGAAGGGAGAGCGCAAGCTCGAACTGCGCCAGGACCTTAATATGATCACCGAAGCCGTGAGAAAGGTGAACGAGGATGGGCTACGGTTCGTCCTTAAGCCGAAGATCAAGGACGCGACTCCCCTTGACCTAGAGAACAAACTGCCTAAGGGAACGCACATTTTCCACTTCGCGGGGCACGCCAGCCCTCAGCCCGCGGTCTCCTCTGGCGGCCTCGGCAGCGAAGCCGCGTTGCTGCTAGTAGCTGACAAGAACACCAAAGACGAGGTCAAGCTGCCTGCGAGCCTCCTAGCACAGTACCTGCAGCAGGCAGGGGTTCGACTGGTTGTCCTCGGCGCGTGCAACACGGCCCAGCGAATCAAGGAGGAGGATGCGTTCCTTCAGAAACGTTCTCCTTGGGACGGCTTGGCCAGCGCTCTTGCGGCCAAGGAGATCCCGGCGATCGTCGGCATGCAGTACGAGGTTTTCGATGACAGCGCTAGGGCGTTCAGCGAGCAATTTTACCGTGCGCTGGCTAGCGGCCTATCGCTGGACGAAGCAATGTCAGGTGGTCGGCGCGCTATGGCGCGCGTCGGCGAAGGTGACAAAAGCTGTACGAATCTCGAGTGGGGTGTGCCCGTCCTTTACACCCGCCTCCCCGATGGCAAGCTGTTCCCTGAACGGATGGAGCTGGCAGGCGAAACCGCCGCGCAGGTCCGCAGTGATATCATGTTGCCGACCGAGTTCCACGACCACCGTCAGGAGATCTACGACAAGTTTGAAAACATGTACAGCAAATTTGAGGAACGAAAGAAGTTGCTCAACCAAGGTCAAACACATAAGGCACAGATGGTTAAACAGGCGGTTGTCCAAGACTTGCGGGAGGTTGAACACAAAGACACCACGGAAGAAGAGCGAAATGAGATATATCGAGAATTTGAAGCATTGTCTGAGCAGAAGCGTGGTGACCCAGCGGGCTTTGCGAGAACGGCACTAAAGAAAATCGAAGAACTAGACGCTCAGCGTAAAGAAATATACGATGAATTCGAAAAAGAATAACGAAAGGCGGCGCTTTATTTATGATGTCGCAAATGATGTATGATCGTTTCGTTTTCGTTATCGGGCCTATAGACCGCTTACCTGGCGCGTTGTGAGGTTACGAGCCAGTTTATTCAATCAGCTATTTAATGTGAGAGAGGCGCAGCCGTTTGCACTGTGGGAACTGCACGGCAGGCACGGGCGTAAGCTGGCTCGCTCGCAGGGATGATGAGTCATCTTGCATGATTTTACAAAAAAATAAAACAAAGAGCGCGAAGCGATTGTCGCATTGATCTCAGCAGTTTTATGACTTATATCGGTCAAGCGTCATTTGGTTTGTAGTTGTGCTTCATGTGGACTGTTGGAGTGCACCTCACGGGACGAGTTGCCTGCTCCCGAGCAACGGATTTTGCGATGTGATGGTCGCCTGCTCCTGACCTCTAAATAGGCATTTTAGGAATGCGACGAATAAAAGCTGTTTTCATCGCACGCATTCTCGCTTGTCCTTGAATGCATCCGCTCAGCACTCGCCATTCTCCGCAAGAGTTCCTGCGATTACGAAAAAACTTGGTAATACACCCTTCCGGTGGTGCGTGATGAGCAGCCATGGATGCTCCCCGACGACGTCTTGATCCTCCTCGACTATCGGTCACGTTCAGCTTCACTCCGACAAGCTCCAGCATTGAGCTGAATCCACAGCAAAGGCAGAGGGCAGCCAGATTTCAAGCGCTCGCCCACTTCGCGAAGCTTTGCGAGGTTCCCAGTCACCAATACCTCCGCTCTCAAATAATGCTAGCGCAGAGGAAATAGCTTTTTCAGATCACTCAGCAAATGAAGCCTCAAAATGATGCATTTGAGCTGTTTGTCTTAGCTGCGCGCGGCTAATCACAACCATTAAGCCGATGGCGCTAACCTCATTCACTACTAAGCTAGCTGCAAAATACTGCTCGGACTTTTTTGCTAATGTAGCGCCGCTCAAAAACGAGCTGCTGGAAATTCACCAAAGTAGAATCTCACTACACCACGCAAAAGCAGGCTACAGCTACCCCACGATTCGGCTGCCCCATACGTTCTCTGTGCTTGGCGGGCTGCCTACTAGAATCTATCAACAATTCACGAAGGAGCGTTAGCCTTTCTCGTGGTCATTTCGCCCAAAGAAAAAGCCTCAAAAATCCCAAAATCTCCAGTCTTGACATGGCGGAGGTCCCCGGTCCGAATCCGGTCGAGCCAATTAAGGGGCCAATCAAGACTCGGTATCACTCTGCACTGATCGTGAGCTGCACGTTTTTTAACGCTTTATATGCGCTCTCTTCCAGCCGGTTCTCCCATACGCCGAAGGCTAAAGCATCGAGCGGCCACCACAAGAGCACCCATGCGCCAATAATTAGGCCCTCGCTCAGCAGCCTGATCCCAAGACCCGCATATGATCCGAACCAGAGCGCGAGCCCATTCAACACAACAAAAGCGAGAATACCCACTCGCAGCGTCCGCAGGCCTTTGTATCGTGCGATGTCCTGTCCCTGTCGCGCATTCTGTGCCCAGGCTTCAGAGTATTTACGAACAGCTTTCAGCGTCCTCGCCTCCAGATCCGGCGTTATCTGGTCTGCAGGAAGCAACACTGTAAGTTTAATCTCCTCTGCTGATGGATGGCTGTACAACTCATCGACGACGTAATCCATACCTGTTTTGAAACTGTATGGTTGGTAGTAGTCAGAAAACGGTGAAATATTCGGGTCATCAAAGAGATGGTTGATATCGTGAAGCCGCAGCGTCGTCTCATACACCTTCTTGTTCTTCACTCTATGGATCAACTCAAACATACAGTCTGAGAGCATACTCTCTATCGCTTTCGCAACGGCCGGGAGAGCGCGCTGAGCTTGTTTTTATGACTTATAATCTCGCCCTCGCTTGGCAAAGGCACGACCTTTGACAACTCGGCACTGATGCGTTCGCGCGTTTCTGTTTCCAGCTCAAGCGACTCGAGCGCCGCTTCGGTGATGACCCAAAACGCGTGTCGGTGTGACACCTCATTAATCCGTTCGAGGCTTACGACGCCGAGCTGGACTATGTCTCTGTGCGCCAGACCTCGCGGATCAACAAACGACCTTAAAATACCCGCTTGCAGCATATACGGTCCGTACCGGTCTGCCTTGCGCCCCTCGTTGGCGAGATAATTCCATTGCACCGCATATGTTGGTGCCCTGATTTTCGCCTGTTTCCTCATGTACCTTCCCCGCAGCCTTGCACAATTGCAGTTTTTTTCAGCTTAGCGCGATCATACCTCTTTGTTTCGGCGGATGTAATCACCGCGTCGGCCACGCCGGGCGAATCATTCATCTTATCTCAGCGCGACGTGCCACGACAATCACGCTCTCGTTTGCGTTTGCTCACGGACATAAGAGAGCAGATAGTATGGCCCTCCAACTCCTTTTCCTGTTACTCCGCTCGCCTTCCACCCGCCGAAAGGCTGAACGCCGGGCCACGCACCGGTTGTTGCACCACCACGCCTATTCGCGTAACACACGCCGAACTGCACAGAAGCGAAGAAGCGCGCAACCTCACCCTCATTTTCAGAAAAAATGCCTGCGGTCAGACCGTATTCGGTATCGTTTGACTCTCGCAAGCCCTCTTCAAGTGATGTGATGGTATCGATGAGCAGAAACGGCACGAATAGCTCCTCATTGAACAGGCGATGTCCTCGCGGTAGTCCCGTCATGATGGTTGGGCGCACGTAGCACCCCTGGTTCCACACACCGTCGCGCAGCACCTTGCCACCTGTTATGACAGCCCCCCCGTCTGCAAGACCATCTTTGACCGCATCTGCGAACTTCGTAAGTGCCGCTTGGTCGATGAGGGGCCCCACAAAAACGTCGCTTTTTCGGGGGTCGCCCACAATAACCTGTTCGGTCTTGACGCGGAGCCTTTCGATGAAGTCAGACGCTACTGCTGCCTCAACATACACGCGCGACGTGGCGCTGCATTTCTGCCCGCTGTAGCCGAAGGCTCCCTTGAGCACTCCTTCGACCGCCTTATCAAGGTCGGCAGAAGCGGTGACGATAGCAGGATTCTTGCTGCCCATTTCTGCGACAAATGGCTTGGGATAAGGTTGGCGGACCGAGAAGTTGCGCTGCAGCCACATTCCTGCATCCCGTGACCCCGTAAAGGCGATTCCGGCCACATCTGGGTGGGCCGCTGCGACCGCTCCAAATGGCTTTCCTGGACCCGTAATCATATTCAGCGCGCCCCCAGGAACTCCTGCTTGCACCCAGGCTGCGTACAGCTTCAGACCGGTCAGCGGTGCTTTGCTCGTCGGCTTAAAGACTACGGTATTCCCGGTGAGGAGTGCTGCTGAAATCATGCCCGCAGCGAGCACGAGCGGGAAATTAAACGGGGAGATTATCGCCCACACGCCATACGGTCGCATAGTACTGGTGCTTCGCTCTCCGGTGACCTGCGACATAGGAAGGGTGAAGCCCTTTTGCTCTTCGTAAATAGCGCAATTGTACCTGAGCATCTCGACCGCTTCACATACCTCAGCGAGCGCTTCGGACCGGTTTTTTCCCACCTCATACGTCATGAGCGCAGCTAAGAGGGCATCCTCTTTTTCCAAGCGGTCCGCGACGGCGCGAGTGATCCGCAAGCGTTCGGCCCAATCAATTTGACTCCACGAAATAAACGACTGCTTCGCCTCGACGACCGCTGATTGTGCCTCTGTCTCTCCGCCCTTTTGAAACGTGCCGATGACGATGTCGTTATCGATGGGTGATCGCGTCTCAAAATCCTCGATAGCTGCGACGCGCCGGCCGCCGATGAACATGGGATGATGCTGTCCGAATTCTCCTTGTACCGTTTCCAGCGCCTGTTCGTATCCTCTATGAATGTCTCTGCTATCGAGAAGCGAGGTGTAGGTGAGCTTTTTCTTTTTCGGCATATTCGGGTTCTCCTCAGCGTCTCATTTGAGCAAATACCACTGTCGCACGCTCGATTCGCGCTGCCTGTATAATATGCTATCGTTTATGTCCAAGTCTTGCTGTTTCAGGCCTTGCAAGATGATACGCTAAATCGCGCAACCCCTGGGGCAGGCATTGTAGAGTGTTGCTAAAAATGGCGCGTAAAGAGCACGACTCGATGCGAGGCGCTGGGCTTTGCGCCGACTTAACCGAAAGATACTTCGTTATTGTCGGATTTGAAGGGACTAATACGATAAGGAAGACTTAATGACAGCAGACCCCGCCACCGGCGAACCTTACAGTCGCATTAAGCGAACAATGGAATCTATTGCCGGCAGAGTGAGAAAAGAGGCAGCCACGCTCAACCGTTCTGAGGTAAACGCGTTTGTAGCCGAAATCCTTACAACGCACGCAGAACGCCATCGCATATTCCTCCTCGGAGAAGGTCGGTCGGGGTTGGTCGCCCGTTCCTTCGCCATGCGATTGATGCACCTGGGTTTCGACGTATACGTCTTCGGTGAGGTCGTCACCCCGGCCGTCAGAGGAAACGATCTCGTGATCGCCGTTTCCGGGACGGGTGAAACAGGTCCGGTCAACGAGACGGCGAGGATCGCCAAACATCACGGGGCCAGAATCGTAGTCGTCACCTCGAACACGGACTCGTCCCTGGGCAAACTTGCCGCGAACGTTGTTACGATCCGTGGCCGAACAGAAGCCGATGAAACAAGCTTCTTGGAGCGCCAGGTCACCGGTGTTTCGATCTCTCTAACGCCACTTGGAACGCTTTTTGAGATTAACGTTATGGTGTTCTTGGACAGCGTTATCGCAGGTCTTATAGCGGCTTTGGAGAAAAAAGAGGAAGAATTGGCCGAGCGGCATTCAAATCTGAGAAGCTAAGTCGAACCGGCCACGGCCAATCCGAATGAAACCCGTCACACGTTGTGACGCATAGCCGAACGAGCTTGAAATGAGTGGGCCTTTTCGACGAAGCTCTTTTTGCGGCACGCAGTCCGTCCGACACGGTTAAAAGCCTACGCCTCAAATCATGACTGGCGCAGAGCGGAAACGGGAGGTGAACACGGCGTGGACAGCATAATCCTCTACCTACTCCTTGGAGCGACGGCTGGCGTTTTAAGCGGTTTGCTGGGTATTGGCGGCGGTATTATTCTTGTACCAGCGCTGGTGGTGCTTGTCGGCCTTACCCAGCACGAAGCGCAAGGCACGACGCTTATTCTGCTTACGGCACCTTTCGGGTTGCTAGCTGCATTGACGTACTACCAAAGTGGCTACGCGGACTTGAAGATTGCAGCGATTCTCGGCATTGGATTCTTTTTCGGAGCATTTTTCGGGGCGAAAATCGCAACGAGTGTTCCAAATATCGTCTTAGAAAAGGTCTTTGGTGTGGCGCTGTTATTGGTTGCGTTGAAATTCCTCTTAAGCTAATAGCCGGAAAGCCGTTTTCGCTCCCCATTTGCTAGTGCATAGCGACGGCAAACAATGGCGCAGGCTGCAAAATCTGCTCTGTTAGAAAGGGAAAGTGTTATAAAGGCGCGAAAGACTGTTAAAGTAGTTGGCAAATCAAACGCTCTCACAAGCTAAAGATCGGTATTAAGCTCACCGAGGGCTTCAGCCGCGTGCACGATTTCTGCGCTCGTGTGTGCGTTGTTGGCTTTGCGTAGAATCGAGAGCTTGAGACGCCTAACGATACCGGAATCAAAGCGAGGGTTAAAGGATGGGTCTTATTAAACTGATGTTTCTGCCAATGAAAATGATGATGTCGCCCGTGACGGTGCCGTTCCGCATGATGTTGTGGCCTTTCACGATGGCGTATCGTTTCATTACGGTGATGCTGCTGCTCGCACAACTTATGGTTATGCTGTGCATGGCTGCCACGTTTATCATGTTCACCGTCGTGCCGACCATCATGGTTGGGCTGTTTTTCGTGATGAAAAAAATGCACAAGGGAAAGATGGGAAGGCACGGAAAAATGCACATGCCCATGCCACGGCGCTTTAAGCCCTAGGCGCATGGAAAAGCAGTCTTTCGTCAAAAGCAACGGATAACTCGAAATTCCGAAAGCCGCGCTCACGTGCCGTTTTTTACAGTTAGTGAGCTCCGCGGCACTTGCTGGGCGCTGCGAATCAGATTCTTAGTTCGCAAGATTCCGCTGTTATAGAATTGTTGCGCATGGGGAGTTAAGACAAGCGGTTATGTGTGGTGGGGCCCCAATCAAGGTTCAGACCGCTCTAATTGGATCGTGCTTCTTTACGTATCTTAACGTCGGAGATTCCTATCCTCACGTTTCCAATGCGAAGCGACCACAAGTCTTTGCGCTTGTCGTAGAGCTTAGAATGAACGGGAACGACGACGGGAACTATTTAGGTACGAAAGTGCGCGTAGGGCACTGACTTGTCTCTCGGTCGCCTTGCACCTCATTGCCGAAGCAATTTCCTTTGCTATCGTCGATTGGCTTATAGAATTTGCATTCGTTGCACGTCGGCATAGTCTTACCCTCCTTAGGCTTTTAGAAAAGACTTGTTGCTGTTATATGTACTCTCCGCCGCCCAAGCGGTCAGTGTGAAAATCGTTTTCGAGCTAGTCTCGAAATGCACCCCCCCATACTCGGCGACGGACAGCAATGGGGACCGTTTGCGACTTCTTTTTACACTTAAGAACTTCCACCGTCTGCGCGTATGTTTGAAACGTTTTCAGTCTGCCCAGCCGTTATTAATAGGGGCTTGACCCGTTGTTTGCAATGTCTTTACCAAACGCACTGCTATTTCCTTACTTTTCTGCTCACCAAAAATCGTTTGCAGCACGCCGGTGAGCCTGTTACGGACTGTTGCAGCGTTTACTGGCTCAGCCATGCGATCAGCGTCTTGGAGGATGCCGAGTGTGTGCACCACAAGCGAATGAGTCAAACACGCCTTGAGATCGCACTCAAATTCCGACTCCGTCTCACGGTGCAAGTCGTCGTACTGTGGCACGCAGAACCTGCACCCGCTTCCCGGAACCATCACTCCCATTTTCGGAGCGTCAAGCGCATTACGCTGCAGGGCGGCGATCAGCTCGTCAGCCTTCAGCCGATTCACTTCGGCGGCGATGATATCGAAAACAGCTTGTTCCAAGTCGGTCATTGTCTTTGGACTTATGGTCGTTTGTTACTATCTATTTATCTGCCTTTTTGCCGTGAACTCGTTAAGCTTGCCGAAGTACGGCTTGCCGCACACAGCTCAGTCATAGACTGCAGAGGGTCAAGCAGAGGATTGCAATGTCGAATATGATTCCTGGTATGCAGAAGTAAGCCAAAAGTAAGCCAAAAGTAAGCCAAAAATGTACCACAATTTCGCGCGCGCAACCAAATGCCGTTACTCGCTAATCGCAGTATCTACTGGCTAATAGGGTGTGTAATGCTATAGCACGCCAAAATACCTATTATTATTATCTATATTTTATTATAATTTAAAAAAGATAATATTATGAAGAAATTGCTCGTCGGGTGGGGCGCCTGAACTTCGTTTTACACCGACTGCTCCGCACTATTCTTAGACGGTTATGATGAGATTAAGGTGGAAGCGAACGACGCACGATGAGAGTTATGACACGCAGGTAAGGGGGGCGCTGCAATCGGCCTTGAATCGATCCCTGGGAAGGATAATTAACCTTCCAACATAAAACACGTCAGGCCGTTTTTAAGCGGGCGACAAAAAAACCCCAAAATTCATTTACTATGGAAGTCTAAGGAAGATTAAGACTCAGAAGTGAAAGCAGGTCGCGCACTTGACAGCAATCAAAAACGACCTGCTCTCACGCATCGTAAGACGCAGTTCAAAGTGACTGGACTATCGTATATAGTTTTGGATGTTTGTCTGCATCTTTCGTTGTGTGATTCTTCGCTTCGAGCGTAGCTACGTCTTACGACGGGAACAAAAAATATGAAAGGAGCACAAACAAAACAGAAATTCCTTGAGCTACGGGCTCAGGGGAAGTCGCTTCGAGCGATTGAAATCGAAATCGGCATAAATAGAGCCACGTTGGCAAAATGGGAGCGAGAGTGTGTAGGAGAGCTCAAGAACCTGAAGGCCATCGAACGTGACGCCATGCGCGAGAAGTACTCGCTGACCAAGCAAGCGCAGCTGGATCTCCTCGGGGCGCAGTTCACGCGCCTGAAGGAGGAGCTGGAAAAGCGCGATCTCTCAGACGTTCCTACTCCCAAGCTCTTTGAGTTGGTATTAAAGTACAGCACAAGGCTTACAGAGGATTTTCCTGCGGAGAGCATTAGTACCGAAGAGGAGCTTGCGGAAGACAAAGCTAATCGCGAAGCGTTCCCAAGGAATAGGTTTAGGCAGCCGGCAATGTCCTTCGAAGACTTAGTGCGATGAAGAATCGATGCGTTAATTCAGTAGAGCTGCTGGGTGCTGGTTTCGATGGCGGAGTTCGGCCAGAAGCGGTGTTCAGAAAATGCCAAGACTGGCACCATTTTGCTGGTCGACCAAATCGCGCGGGAAACCTGCTGCACTCGCCAGCGTGACGGCTGCAGTTTCATCAAAAGAGGCGCTTGAATTCTTAAGGCATGCAACGGACGATCATGCTCCCATCATAAAGACAGGGAAACGGTGCTGAACGTGCCTGCGACATGGCGAGATACAGCCTCGATGGATATTATCTGGCTCATGAAGACAATCAGGTTATTTGAATCAACGTCGAGGCGTCGCTGACATGAGCAAGACCCTAGCGCAAAACGCGATTAAATCAGTTTGTGAAGGGCGCTTGTCCAGTTATTTGGCTTGACGATGGAAAAAATACGTTCGATAACCTCAAACCGCGTTGTGCGTTTTGAAGGTGATAAATTATCGGACGCCGTCAAGCTAATCAAAGCACTTCTGAACAGCTCTGCGTTTACAATAACTACCGCGTCCTCATCGTTGCATTGCAACGAATGACTGCCGAGCTTCCGGATATCACACTCCGGGGAGGTGAGAAATTCTTAGATGTCGTTGGCGGCACCGTGAAAGACCTGAGCCACGTGTTCGACGGGTAAACCGTAATACTTCTGGTTAAGCGCGGATACACAGAACGCAGAACGAGCAAACTGCGACAGTAGCATTACCACGCCCTCGCACGCTAGAAGTCGGCGTCTATGGAGCAGAAAGGATGGTATCAGAACTCAGCGACTTGAAACTGCACAGCGAAAAACCGTAAGAGACTATAGCAGTCCAATATCTGGCGAAAACAAGATTTGTTGCGTTTCCCCGGTCAAACTCTTCTTTTTGTCCACAGCAAAAACGATTGGTTTTTTTGATGATCGTCTATCGATCGAACGTTACACGTTGGAATGTGAGGCTTAATCGTCCCTTGGCGGCTAGCTAAGTGATATGGATATAGCTAAGTGATATTGACGATAGCTGCTGTTAACCCTTCTTGCGACGAAGCACGACGACAGCATCATTTTCACGTCCCTTCAGCGGAGAATAGATGACATCGAAATCGTCGAAAGGATGCTTAGGTGAAAGCCTCGTAAAGGCCCCGTTGTGGTACTCTATATATTGACACTCGCTCAGAAGCGTAACAAACTGCGCCAATGAACACCCCTTGATTTTTTCGATATCGACTGAACGCTTCTGCTCAAGCCACTGGATAAATGTAAAGAACATTGCCTCTTTGGTAGTCGGCTCTTCAGTCATTGTGAGGTCAAGTCCGTCCTGGCTAAAACTATGAACAACGCTAAGCATTGCCACGTACCTTTCAAAACCTAGGGTTTTTATGACCTCGTTGTGTTCGTTTTCGTCACCATTGATCAGCTCGTAGTATTTTTCGTCATCCATGATCTGATGCCTCTATTACAAGGGCTCGTAACGCTGTATTTAAGCTATCTTATCTCACAGGTCGATTTACGCACGCAGAGCGGATGTGATAAGTGAAATCAAGAACACGCGACATTCTGCCAAACTACACAAGCTATCTTGAGCAACTATCGTGGCGCGGGTGGGATTCGGACCGGCGACCTCCGCCATGTCAAGGCGGGCGATTCTGGACTGTCTGAGGCATTTTTTCGAGGAGAAATTACAACTACAAAGGCTAACGCCCCATCGTGCACGGTTTGATATATTCGAGTTGGTAAGCCTACAAGTCGCGAGAAGGTGTGCGGCAGCCGAATCGTTGGGTAACTGTACCCTGCTTTTGCATTGTGAATAGAGACTTTGCTGCGATGGACTTCTAACAGTTCGTGTTTTGGGAAGTCAGCAAAGGGGTAATTTTCAACAGCTACCATAATACTTGACTGGTCAGTGCTGTGCATTTAACAATTGTGATTCGGCGTTGACTTTATCGAATAGAAATAATGTTGCGGTGTTCTAAATATTTCCAACGGAAAAACGAGGGTTTTTGGCATCTACGCACGCACCAGCGTGTTAGATTCATAATAATGATATGCAAGCAACGACAATTAAGGGCGTAAGATGTCGAGAGCGACGATTGATTTCGGCATCGACCTTGGATATGGAATATTTTCAGCCGTAAATTAACGGTACTCTTTAATAGTCACTAAAGAAGTGATATATCAATTGGATAAATCGTTACTTCCTGAATACAGCCCCCATTTCCCCACGAAAACATACGATGAATTATCCCCCCATCATCCGTTCTAGATAGGTAATCCCCTATTCTCGCGAAGACCAGTTTGAATATTGTCGACGCTTATTCTCCATTTTTCATATTCACGATGGATTCATCCGTTTGGGCTTTTTCAATCTCTTTCCATTCTCCTTCTAAAATGAAACCAGATAGTTGGAGATTCCTCTTACAAACTGGGCAATCCATTTTTGAACCAATTAAAGTATTAGAGATGATGGTCCAATTCTGGCATTTAGGGCATAAAATACTGTGCGTGTTATCTCTTATCGAATGCCAAACTGGTACAAAAGTTGGTCCTTGCGTGTAATTCTCAAGTGTAAGGACATAGATAGCTCCATCTTTATCCGAAGCGGCAAATTTGTCAAGATTGGAGTGAGAACAAGCTGTGAATGGGAGGAACATACCAACAAATGTAGCGAGCAAATTCCATTCATTAGTATCCCAAGTTTTCAGTGTACAATCTGATGAAATGGTTATTAGATATCTGCAATCAGATGAAAAGGCGCATCCAGTCACTTCATCATCGTGAGGAGCGAATTTCTTTCTAAGAAGACCGGTTTTCCAATTACACACAAATATTTTGTCATTTGATGCAAACGCAAAAGTGAGACCATCTGGACAGGATGAGAAACTTGTGATATCATCCTTCATACTGAATGTCTTAATTATTATACCAGAATTTGCATTGTAAATGCATAATTGCCTATCTGAAGTGCTCACAAAATTATTCCCATCTGGAGAGAAAGACAGTGTTTGTATTACTGAGTTGTGACGATTTTCTTTTGCAATCCATTTCACCTTTCCGTTTTCCACGAAATAACAACCAAGATTATTATCTTTAGTAGCGATTATTATCTCGCTACCATTTGGAGATAGTGCGAAACGAATTACTTCGCCAGAGCCATCTTTAAGTTGTAAATTCCGCAGAAATACCCCATTTTTATCATAAAATTCGAGTTTGCCGTCTATAAGAAGAATTAGGATATGACCCGTTGGGGTAAAAAGACACTGATATACAAGTCCCTTAAAAGATTTCGTATAATAAGATTCTATTTCTGTATTCATAAATAGAACAAACCCGTTCGATCCGCCAACTACCTGTTGTGAATTGGGGGTCAAAACAGCATCATGCATATGATAAGGCCAGGATCCATGAACAATTACGTACGATTGTAAAATACGCCCATCCTTTGCATCGAGAACGAGAGTTTCTGTGTGACTGCTTGCAACAATAATTTTCCTTCCATCTGGAGAAAATAATAAACGGTTGACGCCAGAGGCCATTCTTGGGGTAGTTACTTTGAAAGCAAATGCAGATGGAAGGTCCCAGATTTTTATTGTATGTTCATTGCCTGATGCCGAAAGAAGATGTTCACCATCTGGAGAAAAGGATAAAATGTCAATATCATCGGGGTGATGCCCTGAAAGTGTCGTCTTGAGAGCATGACTTATACCAAAAAAATATCGATTTGTTTCGCCTTCGCATAGCTTCAATGCACGAGAATCGAGATCATAAATGTAAATATAACCATTACTATGAGGTAGAGCCAAAAATTGACCATTTGGACTGAAAACAAACTTTCTAATGCCGCAAGCATACAAACGGTGGAGCTGATTCAAATTTTTCACATCTTTGATTAAAAAATAACCATCCAGACCAATCACTTCTAAAAAGCATAACCAATTCCCGTCAGGAGAAAACTCGCAATGGGTTATTTTATCAGAGGTATTGTGTTGTTCTGAATTGACTTCGTCTCCGGAATCAAGGTCTCGAATTACGATATCATTGTTTTTTAAAATTGTTGCGATATATTTCCCAGATGGATCGAGAGCACATAGATTAGCGTGACCAAGGGCTCTAGCTTTAGTTCGATTCTTAGTCTCCCATATCTTTATCTCTGCTAATGAGTGGGTGACAAAGAACTTCCCATCGGCTGAAAATTTACAGTAATGAATTTCTGAGGACCCGTCATCGAAAAAATATTCTGGGTCCCCGTCAAGATATGTCATACATCTCGCTTCAATTCTTCCATCCTCATAACCAATAATAAGATCCTCACAGTTAGGTGAAAAGGCAATACTCGTTGCGTTCTCATTTGCAAGACGGATTTTTTCAATCTCTGTGCAGGTTCTCGCATCCCAAACACGAACTGTTTTGCCATCAGTCAGAGTAACAAAATGGTATCCTTCGGGAGTAAAGAGGCATGCATCAAACTTTTCTGTGTCTACAGGTATTGTCGTGATGCGTGGATCCAATGAATCCTCTCGGTTTATCCATCTGATCCATGGCTTTTTTGGTGTTTTATGAGCATATATCGCCTTCGCATTTTTATTAGGGGCAGTATCATTTAGCCAATTCAAAGCTTGATCAAATGTTTGGGAGGGGTGTTGGGAAAGAATATGAGTCTGATTACGGACGAATTCAAAAAATTCGATTAGTTTGGGTGAAACGTTCTCATATTTTGGTATTTGCTGTAAGATAGGCTCAATACTGATATCATTCAGCTTATGCGAAGATTTTAAAACGAAAAGATTAATTAAAACTGATTTCCCGCATATTGGGCAAGATACCATTGTTCCCAATAGTTTGTTCGAAATAGTGTTCCACGTATGGCAGAATGGGCAAAAGAAACCATATTTTTCATCATCATACCAACAAGTACATACCGGAGACCTAGGATCGATGCGTCCATAACACAAACGTTGATAATCCAATAATAAATCATCAATATTCAGACTAGTTGCTTTAGCCTCTATAAAACTGATATTGGTAAGAATATCCTCAAGCTCTGAGTTTCTTCCCGCTTTGGTAAGCTGATAAGGTAACTCAATGCACTTTCGATAGTTTGGAACTCGAGATTCAATTGTTGGTCTGGTGTCGCTTTTTATTTGAGTAAGCCATGTCGGCATTGCGATAAAAAAAGAAGCTAATATATCATGCCAACCCGATCCTGAATGTTCACTGTTTGTTTCCTTTTTTAATTGTTGATACGTAACCATTGCTGCTTCTTTGAAGCCTTCGTAGAAGAAATCATACCGTCCTTGCCGCGAGGCAAGGTACTGTCGTACCTGTCGTAAAATAAGCCGGATAGTATCAGTATAACTATAGCGAAGATCATTAGTCTCACACTTAATTTTTTCATGTGCGCATAGTTCCTGGATGAACAAACCCACTAATTCCTCTTCCGCTAGACCTTGTCTCGCATGTGCCAGTAAACCAAAAATAAGGGGGACCGAAATCTTTGGTTCAACTGACGAATAGATGGGGTCGTCTTCTAAACGTCTGAGCACAGCTACGAATGCCTCAGCGGGCGTTGTCCCAAAATCTTCCCTGATTTTCTTGCCAAGATTCGCAAAGGAACCATAAATCCTGAGTTCGGAAAGGACCACTTTAAGAAAAAGCGGATTTTGTGCCTCCGGTCTTTCAATCAATGCCTCGATGAGCGTATCATCGAGTTGTTTGAGGTACTGGTCCAAATATGCGGTGACGAGTTTCTTCCGATCATCACGCGTCGCAAACGGCTTGATCTCATAATATGTGCGGGGCAGAGATTTGCGAAGGTTAGAAGCAAGTTGTTCCGCCTCGTCCCCATCTCGCTTGAAGCTCACAATCATCTTGATGCCAGCCGGAAGTTTCTTCGGCAGCCAGTAAAGATTCCTCAAGCCAGACTCGAGCTGGTTGAGAGCATCTATCACAATCATGCACTGGCCTTGAGTGCCAATTAACTTTAATAAATCAGGAAATTTATTTCGTAATTCTGTTGGATCAAACGGAATCTCGTCCTGAATGAGATTTGCCTCATTGATCTCGGCTAAAACACTCCGAAGGACTGCATTCACAGTAGTTGAACCGTCACTCGCCCCAATAAACCGGTAAAAGATTGGCAGGTCCTGTCCATGTTGCTGTTGGTACGAACGGATCCAGTTCGCAAGAAGCATCGTTTTCCCCATACCGCCCGGTGCAGTCAGGACAAAGAGGTCTCGGGAATCGCTGGCAGCATACGCGTTAAGGGCATCAAAATCCCCCTCCCGCCTGATGAATCCGTTGCAGTTCAGTTCGAGGAACCGCTCCTGCTGGTCGAGTTCTTTTTGTAGAGGGGTTTCGGCCCTGTCGACAAGATGTTCCGGAAATCGTTCGGAAATAGCCTTTGTGAGGTCATCGAAGATTACTTTCGCAAGATCCTCGTTGTCACAACGGAATGAGCCGAGCCGCCCGCGTATAATTTCCTGGTTCTTCTTCCTCGCCTCTTCTGCAAGCATTTCATCGTCATTCAAGTCAAAAGTGGTCGGGTCGGTTCCTAGTACCCGCCAATGGTTTTTCCATCGCTTCTGGTTCCGAATTTCCCCTGACGGGCACTGTAGCGGAATGGCGAGCTCCTGCGTCGTCTCATTGGGATTCCATTTGGCAGTATAATGGTGGACAGGTCGATGGGTCTTCGGGATTATAACCTCCCGTAAATCTCGAAGTTCTTCATCAGCCCTCTCGCGATCTATGGGATTCGCAATCCCCTCATTCGTGTAGGTGTTACGAATGAACTCCGGTTCATCAGGGAGATCCTTTAGGTACGAGGGGTCTCTGAGGTAGAAGAAAGACCGATCTGCACGTTCTTTTTTGTTCATCGGATCAATGACCGCATGGAGGATCTCCATCTCAGTAATGGAAGCCGCTCCAATGTAATTCTTCAAATCTGGAAAAGCAGTGCAGGTATCAGGATCAATTTCATCTTTTTTAGGAACCCATCCACGACGTTGACCAAGGAAACAGAGAAAGAATGGACGGCATTCATCGATCCGGTTCAGGCAGACCTTGACGGCGTTCTTGTTCATTGCGTCCGCTTCGGTAATACCCCATCGCAAGTCAATATCGATCAAGTGGAGTTTTCTTTGCTCGCACCATTCCCGCAGCTCGGTAAAGACCCGTTTCACGAGGTAATCCCGCTCGGCGTGCATGTCATTGAATGTGCTGCTCACGAAGACGCTGACGGTCTGCCAAGAAAGGGACATGGATATTAGGGATGTGATGGTGGGCTATAAATCAATGATGTTTTAATTTAAGGTGAGAATTTCAAACTCTACAAAAGGAAGGTTCCCATTAATTAAATCTAAAACGAAACCCTCATTACGTCATCCTCTGGTCATTATTAGGGCAATCATCATTGCATTCTGAGATAAAATTAAAAAGATTGGCTCGACTCAGCCAAAGAAAAAGGAAACAACAGTAAGAACAAAGAAACAACACGAACCTCCCGTTCAGAGGCCGATAATTCCAGAAGAGGTAGCAAAATCAGTTTCAGCCTTAATGAATTGCTTTAGGTAGAGTATGTGCCCGTGTGCGAGAAAAATCCGAAAACCGCTTTGGAAAGTTGATCTGACCATATGCGTCGATGAGGATCCTTTATACTTCTATGCACAGAAGGAGCACGTTTGCTTATTACTTGGCCGAACAATATATTGGCTCAACTTTGCAGACGAAGACCGTCGCGGACGGTATTCATTCTCCCCTCGTCGAGACTCGCTTACCCTCTACTACAATGACTACACACGCCTTGTGCCTTGGTGGCGGTTCCGATTTTTCTCTGATTTAACGTTCGTTGGCTCAAAATTTGGTTATTGGAACTACGGTTACTATAACTGGTTCAACGTTGACGTGCAGCAGGGTGCCCGCACAAAGCAGGCCAAAAGCAAAGGTATGACATACCTCAGGCAAAGAAGGGAGCTAACGCTTGAACCCGACATACCTCGCGCCTAAGGATAACCTAATGCTTGAACTCAACACGACGTGAGTAAAAAGGTGATGTCAGGATCTTTTCTTAATCGATTAGTTATCACCAACTAGGTTATGACCGTCTTGGACATCAACGCTCGCGTACTCACATAAACATACCCCAAGTGTAACGCTTTTATAAAACAGGGCCACACATTGTAAGGACAGTTATACGACACGTTGCCCGTCCTTCAGAGAGAATTTTACAGCGGTGATTTTGTTGCACAAACCGCTTGTTGGTCTGATCAGGCGAAGAACGTATTTTCGAACATTTGGAGAGGAAAAAATTGAGCGCTGACAATGCGAAAAAAATTGTGATCGTGACGGGGGACGTTGCCATGGATTGGAATCTGGCACGTGCAGCCCGCTGCAAACGCGATACGTCCTTTTGGGGAACGACCAGCACCTACTGGCAGCGTGGCGGCAGCGCCCTATTGGCAGACCTTATCGAAGCGATTATCAAGGAGCTGCTAAGCAATGAATCTACACAGTTTAAACTCTATCAGACCAACGCCCCGTATGAGTCCCGCAGCGTACATACGGATGATGCACACTACCATCACTCGTATGCGATCTGGTCGCCCCATAAATATGTGGAGACAGACCAGCCCGACCATAGAAAAACCGCGTGGCGCGTAGAAGAGTTTCTCGGCTTGGATCGGGCACGGAGCGAGGAAGTCCAAGCGTGGCAAAAGGTGGTTGACGACCCGCCAGCTGCTAACCTCGTGATCCTCGACGACGCTAATAAAGGGTTCAGAAAACAGAAAGAGCTCTGGCCGAAGGCACTCAATACCAAAGGGAGACGCCGTCCATGGGTTTTGCTCAAAATGGCCAACCCCCTGGCTAAGGGACCGCTGTGGGAAAAGCTTCACCAAAGCTGTGCTGACCGACTGATCGTGGTCGCCACAGTTTCTGACCTGCGCTTAAGTGAGGTAGAGATAAGCCGGGAGCTCTCGTGGGAACGCACCGCCCAAGACGTCTTTTGGGAACTTGTGTACAACCCGTGCGTCAACTCGTTGTCAGATTGCGCGCACGTGGTTATATCGTTCGGGGCAGCCGGGGCCATCCACCTGTCGCGACAAAACGCTGATTTCCAATGCTCTTTATTCTTCGATCCACTCGTTATGGAAGGGATGTGGGAGCAAAAGCACCCCGGAGGGATGATTGGATATGCCAGCTGCCTGACCGCTGGGCTTGCCCGCGAGTTGATGCGCAACCTACGGAAGCCGAACCTCAGCGCGGGCATCCAAGCCGGGCTTGCAGCCATTAGGACCCTCCACCTCGAAGGTTACGGTGAGCGGGGCGTGAAGCCGGCTGAGGCTAAACTTGCTTTCCCAAAAAAGAAGGTCGTAGCGACTCTCGCCCAAGCAAACACGCCGTTCACGGTCGCCCAGGTGCCGGATCCGAAACGTTTCGTCGATCGGAACGGGGAGGAGCAAGGGTTCGTCGACGATTATTGGACCATCCTACACGACCGGTACATACGCACCCTCTACAAAACCGCCACGCAGGTCGTTCGTGAAGGACCTGAGACCGCCCTCGTCGGGGTGCCCTGGGGACAGTTCGGCAAACTGCTTACGGTCGACCGACAGGAGATCGAAAGCTTTCGCAGCATTCGCAACTTGGTCTTTGAATATTGTAACCAACCACCACAGAGACGTTCGCTCTCTATAGCAGTCTTCGGCCCTCCCGGATCGGGTAAATCCTTCGGGATTGTCGAGATCGCTAAGTCGCTTCGCCCCGGGCAGATCAAAGTGCTTGAGTTCAACCTCTCTCAGTTCGATTCAGCCGATGATCTGCTCTCGGCCTTCCATCAGGTTCGCGATGTTGGTCTGACCGGTGAGATCCCGCTCGTATTTTGGGACGAGTTCGACACCCCGTTGGAGGGGGTGCAGCTCGGCTGGCTGCGGTACTTCCTCGCGCCCATGCAGGACGGCGCGTTCCAGGAAGGCCAGATCACCCATCCGATCGGCCGATCGATCTTCGTCTTCGCCGGCGGGACGTGCGCCAACATCAAAGCCTTCGGTCAGGAGCTGACGCCAGAAGAATTTCGGGCGGTTAAGGGGCCCGATTTCGTCAGCAGGCTCAAAGGTTACATCAACGTCTTGGGTCCCAACAGGATCAAACGTGATCCGGCGCACGTCGCGACTGACCCATATTTCATCATCCGCCGCGCCATCTTGCTGCGGTCGAGCCTGAAGCGCAGTGCGCCGCAGTTATTCACAAAACGAGACAAGAAGGAGTTGCTCAACATCGACCGCGGCGTGCTTCGTGCGTTCCTGAGAACGAGTGACTACAAGCATGGGGCGCGTTCGATTGATGCGATCATCGCCATGAGTCAGTTGGCAGGCAAGACCGTCTTCGAACGCTCCAATCTACCAGCCGAATCCCAGCTCGACCTCCACTGCGATGGGAAACTGTTTATGTGCTTAGTGCGACAAGTCGAGCTCCCTGAGACGCCAGAGAATGTACTGGAGGAACTGGCTGAACTTGCCCACAACATCTTCTGCAAAGGGTTGCGATCGCGTGGCTACAAATATGGTGCGACGACCAACGAGCAGCTCAAGACCCACGCCGCACTCTTACCGTATGCCAAGCTTTCTGATGCGCTCAAGGAGCAGAACCGGCTTTACGTGAGCGACATCCCGGTCAAGCTGGCGGCAGCCGGCTATGTAATGGTCCCGACATCAGGCAACATACCCAGTATCCGTTTCCCCGATACGGTGATAGAGCAGCTCGCTGAAGCAGAACACAGTCGATGGATGCGATCTCTGTTGGATGATGGCTGGAGGTATGCGCCTCAGACAGATCACGCAAAAAAGCTGCATAAATGCCTGGTCCCGTGGGATAATGAGCCTCCTGAGGAGAAAGAGAAGGATCGCGATCTGGTGCGCGGAATCCCCGAAATCCTGGCAAAGGCCGGATATACCATCGTTAAATGCTAGCGGGTAGGTTAGACGTGTGACCTATACCTCTCGGACCTTTCGTATCTTCGTCAGCTCCACCTTTGCTGACTTTAAGGAAGAGCGGAACGCGCTGCAACGTGGCGTTTTCCCAAAACTCCGTAAACTTTGTGAAGAGCACGGCTGCCGCTTCCAGGCCATCGACCTGCGGTGGGGGGTTCGTGAGGAGGCGGCGCTTGACCAGCGAACCGTCCCGATTTGCATTGAAGAACTCGAGCGCTGTCAGCACACACAGCTGAAGCCGAACTTCATCGTCCTGTTGGGGCAGCGGTACGGGTGGCGGCCGTTGCCGTATGAGATTGATGCAGAGATCTTTGATGATATTGTTAAGCGAGTGCTTGAAAGTGAGAAAAACGACGAAGAAGACGAAGCGCTGTTGACGCGCTGGTACCTCCGTGACGATAACGCGGTGCCGCCGGTTTACTGTCTGCAGCCGCGGACCGGCGAGTTCGTGGCTCAGGAGCGGTGGGAGCCCGTTGAGAAGCAGTTGCTGAAGATCATGCAACAGGCCGTGCAGGGGATGACCCTGAACGATGCTCAGTACTTCGATTTCTTCGGTTCGGCAACGGGACAGGAGATCTATTACGGAGCACTCAACGTCGAACCCATTGAGGAGCACGCGTTCGCCTTCTTCCGGACGATCCATAACCTGCCGCATGATGCGCGACGGTTCGTAGACCTTGCCAATGGCGGATCACTCGATAGCAATGCCCAAACAAGGTTGGCCGACTTGAAAGAGAGGCTTGACACGCATCTGCCGCCGAGCAACGTCTTTAGGTATAAGGTCGAGTGGCAAGAAGGTGATGGAAATAAAGGAAGTCCTCTCCCCGTTGACTACCAAGACCAGCTCTGCATAGATGTTTATGCGTCCCTTTCCTCGACGATCCTGAAAGAGATAGGAAGAATTGAGACGGTAGACGTGCTTGATCAGGAGGTCCTCGATCACCGAACATTCGGGGAGGGACGCGCTGAGCATTTTACCGGGCGTGAAGGTATCCTTGGTGAGATTGCTGCTTATATGCGCAGCGATGACAACCAACCTCTAGTGGCTTATGGCGCATCAGGATCAGGCAAGACGGCGCTTGTGGCTCAAGCAGCGCGCGTGGCCAGCGAGATAAACCCTAATGCGGTGGTTATCACGCGTTTCATCGGAGCAACATCCGCATCATCGGATATCCGGTCGCTGCTTGAGAGTCTCTGTCGTGAGATCTCACGATGCTATGAGATCGATGAGTCAACGGTCCCGACGGATTATAAGGACCTCGTTAAAGATTTTGCCGAACGGCTGGGAAATGGCGCTGAGGAAAAACCGCTGATCGTGTTCCTGGATGCACTGGACCAGTTGTCAGACGCTGATAACGCCCAGAGGCTTGACTGGATACCGACGACGCTCCCCCCTCACGCACGGGTTGTCGTATCGACCTTGTCCTCTGAGCACAAAGCGATGCTCGAGCAACGTCGCCCGCCTGCATTGACTATCACGCTCGGTAAGATGCTCGTTGTTGAGGGGCGAGCGCTGCTCGACAAATGGCTGACAGAAGCAGGACGCAAGCTCCAACCGTTACAGTATCAGGAGGTTTTTACCGCATTCGGCAAGAACGGGCTCCCGTTGTACCTGAAGCTGGCGTTTGAGGAGGCGCGGCGTTGGAAGTCATACTCCCCGGTGACGTCATTGAGCGCTGACGTGCCCGGCATTATCGGTGATCTTTTTGATCGGTTAAGCGGAGAACATGGAAAGGCGCTTGTGTCGCTCAGCTTGGGGTATCTTGCTGCAGCAAGGCACGGACTGACTGAGGATGAGCTACTTGACGTGCTGTCGACTAATAAGGATGTGCTTGCTGATTTCGAGACGCACGCCCACCATAAACTGCCAGAACAGCGCCTCCCCGTCGTCGTGTGGTCACGCCTCTTCTTTGACCTCGAGCCGTACCTCACAGAGCGGCGGGCCGATGAGACGAGTCTTATCGGGTTCTACCACCGGGCACTCGCAGAGGCAGTCACAGCCCGATATCTCACTGATATGAGCGAAGAGCGTCACGCTGCACTCGCCCGGTACTTCGGCGATCGTCACACACATCCTCTATTCAAAGATACAGCGCGGCGGATTCCGGACCACCGCGTGGCATCAGAGCTACCTTATCAGCAACGTAAGGGCACGCTCTGGAGGGGGCTTGAGAATACACTCACCGACCTCCACTTTGTTGAAGCAAAGTGCGTCGCAGGCATGACGTATGACCTCATTACTGACTACGTGCGGGCACGTGAGGTGTTGCCTGGAGCACGTGAGGAAGTTTATGAAGAGCGCGAGCGAGAGGAGGCAGAGAGACGCTATGGAGAAGAACTGATTGCTTATGCAAAGGCGTGCAGTGACTTTCGTCGGAGGGAGCGATCCTTGGGGAAATCTGTAGCGGCACCACCGGAACATATTCTCCTATTACCAATACCTCCGCCATCGATCCCATCGGATCGGCAAGATGATCAAAGCGGCGTAGCGGGGGATCCAGTACTTTCACCGCACGCAAGAGTTAGGTTATATCACCAGTTTCTCAACTCTCATTCACACCTTTTTTCCAAGTTCGCTGCGGTCTATTCTTTCTGCATCCAGAGCGCATTTAACTATGCTGATGCGGGTCCAGTAGCCGAACAAGCACAACGCATTATAACTACTGAACGGGACACGGAACCACTGCTATTGAGAATTCGCCGCCCGCCGTTTCGTTCACAGGAGAGTTGCCTTAAAACGTTAGAAGGGCACTCTAAGGAAGTTTATGCAGTCAGCATCACCCCTGACGGGAGGAGGGCCGTGTCGGGGGGTGTGGACAAAACTGTTAGGGTGTGGAACCTTGAGACAGGGGAGTGTGAGTCGGTGCTGGAAGGCCACACAGGTTGGGTTTATGCAGTCAGCATCACCCCTGACGGGAGGAGGGCCGTGTCGGGGGGTGTGGACAAAACTGTTAGGGTGTGGAACCTTGAGACAGGGGAGTGTGAGTCGGTGCTGGAAGGACATACTAACGTGGTTTATGCAGTCAGCATCACCCCGGACGGGAGGAGGGCCGTGTCGGGGGGTGTGGACAAAACTGTTAGGGTGTGGAACCTTGAGACAGGGGAGTGTGAGCGGGTGCTGGAAGAGCTGCTTAAGGGGCACTCTAAGGAAGTTTATGCAGTCAGCATCACCCCTGACGGGAGGAAGGCGGTGTCGGGGGGTGTGGACAAAACTGTTAGGGTGTGGAACCTTGAGACAGGGGAGTGTGAGGTGCTAGAAGGGCATACTAGCGGGATTGAAGCAGTCAGCATTACTTCGGACGGGAGGAGGGCTGTGTCCGGGAGTTATGATGACACCGTCAGGGTGTGGGACGTTGAGACAAGGGAGTGTGAGGGGGTGCTTGGAGGGCACATCAGCTGGAATAGTGCAATCAGCATCACCATGGACGGCAAGAGGGCTGTGTCGGGAGGTTCTGATAATACCGTTTGGGTTTGGGATCTCGAGATGGGCGAATGTGAGCGGGTGTTGGAGGGGCACACAAAAGATGTGAGAGCGATAAGCATTACCCCTAACGGAAAAAGGGCGGTGTCGGGCGGATCGGATACAACGGTCCGGGTTTGGGACCTTGAAACAGGGGAGTGTGAGTGGGTGCTAGAGGGGCATACCGAACTGATTACAGAAGTCATCACCCCACACGAGAGTTGGGATATAGGCGCTCCTATGCTTGGAGCTAATAACAACGTTAACGCAGTCAGCATCACCCCTGACGGGAGGAGGGCCGTGTCGGGAGCAGATGATGGAACGGTCAGGGTGTGGAACCTTGAGACACGTAAGTGTGAGCGGGTGCTGAAGGGGCACACAAGTAGAATTTCTGCAGTCGGCATTACTCAGGACGGCAGGTGGGCGGTGTCGGGGAGTTATGATGACACCGTCAGGGTGTGGGACCTTGAGGCGGGGGAATGTGAGGGGGTTCAGAAGGGGCTGCTTAAGGGGCACAAAGCTCAAATTCGTCCAATGCTCCTGCGTCTTTGTCGGGAGCGTGTGCAGAAGGGGCTGCTTAAGGGGCACAAAGGCTGGATTAATGCAGTGAGCATCACCCCGGACGGGAGGAAGGCGGTGTCGGGGAGTAATGATAACTCCGTCAGGGTGTGGGACGTTGAGAGAGGAAAGTGTGAGCGTGTGCTGAAAGGACATAACGGTTTTGTTGAAGCAGTCAGCATTACTCAGGACGGCAGAAGAGCGGTATCGGGGAGTGTGGATAACACCGTCAGGGTATGGAACCTTGAGACAGGTAAGTGTGAGCGCGTGTTGGAGGGGCACACTAGAGGAGTTTATGCAGTCAGTGTTACCCCTGACGGGAGGAGTGCTGTATCAGGTAATTCTTATGAAATCAGGGTATGGAACCTTGAGACAGGTAAGTGTGAGCGCGTGTTGGAGGGGCATACTGGGGCAGTTTCTGCAGTCAAGATCACCCCCGACGGTAGGAGGGCAGTGTCGGGGAGTCAGGATGACACTATCAGGGTATGGAACCTTGAGACACGTAAGTGTGAGCGGGTGCTGGAGGGGCCAAGCCCGGTTTTGGTAGTCAGCATCACCCCTGACGGCAGGAGGGCAGTGTCGGGGAGTGTGGATAACACCGTCCGGGTATGGAACCTTGAGACGGGGGAATGTGAGAGGGTGCTTGGGAGGCACACCAACTGGAGGAGTGCAATCAGCATTACTTCGGACGGGAGGAGGGCGTTATTGGAGAGTAATGATGACGCCGTCAGGAAATGGAACCTTGACACGGGTAAGTTTGAGCGGGTGCTGGAGGGGCACACTGATATAATTTCTGCCGTCTGCATAACACCAAACGGTTGGAGGGTGGTGTCGGGGAGTGTGGATAAAACTGTGAGGGTATGGGATCTTGAGACGGATAGTTTGAGATTTATGACCTGGCTTGACTTACCGGTAAAAAGCCTTGCATTTGATGGTGTTTACCTGGCAGTTGGAACAAACGATGGACAAGCCATTTTCTATAAGCTCGTCAACTTCTTTGATTGATTGACAAATTACTAAAAAAACTAGCTATACTTATAGTGAGTGTTACAGTAGCTTGTGACCGACCATTGTCCACGTCATTGATTAAGCACAGCTTCAAACGTACTCGCGACAGAGAGTTAATGAAAAAAAAAACGCGTGAAATATTTCTGAATTCCGTAAATTAGAGACGTTAAGCAATATAATGGATTATATACGAACGGATATTTTTGTGAACATTTACATATTTTGAGAAGTGTTTAAGATCGCGGCGGAGTTCCGAGGTTTTGACTCCCACGCGAGTGGTCGGATACGGCTAAAGTGTTACGATTGTTGCTAAATTTACAGCTTTATGTCCCGGGTTACTCGCCAAAATACGACGTTGGGTTGCCTGCAGGCACGGCCTTTTATCTCAATGTGTCAGCGTGCAACGCGCACGCCAAGGCAGGTTTGATAACACCCTTGTTTTTCGGACATCTCTCGCGCAGATACATTCCGCGGAGTGGTCTTAATCGCCGTATCGATGCGTTGAAGCGCCTCTTGGCGGCGGCCTAAGGCAAGCGCAACTCCTTTGTCCGTCCACACACCAGCATTCTTCGGGCCGTTCAGCGATTCAAACGCTTACAAAATGGCTATAAAAAGTGCAACAATCAATCAGTGGACAGTCTTCGTGTCTAGGTTTCTTTCGGCAAATAAGCGCTGCAAAATCTAGCATAGCCTCGTTGAAGTCCGAGCCTTTTCCTTTGGGGAGTAACATTTCTGCTAGCGATTCTAGCTCCTGATTAGGCTTTCTGGACGAGCTGGAATATCCAAAAAACCTCGTCAACACTCTAGTCACGTTCACATCGACTATGGCGACATCTTTGCCGTAGCCTAAAGATAGTATTGCAGACGCGGTGTAACAACCGACGCCTGGGAGTGATCTCAAGTCTGAGTTTGTGTCTGGGATGCGCCCGCTGAATCTCTCACAGATTACTCTGGACGCTTCGATAAGCCACAAAATCCTCTTTTTTAAGCCTAACTGTGTAGACAGACTCGTTACGACATTAGGGTCGGCGCTACAAAGCGTGAATGGATCAGGGTATTTTTGTATGAACTGACAGTAAAAACCGGCAACTCTGTCGGCCGGAGTTCTTTGAAGGAAAAACTCAGCCACAAGCGTGTTGTAGGGGGTTCGATATTCTCTCCAAGGAAAAACCCTACGATTGTGCTCGTGCCACCCCAATAACAGTTCCACGAACTTGCTTGATTTAGCGTCACTGACCATTACAAGTACTCGCGAAAACCTTCAAGCAGCTCTTCAATCAGTTTTGGCGGCACTGCATTTCCAACGAGTCTCTGACTCTCTTCCCTGTTGTTAGGAAATACAAAATCGTCGGGAAACGTTTGTAACCGTGCTGCCTCTCGGATCGTTATCGCTCGGTCTTGATCTGGGTGCAAGAACCTTCCGCAGCTAGGCGTCGTGCATCTGCTTGTTATGGTGGTAGATGGTTGATCCCATCGCAATCTACCGTAAACGGTTTCAGCCCCACGACTTATTCTCTTGTGACACGGAAGCCACAGGTTCTCTGGCAGGCTCTTCCTTCCCCCGCCGTCTTTTGGGATTGACCTAATCATGGTCAACACTCGCGCGGAATGTAAACGAGCTTCGTGATTGGGTACAGTTGCATGGATCTCTCCGTTCTCGAGAACGGGCAAATCACCTATAGCGCTGCGCACAGTTTTCCAAGGCATCTGCTCAGTAGTTCTCTTAGAAGGATCGAAATACTGCTGCGGTGGCAATGCCGGAGCCTCTTTTGACTCTTTTACCCCTGTGACGACGATCCGTTTTCGATGTTGTGGAACGCCGTAATCAGCCGCATCAACTAGCAAATTCTTGTTAATCGAATAGCCCATAGTTTGAACGTTTTCGACGAGACGATTTAAGTGATGACGGTTTGCCCTCGATTGAATACCAGATACGTTTTCGAATATTATTCCGGCTGGTTCCAATTCTCCTACGCGTTTGAGAAAAATGTCGATTAGCCCGTTTCTTTCGTCGTTGCCGTCTTTATTCGTTGTATTTTTTAGAGAGCTGAACCCTTGACACGGCGGACATCCGACTACGATGTCGATTTCGTCTTTCCGTAATCCGTAATGGTCGAGAAGCGTTTGACCGTTGATTTCAGTGAGATCGCTGCACATGGGCTCGATACCAATGTGCTGAGAATAGACGCTACACGCAATCGGATTTGCGTCAACGGCTGCAACTACGCTGTGGTCGCTATTTACTACGCCTATCGAGGCTCCTCCACAACCACAAAACAGGTCAACTACCCGGAGTTTTGTCTTCACTTTTCGCTCTTTTTTTGTCTGGTGGCGATTTCCTTGAGCTTGAGGTACTACTGCCCAACCCCTGACTTTCCAACTCTCGCAGCGCTTCCATGCGTGGATCATCTGAAGGAGCACGTTCCTTTACGATGCGATAGTATTGTTGATACCTGTGACACGCACTCCTCAGCAAATCGTCCCATTTTATCACAAATATCTTAGCACCTTTCATTATCCCGATGAGTTCACGCAAGTCGTCAGAAACAGAATCTACTATTAAATAACCTTCAACGTCGTGAATTTCGTATCTTGGATCGCTTGTTTGGCCTATGTGGCGTCTTAGATAGAGTACATAATCTCTCGTTTGATCCAGTTCATCCGTGCCCATTCGCTCCCCAGGTCTTTTAATCTCCACGACCTTAGCGACACCGCCGCCAGCCAGGCAGAAAAAGTCCGGTTCAGTTGCACCGGAGCCCGCTTTTGCCTTAGACTTTTCCTTGTCAACATATTTTTGAATTATTTGGTCTAGCGTAGCCTCGTGTTCCAAAAAATCCCACTGGGGATCGATTAACCAAGGATTTTCTATAAGCAAGTCATGCATGTCGGGTTTTTCCCTAACACCAGCTTTTATCATTTGTCCAAATTTATCAATTACTTTGATATTCCCGGTGAGAATCCTCGCAAGGTTGACGGCCTTGACAACATCCCACTCTTTGAGTACTTCGATGAAATCTGCGTATGCTTCTGGACTTGTTGAGTCGAAGGCGTGGATAATGTCCATAACATTCTGACTCTCATAACCTCTCAAGAGAAACTCCACCTGTTCTCGAAATCTCTTTTCGTCCAAAGCAGGCTCTTTCGACAATCTATTGACGGCTTTCATTATGTCGTCACGTTCTCGAGGGGTAAACCGCTTTATTCTCTCCACCAAATTCGTGGACAGAGTTAATTTATCAATTTTGTCTTGAGTCCGGAGGTCACCCCACTTCTTCAGTAGGTTCTTGACCTTTTTTTGACCCCACGCCAAGAGCGGCGCGGCGTCTGGATGATCCCAACGCACCTTCAGCCTACCGGAGATAATCAAGTCTTCCTCGTACTCGTCTAGATAATCAGCTTGAACTTCTCCGGCAAGGTACTGGAGTCCATGCTGAGAACCTGTGCCTCCACTTAGATTGAAGAAAAAAGGCTCCTGTGCAAGTCTTCCTCTCACAATAACACTGACCCCCCGGCTGATCTCGTCTTTTATTGGTTGTTTAGTAAAGCCAATCCACCATTTGATTCTCTTACCCGGTGCGATCTCTTCCTCCTCAACCCCCTCGTTCGGGAATCGATGTTCGTACTTTACGTCTTCCTTGCTCAATTCTTCGCCATTAATCTGAACCCGAAACATGTCACTTAGTACGCCAAAACGCCGTGCCATCTCTCTTTTAAATTGGGGACTTTTGATGGGCCCTGACACGTTCAGTTCGCTTAAGACGACACAAGTCCCAGCACCTTCATTTGTTGTGGTGCCATACTGCTCGACCAAGTCAGGTTCATAGCCTTCCGTAGTTAGGGACATATTTTTAATTGCAGCAAGATTCATTCGAAAATGAGTAAGTGTCCTGTCCTTAACCGTCCTTACTTCGATGATATTTGCAATTCCAAACCCGGCAAGTTTTCCCACCCCTTTTCTTGCCATGAGTTTTCTGCCACCGCGCGTCTCGCTACCATCGAATTGCCTTCGAGGCCGACCGACCCATAAGAATTTTTCATCGCAATCTTCAAAAGACATCCCTGCGCCATTGTCTCTTATTCGAATCTCAGAATCTAGCGTCAAATTTCGATCTAACGGGATGTCGATATATACACGTGAAGCATCAGCGTCCCAAGCGTTTGCAACGTATTCGGCTAAGATAGCGGCGGGAGGGCCGTACATTTGAGACCCGAGGTGAGTGATCACGCCCCCACCGTATTTCATTCTAAGTTTCTTCACATCCAAAGTTTCGGCTTGGCTCATGTTCTCCCCTCGCAGCTGAGATTCTTTTTTGTAGTTAATCACTCATTTTATTTAAAACGGGAATTCTTCTCGCTGAAAAATAAAAGACGGGAGTTAGAACGCTGAGCCGTCTCTTAGATAGCTACCTTGCCCCAGTTGACCATCGCAGCTAGCTTGGACCGTCCGTTCAGGTCCCTCGACCTCGTCTAGTGTCCTCTCGTCACTCTTCTATGTCGTCGTCGAATCGGCAACGGTCTTTCCAGTGCTGAATGTGGTGATGCTTGTGCATCAGCGGGTCTGCAAGCTCGGCTGGCTCGTACGCCGTACAGTTCATAGTTGTTCTGTTTCTCGGTGCCTACTTCTTCGTGCATTTTTATCACCAACTTTCTTTTCGATATAATGGTAAGATTGGCTTCTAAACAAAATTTTGATGCACTCCCCTTCTTAGGATCGAAATTCCACCACCACTTCAATTGAAAATCGGAAAATCTATCATCGTCACAACATCATCCAATCCCTGCGTTTTTCGACCTTTCCTATGATCGGCATCACGCCGGTAATCCTCTTCTTTTTCTTTTGCTTGAGCGCATACCAGCACGCCAAGGACACGGCAAATACGAGGTCATCGCGCGCGCCTTCTCTCCAAGCCTCGTATGAATCA
This sequence comes from Methanomicrobia archaeon, assembly GCA_015660915.1. Taxonomy (GTDB): domain Archaea; phylum Halobacteriota; class Bog-38; order Methanoflorentales; family Methanoflorentaceae; genus Methanoflorens. The sequence goes on along the minus strand of JACTTZ010000007.1, from coordinate 49,610 downwards.
TGCCCGGTGTTCAGGTTCACCTTTACGTGAAAGTTCTGCAGCTCATTAATGAGCACGGCTCCAAACGGCATCCCTTGAGCTATCTTCAGTTGCCCTTTACCAAGAAGCACCTTTGCAGCCGCGACAAGGTCACGCTTCGGGACATGCCATTCGCCCTTATCATAACTAGCAGTCAGCCCGCCGGTTACAGTGATTGGAACCGGCTCCAGGTGGTCTTCTTTAAAAGAGTCGATAACCGGTCTTCCGACGCCTGTGGCGTCCACTATGAGGGTTAATTCTCTCTTTTCGTCCTCGAATGGCATAAGGAGGTTTTTGATGTGCCGGGTGATGTCCTCGTAGCTCGTTCCCAATGGAAGCCGCTCGCAATGTCGCAAGTGCAACTCAGTGACAAGTTCTTGCCCACTTGTAAACCTGACCATTTCTATTACGACGATAGCGGTGTAATCGCGCGCTTGGCCGAGGTCCACGCCCATATAGAAACCCTGACTCTTCTGCTTTCGTGCTTCAGTTTCTTCTGAAGTGAACCCTGCTTCTCCGGTCATATTCCACTTCCTTCTTTTTTTCACAAGTCCCAGTTGCTTTGTACGACGCAATCAGAGGTCGAGTTTGCCGTCTGGTGTGAACAGCGGCCTGACGTCTTCACTGATAGCGGCTACGATCTCGTCATGCGTGAAGTACTGCTCGACATTCTCAGAGAACTCGCATAGGTACTCCTGTCGAAACCACCAGTCCCCAAGCACCTGACGCTCCTCTTCCAAAAACGATTGGGCGATCCTCGGGCGCTCGGAGCGATTCGGACGCTCGATCTCCGCCATGTCAAGGCGACGTCATAAACGCTTTGACGACAAAGTGCTAGCTCTAGCGGCTGCAGAGTAAGCGGCCGCCAACATGTAGCTTGATATACGATCGAAGCCCACAAACGTCCTGTGCCTGAGACTTCTTCAAACAAAGCAGATCAATACTACGCTGCAGACCGCGCGACGTGGCGTCAATGGCTTGTGCAGAATCACGCGGCCTCTCGCGGCGTGTGGTTGGTCTATGACAAAGCGGTCGCAGGCAAACAACGCCTTTCGTACGACGACATCGTTGACGAAGCCGTGAGCTTCGGGTGGATAGACAGCCGTACTCACTCACTCAACGCTGAGCGGGCAATGTTTTACCTCTCCCCTCGAAAGCCAAAAAGCCCGTGGTCGCGAAGCAACAAAGAACGGGTGGCGCGACTCGTCAAAGAGGGGTGAAGCAACTGCTCGTTGCGCAGCTTCTTCCTATATGGCCTGACCACTCGCCGAACAACACCTGTACCGCCTATATGCAAAACGCAACAGCGATTTTACGCGTGCCTCATTCACAGAAAGTTTTACGCGTTCTCACATTCATACGTCCAGGTATAAGGAGGAATCATCACGATGACACTAGAAAGGAAAATAGTCTATTTCGAAGCACCTGGAGAGGAGAACACAGCTGCCGTGTTTACCAGCGCGAAAGAGCGCGCCGATGAACTCGGCATAAAGCACGTCCTAATCCCTTCGGTGCGAGGGGTTTCTGCAGAAAAAGCCTTAGATTTTTTTGCCAATACAGGCTTAACGCTCTTCTTTGTAGGCACCGATCCTGCACGATTTTCGCCAGAAACTGAGAAGCGTATCGCAGATTCGGGTTTCAAACTCGCGTTTTACAAACAAGTCGACTATCAGTATACCGATGAGGTAAAGAATGCCTTTCGAAGGTTCGGGCAAGGCACCAAAGTAGCTGTCGAAGTTACGTTGATCGCAGCACAGGAAGAGATCGTCGCACTAGGTGCTGAAGTTGTAGCTCTTGGTGGAAGCGCGAAAGGGTTAGACACCGCGCTCGTCATTAAGGCGGCGACGAGTGACGAGTTCTACGAGCTTGAAATTCGCGAAATCCTCTGCAAGCCGCGTAAGACTAAAACCTGAGTGCAAGCGACATCGCACATTAGCAGGCTGTGACCACGACCAAGTCGCAATCTAGTCTCAACTGCGTTCAAAACGCGATGTCGTGAACGTTCGCGGCGACCTGGAGAGCGTTCAAGCTATGGAGATCAAGCGCTTCTCGCGTATAGAGCAAAGCAACAGAGGCACAGCTGTGGCCCACCCACTTTGGAGGCGTTGAACCTACACTTCCCAAAAGGCCACTACTTTTCCGACGTTGATAAAATCTCGACGTTGGTCGTGCTCGAGCACGACTACCCCATCGGCGCTGCCGACTACCTTACCGGTGATGGTTTCACTCGGTCTGCCGCCGAAGTACACTTCTATCGTTTTGTTGATGAAATGCTCAGAAATCGTCTTATCTAGCATTGAACCCCTCCTTAATTCTATGTAGTTTGGTCAGGCATTATATTACTGTAGTGTCTTTGTGTGTTGTTACACCCCTTTACGCCGTGCGCTTTATGATTCGTCTTTCTCGAAGCTTTGATTATCCGTGGCCAGCGCCGCGCTAGTCCTCGATCGTAATGCGAGTGCCTGCATTGTTAAAGAAGAAACGGTCTCCAAACGCTTTAGAGAGCTTCACAGTGGCAGGCAAACCAGTGCAGTGAGAAACGCCGATGCGCTCAACGTCGAGTGCTTCAAGCCCTTTGATGGTCGCTTTAAGCTGCTCTTCCGAGGCCTTCATCAAGTGCGTTCCACCGATGACCATGTGAATACGATCCTCGTTCGCCACCTTCTCTGCCTGGAGCAACGTGTTGATAAGACCGCGATGCGCGCAGCCCAAGACGACGACGAGACCGAGATCGGTCGTGATTATGAGTGCAAGGTCATCGGCCATCGGATCGGGCCGTACGCCTCGCTCGTCACGAACGTACAACTCTGGATCCACTCGCTCGTAGGCCGTGTCCAGCGGGATTTCGCCCGTTGTAACGATTCGATTGGTTATCCGCGCCGGCTCGCTCGTACTTACAAACGCCGCGCCAAGACTCTCTAACGCCCCTCGCACGTACGGCATTCCCGCGTAGATATTCTTGTGAATAGGTCCTGAGTACTTGGGAATCCAGATGTCCGGATGCGCAACCACGTTAACGGAACGCGTTTCTTCTGAGAGAGTGGGATCTTTTCGTATACCGCTAAGCACTGAGTACAGACCACCAGTGTGGTCGCGGTGCCCGTGGCTGAGCACGATAGTGTGAAGTGAAGACCAATCAACACCCAAGAGGGCTGCGTTGGCTATTACCGCACTGCCTTGGCCCGTGTCAAGCAGGACCGCGACGTCGTCGGTTTCGACGAGAGCGCTAAATCCCCACTCAGCGTATAGGCCGGCGCGTGCTACAGTGTTCTCACTAAGCGTCGTAATAGCAATCGTCATCCCTTCGGCTGTCCTCCATCACAGATCTAATGCCCATATTTATGGGCTTCCTCACGGCTGCCTAACAGAAAGATGCTTCACATAATAAACTCTGCCCACTTTTCCTTTCGAGGAGTTCCTGTTCGAACAGTGACGGCAACTCCGTATGCACGTAACGGTTCCAAATCTGACTACGGTCGAAAAAATCGATAGCCTTAAAACCGCGAACCGCGAGGGAACCACAACCGAAAAGAGGCGACTAATCGAGAGGCTCTATGGTTAACCGCGCAGCAGAGTATTGGCCCTATGGTTTGTTCGGCGTCGCCATCATTGCCGCGGTCCTTAACATCGCACTTTTCAATGGGGGGGCTGTCGAGTCGTTTCTCCTTTGGTTCCTTGTCATCGTGGTCGGCTTCGGTTCGCTCTACGCTTTTGTGGGACACGCGTTTGTTGCTGACGACGTGGCACGGAGCATTGGATGGCCCACTGGAAGCCCGTTTCAATTTGAGGTAGCGTTACACAACCTCGCCATAGGGGTTTTAGGGGTGCTCTGTTTCTGGCTGCGCGGCGACTTCTGGAGCGCCACCGTCATCGCGTTTGCCGTTTTTGGGCTCGGGGCGGCGTACGGCCACATTCGCGATATACGACTTCACCGAAACTACGCCCCCGGCAATGCAGGACCGATTCTATACATAAGCGATATCCTCTTACCGTTGCTGCTCGTCGTTTTGCTGGTCGTCTATCGTGCATAGCCAGACTAAGGTCACCACGCACGTTTTTTTTATAATAAAGCTATTAAAGAGACTAATATCCGAAACAGGAGCGAATAGAAAGTTCTTTATCGTGCACAAACCTTCGTTAATAGTGCTATTAGTTTACCGGAGATGAAACACATGGTGAGTCGAGTAGAATACTTAAAGGTGATGGCTGGCCTGATCACGACTGCCTTCGCGTTCATCGCAGGCCTTGCGTGGAATCAAGCAATACAGTCTATCTTTATTTATTTTTTGGGAACTCCTAACAGCATTGCAGGAAACCTGTCATATGCAATTATCATAACCATTGTCGCAGTGATCGCCACCGTATATATCGCTGGTGCGGCCTCGAAAGCGGCAGGGGAAGAGATGAAGTAGGTGCAAACTGCACCACTCTTTCTTTTTTCTGAGTAGGCCGTAAGAACGAGTGAGTCAGCTTTTTTGGCACTTCGCGCGGCAGAACATCCCTGCAATCATAAGAATAAGGGGCTCTAAATAGTAGATGCAGCGAACTGCGGCACACAAACACACGCGAGAGGATGAATGGCGCAGAAGAAGTATGATATTATGATCCACCTCTGGTGGGAGAAACAGATACGCAAAATAACGATCGTTTCGGAAGACACGCGCATAGAGATGTGGTTTCGTAATTTCGGACATATCACCCTAGAGGAGAGAAGAACGCGTGACGTCTTTAGCGGAATTATCCAAGGGCTCACAGGAAGCTCCGAAGGTGACCAGCCCGAAATCTTTGCAAATGTCATCAAGGGGGGATCGAAGACACGCGAGCGCGTGCGAACACGAGAAGAGCTACTTGCGTTGGTGAAGAAGGCAGTCAGTTGAGTACGCGGGCGAAGGACATGTAAGAGCGGCAGCGTCCAAAGCCGTTCTTAACAAACGATCGGGCAAGCAAAATAGCATTTCAGCTTTTTGCGACGCAATATGTCGTACGCTTTGCGTCCTGCACGCACCGTATTCGTTTCCGTGCTTCGAGATCGAGTTTGACGGTTTCGACATACCAGCCCACCGAACCTTAAAGCGTGCCTCGGACTTTTTGTTCAACGCACGCGTTTAGCTCAGCGTGCGTTAACGCACACCTACCCAAACAGGTCAGTATTGCTTCGCCTATCACTTCGTATTTTCCTTTGTCGATGCTCAGCCCTTACTTCCATTTAGGGTGCCCGCTCGTATTTTTTCGCGCACACGTGCCATCACTTATGCTTTTCTGTGTAACAATTGCGCTGTTTGCGAAGTCAACCCCTTCGGGTGGCCAAATTTATCATAAAGGCTCTGGCAGCAAGGCGTAGAAAGAGCGTTCGAAATGGTTAAAACGATTCGAGATCTATATGGCAACTACATTCGACCACACAAACGGAGGGGTCAAACTATCAAAACACGCGTGATGATACTTACCTTGCGACAGTTTAAACTGTTGCAGCGATCAACCTTTTCGAAGTGGCAAGCACGCGATGAAGCAGGCGTATCGACAATAAAAGAGTTGCTTGCGAAGTATTCCGCGTTTGTGATCCGGAGCGACGGAGCTCTGCTCGGTGTCACGACTGATTCAGTTGGCCGATACAACCGACACATGCTTGATAAGCGATTTGTTGACGAGAATGGATTCAAGGCGTTGCAGTTCCAGTTTCCAAGTTTTGAAGAGGAAGCTGAACAAGACACATAGGATAGGCGCACGCCGTTTTTCTAAAACCGTCTTCTGAGGGTTTCTTGCAAAAAACTACGATCTTGCACGTCACCGCTCTGCGCGAATGGGCGTAGCAGCGGCGTTTCGTCTGTGCTTGTCGGAGCTGCGGTGATCGACCTATCCAATCCAGCAGCCGGGGCCGATATATGTTTCCTCCACACGCAATCCAAGCTTTTTAGCGCGCGCGAGTATGGTATCTGTCCACAGTCCGAAGCTTGGATCGAGTATGACGCTGTATCCACCTTCATAGCCGTGCAGCGATCCGTCCTCATACCATGCAAGATAATCAAACAAGTCTAACGTCGGGACGACTCGTTCGCTCACCCAGCTATCATAGTCCTTTCCAGTCTCTTCTTTCCATTCAAGAAAAGTCGTGCCGTACAATTGCCAATCTGCTACGTTGGCTCGCGTCAGCTCCATAAAGGACTTTGCACCGATGATTTGAATGTACCGCATAGTCTCCATTTCCTAGAATCGAGCTTGCACGACGAGCGGAACTGCAAGATGTACCCGTTCATCCGGCAACTTCACGTCGTGTCAAACTCACTCGCGTAGCGTCAACCTCAACCAACAGTAAAAACTCCCTATGAAGAAATATACACATGCTACAACAGCGTTCATCACACGCTTTTCAACAGACTTCGCGCTGCATAAGCTTAAAACTCATGCCTGCTACTTAACCACTGTGTCTTTTTACAGAGGCTTCGTAACGCTTTTGACAGCTGCGCGCACTGATGGGGCGGGCCTTGCAGGTCCCGGCGTTGTTGGCGGCTTTGCAGGCGGAGCACTTGGCGTTGTTGTAAGCGTCCTTGCGAACATATGGTCTGGCGTCATTGTTGGCGTTGTCGTCGGTGCGTTAGTCGGCGCCTGGAGTGGCAGGCACCGCGGCGTGGTAGTTGAAAGCCTGATTGGCGGGTTGGTTGGTTCATTCGTCGGGGTTCTGCTTGGTGTCTTCATAGGCATCCCCTTGGGCGGCATATTAAGTGCTGCCTTCGGCCTGCTGCTTGGCGTCATCGTCGGGGGGGCACTAGGCGCTTTCATTGGTCAGCAAATCTTTGGTGGGGTCGGAGCGCTGGCTGGAGCCGTCATTGGCGCGGTTCTCGGACTCGTGGTTGGAATAATCCTCGGGGCTCTTCTCGCGCCGCTGGCTGGAATACTGATTGGGGGGCTTCTCGGCGCCTTAATTGGTGCAATACTTTAAAATCCGTTCTGCGCAATTGTGGTCTGTCTCACCAGTTGCATTTTTGCTTCACCTAGTGATGCTTCAAAGCGCAGCTGTGAGAAAGAAATAAATACGAACATTCAAGCTTAGTGAAATGCTCCTGCATCGTCTGGGACTCGACGCTCTTGTGGGGTCCGTTTCATAAGGTATGTCGGCATCGGGCTGAAATCGCTTCAGACGTCCTGCGTTTTGAGGCACGTATCAAATAAGCTGAGGAAAACTGAAAATGGGAAGCGCGCCTGCTCGAAAAATCGTGTTCGCGTGCTTGCTTGTTTCCATAGTACTATTTTCCACGGTCCACGTAAACGCGCAGGGCGCAGAGAGCGGGCAAACGAGAAAGTACGTCGTTTTTAGGGAAGATGACGTCACGCCTGGGGCTAAGTTTGCCGAACTTCAAGCCGTCAACCAAGTGCACATCGACAAGAACGTGCCGGTGACGATGGGCATCATTCCGCATCCAAACGCATCGGCAGGCAATCAGCTCCTTCAAAACAAACCATTCCTCAACTACATGCGATCAATCGCTTCAAACCGCCTTTTTGAGTTCGCACAACACGGATATACTCATCAGAGCAGAGGTACAGCAAGCCCGAGCGAATTCTATGGGCTTCCCTATGCAGTTCAGTATGACACGATAAAGAAAGGGCGGGACGACATCACGCAGGCGTTTGGGGTCGTTCCTACGACGTTTATCCCGCCGTTTGATAAGGGAGACAATAACACGCTAAAGGCGGCTAAAGCGTTAGGATTCATGGAATACAGCACGGCATTCCGCGATTTCAACATAAACGAAGGATATATGAACGGCGTGAGAATCGACGCCGTCTCGCTAGTGTTCGCCAACGAGAGCCTTCAGTCGATGGAGAGCACAACTGATCAGTTCCTCAACGATACCCATGGCATCGATACCTTAGTGGTGCTGTATCACCCCGCCGATTTCAGCGGGCCCGATGGTGCCGTCAATTCTGAGAGAGTAAAGATGCTAGCCGACTATATTGACTACCTAGAAGGCACAGGACGAGTGCAGTTCACAAAGCTTGATCGCACGTGGACGACTGAGGGTAGCGGGAGTTCATCGAGCAGTGGGGCCTCCACCTCAGAAGCGAGCAGCATTTTGACAAGCAATGGTCTCAGTGGGGGGCTTGGCGCTCTGCCACTCTATGCGAGCTTCGGATTGATTGCCTTCGCTTGCATCGGTTTTTTCTGGTTTATAGCTCGACCCCGAAGGCAACCGCCGCCGAAACGATTGTGAAGCGCAACGCCGCGCCACGAAAAAGACCGAGTTGTGCGCTGCGGTTTGTCCGGCTACAATTATCTCTCAGCATTTGCTTTCACAAGCCCGTGCGCGTTAACGCAAATTTCCAGAAGCTGGGTGTTTCTGGTCTGCTGCCTGATGGGGGCCAGGAACTCAAAGTAGGACGCGTCTCGCGACTACCTCCGCCTAAGCCAGCCCTTCGAACTTAGCTCTAGTCTGACCTATTTCAAACCGGCCAAGCGCACACTCGGACGACACACGCCCCGAGCACTATTTAAGTCATATAGTCCCAATAATTCATGCACTTGCCATTTTTGGGAAGAGCGATCGCAACTGCCACAGTCGATCTTCAACGCTAACCCTTGGTAGGCGAGAGTGCGCCAAGTCTGTTGACCTACTAGCAACGTTTCGAGTGTGCCCAGTGCTGCAAGACAAGTCAAACGAAATCAGACGCAATGCAAGAGTCAGACCGAAAATCGCCCTCGTCTGCTCGCTCATTCTTATGCTTCTATTCTCGATGCTCTTTGTGTGCGTAGGCAGTGGAGCGACGGGTTATGCACAAACGAACAAGTATGTTATATTTAGAGATGATGATGTCGCGCCCAACGCCGACTTTGCCGAACTTCAGGCCGTGAACCAAGTGCACATCGACAAGAACGTGCCGGTGACGCTTGGCATCATCCCCCATCCGTACCCTACGCCTTCCGGCAACCAGCTGCTTGAAGTAAATCACCAGTTTCTTGATTACATGCGGTCAATCGATTCAAACCACCTTTTTCAATTCGCACAGCACGGCAATACGCACCAGAATGTCGCGCCGTCACCGCAGGGCCCCAGTGAGTTTTATGGGAGGCCCTATGCCGCTCAATACGATGCAATCAAGCAGGGGCGCAACGACATCACCCAGGCGTTCGGGGTCACGCCCACTTCGTTTCTCCCTCCATTTGACAAGAGCGACAACAACACGCTAAAGGCGGCAAAAGCGCTGGGGTTCACGGAATATTGCACCGCCTTTGCAGATTTCAACATAAATCAGGGATACCGGGATGGTATCAAAATAGATACGATCTCGATTGAGCTCGGTAACAATAGCCTTCAGTCGATGGAGAACGCAACCGAGCAGTGGCTTAACAATGATCGTAGCACCGATACCTTCATTGTGCTGTACCACCCCGCCGATTTCAGGGGGCCTGATGGTGCAGTCAATACCGCGGAAGTGAAGCTGCTGGGAGATTACATCGATTACTTGCAGGGCACCGGACGCGTGCAGTTCACAACGCTCGATGGTTCGTGGACTACGACGGGTAATGGCGCTGTTGCTTCATCGAGTAGCCAAGGGGCCACTACTGTGGGAGCAACAGACGCCCCAAACGTCGGTGCTAATTCAGGAGACATTGGTGGCCTGAACGGTGGGCTTGTAGGGTCGGCAGTCTTCGTGGTTCTCGCAGCGATTCTCGTTTTTTCGCTCGCCTCAATACTCACGATTCGACTAGGCAAGAACAAGAACCGACCTAAGAGGTGAGTGGAGGGCCAATACCGTTTTGGCACGACACCTCGCCTGTAATCTGATTCCTTAAAGGAAGGCAACTGATACGCAACCAGCAAGGGCTGGTTACCAACTAAAGCTTGAATCTCAACGAATCTTCTTCGCAAGACCCTCGGTCAGCCGCTGCAACGCAGGCGAGCTATCGTGCGGATCAAGCTGGACTTCAATAATCGTAAACCCCTTTGTGTATGCCTGCGCCGCGTCGAGCGCGTGGTTGAGCTCATCCTCCGTTGTCGCCACGGTGCCCTTTCCCGCACCAACGATCTCTGGAATCAGGCTATACTGCCACACCTGGAGGTCGTTGAACGGCCCGTCTTCCAAGGGCCGTTCCGTCGCATACCCATAATTATTGAGTACGACGATGATTGGATTCAGGCCGAGTCGCGCGACAGTTGAGACCTCGATTCCGGTCATTTGGAAGGCCCCATCGCCGACCAACACCAACGGACGAAGATTGGGATTCGCGAGTTGTGCCCCAATGCTCGCTGGCACCGCAAAGCCGAGCGAGAGGTAATACCCTGGCGACAGGAATTCAGTTCTGCGGTGGGTAATGAGGTCAAGCCCTCCGAAGAGCGCATCGCCAACGTCTGCGATGACTACGGTATTATCCTCGAGGGCCCAGTTAAGCCGCTCAAACAACCTTTTGACGGTAATCTTTCGCCCTCTTTTCGTTAAGAAAGGCTCCATTGACCGTGGACGCGGCAAATCGTGGGGGGTCCGCGGCGTGAGGGGGGCGCTAATCAGCCCATCGAGGAAATCGTGGAGGCGGACGTGCGCATAGTGCAGGTGCCTAATCGAACACTGCTCGCTTGTGACGTAGATTGCCTTTTCTTGATCGATATGTGCTGTGTATTGCCCCAAGTTGACGTCCGTCATGAATGCACCAAGCACAATTAAGCAATCACTTGATTCGACGTAGTTGCGGACCGATTCAAAGCCCATAGCCCCTTCATAGATGCCTATGTAGAGCGGATGGTACTCGCCGACGACAGACTTAGCGAGAATTGTAGCGGCGACTGGTATGCGCACTTTGTCGATGAAAGCGAGGAGCTTATCCTGCAGTCCGAAACGGTGCAGCTCGACACCCGCGATTACTACGGGCTGCTCCGCTGAGTTGATCGTCATTACTGCTTCGTCGACAGCGCTCTGCAGAGCGTTTTGATCGCTCGCAGCTTCTCGCATTACCGGAGCCGGATCGGGCAGCTTGACGGGCGCGAACGTCATATCGCGCGGGAGCTCGATGTACACCGGTCGACTAACGCGGAGTGCTTCTGACAACACGCGATCAATCTCTCCACACGCAGTGCTTGGATCGTCGAGGACCGTAGACGCGATAGTCACTTCCGCAAAGACTTTCCTCTGCGTGTCAAAGGTCCGTACTTTGTGGTGGAGGAGCGGGTTGCCGATCCGTTCTTTGATTCCAGGAGCTCCGGCGATGACCACAAGCGGAGATTTTTCCGCATACGCCTGCGCTGTGGCATTCACGACCTTTAGACCGCCAACAGAATAGGTAACGCATACGGCGCCTATTCCCCGGATGCGTGCATAAGCGTCGGCCGCGTAGCCCGCGTTGAGTTCATCGCACGTCGTGACAAGGTTGAGTTCGCTATCGTTGAGCTGCTTGAAGAAGCCCAGCACGTAATCCCCCGGCACTCCGAAGACGTGCGACACACCCAATGATTGCAGTCGGTGGATAAGATACGTTCCAACGTTGTCTGGACGACTGGGTGTTCCAGTTGCAGAAGCATCGTCATCTTCCATGAGCCCCTCCCTTTCGTAGTCCTTTAACAATTGCTCAATATATGGCTTGCTCAGTCAACGAATCGTCTTTGAAGGCAACAACTATCAATCGTCCAGCCGCTTATTGAGTGACATAGGTGTGTGCTGCTATTAACGTCCTCATATAGACCAATCTGCACTTGCAGCTAATCGCACTTCATAGGGTATGGATCTTAAATGTGAAACCGCTGCCGAGATTAGCTACCCCCTATTCTCTCATTGCGAAAAAAAGATTGTGGCGCATTCAAACGAGCGCGAACCACGCGCACGGCGCGCAAGATATTTAAGCGAATACGTTTCAATGCGGCATCAATGCTAAAAAGTGACCTGTTTGCAGCATTAAAGACGACTGTGGTCTTTTTAGTATTATGCGGCTTGGTTTTTCCGCTCTTACTGGTGGGGATCGCACAGATAGCTGACAAGCCGGCTGCCGAAGGAAGCTTACTCACGCAAAACGGCACAGTTGTGGGCTCGGCCTTAGTCGGACAGCCCTTTAGCGATCCGATGCACTTTCAATCGAGACCATCCGGGGTGTCCAATTGGGGACCAAACAATCCTGCCCTCATCGCGAACGTGAGTCAGCAGGTCGCGTATCAAAAGAGCCTCAATCCATCCATTAGTCTCGTACCGATCGACCTAGTGACACAATCGGGATCCGGAGCTGATCCTAACATCGCACCTGAGAGCGCCCTTCTCCAAATTCCGCGTATATCAAACCTAACCGGCATATCCCAGGATGTACTCACGAGACTCGTCAACCAGTATACCGAGAATCCTGTTGCCGGGGTCTTTGGAGAGCCGCGCGTGAACGTGTTACAGCTCAATCTCGCATTAGATAGTTTATTGACCCCTGCGACGCTGAACGCTGCAGAGGCGAACGCGACGGCGCTCAACGCACTGGCCTCGAATGCAACGGCCACAAACTCGACCGCCACGTGACCCTACGCACGCACGACGAAGATATTTCTGTCTGTCTGTTCGATAACTTTGTCCACTACCGTCCCGAAAATCGCGCTTGCTCCCCGAGACCGCTCTGAAGCCCCCATGATGATGAGATCGTAATCTTTAGAGACTGTAGTGATCTGTTCAACAACAGGGCCAGAGAAGATGCTGATGTCTACGTTATCGTACGTGGAAGCGAGCAGCTGCAAATCGGCCTGCGTATCGCTTTCGTTGGGCTCTGCGATGTGAAGGAGGGTAATGCGACCCTGCGCATTCTCGGCAAGGGCCCGTGCCACCTGGACCGCTTGTATAGAGTGTTTGTACCCCGCCGATGGGACGAGTATTCGCTCAAAAGTGCTCTCGTATTTCAAGTTAGACAGGATCACATCACAGGGCGCATCTTTCATCAGTGGGTAAATGACGTCGCCGTACCTGATCTTATACAGGGTTGATTGCAAGCTGTAGCCTAGAATCGCTAGGTCGATGTTGTGCGTGGCTATCTGACTAAGGATCGTATCGCGAATCGATGATGAGAGCATAATTTCGGGCACGACCTCGGCTCTGTCAGGTGCTACTGATTTCATCAGCCGCGTCACGAGATTAGTCTTTTTCCGATAGCTCTCAGCACGATCGGGATAATCCTCGCGCGTTCCGACCACACTTAATAAGACGATTGTGCCATCAGGATCGAGCAACTGTAAGGCTGCCTTAAGCGTGTATTCAGCATTTCGCGGGTTTGATACCGGTAACAATATGCGTCCGTACATTTCTTAGGAGCCCCTTCGTTTTTGCTCCTAACTTTTCAAAGCAGCTATATATACACTTCCCACGAAGTATAACGGCGCTTGCAGCCCTCGCCCGTTTTAGATTACTAGTTGCAGACCAGAACAGCGAGATTGCCGGAAAACGCGCAGATAAATCCATTTTTCGTAGGTAAGTTTCATATAGAATGGGCGCATCAGGGACGGGTTAGCGTTTACGTCCTGTCTACACGCTGCCACTACAACTGCGGCCACCGCATGCCACGGGTATGGTCAGATCACGGGCATCCCTGACCTGCAGCTGCATCAGAAAAGATATATGCAAAGAATCGGGGGTATAAAGTGGATCTGACGGCAATCATCGCGGTTGTAGTCATCATCGTCGTCCAGCTGCTCTTGATCCGCCCTATGGGCCGATACATTGTCCAGACTTATTACAAAGAGCGGAGCAGATTCGATGCGTTTTTTGGACCTGTCGAGCGCCTTCTGTTTCGGGCACTCGGCGTCAACCCGAATGAGGGGATGAGCGCCAAACGTTACATCGGCAATCTCCTGTTGGTCAACGCGTGCATGTGGGTACCCGTTTTTTTCATTCTCCTATTCCAAGGGTCCCTCCCCCTGAACCCTAACCAAGCGCCCGGCATGAGTCTTGATCTGGCAGTGAATACCGCCACGAGCTTCATCACGAATACGAACTGGCAGTTTTACGCAGGCGAGACACAGGCATCGTACCTCAGCCAGCTGATGCTCACGTTTCTCCAGTTCACCTCCGCAGCCACGGGAATGGCCATCGGAGTGGCGGTCATCAGGGGGTTTTCGAGCAAAGAGCCACGGGCCGGATTCAGGAAGATCGAACACGTGGGCAACTTCTACTTCGACTTTGTGCGATCCATAACCCGGATACTCGTGCCCCTTTGCCTCATCCTTTCACTTTTTTTTGTCGCCCAGGGCATTCCCCAGACGTTGAGCGGGCCCGTTCATTACACCACGATTGAGAACCAAACCGCGACGCTGTACCTAGGGCCTGTCGCTTCAATGGAGTCGGTAAAGATGCTCGGCTCAAACGGAGGCGGGTACTACGGACAAAACTCCGCTAACCCCTATGAGAACCCAACCCCGGCAACCAATGCGGTGGAAATCCTCCTCATGATCTTGATAGCGTCAGGATTTATCTACGCATACGGCACGATGGTGGGAAATACCAAGGAGGGGTGGGTCTTGATCTGCGCAGTGTTAGTCATACTCAGCGCAGCTCTTGTCATTAACATGATATCCGAGTCATCAAACCCCGCGCTCTCAGGCCTCGCCGTGAACCAATCTGCGGGAAATATGGAGGGGAAAGAGGTACGGTTCGGTGACGTCAGCTCCGCTCAGTTCGGGGCGTGGACGACCGCTGGTGCGGTCGGAGCGGTGACCAGCATGCATGACAGCTGGGGCCCGTGGGGCGCGACCTCTCTACAGGCGATGATGATGTTGAATTGCGTATTTGGGGGCGTTGGGTGCGGAATGATCAACATCTTAATCTTCGTCATACTCTCGGTATTCATCGTGGGCCTGATGGTGGGGAGAACGCCGCAATACCTGGGGCGGAAAATCGAAGGGTATGAGACGAAATTGACGGTGTTTTCCTTCTTGATTCACCCTTTCCTCGTATTTACGTTCACGACGCTCGGCGTCCTTTTTGCGGCGAGTCAGACCTTAAACCCAGGATTTCAGGGCTTTGCCGAGCTTGCGTACGCGTACCTCTCAGCGGCTGCAAACAACGGGTCGGCATTTGCGGGACTTTCGGTATCGCCCTTCCTGAATTATTCAATGGCCCTCGTGTTCGCGGTGGGGCGCTATGGCACGTTCATCCTCATGTTGTTCGTCGCTGAGGTTTTCTTGCACAAGAAAATAGTGCCCTTCGATATTGGCACTATGCGAACCGATACGTGGATTTTCGGGGCCGTCTTCATCGGGGTCGTCGTCATCCTTAACCTTCTGACGTTCTTCCCGCTCCTCATCTTTGGATCCCTCGGACAGGCGCTTGCCACTATCTAGGAGGCACAATGAGCAATGGAGTTTACAGCAGAAAAATTCTGGTCGACGCTTTTGCTGACTCGATTAAGAAACTGAGCCCTCGACACGTGATCGGCAACCCCGTCATGTTCGTCGTCGAGGTCAGCTTCTTCTTCGCGCTCATCCTAGCTATCGGCGCCTGGATTTTCGGATCGAGCGTTGCTCTGTTCAACACGGAAATATCAATACTCTTGCTGCTTACCGTGTGGTTTTCTACGTTCGCAGAAGCGCTTTCAGAGGGGAGGGGCAGAGCTCAAGCAGAAAGCCTCAGAAAGACGAGGAAAGAGGTGCGTGCCCAAAAAATAGCCGATGATGGTACGATAACTGAGGTGGATTCATCCGAACTGGTGAAAGGTGACAGGGTCATTGTTCGGGCAGGCGACACGATCCCCAATGACGGAGACGTGATCAAAGGCAGTGGCTCCGTCGATGAGTCGGCGATAACCGGCGAATCAGCGCCGGTGATACGAGAGAGTGGTGGCGACTTTACCTCGGTGACCGGCGGCACGACGCTTCTGAGCGATGAGCTGTTAATAGAGATCACAGCAAATCCGGGCGAGTCTTTCCTGGACAAGATGATCGCGCTGGTCGAAGGGGCGACAAGACAAAAGACGCCCAACGAACTCGCCCTGACTACCGTCCTCGCAGGTTTCACGTGGATACTCACGGTCATCATCATCACCTTCAACACCCTAGGCAGCTTCTTGGGCGTCACAAGCGACATCACGGTGTTATACGGGCTGCTCGCATGTCTTGCCCCGACGACCATTGGTGGGCTATTGCCGGCAATCGGCATCGCCGGGATGGACAGGGTAACGCAGTTCAACGTCATCGCCACTTCCGGGAGAGCCGTTGAAGCTGCAGGTGATGTGAACACCATCATACTCGACAAAACAGGCACCATCACCATTGGGAACCGACTGGCAGAGGAGTTCATCCCGTTAGGCGATAAAACGGAGGCTGACGTCACGCGCGCATCGTATCTCTCGTCGGTCTGCGACGAGACCCCAGAGGGCAGATCCATCGTCGCCCTCGCGCAAAAACTGATTCCCGACTTGACACGCCCTGACGTCAAAAACGTCATCGAGTTCTCGGCATCGACAAAGATGAGTGGGGTTGATCTGGCTGACGGCAGGGAGGTGCGGAAGGGTGCCTTCGATGTCATGAGCGACTATGTGCGCTACGTCCCACAAGGGTTTAGAGAAGTTATCGACGGAATCGCGCAGCGCGGAGCGACGCCACTCGTCGTATCCGTGGACAGAGAGCCGATAGGAGTCATTCATCTCAAAGACACGGTTAAGCCGGGCATGCGCGAGCGGTTACAAGAGCTAAGGGAAATGGGCATTAAAACTATCATGGTCACCGGTGATAACCGGCTCACCGCAGCGACAATCGCGGCTGAAGCGGGCGTCGACGACTACGTTGCCGAGAGCAAACCAGAGGACAAAATAAAGATCGTGGAAGCCGAACAAAAGCAGGGGAAAATTGTCGCGATGACCGGAGACGGGACGAACGACGCCCCCGCCCTTGCTCAAGCCGACGTGGGGCTTGCAATGAATAGCGGAACACAGGCGGCTAAAGAGGCGGCGAACATGATTGATCTCGATAGCGATCCAACTAAGTTGATTGCCGTCGTAGGGATCGGAAAACAGCTCCTTATGACGCGAGGGTCAATCACGACTTTCAGCGTTGTAACCGATTTCGCCAAATATTTTACGATACTGCCGGCCATATTTGCCGCAACGCTTCCGGCGATTAGCAAGCTTGATTTCATAAACCTGCAGTCACCACATAGTGCGATATTGTCGGCCGTTATCTTTAACACGTTCGTCATTCTCGCATTGATTCCACTCGCTATGAGAGGGGTAAAATATAAGCCAAAAGATGCTACTTCAACGCTGGTAAGAAACGTCGCGGTTTACGGTATAGGCGGATTGCTCACCCCGTTTATCGCTATTAAAGCCATCGATCTGTTAGTGAATTACCTGCATATTGTAGTTTAATGCCCTGCATGCCTTCAAAGAGCTGAATATTTACGTCATAAGATTAGCCGATTAGTTGATGTATATGCTTGTGTCACAAATATTTACGGACATTATCGCTTCGAGTGATACCCTAATTTACATTGCCTTTGTTATCCTCGGAATTATCCTGGTTGGCTATCTCACTTACGTGCTGTTTCGCCCAGAACGATTTTAGGACTGCGCGGATGAGCTGAGGCAGCCCTTCTTTATTCTTCTCGACACCCAGAAGTTTCAACGCCTTTTTCGCCAAGCCCACGCTCATTTGCTTTGCGATGGAAGGCGTAAAATGCAAGCCGCGGGTATTTTATAGAACAATACCTATCATAGGATTCGATGGATGCCTCTTACCTCGTGTTCGTGGCCATCGCTCTATTGTTGCTCCTCTATCTCACGTACGTGATTCTCTATCCAGAAAGGTTTTAGTGGTTCAAGTGGACTTCGCGGGGATTGTTCAAGCCATAATAATAATTGTGGTAGTGCTAGCTCTCACTCGCCCTGTCGGAGGCTACGTCGTCGCGGTGTACTTTAAAGAACGCAGTCGATTCGACACGCTCTTTGGACCGTTCGAGCGCGCCTTGTTTAGAATACTCGGTGTTAATCCGACTGAAAACATGAGCGTGAAGCGCTACATCCTCAACCTTTTGCTGCTCAACGGCTTGATGGCCGTCGTTGTTCTCGTCATTCTGCTAAACCAGGCATCGCTTCCCCTCAACCCGAACGGCGCGCCAAACATGGCGATCGATCAAGCGTTTAACACTGCCACAAGCTTCATCACCAACACGAATTGGCAGAGCTATGCCGGCGAGACACAATTATCCTACCTCAGCCAGATGGTCTGTATCACGTTTCTCATGTTCACCTCAGCGGCCACAGGACTGGCTGCCGGTGCTGCGTTTATCAGAGGATTTGCGAGCAGGGACAAACGACCTGGGTTTCGGCAAATTTCCGGGATGGGCAACTTCTACTTTGATTTTGTGCGTTCATTAACGCGCGTGCTAATCCCGCTTGCTTTGATCGTTTCGCTCATTTTGGTGGCGCAGGGCGTTCCACAAACGCTCAATGGGCCCCTCACTTACAAAACGGCAGAGGGGGCTAGTGACACCCTCTACCGGGGACCCGTTGCGTCACTTGAATCAATCAAGCATCTCGGGACGAACGGAGGCGGATATTACGCACAGAACTCCGCCTTCCCATATGAGAACCCGACTCCCGTGACGAACGTCGTGGAAATAGTTGCTATGCTCGTGTTGCCGATTTCATTAATTTACGCGTTTGGCGTCCTCGTAGGGAATACTCGAGAGGCGTGGGTGCTCATCGGAGCGCTCATAGTCATATTCGTCGTGATGCTCAGCATCGGCCTCGCTGCGGAGACGTCAAACCAAGCGCTTTCGAACTTAGCCGTAAACCAATCTGCGGGAAATATGCAGGGGAAGGAAGTTCGCTTCGGCGTCAGCGGGTCGATGATATTCACCGTGACGACGACCTCTACGGGAACGGGATCAGTAAACAGCATGTTAGACAGTTATACTGCCCTCGGCGGGTTAGTCCCGCTAAGTCTGCTCATGCTTAACTCACCGTTTGCGGGCGAGGGGTCCGGGCTGTTGAGCATTCTGATCTACGTGATACTCGCCGTGTTCATCGCAGGCCTCATGGTGGGCCGCGCCCCACAGTACCTCGGCCGAAAGATCGAATCTAAAGAGGTTAAGCTCACCTTGCTCGCATTTCTCGTCCATCCGATCTTGATACTTGGCGGTACCGCAGCAGGCGTCGTGTTCGCGGCAGGCGCAATGGGCAACCCCGGGTTTCATGGCTTCACGGAGATGCTCTACGCGTATGCTACGGCCGCGGCAAACAATGGATCCGCGTTTGCCGGTTTGCACGCAGATACGCCTTTTTTGAACTACACCCTGGGGATCACGATGCTGCTCGGCCGGTACGTCACCTTCCCGCTCATGCTCCTCGTTTCAAACTCTTTCATGCAAAAGAAGATCACGCCGTACGATGTTGGAACGTTTCGCACCGACAAGTGGCTTTTTGGTCTTATCTTGATCGGCGTCATCGTGATCCTCGGCGCGCTTACGTTTTTCCCGGTGCTCGTGCTCGGACCATTAGGAGAGGCACTACTATGAGGAGGGAATATCGTGGTTGACCAGAAGTGGTACAGCAGGACGTTGCTCACTGACGCGCTGCGTGCATCGATACGCAAGTTCGACCCACGGCTGCTCATCGCGAACCCGGTCATGTTTGTCGTCGAAGTCGGCTTCGTCTATACGTTTATACTGGCGGTCTCTGCCGCGATATCAGGCAGCGGAAAGGCGACGTTCATCGGCCAGATTTCGGCAATTCTGCTGATAACCGTGTTCTTCGCAACCTTCTCTGAAGCAATCGCTGAGGGGCGTGGCAAAGCTCAGGCAGAGAGCCTGAAGAAAACAAAAAAGGAGATCACCGCAAGGAAGGTCGTTGGCGACGAGATCGTCGAAGTGGATGGGCACTCTCTCGTGAAAGGCGACGTCGTCAGGGTCACGGCTGGCGATATGATCCCCAATGATGGCGAGGTCATTAAGGGCAGGGGTGCGGTAGACGAATCAGCGATAACGGGTGAGTCAGCGCCGGTCATACGAGAGAGCGGGGGTGATTTCAGTTCAGTAACCGGCGGTACCACACTTTTGAGCGACGAGCTTACTATTCGCATCACCGCAAATCCGGGAGAGTCGTTTCTCGACAAAATGATCGCCCTGGTCGAGGGGGCTTCGCGACAAAAAACGCCGAACGAAATAGCGCTTACGATGGTACTCGCCGGCCTCACGTGGATATTCCTCCTCGTCATCGTGACCCTCAACGCCCTCGCGAGCTACGAAGGCGTATTTGTCGATGCGACCACCTTGATTGCTCTCCTCGTCTGCCTCATCCCCACGACCATCGGCGGTCTGTTATCGGCAATCGGAATCGCCGGCATGGACAGGGTGACGCAGTTCAACGTTATCGCCAAGTCGGGAAAGGCCGTTGAGGCCTCAGGAGATATCAACACCCTCATCCTAGACAAGACGGGGACGATTACGATTGGAAACAGACTCGCGGAAGAATTTATCCCCTTCGGCGATAAGACCGGCGCTGACGTCACAAAGGCCGCTTTTCTCTCCTCAGTGCGCGACGAGACCCCGGAAGGTCGGTCGATTGTGAGGCTTGCAAGCAAGCTTGTGCCTGATTTGGCCGAACCCGAGGTGAGGGATGTGATCGACTTCTCAGCAGATACGAAGATGAGTGGCGTCGATTTGGCAGATGGCTCAGAGATCCGTAAGGGGGCGTTTGACGTGATGTCAGCCTACATGAACTACGTACCCAAAGGGTTCAAAGAAATCGTAGACGAGATTTCACGCAAGGGAGCGACACCTCTCGTCGTATCGGTTGATCGTGAGCCCATCGGCGTCATTCACCTCAAAGATACGGTCAAGCCAGGAATGCGCGATAGGCTGCACGAGTTGAAGAGCATGGGAATCAAGACCGTTATGGTCACCGGCGATAACCGGCTCACCGCGGCAACGATAGCCACTGAGGCTGGCGTCGACGACTATGTTCCCGAGAGCAAGCCTGAAGATAAGATAGACATCGTTAGCAGAGAGCAGACAGATGGCAAGCTCGTCGCAATGACTGGCGATGGCACCAACGACGCCCCCGCATTGGCACAAGCCGACGTAGGACTGGCTATGAACAGCGGGACGCAGGCGGCTAAGGAGGCCGCAAATATGGTCGACCTCGACAGCGACCCATCGAAACTGATTCCCGTCGTTTCGATCGGAAAACAGCTCCTTATGACGCGGGGCGCCATCACGACGTTTAGCATCGTGAACGACGTCGCGAAGTACTTTGCTATTATCCCGGCCGTCTTCGCAGTTGCTATCCCTCAAGTAAATAGGCTCAATATTATGGCGCTGTCGTCGCCGAGCAGCGCGATACTGTCTGCTGTAATTTTTAACGCCCTTATCATTCCGGCGCTTATTCCGCTTGCCATGAGGGGCGTGAAATACAAGCCGAGTGACGCGTCAACAATCCTTTTGAGAAATATTGCGATTTACGGTGTTGGCGGCTTAATAGTGCCATTCATCGGGATCAAAGCGATTGATATCATCATAACGAGCCTTCATCTCGTGTAACCTTTCTCTGTCTTCGTTCCCGAAACTCAGAGCGCTAAAGGCACTTACAAACGCTCTTATTTTCAGCCGCCAAATCTTCTGAAAGCGGCCGTCTCAACAACGATCGCAACCAGCGCAAAAGCCCCGCATACGATAACCGCCTGTGCGATCGCCATCCAATCGAATCCAGTCAGGAACATCGGCCGTACAGCGAGTATCGCATAGTTAACTGGGTTAAACTTCATTGCCGTCTGGATCCAGCTGGGAGTCAAGTACGCTGGAATCAGTATGCTAGACAAGAACATAAGAGGCAGCGTTATTAGGTTGGCGATCAGCACTACTGGTTCTGGTCTTTTCATCGTAACCGCGAGCGCAGCTACGAGACCGGTCAGACCTATTCCCAACATGCTCACGATGACGAACGTGAGCAGGACACCGGCAACCCCCGTTGCGACGCTCGCACCCATCAAAAAGGAGACGATCAAAACGATGATCACCTGCAATACCCAGGTGACTGCGATATAGAGCAGGCCGCCAACGATCAGTGAATAACGGTTCACCGGCGTCGCAATCATTTTTTCAAGGACGCCATAATTGATGTCGTTCAGCATGCGAAACGCCAAGGCGTTCGCGTTGAAGACGGCCAACATAACGATGAGGCCAGGGGCAAAGAACTGCACGTAACTGCCTGACGTGAAGCCAAGCGTGATGCTCTGGAAGAGCTGCGTGAACAGCACTAGCCAGATCATCGGTTGAATCAAAAGAATAAGCATCCAGAAGGGGTTGTGCACGAAGGTGCGTAGATACCTGAGCAGCGTATACCACGTGTCCTTGATTGCGTTTCGCATGGTTACCGAGGCCTCCTGATCCACGCGGCCCTCGCCCCAACCGCCTTTCCCTTCTCCTCACGTATCGTTCGACCGGTATATTTGAGGAAAACGTCGTCTAGCGAAGGGCGCGCTAGCGAGATTTCTCCTATCGTCAGCCCGCCTTGCTCAAGTAAATGCAGAATCTGAGGCACTGCAGAGCTTCCTTGGTCAACGTAAGCATTGAGTCCTTCGTCGGTGGGCTGGACCTCCTTTACGAACGTTTGAGCAACTAAAATTCGCGTCGCCTTTTCGACGGTCTTCGCCCGCTGGTCAGGCTCCTCAAGCGGCAGCGTTAGCATGACGACGTCGCCGTGAATCTCTCCTTTCAGTTCATTGGGCGTTCCCAAGGCAACGATGCGGCCGTGATCCATAATCGCTACGCGGTCACAGAGCTTGTCGGTCTCCTCCAAGTAGTGGGTGGTCAAAAGGATAGACATGCCGTCTTTGTTGAGCGTGCGAATATAGTCCCATATGCGAACGCGCGTCTGAATATCAAGCCCGAGCGTAGGTTCGTCAACCACAAGGAGTTGGGGCCTGTGCATGAGGGCTGTGCCGATCTCAAGCCGTTTGCGCATGCCGCCCGAATACGTGGCGACCAATCGATCTGCAGCGTCTGTCAGTTCCAGCAACTCAAGCAATTCGTTGACCCTGCGCCGTATGGTTTGATCATCAAGGTGATAGTAGTGTCCGAAGAGCGTCAAATACTCCCGGCCAGAGGAGTACTCATCAACCCCCGCCTCCTGTGCCGAGTAACCGGTTATTTCTCGCACCTTGCGTGCCTCTTTAAGTACGTCATACCCGCCTACACGCGCAGTGCCCGACGTGGGCCGGGTTAGCGTTGTAAGCATGTGAATTGTCGTGGTCTTGCCAGCGCCGTTTGGGCCAAGCAAGCCGAATATTTCCCCTTCTTCAATCTGGACGCTTACGTCATCGACGGCGCGGACTTGCTTGTTGTAGATCTTTGTGAGGTTGAATGTCTCAACGATGTTCTTCATAGGATTCCCTCACGGTCATTCAAGGATTTTTTTTGTCTCTAGCACGCGCAAGTTATCAAGACCACGTGGCTGACCGCCGTCATTACGTTGCGGGCTGATAGCTTCTAGTGAACCCCGGCCGGATACCGGTCTGCGTTTTTTGTCCCCAACCACTGTCCCCCGTTCGTCTTCACGTCTTGATACAGGTACGCGGTCATCTCGACGGAATTAGTTCGTTTCCGTTTCTTTTTCAGGCTCTTCGTCCGCAAACTCCACAAGCTTCAGCATGATTTTCCCTTTTTCCGGCTTTGCCTTCATGATGAAATATTCGCCTCCGCTCAGGTCAAAGAGCTCTCGGATTTTTTTCGGGATTACGACATAGTACGATGTGCCGTCTGGACGCATGTACCCTTTGACGAGCACACGTTGGTGTTCCGGTTTTGCTTCTTCTTCGACCATTCGTATCATCTCTCTTGAAGAGCAGCTGACGCACTCTGCACGTATTGTGCGAACATATTAGAAAAAAGAGGTGGTAGCTCACCTCTCTATCTGCGTTTTTAGCATACGCAACGTCTCAACTTTGTGTTGGATGAGTTTGACTTTGAATTCCTTCTTCATGATCTTCTCATCGAGCTTGCGCAGCATATACTGCTTCTTGGCGTCGTCATCGAGTTGTTCCCACATCATTTTCTTAAAGAGCCAACTCTTTTTCATGCCCATACCGTGCTCCATCCCCATCTCTCCTTCGTGTTTTTCGTGCATCTTGCCTTCACCTCCTTTGATGATTAGTATGTTTAATATGTTAATCATTCTCATCATACTAATAGGTTGCTGTGGAGGGCCCACCTCCTGTTCGCAACGTGGTAGCTAGCTGGTTGCCAAAATGTGAGCTGCGAAAAGCACAACCCAAACCGTCCTTACCTGGATGCTATTCGGGCTGTTAGCGTCCACAAACTCGCATAAACAATCAGCACGCTTTCAGGAGGGCAGGCACCCGGGACAAATCAACGCGGCAATCCTTATGGCCAAACACATAACAATGTATCGTAATTCGGAGGAATGAGACAATGAAAATTAAGCTTGGAGCGAGAAACTGCCTTTACCCAATGCCAACGACACTCGTCGGAGCAACGGTGGAAGGAAGGCCAAACTTCGTCACCATCGCGCACGTCGGCATTATGGATCTGGGAAGCGTTTCTTTGGGGATGGCGAAAGCCCACTACACTAACGCAGGAATCAAAGAGAACGGCACGTTCAGCATTAATCTACCCTCTACTGAGATGGTACAGCAGACTGATTACTGCGGTCTCGTGTCGGGTCGGCGCGTTAACAAAGCAAAGCTGTTTAACGTGTTTTACGGCAACCTCAAGACGGCCCCGATGATTGATGAGTGTCCTATCAACATGGAGTGCAAGCTTATGAAGGTGGTTGATTTCCCTAAGCACGACGTTTTCATCGGCGAAATCATGGCTACGTATGCTGGCGAGGCGGTGCTTGCCGACGGTGTTGTGGACTACGGCAAAGTGCAACCGCTTCTCTTCACTATGACTGACAAGAGTTATTGGAAGCTGGGCGAGAGATTCGCACAAGCGTGGAGCGTTGGAAAGACGCTTACGCGAGATGAATGAGCCCACGCTCCTTGCTTGCGCGCCGTAATCGTCACATAGTCAAATTCCCACAAAAAGGCTTCTTTGCCAGTCGATCAATTAGCGAGCAAACCGCAGCAAAGCCGAAGATCGATACTGGTATAAGCGATAAGTGCGAAGCTAAGTGGAGTAGCATGAGAACCAAATATGTAATAATGCCCCTTCTGGCAGTCATTCTCCTAGCAACCTGTGTATCGGGGTGCACCTCGACAATCCCCTCAAGTGGGCAAGGTAGCAACACGAGCGGTGTCCCTGTCTATCAGCCGTCGGTGCAGACCGCATCAGTCAACTCAAGTGAGGGCAAGGTGACGACATACCAAACAGGAAGTTCTACAACCCAGGTGGCTGATTTTTACAAGACAGAGATGACAAATAGGGGATATACAGCCTCTACTTCCTACCAAAAAGGATCTGACGTTGTGCTGAGCTTTGCGAAGGGTACAAGCACAGTATACGTTGCCATAGCTTCGATTCAAGCACAAATTGGCCCTCTTAACTTATCTCAAGTCGGAGGAACAACGTTCGTGGTAACCGAGCGAGGCACGTAAGCTTCCTACCGCAGACGAAAGACGCTGCTTACGTCACCTTCAATAAGCCGGTACCGATGTTATGATGTTGGCATCACGAACGTGCAGATGTCAGAAAGGCGCACCCATTACTGCTGTTTTAATCTAAGCCAGCGCAAGCGATAGGTAGAACAGCGATGATCAAGAAACTAACCGTTCTTTTATTATTGCTGCTTGTGGGAAGCTCAGCTATTCTTCTCCCCGCTGTTTCCGGGGCCGTGCCGGCCATCCCGACAACGGCGTTAGCTGCGTCGGACGCGGCGCCAGCGCCACAACTCGACTACCGCGTTTCACTTGCTCCTAACCAACTCTCAGATGGGACGATAGAGTATTTCAAAGCGCGGGGCTTCACGACGGTGGTGCTCGTAGCGGCTGAACAGGTGCCATACGACAAAGAGTTGCAGAAAATAAAACAGCTTGGGATGTACCCCATCTTGGACATAGAGTACGTGATTTGGAATGGCGGCAGCAACAAGTCCACACCCATCAACCAGTTCGACGCGGCCTTTAGCATGTGGAAACAGGCTGGTTGGTGGAACGTAGCGACAGAGGGGGGACGAAGCGGTGATTTTGATGTGCTAAAGAACTATTTCCCCAAGATCACCTTTTTCAACTGCGACAAATGCGGTCTTTGGCAAGACTATTACAGAAACCCTGATACAACTGAGATGTCGTGGGAGACTTACTATCCCTCCGAGATCTCGAGCATACAGCGCGGGGCCCTGATCTCGTACAACCTCGGCAAGCCACAAGGCATAACAGCAGGTGTGTGGGAGCAAAACAACGCCAACCTCAACTACGACACCTACAAGGCGCTTCTCGACTGGAGCTATGCTAACGGCGTTGGTTTCACTCACTTCAACGTGTTCTTCGGATTAGGAGCGACGATCGCTGACTACCAGCGGCTCGGATTTGACACGATCATTTCAAAATTGCAGCAGGACTATCCGCCCAAACCGATAGGCAGTTGGCCTGACATCATGGTAACTTCGGTTCGACAGGTGCCATCTCCTCAAAACTCTATCGTATGGGATATCACCAATCTCGGTAACAATGAGGCGTGGGTAGCGCCGTACGCGATACTCCACAACGGAACTGCCGCGCTGCCAGGCCGCCTCAACGGTGCAGCGATTCTGAGTCAGAGTGGCTCCAACGATTCGTCGACTTCCGTTGTACAGAATGACGGCTACGGCTGGATTCGTCTCGGAGCAGGCGAGTCGGTTAGCGTTCTGTCGCCACCAACGGTCCCAGCCGACACCAAAGGCGCCGCGTACAACGTATACGTTTACTACAACAATTCCTCGCGCGGGTGGCTTTATAGCCAGCCGCTCTACACGACCGTCGGAGCCAAACCGATTCCAACAAACTTCTTTGGATTATTTGACTACAGCAATACCGACATAGCGCTGCTGTTACTGCTTGTGCTAGCGGTCGTTCTCACGATCGCACTTGTGCCCCGATTAAGACGGAAGCGGCAAAAATAGTGGAGAGTCGCTGCCCGCCCTCTGCACGAATGTCGAAGCTCGGCCCTACACTTCTGACCGCCGCGCTGCAATCGTCCGCAGCAAGCGCACCAAGTACCCTAAAAAGACCTTTTCTGTGTGCGCGCTCCTCGCAAGAATCGCTTCAGTCGAATAGATTTATTTACGGCGGTATCTGAAGAGATTTAGTCTACTGTGTACGGTCCGCGCAAGAATCGCTTCTGTCGAATAAAAGTCCCTCTTCAAAGTCGTGATCTCCGTGCGCGGCGCATAGAGCACATAGATCGGGATGCCAATCAGAATCGACGCGATTCCGAATGCTATGGTGCTGATGCCACATTCATAAATGAGGAACGCGCTCAAGATAATGCCCGTAACAGGGATTACCGGACCGGTGAGCCGTTCGAGGTAAGTGCGGTCACTATCTGTTTGCCTCCCTCGGAGTGTCAGCACGGCGGCACACGTGGCCACATAGACAAAAGCAAGATTAAACGCTGAAAATATGATGAGTTGCGTTAAATCGCCAGTTAATGAAGCGAATAACACAATGGCGGACTGTATAATAATCGCATTAGAAGGGGTACCAAACCTTGGATGAATTCGGCTGAAAAGTCTTGGAAATAATCCGTCCAATGAGATCGCATAGGATAGCCGGGCGGTCGCTAGCGTAGCAGACTCCTCAAACCCAGTAATTGAGATGAGCGCCCCTAGCCCAAGTATCGCACCTCCTATAATAGCAAGCTCCGGCGTGTACGAAAGGACGACGCTGCCAGCTGTAGCAAGGGGCGCGGGATCGAATTGGAGCGACGTCCAGTTGACCACAGCGAGCGCCGTGAAGCCTACGGCTATATAAAAAAAGGTTACAATTGCCATACCAATGATCATTCCTTTCGGCAGCGTCTTCGTCGGATCCTCTATTTCACCAGAGGGGATGACTGCCAGCTCAAATCCCGTATATGCCCAAAAAATGATAATCAGCGCTGGTCCGAAATTGCTAAAGCCAAGCGGGGCAAATGGTGTAAGGTTCGAAGCTGCTGTGCCTGGGTGAACGACCAAATAGATGAATCCTGCGACGATCAGCAGCAGTAGTGGGCCTAATTTTCCGATGGTAAGCACATCATTAACCCGTCCAGCACCCTTTACCCCCCGCAGATTTATGTACGCGATAACAGCGACAAAAACGATTTTTATGATGTCGCCCTGAAGCACCGTGAGCGAGGGCACGAAATACGCAAGATACCGCACGAACGCGACCGGCATTACGGCAAGCCCGGCAACTTCGGCAATCCAGAGCGGCCAGCCCACTAAAAAGCCGGCAAAGTTCCCCCAAGCCTCGCATACATATGCAAACGCACCCCCCACTTTAGGAACAAGAGCCGCAGCGTCTGCGAAGCTTAATGCTATAAGTATCGCGATTACCCCGGCAACGATAAAAACAACGATGCTTGCGGGTCCGAGATAGGCACTGGCCAATGCCGAGACAATGAAGATATCCGCGCCTATGGCAGTGCCAACTACGAGATTTGTAACGTCGAAGAGGTTCAGTTTTTTCGAGCTAGCGCTGTTTTTTACTGCCATTTGTGTCCCTCAGCAGCTACGACTTTTATTCTTTGAGCTCTTTCTATTTGGATTTATGCTGCTTTGTTAAGTCCAACAGAATGAACCTGCGTGTGAGCGCTGTTCTTGTTAGCTAATCACTTAGCCGTCATCTCTTGCGAATCCGAGGTGACTCGCTCGCAAAAATAAAACTCCTGCCGCACTCGAGCCAAGGATGTGAGCCCACGCCGGCAACTCCCTATCAGATCGTCAAGAAGACTGAGCAGATACTTTGATGATACAGCGTAGAATTAGAGACCGGCTATTCAACAATCGGTTGAAGCTGCTCTCTAATTCGACTGATCTCTTCTTCTGATACGCCTGTCTCCTCGAAGATGGCGAGTAAGGTGTTAAGGGCATCGCCCTGTATGACGAAATTGTCCACTGTTCTATATCGCGTCGTCATAAGCGTCGTCCGTATGCCCTCGCGTGCTCGGGTTATGTAGTTCTCCCGAAAGAAGGCAATATCGAGATCGCTAGTCCCGCTGCCGGTTATTAGAAGCATCGTTTTGTCGCCGTAACAGTGACTTATGTCCCTCAGCAGAACACATCCAGAAGGAGTTGGTAGTAAAAGCACGTTGCCAAAGTGCTTTTCGTAGTAGTCCTGAAGAAGGACGAGGTGCCTTTCCAACGCAAGCAGCGCCGCCTTTTCATCCGATTCAGCAAGAATGAAGAAATCGGCGGGAAAACCGACCTTCCGCCAATCGATTTGAATCGTATATCTTGTGAGAACTGCTCGCGTCTTAAGACGTTTGATATGGTAAGCGGCAGCGTTGCCATCGCTGAGGCCGAGACGTTCGGCCAGCTCCACGTTCGAAGTCTTTGCGTTCCCAAGGAGCGAAAGCAAGATTATGAGTTCCTTTTCGTCAAGGGCTACCCTCTTTGCAAGCGCCTGCGCCAGTCTCTGAACGTGGGGCGATCTCGAATCTGGTTTCTCAAACTCCTTACTTTGCTTCATATTCGTGGGCAACTTCCTGAAACGCCGCGAAGCTTAGTACTCCGCTTAACGCGTTTGTATTTATAGGTAGCTTTTGCCAGCTGTGCGCTTATCGTCAGCTTAAAAAAGCTAATGCTCGAGATCGACGATCACGCATCAGAGGTTTTAGGTTGCCCCAGCACGACGCGTGCAACGTGCTTTAAATAAGTGCAGCACTACCTCACACTGATGCTCACAAAGCGGATCATCCCCTGTCTTGACGTGAAATATGGCGACGGCAACAGGGCGCTAGTTGTAAAAGGAATTGAGTTCGTTTCGCTCAGAGAAGCTGGCGACCCGGTGGAGCTCGCTAAGCGTTATGATCAAGAAGGCGCTGACGAATTGATCTTCCTCGATATCACCGCCTCACACGAGCATCGAAAGACAATGCTCGACATCGTTAAAGATACCGCGGATCAAGTATTTATCCCATTTTGTGTCGGTGGCGGCGTACGGACTCTCAATGATGTCATTGAGACGTTGCGGTCTGGCGCAGACAAGATAGCGATCAACACTGCTGCCGTCAAGAACCCACACTTCATCACGCACGCAGCTGAGACGGTTGGTTCGCAGTGCATTGTTTTAGCCATAGATTGCAGGCGTAATACGGACGTCGAAAAAGGGCAGCACCTGGTACCCCTCGAAGATGGCACCCTGGCGTGGTACGAGGTGGTGATCTACGGGGGAAGAACCCCGACTGGCATCGATGCGATTGAGTGGGCGATACAGAGTGAACGGCTCGGCGCAGGCGAAATCATGCTTACGAGCATGAACAGAGATGGCACAAAAGACGGGTATGACATTCCTATCACGAAGGCGATATCAGAGGCCATCGACCTTCCGATAATTGCCTCTGGCGGTGCCGGGACAGCTGAGCATATCTATGATGGTTTTGTCTATGGAAAAGCAGATGCATGTCTCGCAGCAAGCATTTTTCATTTCAAGGAGATATCCATAGCTTCTTTGAAACAGTATTTGCAGGCGCGAGGCATTCTAATGCGCATTTAAGCGCTGTGCATATGCGCTGTGAGGATTAGATGTCTCAGTTCGTCGTTACTGCTTTTCGCCTCTCAGATAGCGCTGCGCCAACGCAGCATAGCTTTTTGCATTGGCCTCTATGAACCGAAGCTGCTCAGAGGTTACCGGCTTAACAACTTTTCCCGGAACGCCTAAGACAAGGCTATGTCCTGGTATTTCTGTGCCTTCTGTCACTACGGTGCCTGCACCGATGATGGAACCCTCTCCTACTTTTGCGCCGTCGAGCACGATCGCACCGATTCCAACCAAACAGGTACCCTCGATTTGTGCGCCGTGGACGATTGCCCCATGTCCTATCGTAACCTGGTCTCCGACCCTGGTCTCAACCCCTTCACTTACGTGGATGATCGCGTTGTCCTGAACGCTCGTATTTCGACCGATTTGAATTAGAGCCATATCACTCCTCAAAACCGCGCCGAACCAGACACTTGAACCTGGAGCGATCCTTACATTTCCGATCACAGTCGCAGTCGGCGCAATGAACACACCTTCAAAGTTGCTTCTCATCAGTTCCCTCTCAGTTCTTTGGTACCCGTGATGATCCGTCTTAACGTCCAAAAAGGCAACTAGTACCCTAGTACCATATATTAAATACCTGCTAACTATGACCGAGGATTATGGCTTCCGTCGCGATCGGTGGGACATTTGACGTGCTTCACGACGGCCATAAAGCGCTCCTGAAAAAGGCCTACATACTAGGCGACGTAATTATTGGCCTTGTTTCAGATGAGATGGCAAGAAAAAAAGGCCACGTGGTTAACACTTACCACAGCCGCAAAAAATCAGTAACCCGTTATATAAAGGCGCTAACTGGGGCTGATCCACTGATCGTGGCACTTAATGATCCTTACGGGCCAGCTCTAGAACAGGCGTTTGACTATATCGTTGTCTCCCCTGATACCCTTCCTACAGCAAAAGAGATTAACGCACTCAGATCGCAGCGCGGACTCGTACCGATAAAGATTACATGTGTCAATTTTGTGCTCGCGCAAGACGGAAAACCGATATCCTCAACCCGAATTCACAATGGTGAAATCGACGCGCACGGGGTGCTTCTGTGAAGGTTGCTGTCGGTTCTCACAACCCGTTGAAGAAACAGGCAGTTTATAACACGTTCACGAGAGTTTTTGGAGAGGTCGAAGTCGTTATGCACGGCGTCGATTCAGGCGTCCCGTCGCAGCCGAAAGGTTATGACGTAGTGATGGGTGCCCGCCAGCGAGCAGAACGTTCTTGTGCCTCTGTTTCAGACGCGCACTTTGGCGTTGGTATTGAATCCGGTCTGTTTGATGTTTTTGGCGCCGAACTCGACGTGCAGGTCTGCTCGATCTTTGATGGAGCGCGGCACACGGTCGGTACTTCTCCAGGATTTACCTATCCGGCCAGAGTGCTCGATCAAATTGAAGCAGGACGAGAAGTCGGCCACATTATGGAAGAGCTTTCCGGGATAAAACGAATAGGACAAAAGATTGGTGCAGTCGGCTATCTCTCGAAGGGCCTAATCGAAAGGATACACTTCACTGAGCTCTGCGTGATCATGGCACTGATCCCGAGAATGAACAGCGAGCTCTATGGCTTATAGCAGACTAATGGACTATCCTGGTTCCAACTCTTTTGCCCGCGATAACATCGAGCAAGATTGGAGGCTCACGTCCGTCGATGACGACTGCGGATATCTTGGAACGTTCGATAATCTTCGCTGCAAGCGGGTCGATTACGGATTTTGATCCGGCCTTCATCTCGTCAGACATGACGATCTTGACGAGCTCGTCAGTCGTGACTTCATCTAATTTCTTTGCATTCTTGTCAATATAGGGATCAGCGGTATAGACGCCATCAACTGATGTTGCTATCACGAGAAGATCGGTCTGGACATATTCAGAGAGTATCGCTGATACGGCATCTGTTGTCTGTCCGGGAGCTACGCCCCCCATAACGACCACTTTGCGTGAGTACATCGCCGTTTCAGCTTCTCGGTAATCGTGCGGGATGTCCTGAAATGCAGCACTTGACAACGCTGATATCAGCAGCAGGGCGTTGACGCGCGAAAGGGCAATGCCAATAAGGTCGCATACCGCTTCGCTCGCCCCCAAAGAGCGGGCAGCTTGAATGTAATCCCGAGCTGCCTTTCCCCCTCCGGTCACTACAAGAACGGTGTTTTCCTTTGCCAGCTCCTCGATGACTTTAGAATACTCCAAAAATTTTTCCTGCGAGAGCGTAGGAGCGATGACTGACCCGCCAACGGAAATTACTACTTTCATCTGCTTATCAATACTAAAAAAAGGTTATAAGTTTATTCCCTGTGATAAAAAACCCCCACGGGCTCTTTCTAATTATAGATTCAAGTGTGAAACAGCGAGGTTTCAAACGAGGGTGCGCGCGGTTCTGCTAATAGCTGTAACGCTCTTCCAGCCACGGATCGCCCCGGTTGTGATAGCCGTGCGATTCCCAGAATCCACGTCTGTCTTTAGCCATAAACTCGACGCCGGTCACCCATTTAGCGCTCTTCCAAAAGTAGAGGCGCGGAACGATAAGTCTAACGGGGTAACCATGTCCAGCGGTAAGGGCCTCCCCATTATGCTTCATAGCAAAAAGCACGTCAGGTTGGAGAAAATCATTCAACGATAGATTAGTTGTAAAGCCTTTTTCAGCGTGAATCAAAACAAACTTGGCTTCAGGAAGTACCGTTGAAAGGTCCGTAATTACTTGGGCGCTTACCCCTTCCCAGTAGTTATTTAGTTTTGACCACCCCGTGACGCAATGGATGTCGGAAAACACTTTCGCTTGAGGAAGCGAGCTGAATTGTTCGAAGTTCAGCTTCTGCTCTTTTTCTACTAATCCAGAGATAGCAAACGACCATTTGGATATGTCAACTCGAGGGATTGAACCATAATGCAACACGGGCCAATTGTCGGTTTCCTGTTGGCCTGGTGGGATTCTGTCGCTTCTATTGGTATCCAGACTTTGAACAACGTGCTCGTCTTTCATTGCGCACACTTTTTTGGACTTTCTCTAAACGTCACAGCCGACGGCATTCCTGTGGTGTGGCTGAGTGTCTGAACTACAATCTTCGTTGCTGCGCGGCTCGCTGCCGCGCTCATCGCGGACTCAACTCGTTACTATTTTCGTCGTTTGATTCTCTCTGCCGCCTTCCCTGCCGCATCGCGGACATCGGGATCCTTGTCTTTGAGAAGCTTTCTTAGTGGCTCGACCGCGCGCTCGTCACCTATTTCTCCGAGGCTTTTTGCCGCCCTCATCTTAATATCTGGGTCTTTATCGCCTAACATCGAAATGAGGGGTTCGACAGAAGCGGAGCCGATTTTCACTAAGGCATCGGATGCTCTCCATCGAACTCCCTTGCTCTGGTCTTTGAGATCCTCGAGCAGGAACTCCACCTCGTTAATCCCGCAAGCGTCACCGAGCCCGCAAATCTCACCTATTGCTTGAGCAGCTTTTTGACGAACGATTTGATTCTCGTCGTTCATATCCTCGATGAGAGGTTCCAACGCTTTCGCATCGCCTATCCCCCCTAACGCAGTTGCAGCTTCAAGCCGAACGTAGTACTCTTTATCCTTTAGAGCGTTGATAAGCGAATCTATCGCCTTCGGGTCACCAATCTCCCCTAGCGCTTCCGCCGCGCACTCTCGAACGATCATCTCCTCGTCGCTGAGGGCTCCGATTAGAAGATCGACCGCACTGGCAGACTTAGCTTTTCCGAGGGCCAAGCACGCCATTTTCCTTTTATCGGGATTCTCATCTTTCAAGTCATTAAGTAGCAATTCTATTTCCTTATCCTCGTTCGTTGTTCCTTTTGGCATATCTACGTCTCTCCCGCCCGCAACTTGTTCACGTCAGCGACAGGCACTTGCATATGAATCTCAAACTTTCAGTGTCTTATTAAGTCATATATAGTTGCTACGCCTCCTTCTCGGGGCGGCTGGCGCGCTGAGATTGTGACCAGGGCCAAAGCGTCTGCGGTTACCAGAAGATATATCACTAAAAGCAGTAACCTAAGCTTTGAAGTATACGGACGCAAGATTAGGCCAATGCCTAACGTTGTTGTGTGACTTCGTAGGCGACTTTGCGCCTGATTGCTGAAGAGACAAAGGGAGGCTCAACTGACCAGCGGAGGGTTGATCTCAAGAGGGAGAACTGATGGAGACGAAGTTAGCGGTCAGAGACGTTATGACGAGAACTGTTGTGACAGCAACTCCCGATATGAGCGCTGCACAAGCCGGAAAGAAGATGGTGGAAAACAGAGTTGGCAGCGTCATAATCGTTAAAGAGGGGAGACCAGTAGGCATTGTCACTGAAAGCGACATGGTCGCGAAAGTGATCTTCAAGAACGTAAAGCCAAGTTCCATAAAGCTCGAACAGCTCATGTCAAAACCACTCATCACAACGAAAAGCAGCGATGATATCCACGACGCCGTGCTTATGATGGCCCAGAAAAAGATACGTCGTCTCCCTGTGATCGACGGAGATGAACTCGTAGGGATCATTACCGATGCGGATGTTATCCAGGTCTCTTCTGAGATTAACCAGATTCTCGACAATTTGATCGAGATGAATAGAGAGAGCGTCCTCGACCGTCGGGACGTCATCATGACGCAGGGTGAGTGTGAGGAGTGTGAAGAGTTCTCAGAGGACCTGCGACAAGAGGGGGGGCGCCTCAAATGTCCGAGGTGTCGCGGCTCTACCTCATCCGGCGTTTGCGAGATCTGTGGAGAGTTTTCTGACGTGCTCGAATATGCTGACGGTAGCGTCTTATGCGAATCGTGCTGGGAGACCGTTCGATGACGCTTCAGCTAATGTCGCCCCCAGTCACGGTTCGTGAGGACGCCTACGTCACCCACGTCCGCCAGCTTATGCGAGACGGTCATCGGAGCCTGCCGGTCGTTGACAGTCAAAGCCGCGTAAAGGGTATGGTGATACTGACCGATATCATCAAAGTGACGTCAACGAAATCTGACGTCACGGTGATCGGTTTCGTCCGGGAGACTGGTCTCGCCAATTCTGACTTTGCTCCGCTTGATGTGGCAAGAATATTTGCGACGACGGGGTTCGATGTTCCCGTAGTGAAATCGCAAGAAGACTACACGATTATAGGTGTGATTGACTCAGCATTATTGCTCAACGCTTTGAGTTTTGATAAGAAGACCACGATTGATGCGGTGATGACAAGCGCCGTTCGAACCTGTGATGCGACTGACCCTGTATCGAAGGTATGGCTTAATATGGCACAATACGGGTTTTCAGGCTACCCGGTGGTGAAGAAAAGACGCCTTATCGGGATTGTTACGCTTCAAGATATTCTTAAAGCAGGCCACATTAGGCTTGAGCGCGAGGATGAGAGAGGAGGCGGAAGGGTTCATTCACCTGCCGTCGAAAAGGTCATGAGGACTCCCGTTATCACCGTCGCGTCGGACTCGTCCATCTGGGAAGCCGCGAATCTCATGAAGCAGTATGCGATTGGACGACTGCCGGTGGTCGAAGATACGAAGCTGATTGGCATAGTAGATCGACAAGATCTGGTGCGAGCCATAATTTGATAGCTGCAGGCGGTACAATGCTACGAGGAAACAAACGACAGAAGAGAGCACAAAGTGACTTTAGCGGCAAATCGGACCGCGGGAGTCTCAACTTCAAAAGCAAGTTGTCCCAGCACGACGGCGACATTATGACGGTAGCAAAGCGAGATGTCGTCCAAATACCCCCCACGATGACCATCATGGGCGCAGTCAAAACGATGGTCAAGTACCGATTTCGGCGCTTACCTGTGAGCGATCCTGGAACAAACAGGCTTATGGGGGTAGTCACCGTCATGGATGTGGTAAATTTTCTCGGCGGTGGCGACAAGGCCCAGATAATCGAGAATAAGCACAGAGGAAACTTGTTATCGGCGATAAACGAAGAGATTAGCTCAATAATGGAAGAAGACGTTATCACCCTCCACGAGGGGGATTCTATCGAAGATGCCATCAAAATGATGTTACGGGGAAATGTGAGCGGTTTCCCCATAGTCGATGAGGAGAGCAAGGTAATAGGGATCGTGTCTGAACGTGATTTCGTGAGCCTAGTCGCTAACATTATAACGGGAAAGAGAGTTGCCGATTTTATGAGTCGCGACGTTGTCAGTGTGCGACCAGACACCAAGGTCGAAGATGCTGCACGAGTGATGATTTCAAACGATTTTCGTCGGCTCCCTATTGTTCATGAAGGAGTAATGATAGGCGTCGTGACAACGTCAGACATCGTTAATTATCTTGGAAGCGGCGAGGTCTTTGAGAAACTTGTAACAGGTAACATGCACGAAGCGTTCGACGTGCCGATTAAGATCATAGCGCGGGAGGCGCCGGTCACAGTAGAACCGGACCTAGATCTGGGAGAAGCAGCAAATCTCATGATAGCGCGCGACGTAAGCGTGCTCCCGGTCGTAGTCGACGGAGCCCTCGCTGGTATAGTCACTGAAAGAGATTTTCTTAGCGCGATCGTTGAGTAAATACCTCGAAGAAGAAGACGCAGCGTTAATCACGGCTACTGAACAAACAAGCAGATTCTGATTCGTCCGCGTCGAATAGCGAGCTCAAACATCATACGCCACTAGCTCGTGCTCATGGAGATACTTAAGCAGGGCGTCTAATATCTCATCACAAACATCCTCTTCATCAGCTATCTTTTCGATCACGACGTAGTTCCCAACATCCTCTCGCGCAATTTCGAGATAACGCCCCCTTATTGTGATGAGAGCAGTCTCGTTCTCAAAAGTACTCAGCCCATTGTCCCGCTTTTTGATAAGCGTCAGCGCCATATCCGTAGGCCAGTTTATAATGAAACTGATGTCGGGCTCCGGTGCGAATTCTCGATTAGCCTCTAATACGTCCTGCCACGGTCTGCTGTCTGCCTGATACGCTGCGGTTGATAAGAAATACCTGTCCATCACAACGATCCTCTTTTCTGATAGAGCGGGCGCTATATGCTTCTCTACATCGTGTCGTCGATCAGCCAGAAACAAATCTATTAGTTCGCCGCTAGTTCTCGAGACGCTCCGCTGAAGCTTCCGACGTATTAGTTTTGCCTCAGGGGTTTCATTAGTTGGCTCGAAAAAGCGAATAGCGTCGAATCCAAGGGCTTTCAGTCGGTCGACCAATCGTACTGATTGCGTCGTCTTCCCTACGCCATCAATCCCCTCTATAGCAACGAGAATTCCGCGATTTAGGCAGTGCTTCATGATTGAAAAACATTCGTAAGCTCAATAGCAAATCGCTCGACTTGCTGCTTGGGGATCGCGAAACTTGCCCGGACATACCTGTCTGCGTACCTTCTAGTGGTGTACTCAGCTTCCCTGATGAAAAAACCGCGTTTCAACATTTCGCCCGCGACGCTCTCAGATGTCTTTCCGGTGCCCGAGATGTCGATGACGAACATACTTCCCTGTGACGGGTACACCGGGAGATATGCACCTTCAATTTTAGCTACAGCATCCCTTATGATGACTTGATTTGCCTTTATGGATTCGACCACCTTCGGGAGCCAATCGAGCTTTGTCTTGAGGGCTGCAATTCCTGCAACCTGACTAACTACAGATGTTCCGAGATCGTTTATCTTGTAATGGGCTATTTGCTGTATAAGCTCGTTCGTAGCGATATGAGCGCCCAACCGCAACCCAGCAAAACCGCAGTTCTTGGAAAAACTGTAGATGGTTACTGTACCTTCAGGATAAAAGCCTGCAGCAAGAGTATGGAGTGTTGCCACGTCGCGGTACGTGACGTCATTCAACACATAAATGCCGGCGTCTTGGGCGATTTCGCAGAAAGCTTTGACTTCCTTGGCAGTATAGGTTATACCCAGCGGGTTCAGGGGGTCAACAAGGGCCAGAAGTTTTGTTCGCTCATCCGTCACCTCATTTACCATATCAGGCGTCAGTTTGTATGCATTGTCCGCAGAGTAAATCGGTAGGTCAAGAACTTTGGCTCCGCACAGCTCAGCAAACCTGTGAATAACATAGTAACCTGGATCTGTCGAGATCATGACGTCACCAGGATGCAAGAGGCTGCGGGTCACTTGGTAAAGGGATTCTGTACCGCCCTCCGTTACGTGCACTCCGTGATCTGAGCTTAAACTCAAATCTTCAAGAATTAGCGCCCGCAACTCCTCAAGTCCGTACGGCGGAGGGTATTTGTGATATTCCTCTTTGTCTATCGAATCCACCATAGCCCGCTTGATCGCTGCTGGTGTGGGAAAGTGGTTGGTATTTTGACCCATCCATACGATCGAATCATCGTCGTAAATGCTTTGAAAAAATTGATTTTCACTGTTGAAATCGGTCACTTGAATCACACCGCAAATCAGCAAGATCACAGAGCCGCTAGCGATTAGGCGCTACTGTCATACCCGGTTCAGCTTTTAAAAGCGTTGTGGTTAACCAGATGCACCAGTAAAAAAGCCCACAAAGTCGTTTTCGATTTTGTTGGTGCCGGAGTGGTTAGCGCAAACGCATTCGTAGCTCAGGCGCCTCCCGTCTGCAAAACTAGAACAAGCTTTCTTTGACGGATCGCCTTGCAAATCGCGTCCCGTTCAACGCTTCCAAACGATAATCTTCTAGCAATACCCTAAAAGTCTCGTCCAAGGGAACTGACAGAGAGATTTCCTTAGTCCTGCCATATCGGCCTTTGCTGACTACTTTCGTACTGATTATCCCCAGCAAATCGAGCTCCATTATGAGGTCGGTGATTCTCCTTTTGGTCAACACATCAAGTTCTATTTGTCTGCAAAGTGTCTCGTACACTCGATTTACTTCACCTGTTGTGGCGCTCCGCGCTCCGTTTTGCTGAAGCGCGATTATGCTGTAAAGAACTAGCTTTGCTTGAGTGGGAAGTGTTCGTATGACTTCTGCGACCCGGTTCAGTTCTATCCTCATCTGAGCGGTTCGAACATGTTCCTCTTTAACGCTATCAGCATTTACGCGCTCAGCGAATTCTCCAGACACTCGCAGCAAA
This sequence comes from Methanomicrobia archaeon, assembly GCA_015660915.1. GTDB lineage: Archaea > Halobacteriota > Bog-38 > Methanoflorentales > Methanoflorentaceae > Methanoflorens. Next base: position 9,997 of record JACTTZ010000007.1, on the reverse strand, counting down.
TCGAGTGCGCGTCTCGCGTCCCCGTGCTCCTGAGCGGCCAATGCAGCACACAGAGGAATGACTTCTGGATTCAAGGCGTGTTCCTTAAATGCCAAGCGCGCTCGTTCTTCGAGAATATCCCGTAGTTGATTTGCGTCGTACGGCGGAAATATAATCTCTTCTTCAGCAAGCGAACTCCTGACTCTAGGGTCAAGATACTCGGTAAACTTCAGGTCGTTGGAAATGCCAATAAGACTTACCCTAGTATTTGTGAGCTCGAGATTTATTCTAGACAAATTATAAAGCACGTCGTCGCCACTTTTACGGACCAGCTTATCAAGCTCGTCAAGAATGATTATTACGCTTCCGGCTTGAGCGTTGAGTGCTTCAATGAATTGTGAGTAGACTTGATCTGTGGGCCACCCTGTCATTGGCACATCCTTGTCAAATTGACGAGCCAAATATGCAAGGACGCGGTATTGGGTGTCGACCACTTCGCAATTTATGTATGCGATGTTGCAAGGAACTCCCCTAGATGCGCCGACTTCCGTTAGTTCTCTTCCCACATATTTGGCACAAGCCGTTTTCCCTGTGCCGGTTTTGCCATAAACAAGAATATTAGAGGGGGTTTCGCCTCTGAGCGCGACAACCAGAATAACAGCTAGCGCGTTGAGTTGGTCGCGCCTGTGCGGTAAGTAGCTCGGCGTATAGGATGGTCTCAATACTTCTTTATCTTTGAAAACGGGTTTGCTTTCTAGAAGATTGTCAAAGAGTCCTTCCAACTTTTTGCCTCCCATTTGGGCAAAGGGCACGAATGCTTGCTGGAGGCACTGCTTTCTTCGCAAAAGATAACTGACTACTCAGGGCTATCCGCGCTGCTTACCGTTAAGTGGAAACGTAAGTAAATAAACTTTATGATTTCTACACTTCAGTTTCCAGTGCAGTATAACCACTGTTTCCTATGGAAAAGGCCAATATTTCCACTGTAACCTCCTGTGACTGGTGTCAACATCGTATCTCGAGTGATCTTACACATATATCGGTCGTTATCTAATAGCATTAAAAATCTTTTCTTTTTGTTTTTAAAACACTTTTTAAGGGTTAATTCTTAGTAGCTCTAAAAGTTGTTTCGTACAGATGTTGATACTCAGTGCTTCTGTTGAGCATACCTTTGTTGCCTTTGGAAACACTTCTAACGGCACCCCATGTTTTCTACTGTAAATGAAAAAATCGGATGTGATGATATTAATGGTAATAAAAAAATAGGATGTTGTAGGGGTAACAATCATTTAATATATAAATCTTTTTATTAATTCGCGCGGATAATTGTGATTCAAGGATCGTGGAAGTGCAAGCAGGGGGTGTGGGTAATCCAAATGTTACAAAATGAAGAATAGCTGCTACCCAATAGCTTGAAAACCTGTTATCAATCCAAAACAACCAGCGAGCATCATATCGCCTCCCGGGACCGCGAAATATGGGCTTAGTCGGGAACTTTTCATAATTTCGCGTAGAGGCCCTATCACAGTTATGTGAAATCCTCGCTCCCTGGAGGCGCGGTTTATTTCGTAGAATCCATCTTGATTTGTGTAGCAGCCGTGCCCGCCATCTTCAAAAACCCATTCCTGCGTTAAATTGCCATCCATGAAGAGCGAAAGAAGATAGTCAAGTTTATGTGTGTTTAGCATGGAGGTGTGATGTTCAAACATGCCAACAACCTTTTTTTCATAGAGCATCGCTGCGAGAGTATGACCATTTCCGATATTCACTATAATATGCGGTTCGTACGCGCGCTTCGCCACAACATCATCGTACAGTGCGCCGAATATCGCTGCCGGACCAGTATCCATCAAGAGAATTCTCTCCATCCTCTCTTTCTTTAATGTCCGATATACCGCTCTTAGTCGCGTCAGATAATCTGGAATCTTGCCATCGAAATAGGCAAAGCTAGTCAGCTTGCCGCCTTTTTCGATCAAGTTCTTGAGGTGTTCAAAGCGAAAAATCCTGTTGCTGCCGTAGCTCTCGCCGTGATCTTGGCACGCGACAGCGCAAACTGTGGGCAAATTGACGTCGAATTGTTGAAGTGCAGACCGCAACGCATGCACATCAACATCCTTCATCTCTATTTGGACGCAGTCTTCTCGCGGGCTTCTATCTGCGATCTGCACCCCCCACGAACTGACTTTGTTAAGGTCATCATTCAGCGTCTTTGCAGCGAGCGGCGTGGCGAATACCGAATAGCCACCTTTCAAGTGCGCGCGTATAGCGGCGCTGCTAGGTCCACCTCCCATTGTCTCTCCGTGCAGGAAGAGACTGCGGCCGTGTGCCGTGGCAGCTTCAACCCTCTTGGCGACTATTGCCGTTTGCGAGGGCATCACCATTTTTACGCTATTCTCAATTACTACGTTCGTATCGTAGAGGAGCAGATCTTGGGTTCCTTTGCCGACGTCTAACGCGAGGATACGCATGAACTAGACGTTAGACGACTTCTCTTATTACGTTTGTCAACCATGAACCAATTTTTTTGAAAGGCGCACATCTTCGAGTCAGAGATGCTATATAATAATCAATTCAATCCTCGCATATGCAACGCAAACGGGCGCGGAACCCTCATAAGGTCGGTGCAAACAAAAGTTATGAGGCCGCCGTAATCTCGATTAGCACTTCTAGGTTTATGAAATATGGGAGCGTTAAAACGCCGGAAGAGGCTGAAGACATATCCGGACGAATCATTATTGACCTCTTGGAAAATGCTGGCCACAAGCTGCGTCTCTATACCCTAATCTCGGATGAAGGACGATCAATTACTGAAGCCGTAAAGACCGTTGTTAATGACGTTGATGTGATCATCACGACAGGAGGTACGGGACTCGCGCCCCGCGACGTAACGATTGAGGCCGTTCAACGGATGATTCAAAAAGATATTCCGGGCTTTGGTGAGCTATTTAGGCTCATCAGCTACGACGAAGTCGGCTCTTCAGCTATGCTCACCAGAGCCTCAAGCGGTATTATGGAAAAAACAGCTATCTTTTGTCTTCCAGGCTCTCCAAACGCCGTAAAGCTCGCGATGGAAGCGCTAATCTTGCCCGAACTTCAGCACATCTTGCTTCACGTGTCGGAAGGGTAGTCGCCGTGGCAGTACGTTTTAAAACGACCTCACAAAGGAACGCTTTCATTCGAGGGTCGCGTGCTTCCTCTTCAAATCCTCCTCACTCTTTTTTGTTATCTCCATGAGGGCGGCTATCACACCATCCAGAAAAATCATCGTGCTTATTTCGAACATTGTTCCAAGTGGAGCAAACGAGATATGCGAGCCGATAACCTGCCGCTCCATAAAGTCCATTCCGCTTACCTTGGTACGTCCTTTGACGATTACAGTGGTATCGGAAATGGTTCCAAGAGTCGAGTCTCTATTTGACGTTATTGAAGTAAGTCGCGTACCTTTGGCCTTTGCAAGGGTGCTCATCTCGTTGATAGACTTAGTCTCTCCAGAGCCTGAAATGGCGATAAGAAGATCATCCGTTTCGACGGCGGGGGTTACGGTCTCTCCGACTACGTAAACGTTGAGCCCCAAATGCATCAGTCGCATTGCGAAGCCCTTGACGACCAGTCCCGATCTCCCGGCACCCATGACAAAAACTCGTTTTTTGTTCTGAAGTGCGCTTAAAATGTCACTAACCAGTGAATTGACTTCCGCATAGTCTAGTTCATCAGCTATAGTCTGAACGTTCGCGGCGATCACTTTCATAGCTGATTTGACGTACTCTTCCGGCTTTTGTGGTGGGGGGTTCTTCATAAATTCAAACCGTCTGCGGCGACAAACGGCTTATATCTTCCGCTGTTCTGATTGTCGAGCTTTTCACTCAAAGCGCCTGTCTGGGCCTCTCGTTTTGTGCAGCAATCTTTAACTTTCAAACGCTTCGATAAGGCTTTTCGACCTCTTCAAATGCGAGTCTGCATAACAAGTAAGCAATTGTTGATTCAGCCCCGAGGTTTTGATTTACGCCTTCTTGGAGTGACAAACCGTCAAAACAACCTCCTGTGGCCTCGTCATAGATGGGGGAGTTTAAAAGATTATTGCCAGTGAACCAGCTAAAGCCCGTGCGCGCGTTTTCGTAGTACTCCACCTTGCCGGTGATTCGGTAGGCGTCTAAGAGCGCCTCGACAAGTGCTCCGACATCAATCGCCTGTTCATCGCCGATGGCCCTATGTTGACCGCGGACGTACCAGCCGTCATTTCCTATCACGTTTATCGCACCTTTGGACGTAATTACTTCGTCCCATAGAAAATGCAGTGTGCTTTCGCCGCACGAAAGCAGTGGTGGCTCACCAAGGGCGTCGTAGGCTAGGAGCATCGCCTGGGGCAATCGGGCGTTTGAGTATGACATAAAATCTTCAAACCACTCCCAATCGGGGGCTCGCGCACTCTCGTAGTAACGCAGGATTTCAGCTGAAAGCGCTCTGATCCTTTCTTGTGCATTGTGAACTAAGGCTCTCGAATGATAGAACCCTAAAAGGGAGTAGGCAACCCCTCGTAGCGACAAGCTGCTTGTCGCGTGCTTCGCTGCCTGTTCAAATATGACCCGGGCGGCTTCTCGGACGCCCCTCGGAAGACTCAAACTGCCGAAGACGTACCCGCAGGCCCAGACCGTTCTTCCTAAGACATCATCTGCGCTTACCGAATCGAGAAAGTCTCGTTGGTAGCTCATAAAATTGTGCATCGTGCCGTCGTCGTTTTGCGCGTGAAATGTGAAGGCCAGGTAAGTCCTTAACAAGTCAAAAATCGACTCATCTTTGAACAAGTTGTAGTGTTTTGCGGTCACAAGCAGGGCTCTGACGTTGTCGTCAGTACAGTAACCTTCAAATCGGTTCGGAATTGCGTATTTTGCGTGTTGAAGTATTCCCGTGCAATCGGTTAGCGTCTTGATATGCCTTAACGTAATAGGGGGGAGCAGGCTATCACCTTGAAGTCGTTTGTCTGATTCGTCATATATATGGCTGTTGTTGCCGATCGCAGGAATAAGAGCACGCGGGCTCGCAGCAAAACACGCATCGCGTCCCGCTTATTTTTGTAGGAATCGCCAGTTTTATATGTAGGGTCGCATTACTAGCGTAACGCGTCCAGTGACTTCTGGTTTAATCGGCTTACAAATGCAGCATTCGAAATTGGTCTTTAATCCGTTGTTGTTTGCGGCTGTCGCTCTGATTTTATTCGCTACTATGGCGATCCCGGCGAGCGCGGCAGACCTTACAGTGGGTGCCCAAGGGCGGTTCTCTACCATTCAGCAAGCGGTGGACGCTGCAAAACCAGGGGATACCGTGCGCGTCGCGCCAGGCACGTACACTGAGAACGTCGTGGTGAACAAGCAGCTGACGATCACAGCCATAAGCGGGCGACCCACCGTGCAAGCGGCCGATCCGAGCAAAGACGTCTTCCTGTTATCAAGCCCTGGTGTGCGCATCGACGGCTTGACGATTACAGGCGGGGCGTCAGGCGTAGAGATTCAAGGGGTGTCGAAGTGCGTCGTGACGAATGTCATCGCACAGGATAACGTGCGAGCGGTATATCTCGCAAATAGCACGCAGAATGAGATCAGTAACAGCAATCTTGCTGGCAATGGCTACGGAGTGTATGGCGACGGCGCTTCAAACAATACCATATCCTCTAACGTCGCAACTGGTGAAAGAGGGAACGGTATCGCTCTTGGGGACGGCATCTTCTTGAACTACGGCGATTCGAATATAATCACGCGCAATAATCTGAGTGCAAATCACGTCTTCGGAATCTCCCTGTACACCTCAACTCGAAACATCATCTCTAACAACACCATGAGCGACAATGACAATGTTGGCGTCCGTCTCGGCCCGGGATCCAACAACAACACGCTTACCTTTAACACGATTGCTAGGAACGGCCAGATATCTCAACAAGTGTCAGAATCCTTCCCGACTTCCGGAATTCTGATCGTCAGTGCAACAGGTAACCAGATTTATCTTAATAACTTCATCAGTCAGCCAAACGCCATAGTAGGCGCGTCAGCCGCGATTTTGAACTCGCCGGAAAAAATGGTGTATACCTACAATAGTGTTGAGCAAACTGGTTACATGAGCAACTATTACTCTGACTACAACGGGACCGCGGCTCAAGGCAACGGGATCGGCAGCCAGCCCTCTGCTTATGGCGACAAGTATCCGCTCGTCCAGTCAGTGGCGAGCTATGGAAACATCATTCCAGCTAGCGCCGTCACCCCCACGCCATCTCCGACGGTGACCTCAACCTCGACCGCAACCTCTGGCAATCAAAGTGCCACAGGGACCAAACTTCCGGGATTCGAAGCAGCGTCTGCTGTAGCAGGACTCTCAATTGCTGTGCTCCTGCTGCTCAGCAGGAAAAGTCGAGCAAGATAGTCTGCCTGTTATCAGCATTTGTGTCTGCGCGCTTGATTTGTCGCGTCGTAACTGTCGCGTAACGCGAAGCTTTCCGGAGGAAGCATAGCGACCGAACCCGGTACTGTGCGCACCGAGCATTTTCGAGTTCGACCTCTGGGCGGGCACTTTGCTTTTGCAGCTGGAGATCGTATTACTGAAGTCTGTTGTTAAAAAACGGGTGACATTCAGAGCACAACATAGTGGGTGAAGCGTTCCCCAAAGCTGTGCAATAGAAACACTTTTTACGGCTGAAGTGTTACTATTATTGACAGAAGTATTACAAGTAAGGAGGTGGGTTAATGGACCAAGGACTAGTGCGCACGTGTATATCCCTCCCGGAGCGTCTTTTGGGTCGGTTTGACGAGATCACAAAAAAGCGCGGCTATTCTTCGCGCTCTGAGGGGATTCGGGACGCTATAAGGAACACCATCATTCATTATGAATGGATGAACGAGGTCGACGGAGTACGATTGGGGGTTATTTCGCTTCTTTATGAGCATAATCAGCGAGGGCTCGTCGACGACCTGGCTGAGATACAGCACGAGTACGCAGGTCTCATCATATCATCCGTCCACGTCCACTTGGACCACGATGACTGCTTAGAAACGGTCATACTACGAGGTGAAGGCAAGACCATCAAAGAGCTAACCGAGACGATAATGGCGCTTAAGGGCGTCAAATATGTTAAGCTTAACACCATATCGCCTGGCGCTAACTATCAGCAACCCCTATGATACCTGAGTGGATGAAAGAGGTCGAAATAGGCCCGTGTCAGTGTTGTGCCGTCAATGTCGGCAAGAAAAAGAGCTTTGTCGAGAAGTCGATTTCTGGCGCGCTGAGCTTCTTCCAGGATAGTCTTATCTCCGAGGGCTTTGCAAAACGTGATGGTTTGTTGCAAAGCCTTGATCCCCGCGTGAAGTTGGTCTCAGCTATCGTGCTCGTTGTGGCCGTGAGCTTGACGAGGGACATCCGGGTGCTATTCGCCGTTTACTTATTGACCTTGTTGTTCGCCTACCTCAGTAAGGTAGAAGTATTATTCTTTATCAAGCGCGTATGGGTATTCGTTCCTATTTTTGCGGGTATCATTGTCCTGCCAATTCTCTTCAATGTGTTTATGGCAGGCGATAGTTTGGTCACCGTCGCGACTCTCGGTGCCGGCGCGCACATTGGACCGATCGCGCTGCCTAGCACGATCTACATCACCAGACAGGGCACGATGTTCGCTATCACGTTCATCCTGCGAGTGGCTACGTGCGTCTCTATCGCCGTACTACTGTTTCTCACAACTCAACGTGACGTGCTCTTCAAATCGCTTCGGTCGCTTCGTGTTCCGAAGGTGTACGTCCTGACACTCGACATGTGCTACAGGTACATCTTTCTCTTTATGGATGTAGTGAGGGACTTTTTTACGGCTAAAAAGAGCAGGACGATTAGGAGTCTGTCCGTACGGGACGAGCAAAGGTGGGTAGCAGGCCGTGTTGGTTATATGCTCGTAAAATCGTTGGACATGAGTAACAAAGTTCACGACGCTATGGTCTCCCGGGGTTTTAATGGCGATGTGAAACTCTTGCACGACTATGCCGTGCATAAAAGGGACTACGCCGCGATCGCAACCGTGCTGACGTTCAGCTTGATGTTGGCGTTGATCTCTCAAAATATCATCAGAATCTGAATCTCACATAGGGCCATACCATGGAGACAATCTTCGACTTGCAAAACGTTTCTTACACGTATTTGGGAAAGTTCGAGGCGTTGAAGAGCGTGAACTTGACGATGACAGCAGGAGAGCAGATTTCGATCATGGGAGCCAATGGAAGCGGAAAATCTACACTCCTCTCCATACTGAATGCTCTGGTATACCCGACGTCAGGTGAGTTTTATGCGTTTGGTAAACCGGTGAGTGAAGAGGCGTTCAACTCGCTCGAGGACAATGAGTTCGGTCGCTATTTCCGAAAAAAGGTAGGCATCGTATTCCAGAACCCCGACATCCAGCTGTTCTCCTCCACAGTTTTCGACGAGATCGCTTTTGGTCCACTACAGCTAGGCCTGTCCAAAGCCGAAGTCAAGAAGCGGACTGAGGAGGTCATTTCGATGATGGGAATCTCCAGTTTAAAGGACCGGGCTCCACATACGCTGAGCGGCGGCGAGAAAAAGAAGGTATGCATCGCCTCGATACTTTCGATTAACCCCGACGTGCTATTGTTAGATGAGCCTACCGGAGGGTTAGACCCGCGCAGCCAATTGTGGCTTATTGAGCTTCTGCAGGATTTGGCTAAAGCGGGAAAAACGATTATCACGGCTACCCACGATCTAGACATCGTAGAACAGATAAGCACACGGGCCATTGTCTTCGGCGAGGATCATACTGTCAAAGCAGACTCCAACTGTGACGCAGTGATGAACAATCTTGAATTATTGACGTCCACAAACCTGATTCACAAGCATATGCACCGGCACGGTAAGCTAATGCACGAGCATCTGCATTCGCACGACGGAGAGAATCATCACGAGCATTGAATCGTAGAAACTACATTTTTTAGAAAGAGACTGCCTGTGGTGCAGGCAATGAGACGTGAATCTATCAAATTGTTATGATCTATTTTAGCTTTTTATCACGTAGAGCAAAAAAAGGTGAAGAATAATGAATAGACTTTCGACTATTCATTATTGGTTCACTATTCTATGTTGTGTCTCCCTTGTCTTTTGTTACTGCTTTTCCAATTAGGAATAATGCCGCTCCGCCGAGAACTACTCCTACGATTGCCGATAGGTAGTATCCCACGCTCTGGGCAGCGAAGGTATCCGACAAGCTCGGTAAGCCGTAACCATCAAGCGGGGCATGATAGAAACCGGACAGACTGGCGTAACCGGACGGGACATACCCTATTAGCTGCTGTAGCTCATCGATGCTCCATTCACCGTACGCAGTGCCACTTGCAAGCAAGCCGATGGGCACTAGTGCGATCAGTACCACGAATACTATCAGCAAATTTCTTAGAAGCTTATCCATGAATGTCACCTCGTGTCACGCTGGTGACGTTGTTCTAACGCCCTCTCTTTTCTCTACTGCCCGTTTGTAGTTGAATATAATCGTTGGATCAGTCCGTGCTATGTACCCAAAGGCCAATGCCGTAATGATTGCCTCTAGAATGCTGAAGAAAAACGCATGGCCAAAGAGCATCGCCGGCACAGTTATTCCGAGCCCGTAAGGCATGTAAAGCGGCACGCCGTCGGCAGTGTGCTCAAGTATGGGTTGGATGCCCATCTCAAAACCAGCGACGCCAGCAGCGACCGTCAAACCTAGCCATCCGCCGATCCCCGCTCCCAGGACTCTTCGCCTTGAGGTAATCTCTGTTTTTCCGCTGATGAACTTGTAAGCATAGAATGCGACGAAGGGTATGACGACAGCCATGTTGAAACAGTTCGCTCCAAAAGCCGTAATACCCCCATCACCGAAAAGTAAGCACTGTATGAGGAGCGCCACTGATGTCGTTACGACTGCAACCCAGGGCCCTAATATGATTGCTACCAACCCGCTGCCTACCGCGTGCCCGGTGCTCCCTCCTGGTATGGGCACGTTGAACATCAT